>NZ_KI391974.1:0-314820 GCF_000161955.2 Streptococcus sp. 2_1_36FAA
ATTTGACATGCCGTCATCATTTTTCTGTTGACATCGCTTGAAATTAGTTGTATAATTATAGCAATAAGAAACAAAAAAAGAGGCAGGTGCGCTAACACCTACCTCCACCGAGTAAACAAGTACAGTTGTGTTACTCAGTCTTTAATCTAGTTTACAGCATAAAGTAGAGAATGTCAAGGCTGAAGTGAACGATTGTATACGTTTGCATCTCATTTCCTTGAATTTCTGCTATTTTTTTATCTTCTCAAAAATTGAGACACATACTTTTAGATTAAATACCTTGACAAAGTGGTGAAAGATAGGGTAAACTAGACTTCATGCGATGAGTCGATTGGCTCCTAGGAGCCTTTTGCGCTGAGGAGGTCTACATTCAATTGTAACGCAGGAGCGGACCTTGAGCAGTTGTGTGAACCAGCTGTTCTCATCGAAAGATGCCTCGAATCCCCAGTCTACGGATTGGGGATTTTCTATTGCTCTTGACGAAATGACTTCGAAGAAGGCAGTTGAGCCGTAGAGCAATGGATGCAGTTTGGTTCGTAAGAACAAAAGCTGTAAACTTTGATACCTCTCTTAGAGAGGCAAGACCATTAGTCGAAGCCAAACTTAGAGAAATTGATGCTGATACGGTCGGAGTTGAGAGTGCTATTGCTCTTGATGAAATGACTTCGAAGAAGGCGGTTGAGTCGTAGAGCAATGGATGCAGTTTTGTTCGTGAGGGAAAAGCAGTAACCATATAAAGATTTATTTTTAAGGTAAGAGTTGTTGTGTATGTTGATGTAGATAAATCATTTTATGTAAAATATATAACATATTTAAGATCAAAAAAAATCAATTTTATCCCTTTATAGTCTCAGATTGGATTTACAATTTTTTTAAAAAATAGTATAATTATAGAATATACAAAATTTTTAGAAAATTCAGAGGTAGATTGTATGGGATATACAGTTGCTGTAGTGGGTGCTACTGGAGCCGTTGGAGCTCAGATGATTAAAATGTTGGAAGAATCAAGTCTTCCTATTGATAAAGTGCGCTTTTTAGCGTCTGCACGTTCAGCTGGAAAGATTTTGCAGTTTAAGGGGCAGGACATTGTAATTGAAGAAACTACTGAAACTGCTTTTGATGGCGTTGACATTGCTCTTTTTTCTGCTGGTGGCTCGACTTCAGCAAAGTATGCTCCTTATGCAGTTAAGTCTGGGGCAGTAGTTGTTGATAATACTTCTTACTTCCGCCAAGACAGCAAAACTCCATTAGTAGTACCAGAGGTTAATGCCCATGCATTGGACCATCACAACGGAATTATTTCTTGTCCAAACTGCTCTACGATTCAAATGATGCTTCCGTTGAAAGCAATCGCTGATAAATGGGGAATTGAGCGCGTGATTGTATCAACCTATCAGGCTGTATCTGGTGCTGGTATGGGTGCAATTTTGGAAACGCAGGATCAGTTGCGTCAGGTATTAAATGATGGTGTTGATCCAAAGGATTTGACTGCTAATATCTTGCCTTCTGGTGGGGACAAGAAGCATTATCCAATTGCGTTTAATGCATTGCCACAAATCGATGTTTTCACGGACAATGACTATACTTATGAAGAAATGAAAATGACCAAGGAGACTAAGAAAATCTTAGAAGATGAATCTGTTAAAGTTTCTGCAACTTGTGTCCGTATTCCTGTCTTATCAGCGCATTCTGAATCTGTCTATATTGAAACTAAAGAAACTGCCTCTATCGAAGAAATAAAGGCTGCCATTGCTGCCTTTCCGGGTACAGTCTTAGAAGATGATGTTGCTCATCAAATTTATCCGCAAGCTGTCAACGCAGTTGGTAGAAAAGAAACTTTTGTTGGTCGGATTCGAAAAGACCTTGATATTGAAAATGGCGTTCACATGTGGATTGTATCTGATAATCTTCTTAAAGGTGCTGCATGGAACTCAGTACAGATTGCTGAGACCTTGCATGAGCGTGGCTTAGTTCGTCCGACTGAAGAGCTTGTTTACGAGCTAAAATAAAAGGTTAATTAGAAGACTTAATAGTTTTCAAAATAGGATAAAGCTAGTTTGAATTTTAATGTTTCTGGTTTTTGTTCAGTTTTTAGATGAGTGAGCTGGTAAATAACTAGTATCATTAAGTCAATTAAACCTCAAACAAGTTTTGCTATAACAAAAAGAGGCTAAGAAGAAATTCTTTAAGCCTCCTTTCCTTATATAGAAAGGTTTTCCTATGGCTTATAAAGATTTGCTTAATTGTAAAATAATCACTGCTTTCATTACACCCTTTCATGAAGATGGATCAATTAATTTTGATGCTATTCCTGACTTGATAGAGCATCTTTTGGCTCACCACACGGATGGGATTCTATTAGCAGGTACAACAGCAGAAAGTCCCACTCTGACTCACGATGAAGAGTTGGAATTATTTGCGGCAGTTCAAAAGGTTGTTAAAGGACGTGTCCCTTTAATAGCGGGTGTTGGTACCAATGAAACACGCGACTCTATCGAATTTGTTAAAGAAGTAGATGCATTTGGTGGTTTTGCAGCTGGTTTAGCTATTGTTCCTTATTATAATAAACCTTCACAGGAAGGCATGTACCAACACTTTAAAGCCATTGCAGATGCTTCAAACCTGCCTATCATTATCTACAATATACCAGGACGGGTAGTAGTTGAGATGACTCCCGAGACCATGTTGAGACTAGCAGAACATCCAAATATTATCGGCGTTAAAGAATGTACTAGTCTTGCTAATATGGCTTATTTGATTGAGCATCGTCCAGAAGAGTTTCTGATTTATACTGGTGAGGACGGTGATGCCTTTCATGCTATGAATCTGGGGGCTGATGGAGTTATCTCTGTTGCTTCTCACACAAACGGTGATGAAATGTTTGAAATGCTGGACGCAATTGAGCACAATGACATCAAAAAAGCAGCAGCTATTCAACGGAAATTCATTCCCAAAGTCAATGCTCTTTTCTCTTACCCGAGCCCAGCTCCAGTCAAGGCTGTTCTTAATTACTTGGGCTTTGCGGCAGGCCCAACTCGCTTACCACTTGTGCCTGCACCTGAAGAAGATGCCAAACGAATTATTAAGGTCGTCGTTGATGGAGACTACCAAGCAACCAAAGAGACTGTTAAAGGTGTCCTGAGACCGGATTATTGATCGGCAATTTGAGTTTAGAGTTTATATAAATAAGTGAGGTGTAATTTCATAATATGCCAGAAAAGTATAGTCAACGAATTGAGGAGTATAAGGCAAAGCGCAGTCTGGAAAAACTTGAGGGGAAGAGAGTTTACGACAAGCCAATTATTCGAACTGGTGATAAGGCCAGTTTTTATGGCGCAGGTTTAATTTTGTTAGGGTTTGGTTTAGGGGCTCTTTATCTACTTCTTAATGTTATAACAGATTGGGATTTAAAACTTTTCTCTCTCATCTGGGAAACACTTGCTGGATTAGGGATTGTTGTCAGTCTTTTTGGAGCTTTTAAAATTGGTCGGTTAGAGTTACATACTGTGTCAATGATAGCAGATAAAGAGAAGAATTTTGACATTAAAAGGGCTTTTAATCTTTATAATGTCGTTCACAAACCAACAAAGAAAGTTTTACTTCAATACGATAGTGAGGATGATAGTTTGATCTCTCTAAACGCTGGGGGTGACTTATTAGTTGAGCTTCTAAGGAAAGTCGAGGAAGAGAAATTACCTTTTAATAAGATTAACAAGACTCTGGAATTAGAAGAAGTATCTGAAAATCACTGGAAAATGCACTATCGTTATAAAAGACAGGACATAGCATTAGAGAAATCCGATACATAATGTTTGGCTTTCTATTTAGTCGTATTTATTTAAACTGAAAAGTGAATTCAGTATCTGATAGTTTATGAAGAGCATTTAAGAAAGGATTGCCAAGTGCTTTCCTTTCTTTTTCGCTTTTTAAAGTCTAAAAAAAGAAAGCTACCTTTGAAAAATATTGGAAAAAATTATATAATGTTAAGGTATGGTCTAGCTTTGAGTTTTCTTTTTGAGCAGGCTGTAAAGAACTAGATTGGCAGAAGTCATGTTAGTGACTTACATTATATTAGAAATAGATAAATAAAGGAGTTTATTATGCAAGTAATTAAGCGCAGTGGTGAAGTTGTAGATTTTGATCCGGATAAAATCTATCAAGCTGTCTTAAAGGCTGCTCAGACAGTCTATGTTTTGACTGATGATTTACGGCAAAATTTGGCACAAGTTACAAAAAAGGTAGTTCTTGATTTGCAAGAAGCAAAAGTAGAGAGAGCAACTATTAGTATGATTCAATCAATGGTTGAAAGCCGTCTCTTGGGAGCAGGCTACATTACTATTGCTGAACATTACATTTCTTATCGCTTGCAACGTGATCTAGAGCGCAGTGGCTATGGAGATCATATTGCAGTGCACCTTCACTTTGAACAAGTTAGATAAATGATAAAGCCCATTGGGGCTTTTTTGTTTCACTGAGAATTTTTAATCTTGCCTCTTAAAATTTTGAAATATGTTAAAATAGATAAAGATGAAATTATTCTGAAAGATATTCGCTGAAAGGAAAAAATATGGCAACGATTCAATGGTTCCCTGGGCATATGTCCAAAGCTCGGAGACAGGTCCAAGAAAGTATTAAGTTTGTTGATTTTGTGACTGTCTTGGTTGATGCCCGTCTCCCTTTATCTAGTCAAAATCCCATGCTAACTAAAATTGTAGGTGATAAACCAAAGCTTTTGATTCTAAATAAAGCAGATTTAGCTGATCCTGTCCGTCTCAAGGAGTGGCAGACTTATTTTGAAGGTCAAGGAATTCCTACTTTGGCTCTTAATTCTAAAGAACAGTCTGCCGTTAAAAAGGTGACAGATGCTGCTAAGAAACTGATGGCTGATAAATTAGCTCGTCAGAAGGGGAGGGGAATTCGCATCGAAACTCTGCGTACCATGATAATCGGCATTCCCAATGCTGGAAAATCAACTCTGATGAATCGCTTGGCTGGTAAGAAAATTGCTGTTGTAGGGAATAAGCCCGGTGTGACAAAAGGGCAGCAATGGCTCAAGTCAAATAAAGATTTGGAAATCTTGGATACACCAGGTATCCTTTGGCCTAAGTTTGAAGACGAGATGGTTGCTCTTAAGCTTGCTCTGACTGGTGCAATCAAGGATAATCTGTTACCTATGGATGAAGTGACGATTTTTGGACTCAATTATTTTAAGGAGCATTATCCTGAAGAGCTAGTGGGTCGCTATAAACAGTTAGATCTAAGTCAAGAAGCGCCAGATATAATTATGGATATGACCCCAAAACTTGGTTTCCGTGATGACTACGATCGTTTTTATAGCTTATTTGTCAAAGATGTTCGTGATGGTAAGCTGGGCCGTTTCTGCCTGGATACAGTAGGAGAATTAGATGGCAACGATTAAGGAAATTCAGCAGCGCTTGGAGTTAGTGACAGAGTTGTCTGATTCTTTTTTAGAAGAGGTGGCGAAGGATCAGCGTAGTGGAGTTCAAAAGGCTATTGAAAAGCGTAAAAGAGCTATTCAGGCAGAGTTAGATGAGGATTTGCGTCTGGAGCAGATGTTACGGTATGAAAAAGAGCTTTATCAAGCTGGCTACCAGGCAATCGCCGGGATTGATGAAGTTGGTCGTGGTCCTCTAGCTGGACCAGTTGTCGCTGCTGCTGTTATCTTGCCTCCAGGATGTAAAATCAAGGGGCTAAACGACAGTAAGAAGATTCCTAAGAAAAAGCATAATGAAATCTATCAAGCAGTTATGAATAAAGCCTTGACAGTTGGTATTGGCCTGATGGACAATGATATTATAGACCAAGTCAATATCTATGAAGCGACCAAGCTTGCTATGAAAGAGGCTTTGTCTAAGCTTTTTCTCAAGCCCGATTATCTGCTGATTGATGCCATGAAACTGGATGTTGATATCCCGCAAGATTCCATCATCAAGGGCGATGCTAATTCACTATCTATTGCAGCAGCTAGTATCGTAGCTAAGGTCACTCGTGATCGGCTGATGGCAGACTACGATAAAGAATTTCCTGGTTATGCCTTTGCGCAAAATGCTGGCTACGGAACGAAGAGTCACTTGGAGGGCCTAGAACATTATGGGGTGAGCCCAATTCACCGGAAGACATTTGAACCTGTTAAGTCTATGCTTGACTAGTCATGAAGAGGTTGGAAATGCAGATTATTAAAATTTTAAACAATAATGTCGTTATTTCTGAAGAAAACCAAGAAGAAATTGTGCTCATGGGAAGAGGGCTGGCTTTTGGTAGAAAAGTGGGTCAGGAGATCTCGCTTGATCTGATTGAGAAAAAATTTATTTTGTCAGCAGACAGGAAGCAGTTGATTAACGAAATTGATCCTGAAATTATAGAAATGGCTGGTGAAGTTATTGCATTTGCCCATAAAAAGATTTCTAAGAAGTTAAATCATCATGCTTTTATAGCAATGGCTGACCACATGCATGGAGTCGTTTTGCGAGAGAAGGATGACATCTATTTGAAAAATTTTCTTATGTGGGATATCAAGCGATTTTTTCCGGAGGAATTTGAAGTTGGAAAATATGCAAATCAGCTTCTAAGTCAATATTTTGGTAAAGACTTACCAGATGATGAGGCTAGTTTTATGGCCTTAACAATTGTGAATGCGGAATTAGAGAACGGTGCAGCTGCAAGAGATTTGACCATGTTGATGGAAGAAATCATGACTATTGTCAAGTACAGTTTAGAAATTTCTCTAGATGAGGAAGATATATATGTACAACGCTTTGTGACTCATTTGAAATTTTTTTGCGAGCGGGTGTTGACAGGTTCTGGATATAGAGATTTAGAAGATAATGAGATGTTTATGATGATGAAGTCAAAATACCCTTATGCTTTTGAAACAACCCAAAAGATTGTTGGTCATCTTGAAAAAACTCGCAATTACATCACATCAGAAGATGAACAGCTCTATTTAATCATCCATTTATCTCGTATGAAAAGGAAGTTGCCATGAAAACAGAATACGAAAAAATGATTGCTGGTGAACCCTATCGCCCTCAAGATCAGGAATTAAGGCAATTAGCAGCTAAATCAAGGGAATATCAATATACTTTTAATCAAGAACAAGATGGTCATAAACGAAAAGCTATTGTCAAAGAATGGTTTGGTTCTACTGGTGAGAATCTCTCAATTCATCCAATTTTTGTTTGTGACTATGGTGTTAATATCCATATAGGAGAGAACTTTTACTCTAACTGGAATTTGACAATGTTAGATGTTTGTCCGATTAGGATTGGAGATAATGCCATGTTTGGTCCCAATTGTCAATTGCTAACGCCATTACACCCATTGGATCCTGTGGAAAGAAATTCTGGTATTGAGTATGGAGCTCCCATTACCATTGGTGATAATTTCTGGGCTGGAGGCGGTGTGACTATTCTGCCTGGTGTGACACTGGGAGATAATGTGGTAGTAGGAGCAGGATCAGTTGTGACCAAGTCTTTTGGAGACAATGTAGTTTTAGCTGGAAATCCTGCTCGGATTATCAAAGAAATTCCTAATGCTATGACAGATAAAGCCTTGGTATGATTAATATTCGACTATTTACTTTCAATGAGAAGAGATGCTTTTTTAAAGAAATTAGTCAGGATATAAAAAAAGACTGTTTTACAGTCTTTTTTTGTAGATTTTACGAATATAATAGTGAGGTGAAAAAATGAAAAACTATGATATTTATAAATTGAAACATGCTGGACTGACTAATGGACAAGTTCTTAATGTCTTGAGATATGCTGAAAACAAGGAAAAGGAGCTTTCTTTGCGTGATATTGAGGTGGTTTCAGAGTGCCGTAATCCCGCCCTGTTTATAGAACGCTATAAGCAAATTGACGACGATTTCTTAAAAAAATCCTTTGAGGAATTTCCCTCTTTTTCTATCTTGGATGATATTTATCCATGGGATTTGAGTGAGATATATAACCCACCTGCTCTTTTGTTTTATCAGGGAAATATTGATCTGCTTGAATTGCCAAAAGTAGCAGTAGTCGGAAGTCGTGATAGTAGTAAGCTTGGAAATCAGTCCGTTCAAAAAATTATTAAAGAACTGAATAATGAATTAATCATTGTGAGCGGGTTAGCGCGTGGGATTGATACGGCTGCTCATATGGCAGCTTTACAGAATGGCGGAAGGACTATAGCTGTTATTGGAACTGGATTAGATGTTTTTTATCCTAAAGCCAATAAAAAACTTCAGTCCTATATTGGCAAAAATCATCTGGTTTTATCAGAATACGGTCCCGGTGAACAGCCTTTGAAGTTTCATTTTCCTGAGCGAAATCGAATTATTGCAGGTTTGTGCAGGGGCGTCATTGTTGCTGAAGCTAAGATGAGATCTGGAAGCTTGATAACTTGTGAGCGAGCGATGGAAGAAGGAAGAGATGTATTTGCTATCCCTGGATCAATTCTAGATGGAAAATCTGATGGCTGCCATCATTTGATTCAAGAAGGCGCTAAGTGCATTATGTCAGGCTCTGATGTCCTGTCTGAGTTTGATTTTTAAAACAAGTTTTCCTATAGGAGAATTTAACAGTTGACAAGCCTAGAAAAATAGTTTACACTCTATGAGATTTATTCTGATAGAAGGTGTATAAATTGGTAACAAAAACAAGTAAAAAGTCCACAACCAAGAAAAATCTGGTTATCGTGGAGTCGCCTGCCAAGGCAAAAACAATAGAAAAATACCTGGGAAGGAACTATAAAGTTTTAGCCAGTGTTGGGCATATTCGTGATTTGAAAAAGTCAACAATGTCCATTGATTTTGAAAATAATTATGAACCACAATATATCAATATCCGAGGCAAGGGACCGCTCATCAATGATTTAAGGAAAGAAGCAAAAAAAGCTAAACAAGTCTTTCTGGCAAGTGACCCAGACCGAGAAGGAGAGGCTATTTCATGGCATTTGGCACACATTCTTAACTTGGATGAAAAAGAAAAGAATCGTGTAGTTTTTAACGAAATTACTAAAGACGCAGTCAAGAATGCTTTCAAAGAGCCTCGTCAGATTAATATGGATTTGGTCGATGCCCAACAAGCTCGTCGTGTTTTAGACCGTTTAGTTGGTTATTCTATTTCTCCTATTCTATGGAAAAAAGTCAAGAAAGGTCTGTCAGCTGGTCGGGTTCAGTCTGTTGCTCTCAAGTTAATTATTGACCGGGAAAATGAAATAAATGCTTTCAAGCCTGAAGAGTATTGGACTATTGACTCTACCTTTAAAAAGGGCAGTCGACAATTTCAAGCTAGTTTTTATGGCTTAAATGGCAAAAAAATGAAACTGACCAATAACGATGAAGTGAAAGAAGTTCTTTCACATCTTAAGGGAGATGACTTTAAGGTTGAAAGTGTCGAAAGAAAAGAACGTCGCCGTAATGCTCCCTTGCCGTATACGACTTCTTCTATGCAACAGGATGCGGCTAATAAGATCAATTTCCGGACTCGTAAGACTATGATGGTGGCTCAGCAACTCTATGAAGGTATCAATATCGGTTCTGGCGTTCAAGGTCTTATTACTTATATGCGTACGGATTCAACTCGTATTAGTCCTGTTGCGCAAAATGAAGCTGCTAATTACATTACCGATCGTTTTGGAGCTAAGTATTCAAAACACGGTAGCAAGATTAAAAATGCCTCTGGAGCTCAAGATGCCCACGAAGCTATCCGACCTTCTAGTGTCTTTAATACACCAGAGAGCATTGCGAAATACTTGGATAAAGATCAGCTGAAGCTCTATACACTGATCTGGAACCGCTTTGTAGCCAGTCAAATGACAGCTGCAGTCTTTGATACTATGAATGTTAAAATTGAACAAAATGGTGTTCAATTTACGGCCAATGGAAGTCAGGTCAAGTTTGATGGTTATCTAGCTATTTATAATGACTCTGATAAAAATAAGATGCTTCCAGATATGGAAAAGGGTGATACTGTCAAACGTGTCAATACTAATCCAGAACAGCACTTTACTCAGCCACCTGCTCGCTATTCTGAAGCTACTCTTATCAAGACTCTCGAAGAAAATGGAGTTGGCCGGCCGTCTACTTACGCACCGACCATTGAGACCATTCAAAAACGCTATTATGTTAAGCTGGTTTCCAAGCGTTTTGAGCCAACAGAACTTGGTGAAATCGTCAATTCTCTAATTGTTGAATTTTTCCCAGGTATCGTAAATGTGAAGTTTACCGCTGAAATGGAAGCAAAACTGGACGATGTAGAAGTCGGAAAAGAGCAATGGCAGAAGGTTATTGACGAGTTTTACCGACCTTTCGAAAAAGAAGTAGCCAAAGCTGAGTCTGAAATGGAAAAAATCCAAATCAAAGATGAGCCAGCTGGTTTTGACTGCGAGGTTTGTGGCAGTCCGATGGTCATCAAGTTGGGTAGATTTGGGAAATTTTATGCCTGCAGTAATTTCCCGGATTGTCGTCATACTCAGGCTATTGTCAAGGAAATTGGCGTGACCTGCCCGCAGTGCCAAAAAGGCCATGTTATTGAACGTAAGACTAAGAGGAATCGTATTTTCTACGGTTGTGATCGTTATCCAGACTGTGACTTTACATCTTGGGATAAGCCTGTCGGCCGGAACTGTCCAAAATGCGACCATTATCTGATTGAAAAGAAAGTTCGTGGCGGCGGCAAGCAGGTAGTTTGTAGCAATGGTGATTATGAAGAAGAAAAGGTCAAATAAGTCTTTTTACCAATCAATTTAGTCCATTTTAACGGCAAAAACAAAAAATGTCTGTTAAAATGGACATTTTTTGTTTTGTCTGTTATAATAGACAAAAGGAGGTAGTGAAGTGTATATAGCCTTAATTGCAGACGTCATTGACTCAAAACTGTTTAAAGAGAGATCAGACTTACAAAAGAAGTTGGAAGCAGTTCTCTTTCATATAAACAATCGCTTTGAAACTTATTTAGCTTCGCGATTAACTTTGACTCTTGGAGATGAATTTCAGGCTCTGTTTACTTTAGATGCACCAATTTTTCAAATTATTGACTCCCTACGTCAAGATTTGAAGCCTGCTCAGCTACGCTTTGGGATTGGTTTGGGGAAAATAGTGACTGACATTGACCCTTTACAGAGTATCGGTGCTGATGGACCTGCCTATTGGAATGCACGAGCTGCTATTAATCTCGTTCATCAAAAGAATGATTATGGAAATACTCAGTTGTATTTTTCTAGTGGAAAAAAGGAAGAAGATTTTCAAATAAATGCTTTATTAGCTGCAGGAGAGGCAATCAAATCAGACTGGCGAGAAAGTCAGGAAGAACTTTTAAGGGGCTTACTCAAACTATCCATCTATAGTGAGGATTTTAGTCAGCAAGAGCTGGCTCAGGCACTTTCATTAAATCCCAGTGCCCTTTCTAAACGCCTAAAGAGTAGTAGCATCAGAGTCTATCTTCGAAGTAGAGCAGCTGCACTTGCAGCTATCCAAGCCATTGATGTTACAGAAGGAGGTCAGAATGAACGGATTTTCTAGTATGGATTCATATCACCTTTTCGTACTTTTGTTGATTTGTCATTTGTTATCAGATTATTACTTTCAAAGTCAAAAAATGGCTGACAAAAAGGACAAAAACATTCGAGTCCTTGCATTTCATATTTTACTTGTAGGACTACCTTTATTTGTCTTAACTATTATAATACCAAGTTTGTGGTGGAAGACTTTCATTGTTTTCTTAAGCCATGCTCTTATTGATTATTTCAAACCAATCCTACAAAGGATATTCAAGTTAAAAGTGTCAATCATTTTTGTGCTTGATCAACTCCTTCATTTGGCTATTATCTACGGACTCTCTAATATGAATACTGAGTTTTTGCCAAGTTTCCTTCCATTAACTTTCTTAAAAGCCGTTTTGTTTGTCTTATTGGTAGGAAAGCCAACCAATATTGCTTTTAGAATTTTATTTGGTAAATTTCAACCTGAAACGAGTCTGGAGTTAGATACGATAGATGGGGCAGGAGCCATGATTGGTTTCTTAGAGCGTTTGGTTATCGGAGCTTGTCTTCTTTATGGACAGTTTGCTTCGATTGGTTTAGTGTTTACAGCTAAATCCATTGCCCGCTATAACAAAATATCAGAAAGTCCAGCATTTGCAGAGTATTACTTGATTGGATCCTTGGTCAGTATTTTGTCAGCCTTGCTTGCAGCCTGGATTGGTATAAAGTAAAGTTTTGAAAGAAAATAGTATGGATAATAAATTTATAGAATTTCTAAAAATCGCGTCTCAACTGAATAAGATGGGAATTGTTCCTCTGCTGATGGGTTCCTTGGGGCTGGAGCAGGTTACTGGTCAGGACTGGCAGGCGCGGGATATTGATATTCATGTTCATGGTGATGAACGTGGCTGGGAAGCACCAGATGAAGAACGTATTTATGATATGGACAAGATTGAGCCTATGATGGAGCGCTTGGGCTATCGCTTAGTCGATCTGCACGAGCATGAATTTCAAAAAGAAGGCTTATCTATTGAATTCGGAGCCATGGAAACCTTGGAGGCATTTTCAGGTGTGCCGCTAGAGAAGCTGACTAGAAAAGAAGTAGAAGGTGTAAAGTTTCTACTGCCAACTGCAGAACAATTTTTAGCTATCTACCGTGCCTCTTCCCAAGATTCTTACCGAAATGATAATAATAATCATAAGGATTTTGCTAAGATTGCTTATTTGGAAAAAATGACAAAATGATGGATAGACAGGAATCCTCCTGTCTGTCTTTTTTGCTGGCTTTTTGTTATAATGGACCAAGTATTAATTTAGAAAGATTTGTGGGTGTCAAACAGTTCAGTGGATTGTTTTGATATGGACTTAGGCTCCACCCAAAGAGGTATTAGTGTCGTGTCTCAATCTTATATCAATGTTATCGGTGCTGGTCTGGCTGGTAGTGAAGCAGCTTACCAGATTGCCAAGCGTGGAATTCCAGTCAAACTCTATGAAATGCGGGGTGTTAAGTTGACGCCTCAACACAAGACTACAGACTTTGCAGAACTGGTCTGCTCCAACTCTCTGCGAGGGGATGCGCTGACCAATGCAGTTGGTCTACTCAAGGAAGAAATGCGAAGATTGGACTCGGTCATCTTAAAGTCAGCAGAAGCGACTCGGGTGCCAGCAGGTGGTGCTCTAGCAGTTGATAGAGAAGGTTTTTCTCAGATGGTAACAGAGCTAGTGTCCAATCATCCATTGGTTGAGGTTATTCGCGAAGAAATCACTGAAATTCCAGAGGATGCTATCACAGTCATTGCGACAGGACCCTTGACTAGTGATGCTCTGGCCGAAAAAATTCACGCGCTCAATGGAGGCGACGGTTTTTATTTCTACGACGCAGCAGCGCCAATCATTGATGTCAATACCATTGATATGACCAAGGTCTATCTCAAATCTCGTTATGATAAGGGCGAAGCAGCCTATCTCAACGCGCCAATGACCAAGCAAGAGTTTATGGATTTCCATGATGCTTTGGTCAATGCCGAAGAAGCACCGCTCAATTCCTTTGAGAAGGAAAAATACTTTGAAGGCTGCATGCCTATTGAAGTTATGGCCAAACGTGGCATTAAAACCATGCTTTATGGTCCGATGAAGCCAGTTGGTTTAGAATATCCAGATGACTACCAAGGACCTCGAGATGGTGAATATAAGACGCCATACGCTGTGGTGCAGCTTCGCCAGGATAATGCTGCAGGCAGCCTTTACAACATAGTCGGCTTCCAAACTCATCTCAAGTGGGGCGAGCAAAAGCGGGTCTTTCAGATGATTCCAGGTCTTGAGAATGCAGAATTTGTCCGCTATGGTGTCATGCACCGTAACTCCTATATGGACTCTCCAAATCTGCTTGAACAAACTTTCCGCTCTAGGAAACAGCCAAATCTTTTCTTTGCAGGTCAAATGACTGGAGTTGAAGGCTATGTTGAGTCAGCGGCTTCTGGTTTGGTTGCTGGTATTAACGCTGCTCGACTCTTCAAGGGAGAAGAAGCGCTTGTCTTTCCAGAAACAACAGCTATCGGTAGCCTGCCACATTATGTTACCCATGCTGACAGCAAGCATTTCCAACCCATGAATGTCAATTTTGGCATTATAAAAGAGCTGGATGGCCCTCGGATTCGTGACAAGAAAGAACGTTATGAGAAGATTGCCGAACGGGCTCTACAGGATTTAGCACCTTATCTAGATGAATAAGAAATTTGATAAAAAATATTTTTAAAAGATTGCAAAAAAGCCTTGCAATCTTTTTTTATCTATGATATGATTATCAATGGTTTGAAAAAACTGCCTAAGACAGTAGGGGAGCTCGACTCATAAAGATCCTACCGAGGACAAAACGTATCATGTAAAAAGAAGCGTATTGTACTTTCGTGTCTAGGTTTGGGCGCGTTTTTCTTTTAGAAAAATTCCCCAAGCAAAATAATTACGGAGGTGAACACACTAATGAGTGAAGCAATTATTGCTAAAAAAGCGGAACTAGTTGACGTAGTAGCTGAAAAAATGAAAGCTGCTGCATCAATCGTCGTTGTTGACGCTCGTGGTTTGACAGTTGAGCAAGATACAGTTCTTCGTCGTGAGCTTCGTGGAAGCGAAGTTGAGTATAAAGTTATCAAAAACTCAATTTTACGTCGTGCAGCTGAAAAAGCTGGTCTTGAAGATCTTGCATCAGTTTTTGTTGGACCATCTGCAGTAGCATTTTCTAACGAAGATGTTATCGCACCAGCGAAAATCTTGAACGATTTTGCTAAAAACGCTGACGCACTTGAAATCAAAGGTGGTGCAATCGAAGGCGCTGTCGCATCAAAAGAAGAGATTCTTGCACTTGCAACTCTTACCAAACCGCGAAGGACTTCTTTCTATGCTCCTTTCTGTACTTCAAGCGCCAGTGCGCAACGTTGCACTTGCTGTCAAAGCAGTCGCAGACAACAAAGAAGACGCAGCTTAATTTTAAGCTACGCAGCGTAGCCTAGCTACGAAAAAATATTTAAAATTAAAAAACTTATTTGGAGGAAATAACAATGGCATTGAACATTGAAAACATTATTGCTGAAATTAAAGAAGCTTCAATCCTTGAATTGAACGACCTTGTAAAAGCTATCGAAGAAGAATTTGGTGTAACTGCAGCTGCTCCTGTAGCTGTTGCTGCAGCTGGTGCTGCTGACGCTGGTGCTGCTAAAGATTCATTTGACGTTGAATTGACAGCTGCTGGTGACAAAAAAGTTGGCGTTATCAAAGTTGTACGTGAAATCACTGGTCTTGGCCTTAAAGAAGCTAAAGAACTTGTTGATGGTGCACCTGGTATCATCAAAGAAGGCGTTGCAACTGCAGAAGCTGAAGAAATCAAAGCTAAATTGGAAGAAGCTGGAGCTTCAGTTACTCTTAAATAATAGAGTTTCCAATCAAAAATCAAACCGAAGTTTAGGCTTCGGTTTTTTTAGTATGTGATTTTTAGTTTATATCATTTTCTAAGGTTTAAAAAAAGAATCTCCTCTTCTAATAAGACTATATAACTTCCAAAAATCAATTTCTCTTTTCAAGCTATTGTTAGATAGTGAAATTTTTGTTATAATAGCAATATCAAATTTATAGGAGTATACAATGAAATCTATCAAACATATTGTTTTAGCTACAATTTTTGCAATTGGTGCTATTATCCTTGTAGCATGTTCAGGTGCTGCTAAGAGTGACAACGGAACCTATGTTTATGAAGCTTCTAAGGATTTTATCAAGAACACACTTAAGGAGCAAGGTGCTTCAAGTGAAGAAGCAGAAAAATACGCTGATCAATTTTCTTTGAAAATGACGATTGAAATCAAAGATACCAAAGGTAAAGTAACTCTTGAAGCTAAAGCTATGGGAAATAAGAAAAATCAAGATTATAAATTAAAAGTTGATCAAAAGAATAAAACTCTTGAATCAGAAAAGGGTGGCAACGACAAAGTTAAGTACAAAATTGAAGGCGATGTGTTGACATTGGATCTTTCTCAGTTGGAATCTGGTCAAGCTGATAAAGCTACTCTGGCAATCTTCAAAGATGCTAAGTTTAAACGAACTAAATAGTGAACGAAGTGAGATTTTTAATCTCACTTTTTTCAATGATTTATAACTTACAAAATTAATAGCAGATATGAATAGCTTTATTGAAACTACAAACTTTCAAAGAAGATATGCTCATTTTCTTCAGATTTCTCTTGCAGAAAAGAGATAGCTTTTGGTATAATATTGATGAATTGAAGCAAAAGAATTCAATTTTTCAGTTGAGTATGAAAAAGTGCTGGAGAGTGCTTTTTTATTGTTTAAAAATGGTTTTTAGGAGGAGAGATGAAATATATTTGGTCTTATTTAAGAAGATATCCTAAATGGCTCTTATTGGATTTCCTAGGAGCGATTTTCTTTGTCGTTGTAAATTTAGGTCTTCCTACAGTTCTTGCTCGTATGATTGATGAGGGGATTAACCAAGGAGATACCAGTCGTCTGTATTTTTGGGCATTTATAATGTTATTAGTTATTGTAGCAGGCGTCTTTGGAAGAATTGTCCTATCCTATGCGGCTGGTAAATTAACAACTAGTATGGTTCGTGATATGAGAAATGATCTTTACGCTAAGCTACAAGAGTATTCTCATCATGAATATGAACAGATTGGTGTGTCTTCGCTTGTGACACGGATTACAAGTGATGCTTTTGTTCTCATGCAATTTGCTGAGCAGAGCTTAAAAATGGGGGTTATTACACCCATGATGATGCTTTCAAGTGTTTTTATGATCTTTTTAACAAGTCCGTCCTTGGCTTGGATTGTTGCCATTTCTGTTCCTTTTTTGGCGGTAGTGGTTTGGTATGTGGCTGTTAAGACGCGTCCTCTATCAGAGAAGCAGCAAAAGACTTTGGATAAAATTAACCAATATGCTCGGGAAAATTTAACAGGTTTACGGGTCATTCGTGCATTTGCAAGAGAAGAGTTTCAAGAGGAACGTTTTGCTTTAGAAAATGAAATCTATGCTGATAACTCCAATAAACTATTCAAACTGACAGGATTAACAGAACCTTTATTTGTTCAAATCATTATTGCCATGATTGTCGCTATTGTTTGGTTTGCTTTGCAGCCTTTAGGAAGTGGTGAATTAAGAATTGGTGACTTGGTTGCCTTTATTGAGTACAGTTTTCATGCTTTACTGTCTTTCTTATTTTTATCAAGTCTCTTTACCATGTATCCTAGAACAGCCGTCTCTAGTGAGCGTCTAAAGGAAGTTATGGATATGCCTATCTCCATTAATCCTAATGAAGATGGTATTACTGAAACTGAAAGTCATGGTTACCTGGAGTTTGATAATGTTACCTTTGCTTATCCAGGTGAGACGGAAAGTCCAGTTCTTCATAATATTTCTTTCAAAGCAAAACCTGGTGAAACTATCGCCTTTATTGGTTCTACAGGATCAGGTAAGTCTTCCCTAGTACAGTTGATTCCACGTTTTTATGATGTTACTCTAGGGAAAATTTTGGTAGATGGAGTTGATGTCAGAGACTATCAGCTTAAAGCTTTACGTCAAAAGATTGGTTTCATTCCCCAAAAAGCTCTGTTATTTACAGGTACCATCGCAGAAAACTTGAGGTATGGTAAAGAAGATGCAAGTCACGAAGAACTAAATCAAGCTGCAGATGTGGCTCAAGCTAAAGAATTTATCGAAAGTCGCGAAGAGAGATTTGAAACACACTTGGCTGAAGGGGGAAGTAATCTTTCTGGTGGGCAAAAACAACGTCTGTCAATCGCTCGTGCTGTTGTAAAAGAGCCGGATATTTATATCTTTGATGACTCGTTTTCTGCTCTCGACTACAAGACGGATGCTATCTTACGTCGTCGTTTGAAAGAAGTAACCAAAGATGCAACAGTTTTAATAGTTGCCCAGCGGGTTGGTACGATTATGGATGCGGATCAGATTATCGTTTTGGATAAGGGTGAAATCGTTGGTCGGGGAAGACATGAAGAACTCATGGAATCCAATGCCATTTATCGAGAAATTGCCCAATCCCAGCTTAACAGTCAATCATTAACAGAAGAATAGGAGGGAAACATGGAGAAAAAACATTCTTTTGCTCGTTTATGGAGCTATTTAAAAGTCTATAAAGTATCTGTCATTTTAGCTGTTTTCCTCAAGATTCTCAGTGTCGTTATGAGTGTTTTGGAGCCATTTGTGTTGGGGCTTGCAATTACAGAACTGACTAGCAATCTTTTGGATATGGCTAAGGGAGTTGAAGGAGCTCACATTAATGCCAGTTATGTTGGTTGGGTCATGGTCTTGTACTTTGTTCGAGCACTCTTCTATGAAATCGGTTCTTACTATTCCAACTATTTCATGACCAATGCAGTACAAAATACCATTCGAGATTTGAGAAATGAACTCAGCCATAAAATTAATCAGATTCCCGTATCTTATTTTGATAAGCACCAGTTTGGGGATTTACTGGGCAGATTTACTAGTGATGTAGAGACAGTATCAAACGCCTTGCAACAAAGTTTTTTGCAAGTAGTGAATGCTGTATTTACTATTTCCTTGGTTATGTTTATGGTTCTGTATCTAAACCTGTCACTTGCTCTGCTTGTGATTATCAGTATTCCTTTGACCTATTTTGCGGCAAACTTTATATTGAAGAAATCTCAACCTTACTTTAAAAAGCAGGCTGATATTTTGGGAGAAATGAATGGTTTTGTCCAAGAGAATCTAAGTGGTTTTAATGTTTTAAAACTTTACGGAAGAGAAGAGGCTTCCAGTCAAGACTTTGAAGCTATTACACAAAATCTTCAAGAAGTAGGTTTTAAGGCTAGTTTTATTTCAGGTTTGATGATGCCTGTTTTGAACGCGATTTCTGATTTGACTTATTTACTTGTAGCAGTTATTGGTGGATTGCAAGTTATTTCTGGTCAATTAACAATTGGGAATATGCAAGCTTTTGTTCAATATGTTTGGCAGGTTAGTCAGCCAATTCAAAACCTAACACAGTTAGCAGGTCAATTGCAAAGCGCCAAGTCTTCTTTAGACCGGGTTTTCCAAGTGCTGGATGAGGCAGACGAAGTCAATGATGTGTCTGAAAGACTGGAACATGATTTAACTGGGCAGGTCAGCTTTCATGATGTAGACTTTCAGTATGTGGCAGATAAGCCACTCATTCGGAATTTCAATCTGGAAGTCAAACCTGGAGAAATGGTAGCCATAGTCGGTCCGACTGGTGCTGGTAAGACCACATTGATTAATTTGCTCATGCGTTTCTACGATGTGACCAAAGGTGCGATTACGGTGGATGGTCACGATATTCGAGATCTTTCCCGTCAGGACTACCGCAAACAGTTTGGTATGGTGTTGCAAGATGCTTGGCTTTACGAGGGAACGATCAAGGAAAATCTTAGTTTCGGGAATTTACAAGCTACTGATGAGGAAATTGTAGAAGCGGCCAAGGCAGCTAATGTGGATCACTTTATCCGTACATTACCAGGTGGATATAATATGGAAATGAACCAAGAGTCCAGCAATATCTCGCTGGGTCAGAAACAGTTGCTTACGATTGCACGAGCGCTTTTAGCAGATCCTAAGATTCTGATTTTGGATGAAGCAACTTCGTCTGTCGATACACGTCTGGAGCTCTTGATTCAGAAGGCTATGAAGACACTCATGCAAGGGCGGACCAGTTTTGTCATTGCTCACCGACTGTCGACCATTCAGGAGGCAGATAAGATTTTGGTGCTCAAGGATGGTCAGATTATCGAGCAAGGCAATCACGAGAGTCTCTTGGCAGATAAAGGATTTTATTATGACCTTTATCAAAGTCAATTTTCTAAGAAAGCAGAAGAAGCTTGAAAAACTTGCTAAAATGTTTGGTAACTGCTAGAATATTAAACGAAGTGAGGTAGCAATGTCTTTAACTAGTCAAATTATTACAGCAGAATTTCCTGATTTAGATAAGGTAGAAGCTCTTAATCGAGAAGCTTTTCCTGAAGAAGAGAGAGTTCCTATTAGTGAATTTCTCCGCTATACCAATGATGAGCAGTCCCATTTCTTTGCTTTTTACAATGAAGAAGAGTTTGTGGGCTTTGCTTTTGCGATCTACAATGAAAAATGCTTTTATGTTAGTTTTTTTGCGATTATGCCACATCTTCGAAGTCACGGTTATGGTGGAGAAATCATCCATAAACTAACAGAGTTTTACCAAAAAACCATGGTTTTAGAAGTAGAACGTTTAGATGAAGAGTGTGATAATCTAGAGCAACGTCAAGCACGTATGGATTTCTATAAAAGAAATGGATTCAAAACGAGTAATGCTTTTCTAGAATATGATGACCTAAGCTTTGAAATCTTATATTTAGGCGATCACTTTGATGAGGAAGCCTATCGGGATATTTTTCATATGCTCCAAGAGAAGAACTTTTTTGAATTTGAAATTAAGTATAGAAGATTTAGTGATGCGTAAATAAATAAGACCTCTGAACTGTTTTTCAGAGGTCTTTGTCTGAATGTACTTGTCTTTTTTATGATTGATTTGTTCTTGATTTCACTTGTTTTGCAAAATATAATATTTTTGTTATAATGTGAAAATGTTATAAATAAAGAGGAGTTATTATGATAAAAAAAGGTGCCTTAACAGGCTTGCTCTTGTTTGGAATATTTTTTGGTGCAGGAAACTTGATTTTTCCACCATCTTTGGGTGTTCAGTCGGGTTCTAATTTTTGGCCAGCTATTGGTGGCTTTGTCTTGTCTGGGGTCGGGATTGCTGTATTAACCTTGGTTATTGGGACTCTCAATCCTAAGGGATACATTCATGAGATTTCTCAGAAAATTGCACCTTGGTTTGCTATCGTCTATCTGGTTGCTCTCTATTTGTCCATCGGTCCCTTCTTTGCGATTCCGCGGACTGCAACAGTAGCCTATGAAGTTGGGATATCTCCTTTACTTCCTAAAGATATGACTGGTCTTGGTTTGATTGTTTTCACGACAATTTATTTTGCTGCAGCGTATCTGATTTCTTTAAATCCATCAAAGATTTTAGATCGGATTGGTCGCATTCTAACTCCAGTTTTTGCGATTTTAATTATTGTTTTAATTATACTGGGTGCCTTTAAATATGGTTCAGCAGCACCTCAGCAGGCATCAGCTGCCTACGCTGCATCAGCATTTGGACAAGGCTTCTTGGAAGGATATAATACTTTAGATGCCTTGGCTTCGGTAGCTTTTAGCGTAATTGCTGTAACTACACTGAATCAACTGGGGTTCAAAAATAAAAAAGAATACGTTTCAACTATTTGGATTGTCGGACTAATTGTTGCCCTTGCCTTTAGTGCTATGTATATTGGTTTAGGATATCTAGGTAATCATTTTCCAGTTCCTGCCGAAGTGATTGCTAAGGGCAATGCTGGTGTTTATGTTCTATCTCAAGCTACTCAGGCTATTTTTGGCCCAACGGCTCAAATTTTCCTAGCAGCTATGGTAACAGTGACTTGCTTTACGACCACAGCTGGTTTGATCGTTTCAACAGGAGAGTTCTTTAACAATACTTTCCCGAAAGTATCTTATAAAACTTATGCAACCATCTTTACTTTGATTGGTTATGCCATTGCGAACCTTGGTTTGAATGCGATTATCCAATATTCAGAACCAGTTTTGAAAATTCTTTATCCAGTTACGATTGTGATTGTGATGATCGTTATTGTAAATAAATTCTTACCCTTGTCAAAAATTGGTATGCAAGTGACGGTTGCGCTAGTGACTTTGATTGCTCTTGCAAGCATTTTGGGCTCTTTATTCAAAGTCAAGGAAGTTATGGATACAATAAATACTTTGCCTTTTTCACAAGCTTCTCTGCCTTGGCTACTTCCAGCTCTTTTAGGAATTATTTTGTCACTCATTTTACCTGATAAACAAAAAAGTGAATCTTTTGAAATGATCTAGAGTATAATCCTCAAGTTTTTGTTGCTTGGGGATTTTATTTGTTTCAAGCTCTTGTTGAAGTATTTTGGTATAATATTGTTCTAGTGAATAGCTTTTTTTAGAACAGTTAAGATATATTTATGAAACAGCTTTTTATTTTCTTTAAGGAGGTGTGAATTGAAAGAATGAAAAATAAGAAAAGTTTGATTTTAATCCTTGCTTCTTTACCTTTTCTTTCTATTGCCTTTTATTTCTTTATGATTCCTAGGGATTCTCTTCAAAAAGGTCCCATGTATGAGCTGTTAGAAAATAAAGGTTTTGTCTACGTTGAAAGCCGATATCATAGTGTCAGAGGAATTGATTTTAAAAATAAAGAGGCTTTTGAAAATGACCAATACCTTATAAAAAACGGAAAATTATATGATGGCGTTGGGGAAAAAGATGCAAAAGATCGATTTGACCAGCTTCTTTTAGATGAGTTTTCATTTATCTTGTCTCACCCTAAATTGACGAGCGATCAAATATTTATAGAAAGTTATCAGATCACACTTTCGGCAGATGAAGTTATCAATAAGGATCTGCTGAAGGAAAGGCATATACCAAAACTTGAACGACTTTATTCAATTTATCAAGATAGTTTTAAAAAAGTGAGGATTAGCTTTAATAAAGAAAACTTACCTACGAAAGTTGAACTTTATTATGAGGGTGAAAATGGTCTAGCTTGGTATAGCTGGCGAACCTATTCCTATCCTTACAAGAATGAAGCTGATTTTAAAGAAGACTTGGATAGTGTTTACAAGATATACAAGGATCAACAGAAAATAGAAGCAGATAAAAAGAAAAGTAAAAAGTAGGATTTCTTATAATAGATAATTACCTTCATAACAAAAGGAGTGAGAATGTTTAAAAAATGGTCAAGTTATATTAGGGCTTGCATAGCTCTATTTATCTTTATTGTCCTAGTCCTCGTAATGCAGAACTTGTTATTTTTTTACACTTCCAAAGCTTCTAGCATTCTTCTGCAAAAACATTTTGTATTTGTACAGGAAGTGACAGATGTAGAAGAGGAGTTTTATTCGAAAGGAATTGCATTTGATTTAAAGAAAAGGGAATTCTTTGATACTAGTAATGGATGGGCCATTAAAGATGGGCAAGAGTATAGCAAGTATGGGCGAGAAGATGCGCAAGATTCTTATAATAAGGCTCTATACAGCGAAGTTACCTCAGCTCTCCTTACCCTTAAGGTGACGCCCAATCAAATTAAAAATGCAAATTATGAAATCATCATGTCCCCAGAGACTCTTGTGAATAAATCGCTCTACAAAGCTAAAAAATCTCCAGAATTTGAAGAATTATTCATGGATAAAGAGTTTGGCTTTAGCAAAGTTCGGATATCTTTTAATAAAGATTTTCTTCCTACAAAAATTGATTATTTTTACAAAGGAGAAAAAGGACTTAAGTGGTATACCAAACGTCTGTATTCATATCCTTATGAGAATGAAGCAGATTTTGAAAAGTATTTAAATAGTTATCTTGAACATCTTGAAGAATGGAATAAAGAATATGAAGCAGAAAGAGAAGCAGAGGAATCCTAAAATGAATAAAAAGTTCTTTATCAAGATATTAAATTCAAGTTTTTTCAAATCGATCTCCCTATTTTTAGGGAGATTTTTATTTTATACTAGAGTCATAAAAAAACAAACCTAAAGGAGAATCTTATGAAATTCAATATAAATCAAAAATATACCCGCTGGTCAATCCGTCGTTTAAGCGTGGGTGTGGCTTCCGTCGTTGTTGCCAGTGGTTTCTTTTTGCTAGTTGGTCAACCAAATACCGTACATGCGGATGATCTCACCTCAACTCCTACTAAAGTTCTTCAAGAAGATTCGTCATTATTAGAAAAGAATAATTTGCCAGAGACAGCTTTAAAAGAAGAAATGGATTCGGCTCTACCTGCAAATCAGTCAACTCCTAAGGAAGAGGTTGATGAAACTATTTCTCTAGATAAGTCTAGCCTAGCTCCTAAGGAAGAAGTGGTAAAACCAAAAGAAGAACAGATTATGGCAGAAGTTAGCAATCAAAAAGAAGAAGCTAAACCGGAGGCAACTCTTGTTGATGTTTCAAACCAAGATCGTGAAGCGACTACTTCTCAATCGGTAACAACTCCAGATGAAGTTAGAAAAGGAGTTGAAGAAAATACTAAGGACTCAGTAGACGTCCCAGCCAGCTATTTAGAAAAGGCAAACGTTCCTGGTCCATTCTTGGCAGGTGTTAATCAAGTTATTCCGTATGAAGCTTTCGGTGGAGATGGTATGTTGACGCGTCTCTTACTCAAATCTTCTGATAAGGCACCTTGGTCAGATAATGGTTCAGCTAACAATCCAGCCCTCTTGCCGCTTGAAGGTTTGGCGAAAGGTCAATACTTCTACGAGGTGGATTTGAACGGCAATACTACAGGTAAAGACGGGCAAGCCCTTCTTGACCAACTTCGTGCTAATGGAACATATGCTTACCAAGCGACTGTCAAAGTCTATGGTGCTAAAGATGGAAAAGCAGATTTAACCAATCTCGTAGCTACAAAAAATGTAACTGTTAACTTGAACGGCCTTGTTTCAAAAGAAGCAGTCAAAGATTCAGTCACTAAAAATATCAAAGACCATATTGATGTCCCAGCTAGCTATTTAGAAAAAGCGAACGTTCCCGGTCCATTCTTGGCTGGTGTCAATCAAGTCATTCCGTATGAAGCTTTCGGTGGAGATGGTATGTTGACGCGTCTCTTGCTCAAATCTTCTGATAAAGCCCCTTGGTCAGATAATGGTTCAGCTAACAATCCAGCCCTCTTGCCACTTGAAGGCTTGGCGAAAGGTCAATACTTCTACGAAGTGGATTTGAACGACAATACTACAGGTAAAGACGGACAAGCCCTTCTCGACCAACTTCGTGCTAATGGCACTCGCAGTTACCAAGCTACTGTCAAGGTCTATGGTGCCAAAGATGGCAAACCAGATTTGACAAATCTTATCGCGACTCGTCAAGTAACGATTCAGCTTCGTGGAAAAGGAATGGCTACAATACCATCTCAAGAAGGTCAAATGAATATGAAACCTTCTACAACACCATCTCAAGAAGGTCAGATGAATAAGAAGCCTTCTGCAACAGATTCTATGAGTACAGCTGAGGGTACGAAGGAAGTAGATCATCGCATGACTGATGTGAAGGGGGAACACCCAACTTCTAAGCCGATGGCAGATACGATGAAAAAAAATGATAAGGCTACGTTACCCACAACTGGTGAAGCTCAAACAGCTACAGCTACCATTGGTTTCTTAGGACTAGCTTTGGCAGGAATTCTTAGCCTTCTAGGTTTGAAAGAAAAACAAAAAAATTAAGGTTCAAATCATTTAATAATTACTAAAAATAGTGTTATACTAAAGCCAGTATAACACTGTTTTTATCAGGAGATTGGCAAATGGGAAAGACAATTTTACTCGTTGATGATGAGATGGATATTCTAGATATTCAAAAGCGCTATCTTATGCAGGAAGGCTACCATGTTTTAGTGGCTTGAGATGGTGTGGAGGAATTAGATCTTTTCAGAAAGAAATCTGTTGACCTGATTATCACGGATATCATGATGCCAAATATGGACGGTTATGACTTTATCAGTGAGGTCCAGTATATAGTACCTGATCAACCTTTTCTTTTTACAACGGCTAAGACCAGCGAGCAAGACCAAATTTATGGCTTGAGCTTAGGAGCAGATGATTTTATAGCCAAACCTTTTAGTCCGCGCGAGCTAGTTCTAAGAGTCAATAATATTTTGCGCCGACTTCATCGTGGAGGAGAGATCGAACAAATTGAGCTCGGTGACTTGACGATGCATCATGTGGTTCATGAGGCTCGTATAGGGGAGTATTTTTTGGAATTAACAGTGAAGTCCTTTGAACTGCTTTGGATTTTAGCTAGTAATCCTGAGAGAGTTTTTTCAAAGACGGAGCTTTACGAGAAGGTGTGGCAGGAAGACTTCGTAGATGATACCAATACACTTAATGTTCATATCCATGCTCTGAGACAGGAATTGACCAAGTATGCCAGTTCAGAAACTCCTGCTATCAAAACTGTCTGGGGTCTTGGTTATAAAATGGAAAGATTACGAGGTGGAAAATGAAATTAAAAAGTTACATTCTAGTAGGGTACCTAATTTCTAGCCTACTAACGATTTTACTCGTTTTCTGGGCAGTCCAGCGAATGTTGATTGTAAAAAGCGAGATTTATTTCCTAGTTGGAATGACATTGATTGCTAGTTTTATAGGAGCGGCAGTCAGTCTCTTTCTTTTATCGCCAGTATTTTCTTCCCTTTGGCATCTGAAAAACAGGCTCAGAGTATAGCTGACAAGGATTTTAGTACAGAGATTGACGCCAAGGGCCAGGGCCCTATCGAATTTCAAGAGTTGGGTCAGGCTTTTAATGATATGTCGCATAATTTGCAAGAAACATTTGAATCGCTTAATGAAAGTGAACGAGAAAAAGGAATGATGATTGCCCAGCTTTCTCACGATATTAAAACTGCTATTACCTCTATTCAGGCGACTGTGGAGGGGATTTTAGATGGAGTGATTGAAGAAGAGGAGCAGATTCATTACTTAACCACGATTAGCCGTCAGACAGAGCGTTTGAATAAATTGGTGGAAGAATTGGATGTTTTGACTCTTAATGCCCAGCCTCAAATAGAATCAGATGGAGAAGCTGAAATAGTCTTTCTAGACCAGCTATTGATTGAGGCTATGAGTGAATTTCAACTATTGATTGAGCGGGAGGAGCGGGATATCTACATTCAAGTGTCTCCCGAGTCAGCGAAAATTAAGAGCCATTACGATAAGCTTTCCCGTATTTTGGTCAACTTGCTAAATAATGCCTTTAAATACTCGGAACCTGGAACTAAAATTGAGATCGTGGCTCAATTAACTGAGCAAATCTTGACAATCAGTGTGAAGGATGAGGGACGGGGTATTGCTCCTGAGAATTTGGATAAGATTTTTAAACGCCTTTACCGTGTGGAAACTTCTCGAAATATGAAGACAGGTGGGCATGGTCTGGGCCTTGCTATTGCACGTGAGTTGGCTCATCAGCTGGGTGGGGAAATAACGGTCGAAAGCCAGTATGGCCTAGGAAGCACTTTTACATTTACTCTCAACTTAACATAAATCCACAATAAGTGATAAATATTTTTAACTTTTGATTTAGCAAAGATAAAACCAAATTCAAGTTTTTTCAAATCGATCTCCCTATTTTTAGGGAGATTTTTATTTTATACTAGAGTCAGAAATTGATAGAGAGGTTTTTGAAATGGCAACAAGTTTTTTGTTCTTTATTTCTGTTTTTTTGGCGGGGATTCTATCTTTTTTCTCGCCTTGTATCTTACCGCTTATGCCAGTTTATGTAGGAATTCTACTGGATTCGGATCAGCCGAAAACAGTTCGATTTATGGGAAAAGATATTTCCTGGTATGGTCTAGTTAAGACGCTCTGCTTTATAGCTGGCTTATCAACTGTATTTTTGGTTTTGGGCTATGGAGCTGGTGCTCTAGGGCAAGTCCTCTATGCCCCTTGGTTTCGCTACGTTTTGGGCGGGATTGTCATTCTACTGGGAATCCACCAGATGGGACTTATCAATATCCAACAACTGCAAAAGCAAAAGAGTATTCAACTTAAAAAGAATAGTAAAAGAAGTGACTTTCTTAATGCTTTTCTCTTGGGGATTACCTTTAGCTTTGGTTGGACACCTTGTGTAGGACCAGTCCTAAGTTCTGTTTTAGCAATTGCGGCTTCTGGAGGTAATGGTGCTTTGCAAGGTGGTTTGCTCATGCTAGTCTATACTTTGGGCTTATCGCTTCCTTTTTTAGCAATGGCTTTGGCTTCCGGTTGGGTATTACAACGCTTTTCTAAACTAAAACCTTATATGGGAGTTCTCAAAAAGATCGGTGGTGCTCTCATTATACTTATGGGAATTTTGCTGATGCTTGGGAATCTAAACGCTTTAGCATCATTATTTGGATAAATATTATATAATTAAAGGAGACTTATCATGAAAAAAATTGCTTCACTTACAATCGCTGCACTTAGTATCTTTGTCCTAGCTGCCTGCTCTAATCAAAAATCAGATTCTGATATGAAGAAGACGGATGACAGCAGTATGATGAAGAAAGACGATATGAAAAAAGACGACATGAAGAAGGAGAATATGAAAGACTCCAGCATGTCTGATGATAAAATGAAAAAGGATGACATGAAGGACTCTTCTATGATGTCCGACAGCAAGTCTGATATGAAAGATGATATGAAAAAGGATGATATGAAGTCAAGCGATTCAAGCATGAAGGATGACATGAAAGATTCATCCGAAATGTCATCTGACAAATAGTAATCCACCATAGGAAAGAAAGTCGTCAGTTTTGTCGGCTTTCTCCTTATTTTGAAAGGAAAGAAAACGATGAAGAAGTTATCAATATTGACTGTCAGTCTACTTTGTGTCGGCTTTTTGGGAGCCTGTTCAAATCAGAAGACAAACTCGGAAGTTTCTAAAAGTGCTAAAAGTAATATAGAAACAAAAGCTGATTCTGGTCAATCTACCAAGATGGCTAAAGACTTTAGTCTGCAGGGTGTGGACGGCAAGACTTACAAGTTATCTGATTTTAAAGGTAAGAAAGTCTATCTAAAATTTTGGGCTTCTTGGTGTTCTATCTGTCTATCCACCCTTGGAGATACCAATGATTTGGCTAAGGAGCAGGAGGGAAAGGACTATGTCGTCTTATCAGTTGTTTCTCCGACTTTTAATGGAGAAAAGTCAGCAGATGATTTTAAGAAATGGTATAAGTCTTTGGACTACAAAGACTTCCCAGTTCTGATGGACACCAAGGGAGAATTGCTGAAAGAATATGGCATTCGCTCTTACCCATCTGCTCTTTTCGTAGGCAGTGACGGTTCTCTTGCCAAGACACACATTGGCTACATGAGCAAGGAAGATATTGAGAAAACACTGAAAGAAATCAAGTAGAAAGGAGCAATAAACATGGGAGGAAAATGGAAAATTATTCTGGTTATCCTTAGCTTGTTTGTCTGCTTTGGACTAGTCTATGTGATTGCAGGAAATAGCAATCAGTCATCTCCTGAACAGATTAAGAAAGCTTCAATGAGTAAGACGGAAGTAGTAAAGAAAAAGAAAGAAGATGTTAAAGAAGCTGATAAGCGGGTAATCTATCTGGCAGGTGGCTGTTTCTGGGGTGTAGAAGAATATTTCTCTAGAGTACCAGGTGTCATTGATGCTGAGTCCGGCTATGCAAATGGTAAGGATGACACGACCAAATATGAATTAGTTTCCCAAACTGGTCATGCTGAGACTGTAAAAATTACCTATAACGTTAAAAAGATATCTCTCAAAGAAATCTTACTTCATTATTTCCGTATTATTGATCCAACTTCTAAAAATAAACAAGGTAATGATCAAGGTACACAATATCGGACAGGTGTTTATTATAAGGATGAAGCTGATTTGAATACCATCAATCAAGTTTTTGATGAAGTGGCTAAGAAGTACGATAAACCTCTAGCTGTTGAGAAAGAACCATTAAAAAACTATGTTAAGGCTGAAAACTATCATCAGGATTACCTAAAAAAGAATCCTAATGGATATTGCCATATTGATGTTAATCAAGCCGCCTACCCTGTTATTGATGCTAGTCGTTATACTAAGCCCAGTGATGAAGAGATTAAGTCCAAGCTCTCTCCTGAAGAATACGCAGTCACACAAAAGAATGACACAGAGCGGGCCTTTTCTAACCGCTATTGGGATAAGTTCGATGCTGGTATCTATGTGGATGTGGTGACAGGCGAGCCTCTCTTTTCATCAAAGGATAAATTTGATTCAGGGTGCGGTTGGCCAAGTTTCACCCGTCCTATCAGTCCAGATGTTGCGACTTACAAAGAAGACAAGAGCTTCAATATGACTCGAACTGAAGTACGCAGTCGTGTTGGAAATTCCCATCTGGGCCATGTTTTCACAGACGGTCCTAAGGACAAGGGTGGCTTGCGCTATTGTATTAATAGTTTGTCAATCAAGTTCATTCCAAAAGCCGAGATGGAGGAGAAGGGCTACGGTTATCTTTTGGATTACGTTTAAGAGCGTTTTGATTGAAAATTTGCTATAATAAATCCAGTAAGAATAAGGAGTTGAATCTTGTGTATTCAATTATGATTGTAGAGGATGAATATCTGGTAAGACAGGGAATTGCGTCCTTAGTAAACTATGAGCAGTTTGGTATGCAAGTTATTTCCCAGGCTGAAAATGGAATAGAAGCTTGGCAGAAATTTCAGGATAATCCTGCTGACATCCTACTGACCGATATCAATATGCCACAGATGAATGGCCTTGAACTATCCAAGCTAGTCAGAGACCAGGCTCCTAAGTGCCATATCGTTTTTCTGACGGGCTATGATGATTTTGACTATGCTCGGACAGCCATTAAGCTAGGTGCAGATGACTATCTTCTCAAGCCATTTTCCAAGGATGATGTTGAGGAGATGTTGGCAAAGGTGCAGACCAAACTTGATAAGGAACGAAAAAAAGCCCAGATTCAAAACTTGGTCGATCAGGGACAGCACTCTGAGTTGGAAGAGGCTATTCACGAGCGTCTAGCTGATTCAGAGTTAAGTCTGAAAAATTTGGCTTTTCAACTAGGATTTAGCCCATCCTACCTAAGTGTTCTCATAAAAAAAGAACTAGGCTTGCCCTTTCAAGATTATTTGATTCAAGAACGGATGAAAAAAGCTAAACTCTTACTCTTGACTACAGATTTGAAGATTTATGAAATAGCAGAGCAGGTAGGTTTTGAAGATATGAACTATTTTTCTCAGCGCTTCAAGCAGGTGGTTGGGCTGACACCTCGGCAGTTTAAAAAAGGAGAGGAGAAATGAAACGATATCCGCTTCTTATCCAGTTGATTGTCTATATTTTTCTGCTGGTTCTTTTACTCTTGGGCTTTGTTGGAAGCCTCTACTATCAGACTAGCTCGGGTACTATTCGGCAGCTGACAGAGCGGACGACGCGTAATAGCATGGAGCAAAGCGGACAGTTCATTGCTTCCTATTTGCAAAAATTAAAACAAACCACCTCTACACTGAGTAAGGAAGAAACGATTCGGAAGTTTGCTCAGAATCAAGAAAGCAGTGAAACGTCAGTGCAAGCTTTGATGAAAACCATCATTGAGACTGATCCGGATTTGGTGTCGGCAGTATTGGTTACCAAGGACGGGCGCGTGGTCTCAACAGATTCTCAAATCAGCATGCAGACATCTTCTGATATGATGAATGAAAAATGGTATCAGGAAGCTGTCCATACCAGAGCCATGCCTGTCTTGACCCCTGCTCGCAAAGAGTCTCTGTCGTCAGAGAAGGAGAAGTGGGTTGTTTCTGTCACTCAGGAAGTAGTGGATGAAGCAGGGCAGAATCTTGGTGTTTTGCGTCTTGATATCGGCTATAACAGTCTCAAAGCCTATTTGGATCAGCTTCAGCTAGGAAAGAAGGGCTTTAGCTTTATTGTCAATAGCCAGCATGAATTTGTCTATCATCCCAAGAAAAGTGTTTATTCTTCTAGTCAAGAAATGAAAGCTATGCAGCCCTATATCTCGGTCAAGGATGGTTATGCAGACCAGAAGCAGGCTTTTGTCTATCAGATTGATATTCCAGATAGTGACTGGACTTTAATTGGCATCACCTCATTAGAGCAATTACAGATGCTTCAGTCACAGATGCTTTATTCATTTGTAGGAATGGGTGTTCTAGCGCTTCTGATGTGTTTGATTGGTATTTGGTTTGTCCTACGTTTGTGGATTAAGCCTCTGCAGAATCTGCAAGCTGTCATTCTGAAGATTGGCTCGGGCGAGTCAAACCTTCGGGCAGAAGAAAAAGGTTCTCCAGAGTTGGTTGACTTAGCTCAGCAGTTCAATAAAATGCTGGACCAAATTGAACAACTGATGGAAGCTGTTAAGACTGAAGAGCAAAATGTCCGTCGCTATGAGCTTCGAGCTCTCTCGGCTCAAATTAACCCACATTTCCTTTATAATACCTTAGATACTATTGTCTGGATGTCCGAGTTTAACGACAGCAAGCGTGTTGTTGAGCTAACAAAATCACTCGCTCAGTATTTCCGCTTGGCGCTCAATCAAGGGCATGAACAGATTGCTCTCAAGGATGAGATTGATCACGTTCGTCAGTATCTTTTTATACAGAAGCAACGCTATGGTGACAAGCTCCGATATGAGATTGAAGAGGATGAATCTCTAGCTGATTATAAACTGCCCAAGCTGATACTTCAGCCTTTGGTTGAAAATGCTATCTATCATGGAATCAAAGAAATCGACCGACCAGGTATAATTCGTGTGACGTCGACAGTTGAAGAAGGAAAACTGGTATTGTCTATCTATGATAACGGCTGTGGCTTTGATCTCCAAGATTCATCAGAAAAGACTCTTCTTCGCCTAGGTGGGGTTGGTCTCAAAAATGTCGATCAACGCTTGAGATTGCAGTTTGGAGAAGGCTATCGTATGGAAATCCAGTCGGAGCAAGATATCTTTACTCTGATCAAAATATATCTGCCACTATCCAATGATAAATAGTAGTTTATTGAATAAAATGACATATAGTCGGAAAGAATTTTTCCGGCTTTTTCTGTTTGAAACTTTCTAAATAAAATTTATTATTTTGCTAGAACGAAAATGATAACTAAAAATACCGTAGCAAATTTGTGAAAAATAATCCGCTTTCATTTATAATGGTTTATAGGATTAATAGAACTCCGTTCAGAAGAAAACGAATAGAGTTATTGTGAAAACCATTTTTTCTATTATAAATAAAAAAGAAGGATTAGATATGCAAACATTTCTTTTCTCAGTTTCAGTTTTTTTAGCGGGAGTGCTATCGTTTTTCTCTCCCTGTATTTTTCCCTTACTTCCTGTTTATATCGGAATCTTATTAGATTCAGAAGATAAGCCCAGAACAGTTCGATTTTTAGGCAGAGAAATCGCCTGGTATGGACTTGTTAAAACTCTCTGTTTTATTGCGGGTATATCATGTATTTTCTTCATTTTAGGATTTGGGGCGGGCTTTTTAGGAGCTATTATTAATTCTTCTTGGTTCCGCTATGTTATGGGTATCATCATTATCCTACTTGGTGTTCACCAAATGGAATTAATCAATATTAAACCCTTGCAAATGCAAAAAAATGTCGCCTTTAAAAAAGATAGTAAACGCAACGAGTTTCTTTCAGCATTTGTATTGGGGATTACTTTTAGTTTTGGTTGGACTCCGTGTATTGGTCCTATTCTAAGTTCAGTCTTAGCGCTGGCTGCTTCAGGAGGGAATGGTGCTTTTCAGGGAGCTATTCTGACCTTGATTTATACCTTGGGTATGGCCTTACCTTTCCTAATTCTAGCTCTGGCTTCAAGCTTTGTTATGCAGTATTTTAATAAAATTAAACCTTACATGGGGCTTCTGAAAAAAATCGGTGGTGCTATTATTATTCTGATGGGAATCTTGCTCATGCTTGGACAATTGAACGCCTTGTCAGGTCTATTTGGATAAGTATAAGTGTCTTAAACAGATTGAAAAAAATTTTTTGATGTTTTTTGATTTGATATTTTCTAATAAAAGGAGAAAGTGATGAAAAAATATTTAACTTTTGGTGTTGGTTTGTTAGCTGCAGTGTTTTTAACTGCTTGCTCTGACGAGATGGGAATGGAAACAAAAAGCAGTAGCAATCAACCTGCTCAGAATGCTGTAGGTCAGATAGCTGTAGGTCAGGAAGCTCCTGACTTTACTTTGAAGTCTATGGACGGAAAAACTGTTAAGTTATCTGATTATAAAGGAAAAAAAGTTTACTTGAAATTCTGGGCTTCTTGGTGTGGACCATGTAAGAAAAGTATGCCAGAACTAATAGAATTGGCTGGAAAGAAAGACCGTGATTTCGAAATTTTAAGTGTCATTGCCCCAGGAATACAGGGTGAAAAGTCTGAAACAGACTTCCCTAAATGGTTTGAAGAACAGGGCTATAAAGATGTTCCGGTTTTATATGATAGTCAAGCAACTACCTTCCAGGCCTATCAAATCAGAAGTATTCCAACAGAAATCTTGATTGATAGTCAAGGAAAAATTGGTAAAATTCAATTTGGAGCTATCAGCAATGAAGATGCTGAAGCAGCCTTTAAAGAAATGAAGTAAATAGAATATAAAAAGAATGGATAAAATTTCCATTCTTTTTTTACTTAAGCACTTGCACCAGAAGAGGCATCCGCATCTCCTCCGCCGTCACCGTGACCACCAGTATCTGAAGCGCCAGAAGTAGCATCTGCGTCTCCATGACCTCCAGCAGGAGCAAATGGTCCGCTGCCTCCTACCAAACGTTGTCCAGTTTCTTTTAGATACCAGTCAAGCCATGGTTGGAAGTTAAAGACGATTTCATTGATACCTGCATATGATCCATCAGGATAGTACATAGCTTGGTAGTTGTGAGTGTTGATTACACCAGCAGGAGAACCTGGAACAATGGTACGTACGTATTCTTGGTTTCCGTTGCGCAACGTTCCGATAACCCACTCTACATTCTTCATACGTGCTGGCGGAAGAGAACCATGAACGGTTGACATACGGCTACCTGATTGAGGTGGCACGCGTTTGGCAAACATGGTATCTGGATCTTGATGAGCGTTGTTATAGTAGAGGAATTGGTTGTTATCGTCAGCGTATGTCAATTCAAATGGCATAGCTTTTAAGAACATATCAATCTGGTTAACAGTCAAGATACCATGGTCAAGTTTGACATAGGTATCACCAGAAACAGCACCAGTGATTTCAGCGACTTTTTCTACCCATTCTGGATCATCCGGATCAACTTCTGTAACCGTTGTAGCGATTGGTTTTCCACAGTCTAAGTCTTCAGGTTCAATTGGTTTTGGTTTTTTCAATTTTGAAACCACCTCTACATATTTGATAAAGTTATCTAAGCATGATTCAAGGAATTTAACAGTTCCTTCGTTAGTGATATTGCCATCATTGTCAAAGGCTTCCTTGGCTTTGCCCAGCAAGAACTCGTTGCCTGGAAGAGTGTAAGCATTGACACCAGGAGCGTCTAGGATTTTACGCAGGTGAACTTGAGCACGGGAAGTTCCTTGGTCGTAGTATGATGCACCAACAATCATGACAGGCTTGTTTTCGAAAGGATGAACCTCGTAAGAGAGCCATTCTAAGACACTCTTCAAAGGAGCGCTGATAGTATGGTTATGCTCAGGTGTTGCGATGATGACTCCGTCTGCACGCGTGATTTTGTTATACAAATAACGCAATTGGAAGCTTTCATCCCATTTTTCATCCTGGTTAAACATTGGGACTTCATCGATTTCTAAGACTTCCAATTCAAATTTAATTTTGAACTGGCGACGGATGAATTCCAATAATTTTCGGTTATATGATTGTTCGTAGTTTGATCCTACAATTCCAACAAATTTCATTCTTTCAGTCTCCTATCTTACAATTTTTCCCAGTCAAATTCTTCAGCATCTTTGCGAAGCAATTCTTGAGCGTTGCGCAATTTGTCAGTGATTTTGACAAAGATACGGAAGTCATCAAAGATAGCATCCAATTTTTTGACAACATCAAGATCCACCAAATCTCCGCTTGGATCAAAAGCTTGAAGAGAATGTGAGAGCAAGAACTCGTCTGGAAGTACATTTGCCTTGATTTCTGGAGCGTTCAAAATTTGACGGAGCTGCAACTGGGCACGAGAGGAACCAAGTGTACCATAAGAAGCACCAGTAATCATGACCGGCTTGTTCAGCAAGGGATAGATGCCATAAGAAAGCCAAGCTAGAGCATTCATGAGTACAGCTGGAATAGAGTGGTCGTACTCAGGTGTTCCAATGAGTACACCGTCTGCTGCATCGATTTTCTCGGCAATTTCTGATACTAACTCAGGCACGCTTCTATCAGCAGGTTTATTAAACATTGGGATATCTTTAATTTCTACCAGCTCGATTTCAGCCTTGTCAGCAAAGTGCTTAGACATATATTGAAGAAGTTGCCGGTTTGTGGAACGTTTAGAATTTGTTCCAACAATTGCGATAAGTTTTAACATAGTAGGTTCCTTTCTGGATTTAGGATATAATTTCTGGGGTAAGACCAGATGAATAAAAAATTTGATTATCTTCTGTAATAACGAAGGCTTCGATTCCATTTTCTTGCTCAACTTTTTCTAAGATAGAACTAGGGCTGTCACCAAATAAGCGTGTTGTCCATATTTCTCCATCAACTGATTTATCTGAAACAATGGTGAGGCTGGCTAACTGATTATCAATTGGATAGCCAGTATTTCGATCGAAAATATGATGATATACTTTGCCATTTGCTTTCAGATTTCTTTCATAGATTCCGGAAGTAACAACGGACTGGTCTTGGATGGATAGTAATGCTAAGTTGTTTCCGCGAGCTAGCTTTGGATTCTGAATACCGATGCGCCATAAACGATTATTTTGTTGGTTCTGGCCAATAGTCAGGATATTTCCTCCAAGATTAATGAGTGCAGAAGTGACACCTTTTTCTTTTAGGAAATGGGAGATTTTATCAGCGATATATCCTTTAGCGAGGGCACCAAGGTCAATCTTCATCCCAGACTGTTTCAAAAATACTGAACGGGATATTGGATCTAATTCAATATTTTCGGGGTTGGTCAAGGAAAGAACCTTTTCAATCTCTGAAGCACTCGGAACTCTGGCATCTTTAAAACCAATACGCCAAGTTTGAATGAGGGGCCCTATAGTGATATTGAGATGACTGCCTGGAATAAGACTGTGTTTTTTTCCTAGTTCTATTAGCTCGAACAAATCAGGATGAACACAGATCGGCTCTTTTCCAGCAGCGTGGTTGACCTGCATTAGTTCTGAGCTGTCATCATTAGCGCTGAAACGATTTTCGTATATTTTTAATAAGGAAAAAACCTCATCTAGAAGAAAGTCAGCATTCTCATGTAAAATAGAAATGCTAATTGTTGATCCCATTAAACGAATGGATCTAGAAGTGAGATCCATTTTTATCACAACCTTTCCTAAATAGTTCATAATCTACGTTATTAGTATATCAAAAAGACAACGTTTTCACAAATGAATTTTATATATTTTCAGAAAAAAATAAGTAGCTTTCTTTGCAGATAACCCTACTGTTGATCTGATTTTTAATGAAGGTCTATGACTTGATGTTTTATATGATTTTTAGAAAATTGAAAAATAATGAGCATTTTTGTTGAAACCGCTAACAGATTGATGGTATAATACTCTGGTAAATTAAATTTTAAAGGTGGATTTATTCTATGAGTAAAATTGTTGTAGTAGGTGCTAACCACGCGGGTACAGCATGTATTAATACTATGCTTGATAATTATGGTTCAGAAAATGAAATTGTAGTTTTTGACCAAAATTCAAACATTTCTTTCCTTGGTTGTGGTATGGCTCTTTGGATTGGAAAGCAAATCGATGGAGCTGAGGGCCTATTTTACTCTGATAAAGAAAAGTTAGAAGCAAAAGGCGCAACAGTTCACATGAATGCTCCGGTTCTTTCAATTGATTATGATAAAAAAGAAGTTACAGCATTAGTAGATGGTAAAGAACATGTTGAATCTTATGAAAAGTTAATTTTTGCAACAGGTTCTACTCCAATCATTCCTCCAATCAAAGGTGCTGAAATTGTTGAAGGAAATCGTGAATTCAAAGCAACTCTTGAAAATCTTCAATTTGTAAAACTATACCAAAATGCAGAAGAAGTTATTGAAAAACTTCAAGACAAGAGCAAGCATATTGAACGTGTTGCTGTAGTTGGTGGTGGTTACATTGGTGTTGAACTTGCTGAAGCTTTTGAGCGTCTCGGAAAAGAAGTTATTTTGGTTGACATCGTAGATACTGTCTTGAATGGATACTATGATAAAGACTTTACTCAAATGATGGCTAAGAATTTGGAAGACCACAATATTCGCTTAGCGCTTGGTCAAACTGTACAGGCAGTTGAAGGCGATGGTAAGGTTGAACGCTTAGTAACTGATAAAGAAACATTTGATGTAGATATGGTTGTTCTTGCTGTTGGTTTCCGTCCAAATACAGAATTGGGAGCAGGAAAGATTGAATTGTTCCGAAACGGAGCTTTCCTTGTAGATAAGAAACAGGAAACTTCAATCCCTGGTGTATTTGCTATTGGTGACTGTGCAACGATTTACGACAATGCTCGTCAAGAAACAAGCTACATTGCTTTAGCATCTAACGCTGTTCGTTCTGGTATCGTGGGTGCACACAATGCTTGCGGACATGAATTGGAAGGAATCGGTGTTCAAGGTTCAAATGGTATTTCAATCTACGGCCTTCATATGGTGTCAACTGGTTTAACTCTTGAAAAAGCGAAAGCAGCAGGTTATAATGCTGTAGAAACTGGTTTCAACGACTTGCAAAAACCAGAATTTATCAAGCACGATAACCATGAAGTAGCATTGAAAATTGTTTATGACAAGGATACTCGTATTGTTTTAGGTGCACAAATGGTTTCTCGTGATATCTCGATTTCAATGGGTATCCACATGTTCTCATTAGCAATTCAAGAACAAGTAACAATAGATAAGCTTGCTCTCATGGACTTGTTCTTCTTACCACACTTCAACAAGCCATATAATTACATCACTATGGCTGCACTTTCAGCTGAATAAAACGAAGAAAGCTCCTTTTTGAGGAGCTTTTTGCTTGTCAGTTCCACTTTTAAAAATAGTTTAGGTCCATTTTAAAATATGGTACAATAGTTTCAAAAAGGGTAGGAGAAGATATGGAAGAAAAAGTAGTTCAATCTCTTCCTGAAAGAGAGTTTCAGTCGGCAAATAGTTCTATTATTTCTCAAGTTTTTCGTGGGATTTTAGTGGGCTTGTTTGTTGGAGGTATTGTAGGTCTTTTTCGCCTCATGATTGAGAAGAGTTTTCATTGGATTCAATCCTTGTATGAAAAAAGCCATGAAAATTTTACTTTCCTAGGAATAATTTTAATCCTTTACCTACTTATTATGTTTTTGGTTGCTTGGCTAATGAAGTCTGAAAAGAATATTAAAGGATCGGGTATTCCTCAAGTAGAGGCTGAGCTGAAGGGGCTCATGTCCTTGGACTGGTGGAGTGTATTATGGAAAAAATTTCTTGCTGGCTTTTTAGCTATTTCAAGTGGTCTCATGTTAGGTAGGGAAGGACCTAGTATTCAACTAGGGGCTGTTGGAGGCAAAGGGCTAGCAAAATGGCTTAAGCTTAGTCCCGTTGAAGAAAGGGTTTTGATTGCTAGTGGAGCTGCAGCTGGTCTGGCTGCTGCCTTCAATGCTCCGATAGCGGGTTTATTGTTTGTGGTCGAAGAAGTTTATCGCCATTTTTCAAAACTTTTTTGGATCTCAACTCTGGTAGCTAGTCTGGTAGCAAATTTTGTTTCCTTGGTGATTTTTGGACTTACACCTGTTTTAGATATGCCTGATAATATCCCAGCAATGCAATTGCAACAATACTGGATTTATCTACTTATGGGCCTTTTCTTAGGAATTTCAGGTTATGTTTACGAAAAAGTTGTCCTGTATATGCCAGACTTATATAAAAAAATCGGTAAGATTTTACACTTATCACCGAACTACTACCCGGCAGTGGCATTTGTCTTGATTATACCTCTTGGTTATTTTCTGCCTCAAATTTTAGGAGGAGGGAATCAATTGATTCTCTCCTTGCATTCAGAAAATTATTTACTTACAAGCCTTATTGCTTTCTTTCTTATTCGATTTATTTGGAGTATGATTTCTTATGGAAGTGGTTTGCCAGGTGGTATTTTTCTTCCGATTTTAGCACTGGGATCTCTATTAGGAGCGATTGTTGGAAATATCTGTGTGCAGTTTGGCCTTGTTAGTTGGAATCAATTTCCAATTTTTATCATTCTAGGCATGAGTGGTTATTTTGGTGCGATATCAAAAGCTCCCCTGACAGCTATGATCTTGGTAACTGAGATGGTTGGCGATATCAGAAACCTAATGCCTTTAGCAATCGTGACTTTAACAGCCTATATCATAATGGATCTGCTAGGCGGAGCACCAGTTTATGAAGCTATGTTAGAAAGAATGCTCCCAGATAATATAGGAGATGATGGAGAGACAACTTTAATAGAAATCCCTGTTTCCGAAAAAATTTCGAATAGGCAGGTGAGGGATTTAAATCTTCCGCCAGACATTCTGATTGTTATGAATATTCATAAAGGTAAGAAGAATACTGTTAACGGAAGTACTAAACTCTACTTAGGGGATACGATTTATTTGGTAGTTAAACAACATGAAATTGGAAAAATAAAAGACTTATTACTATAAGATTTACTTCCCTTGTTTTTTGAAATTGACAAGGGATTTTTATTTGGATTAAATTATCTGACAATTTATTGAAAAATGAGAAAATTTTTGATATAATTTCTTGAACATTATTTAGAATTTAAAGGAGATAGACCATGAAAAAAATGGGACTTGTCCTATTTTCAGCAGCTGTTCTCATGACAGCTTGTTCTGCAAATACGAACACAAGCAAAACTTCTTCAAGTAGTAGTGAAGCAAAAGTGACCTTATCGTCTAATGATAAGAAGGCTTTAGATAAGGCTACGTCGGAATATAAGACTTTTGTGGAAGGGCAAATTGATCAGTTGCTGACTGATACTGAAAAATTCGCCTCTCTTCTTAAGGAAGGAAAGCTTGACGAAGCAAAGAAAATCTATCCACTTATTCGAATGAGCTATGAGCGATCAGAACCGATTGCTGAAAGTTTTGGTGAGTCTGATGTAAAAATTGATTTTCGTTTAGCAGATTATATGGATGAGAACAAGACTGAAGAAGGATGGTCAGGCTTCCACCGTATTGAAAAAATCTTGTGGGAACAAAATACCACTTCTGGAACAGAAACTTATGCTAATCAATTGGTTAATGACATTAAAGAATTGAAGGCGAAAGTTGCAACAGTAGAGGTTACTCCTGATATGATGCTGACTGGTGCTGTTGACTTATTAAATGAAGTTGCAACAAGCAAGATTACTGGTGAAGAGGAAATCTACTCTCATACAGATTTGTACGATTTCCGTGCAAATATTGAGGGTGCTGAGAAAATTTTCCAATTGTTTAAACCACTTATCAAGAATAAAGACGAAAAGCTTGTAGCTTCTTTAGAAAAAGAATTTAAAAATGTTAATAGCCTCTTGGATAAACATATGACAGATAGTCAGCACTATAAGCTATATACAGACTTAACTAAAGAGGATACTAAAGAATTAGCAGAAGGTGTTACAAAACTTGGTGAACCTTTATCCCAAATGGGAGTCATTTTAAACGGGAAGTAATGATATGACAAACGACGAAAAATGGTTTGAAAAAAAGATGGACCGTCGTGAATTTCTTAAAAAAGCAGGGATTGGAGGCGCTGGTCTAGCACTGGGTGTTTCTGGTGCCTCTGCTTTTTTCGCTAATAAAGCACAAGAAGAAAAGAAAATTTCCGATGGTGGCGAAGAAATCAGCTTTTACGGTGAGCATCAAGCAGGAATTACGACTCCAATGCAAAAAAATATCTATTTTGTAGTGCTTGATTTGCATAGTACCGACAAAGAAGAAGTTATTCAAATGTTTAAGGACTGGACTGATTATAGCAGCAAGTTGGTGGATGGAGAATTGGTCAAAAAAGATGGTTCTAATGCCCTTTTGCCACCTAGCGACACTGGTGAAACAGTGGGTCTAAATCCCTATCGTTTGACTCTTACTTTTGGTGTGTCAGCTGATTTTTTGAAAAAAATGGGCTTGGAAAAGAAGCGTCCTAAAGAATTTCGTGACTTACCTCCATTTCCAAAAGAGCAATTGCAAGAAAAGTACACGGGTGGTGATATTGTAATCCAAGCTTGCGCTGATGATGAACAAGTAGCTTTTCATGCAGTCAGAAATCTAGTTCGTAAGGCCAGAAATACTGTTACCATGAAATGGAGTCAATCAGGTTTTGCAGCGATTGGAGACCGTATGTCAACTCCTAGAAATCTTTTTGGATTCAAGGATGGAACTGCCAACGTGACCAAAGAAAAGGACTTTGATCAAGTAATTTGGACTGATAGTGACGACTGGATGAAAGGTGGCACTTATATGGCTGTTCGTCGTATTCAAATGTTTCTTGAAACTTGGGATCGGACAAACCTACAGGAGCAGGAAAACACATTTGGTCGTTATAAGGAAAGTGGTGCCCCCTTTGGTAAGAAAGATGAATTCGATGAGGTTGATTTAGCTCTCTTGCCGGTCGATTCTCACGTTCGCTTAGCTAAAGAAGTAAACAAACCAATCTATCGTCGATCTTATTCTTATTCCGATGGTATCGTCGAGAAAACAGGTCAGTTTGATACAGGTCTTCTTTTTCTTGCCTTCCAAAAGAATCCGGATAGTTTTGTAAAAGTACAGACTAATCTTGGAGCTCAGGACAAGATGAATGAATATGTAACACATATTGGTAGTGGCCTCTTTGCTTGCTTTGCTGGTGTGAAAAAAGGAGAGTACCTTGGTCAAAAATTATTTGAATAAACTCCTAATTATCTTGGCAATAGCCTTCCTTTTTTTCGCTAAACCTGTTTTTGCTGAAGAGGGCTTTAGCCAGCTTTTTGTAAAGGTAACGGATGCTACAAGAGCTGTAGAGCAAGGCAACCAGGCTAAGGCGAAGCAATTGGTTGCTGAGATAAAGGAAGGATTTGAACAACTAGAGAACCACGATTCACCAGCTGGTAAAGAAGTTAGCAAAGCATTGACAATAAATGAAGTGACTAAGGAAAACTTAACCACGATTTCGTCTGAGCTCTTAAAGTTTGATAAGGAGCAACATCCAGTCGATCTTAATGCTGAAAAAGAAAAGTTGGTTAGTCGGTTAGAGTCAAGATTTGCGGATCTACAGGCAGCTATTTCTGCAAAAAATCTTGAACAAACTCGTTCAGCTTATAAAAAAATGAACTCGACCTGGACGGTGAACGAAGGTGTTGTTCGTGATAATAGTACAGCTCACTATGGTAAGATTGAAACTGCGATTTCTTTTTTACGTAGTGCAATCGAGACTGAGCCAGTAGATTTTTCAAGTGTTCAATCTTCTTTTGATGACTTAAAGACTGCTATTGATAGTTTTGTAAAGGGCGAAGAGCTTGCTACAACCGAAGGAAATCTTACTTTAAAAGACGGAATTCAGTTACTCGAAAAAGCCTTGGATGGATTTAAAGCTGGAAAAACTCAAGAAGCTAGCTCAAATATGAAAAAATTCATCACTATCTGGCCAAGTATTGAAGGAGATGTCAGCACGCGCAACGCCACTCTCTATACTCGAGTCGAGAGTGAAACACCAGTCATCATGGTTAAGGGAAATGAAAAAAAATATCAAGATCAGCTACAGGCCTTAATTAATGATTTGTCGCAGATTGATACGAGTGCATCCTATAACTTTTTTGATGCTATGCTCATTCTTTTGAGAGAAGGAGTAGAGGCTCTCTTGATCGTTATGGCTCTTGTTACAACACTAAAAGCAGCCAAGATGAAAAAGGGGCTAAAGTGGGTTTATACAGGAGCAGTTATGGGGATTTTGGCAAGCTTAGCGATTGCTGTTTTGCTTCAATTCCTTTTCCCAGCAGTATCCTCAGGTTCTAACCGTGAGATTATCGAAGGTGCAGTCGGGATTTTTGCTGTTTTGATGATGATTATGGTCGGGATTTGGCTACATAGCAAGTCTTCAATTAAAAAGTGGAATGACTTTATGGAAAGCCAGATGAAGGCTGTCACAGCAACCGGCAGTTTCATTTCTATGTTTGCACTGAGCTTTCTCGCTGTGTTTCGAGAAGGAGCAGAGACGATTCTGTTTTATGCGGGAATCTATCCTAGAATTGATAAGGCAAGTTTTTTCCTAGGGATAGGACTGGCATTTCTTGTTTTGTTTGTTCTTGCTTTAGTTATGAATAAAGCTTCTGCTTATTTCAAACCACATCGAATTTTCTTGATTCTGACTTGGCTCATTTATGCTCTGGCATTTAAAATGCTGGGGGTTAGTATCCATGCTCTCCAGCTAACTAACATTTTACCAAGTCATCTGATGAATGGTTTCACGTCGATTGATTGGGCTGGAATTTATCCAAGTCTAGAAGTTGTAACTTGTCAGTTAATTTTTGTAGTTATTGTACTTATTATTACATGGAAGAATCGTGAGAATAGCCATGGATCATAAAAAACAAACTATCGTAGAACACTTGACCGAGTTTCGTAGACGGTTCATTTGGACTTTAGCTTGCTTTCTTCTGGTATTTTTACTTGGTTTTATCTACGCAGGTGATATTTATAGCTGGTTGACCAGTGGATTTGAAAAGAAGTTGCTTGTCTTAGGACCGAATGATATTCTTTGGATTTACGTCAGCTTGTCTAGCCTGATAGCTTTTAGTGTGACCTTGCCTTTTATGGTTTATCAAATTTGGCAGTTCGTTAGGCCGGCTCTGACTTCAAGGGAATCGAAAGCGATTTTTGCTTATATACCAGCGACCTTTATCTGTTTTGTTTTGGGATTGGCTTTTGGTTTTTATCTGGTTAGTCCGGCTATTTTACAAGTCCTACTTTCGTTGGGAGAAGGCTTATTTGAGACACAGCTTACCGCCCAAAATTATCTGGCATTTCTCTTTCATACAACAATTCCGCTTGGTATCTTGTTCGAACTTCCAGTTCTAGTATCATTTTTTACGTCGCTTGGTTTGCTCAAGCCACAATTTTTGGTACAATATAGAAGGTATGCTTACTTTATTTTATTAGTCTTAGCAGTTATTTTGACACCTGCTGACTTTATCAGCGATTTAGCTATGACAGTTCCCTTGATTTTACTTTATGAAGTCAGTCTGTTGCTCAGCTATTATATATACAAAAAGAAAGAAAAGAGGAGTGAATAATGGGCATTTTAAGAGATATTGGAGCGCCAGGTCTTATTATTATTGTATTAGGAGCCTTGCTAATTTTTGGTCCCAAGCGTTTACCAGAGCTTGGACAATCAATTGGAAAAATGTTTTCAGAGTTTAAAAATGCTATGAACAATAATGAAAAAGATGCAGATTCGCAAGAAAAGAAAGAAAAAGGGGAGTAACCCTTTTTCTTTTTGACTATCATCCTTGCTTATAGTATAGTTAGAGAAAAGAAGGTTAGAGGAGATTTTTATGCATCAGACCTATCATTTTAGCCAGCGCTTGAGGTTATTTCTTTCGATTTTTATTCCCGTCTTGATTTATCAGTTGGCAAATTATTCAGCGTCATTCGTAGATACAACCATGACTGGACAGTATGATACTCTCCATCTCGCTGGTGTGTCTATGGCTACAAGTCTATGGAGTCCTTTTTTCTCCTTTTTAACAGGGATTGTATCTGCTTTAGTGCCGATTGTTGGGCATCATTTGGGAAAAGGCGATGAGAAAAAGATTACCTCAGATTTTTATCAGTTTATCTATCTGTCGCTTGGTTTATCCATTGTTCTTTTTTTGTTAGTTCTTTTTGGAGCTCCTCTAATTTTAGACAGTTTGTCTTTGGAAAACCTAGTAGCAGTAGTGGCTAAGCATTATCTTATGTATTTATCTCTAGGCATCATACCGCTTTTACTTTTTAGTGTCGTACGTTCACTGTTAGATGCACTTGGTTTAACTCGCCTCTCCATGTACTTGATGCTTTTACTTTTGCCCTTAAATGCCAGTTTTAATTACGCCTTGATATATGGCGCATTTGGTTTTCCAGAAATGGGAGGTGCGGGAGCTGGTCTTGGAACTTCTGTAGCTTACTGGGTTCTCTTATTCATCTCTGTCTTGATTTTATTCAAACATCCAAAGGTTAAATCCTATAAGCTTTGGAAAAGACAAAAAGTGGTAGCCGAGGGAATTAAGGAGGGATTACGGCTTGGTTTACCAATTGGTGGAATTGTTTTTGCTGAAGTCGTTATCTTTTCTGTTGTAGGACTTATCATGGCCAAGTTTCCATCAATAGTGATAGCTAGCCATCAATCGGCAATGAACTTTTCAAATCTTATGTACGCCTTTCCTGCTGGGATTTCTTCGGCAATGGCAATTGTGGTTTCTTATGAAATTGGTGCAAAACGCTATGATGATGTAAAAAAATACTGTCGCTTAGGAAGGGTTACGGCTTTGCTTATTTCAGGATTTACGCTTGTATTTCTCTTTTTACTTCGAAATCAGGTTGCCTCTCTTTATGGTACAAACTCAGAGTTTATCGCTCTAACTTCCATCTTCTTAACTTATAGCCTATTCTTTCAACTAGCAGATACGTTTGCGGCTCCTTTACAGGGTATTCTTCGTGGCTACAAGGATACGACAGTACCATTTTACCTTGGACTAAGTGGCTATTGGGGAGTAGCCCTTCCGCTTGGATTATTTTTAGATAATATTTGTAAATTTGGTCCTTATGGCTACTGGATTGGTTTAATCGCCAGCTTGGTTGTCACTGGTATTCTTTATCAAATTCGTTTGAAGCAAGTCGAAAAGAAATCCTAATAAAATGTAATAGTTTTCTTGTTTGATATAAGTTCGTGATATCCGAACAATTACTCATTAAATAGCTTTAGAATTTTGCTAAATCTTATTTTTGTGGTAAACTTCATTAGGAAACGTCAAGAAAGACGTAGCGATGCGAAAGTGCATAGGTAGGTCTAAATAAAGATTATTGCGAGGAAAGCTCTATGCTAAATGATTTTCAAGTTTTTGATTATGAAGATATCCAACTCATCCCAGCAAAATGTGTGGTTAAAAGTCGATCTGAGGCAGATACACGAGTGAAGTTTGGTAATCACACCTTCCGCTTGCCAGTTGTACCGTCTAATATGCAAACGATTATTGATGAGTCGGTTGCGGAAGAGCTTGCTCGAGGTGGGTATTTTTATATTATGCATCGTTTTGATGAAGAAGGGCGCAAGCCATTTGTTAAACGAATGCATGAAAAAGGCTTGATTGCCTCTATTTCGGTTGGTGTTAAAGATTATGAATATGATTTTGTCAGTAGCCTGAAAGGAGATGCACCTGAATATATCACCATTGATATCGCTCATGGGCACTCTGACAGTGTAATTAAAATGATCCAACATATCAAAAAAGAACTGCCTGAGACTTTTGTCATTGCTGGTAATGTTGGTACACCCGAAGCGGTTCGTGAATTGGAAAATGCTGGTGCGGACGCGACAAAAGTAGGGATTGGACCAGGTAAGGTTTGTATTACCAAAGTGAAGACTGGTTTTGGCACAGGCGGTTGGCAATTATCAGCTTTGAGATGGTGTTCTAAGGTTGCCCGCAAGCCGATTATTGCTGATGGTGGGATTCGGACACATGGAGATATTGCCAAGTCTATTCGCTTTGGGGCTAGTATGGTTATGATTGGATCGCTCTTTGCCGGTCATATTGAAAGCCCAGGTGAGACTATTGAAATCGATGGTGATAAATTCAAAGAGTATTATGGTTCTGCGTCTGAGTACCAAAAGGGTGCCTACAAAAATGTTGAAGGCAAAAAAATTCTGCTACCAGCTAAAGGTCATTTACAGGATACTTTGACTGAGATGGAGCAGGATTTGCAAAGTTCGATTTCTTATGCAGGCGGTCGAGATTTGCACAGTTTGACTAGAGTGGATTATGTTATCGTTAAAAATTCTATTTGGAATGGCGATGCACATTAAGGTATAATAAAGAAAAGCTTATTTATCTTGCTAATGATTGGGGCAAGGTCTCTACAAGATGCCAAACATCTAACAATAAGTGAGTCTTACAAGTTTCCTGTTACTTTTGTAACAGGTTACTGTCGTTGTATGAGGACTTGCTTTAAGCAGGTCCTTATTTTGTTTTAAAAAGGAGATATAATGAAAAAATTAGAAGAACGAATCCTCCATGACGGAAATGTTTTAGGGGAAAATATTCTCAAAGTAGATTCTTTCTTGACTCACCAGGTTGATTTTTCTTTAATGAAAGAAATAGGCCGGGTATTTGCTGATAGGTTCCGTGAGTCAGGAATTACAAAGGTCGTGACGATTGAAGCATCTGGAATCGCCCCAGCTGTCTATACTGCTGAGGCGTTAGGAGTTCCAATGATTTTTGCTAAAAAGGCTAAAAATATTACTATGACTGAGGGGATTTTAACAGCTGAAGTATACTCATTCACAAAGCAAGTGACTTCGACGGTTTCGATTGCCGGAAAATTCTTGAGTCCTTCGGATAAGGTATTAGTGATTGATGATTTTTTAGCCAATGGACAGGCGGCTAAAGGTTTGGTTGAAATCATTCGCCAAGCAGGAGCGAGTGTTGAAGCTATTGGAATTGTCATCGAAAAGTCTTTTCAATCTGGAAGAAAATTATTGGAAGATGATGGACAAAGAGTAGTTTCTCTAGCTCGGATTGAAAAGTTTGAAAATGGAAAAGTTGTATTTGGAAAGGCAGATGCATAAGATGGAGTACAAAGAAGAAAAACATTCGCAAGCAGCCGTTCTTGGCTTGCAGCACTTATTGGCTATGTATTCGGGATCGATTTTGGTTCCAATCATGATTGCTGGAGCTTTAGGATATTCTGCTGAACAACTGACTTATTTAATTTCGACAGATATCTTTATGTGTGGGGTGGCAACCTTTCTCCAGTTGCAGTTAAATAAATACTTTGGTATTGGTTTACCTGTCGTTTTGGGAGTAGCCTTCCAGTCTGTTGCGCCTTTAATTATGATTGGACAAAGTCACGGAAGTGGTGCCATGTTTGGTGCCCTCATTGTGTCAGGTATCTATGTCGTTTTGATTTCAGGTGTTTTCTCTAAGGTTGCTGATCTTTTCCCGTCAGTTGTGACAGGGTCTGTCATTACAACTATCGGATTGACTCTCATTCCAGTTGCGATTGGTAATATGGGAAATAATGTTGAGAAACCAACTGCTCAAAGTTTAATCTTAGCAGCTGTTACTGTCCTGATCATTTTACTGATTAATATCTTTACTAAAGGCTTTGTCAAATCTATTTCAATTTTGATTGGTCTGGTTATTGGGACTTTTATTGCAGGTTGTATGGGGCTAGTAGATCTTACTCCTGTTTCTCAGGCTCCAATTGTTCATATTCCTACACCTTTCTACTTTGGTGCTCCCAAGTTTGAATTTTCTTCGATTGCCATGATGTGTATTATTGCTACAGTTTCTATGGTAGAGTCAACAGGAGTCTATTTGGCCTTGTCTGATCTTACCAAAGATCCGATTGATAGCAAACGTCTACGTAATGGTTACAGGGCTGAGGGTTTGGCAGTCTTGCTTGGAGGTATCTTCAATACCTTCCCTTATACAGGTTTTTCTCAAAATGTTGGTTTGGTTAAGTTGTCTGGAATTAAGACTCGTCTGCCAATCTACTATGCAGCAGGGTTCCTAGTTCTCTTGGGACTTGTACCAAAATTTGGTGCTTTAGCTCAAATTATTCCTAATCCTGTTTTGGGTGGGGCGATGCTAGTCATGTTTGGCTTTGTTTCAATTCAAGGGATGCAAATCTTGGCTCGTGTTGATTTCGAACACAACGAACACAATTTCTTAATCGCAGCAGTTTCTATTTCGGCTGGGGTTGGTTTAAACGGAAGTAGCCTTTTTAACAGTCTGCCTTCTAGTTTACAGATGTTCTTTTCAAATGGCATTGTCATGGCCAGTCTGATAGCAATTATTTTAAATGCTGTTTTAAATCGAAAAAATAAATAAAAGGCTGTTTTTGAACTGCACTCCAAAAATTAGATTTCTACTGTCTAACTTTTGGAGTCAGTACATTTATGGCCTTTTTCAAATAAAAAAACCGCTTGGCTAGCGGTTATAGATTATTTTGTACGCATTTCCCCTTGTGGGAAGTAGGTTCCTTCAGGCATATCGTTAATGATGACATGGACTGCAGATTGAGGAGCGCCAGTATTTCTGACAACGGCTTCAGTTACTTCCTTGGCAAGAGCTTTTTTCTGCTCCAGAGTACGACCTTCAAATAAATCAATTCTAACAAATGGCATTAGATTGCCTCCTTTATTTTCTTAACATTATTTTATCACAATTTAGGTTTTAATGCTTGTCCAATTATGGTACAATTAAATGGATTAACTTATAGAATGGAAGAAGAAAAAGTTAGAGATTATGGCTCAATTATATTATAAATACGGCACAATGAACTCAGGAAAGACTATTGAGATCTTAAAAGTTGCTCATAACTACGAGGAACAGGGCAAGGGTGTTGTGATTATGACCAGCGCGGTTGACACTCGAGACGGTGTTGGGTATGTATCAAGCCGAATTGGTATGAAACGCCAGGCAATGGCAATTGAAGATGATACAGATATTTTGGGCTATATCAAAAATTTACCAGAAAAACCTTACTGTATTTTAATCGATGAGGCTCAATTCTTGAAACGCCATCATGTCTATGATTTGGCTAGAGTGGTGGATGAGCTAGATGTTCCTGTTATGGCCTTTGGCCTGAAAAATGATTTTCGCAATGAACTCTTTGAAGGTTCTAAACACCTCTTGCTCTTGGCTGATAAGATAGAGGAAATCAAGACTATCTGCCAATACTGTTCACGAAAAGCGACTATGGTTTTGCGAACAGATCACGGCAAACCAGTGTATGACGGGGAACAGATTCAAATTGGTGGTAATGAAACTTATATCCCAGTCTGTCGCAAACATTATTTTAAGCCAGACATTAATAATTGAATGATTGAAATAAAGGAGATGATGAAAAATCTATGAATATCTATGAACAGTTACAGGCGGTTGAAGATCGCTACGAAGAGTTAGGAGAGTTATTGAGTGACCCAGATGTGGTTTCTGATACCAAGCGTTTTATGGAGCTTTCAAAAGAAGAAGCTTCCACTCGTGACACGGTGACAGCTTACCGTGAATACAAACAAGTCCTCCAAAACATTGTCGATGCTGAAGAAATGATCAAGGAATCTGGTGGTGATGCTGACTTGGAAGAAATGGCCAAGCAAGAGCTAAAAGATGCCAAGGCTGAAAAAGAAGAATATGAGGAAAAGCTTAAAATCCTCCTTTTACCTAAAGATCCAAACGACGATAAGAATATTATCCTTGAAATCCGCGGAGCTGCAGGAGGAGACGAAGCGCAGTTATTCGCAGGAGACCTCTTGCAGATGTATCAAAAATATGCCGAAAGCCAAGGCTGGCGCTTCGAAGTCATGGAGGCTTCTTATAATGGTGTAGGTGGGATCAAGGAAGTGGTCGCTATGGTCTCAGGTCAGTCGGTCTACTCAAAACTCAAGTATGAATCTGGCGCTCACCGCGTACAGCGGGTTCCTGTAACCGAAAGCCAAGGCCGCGTTCACACCTCGACGGCAACTGTCTTGGTGATGCCAGAAGTTGAAGAAGTAGAATACGACATTGATCCTAAAGATCTTCGGGTGGACATCTACCACGCTTCAGGTGCCGGCGGACAGAATGTCAATAAGGTTGCGACTGCGGTTCGTATTGTCCACCTGCCGACCAACATCAAAGTTGAAATGCAGGAAGAGCGGACCCAGCAGAAGAACCGGGATAAGGCTATGAAAATCATCCGAGCTCGTGTGGCAGACCACTTTGCTCAAATTGCTCAAGATGAGCAGGATGCAGAACGCAAGTCTACAATTGGTACCGGTGATCGCTCAGAGCGGATTCGCACCTATAATTTCCCGCAAAACCGAGTAACAGACCACCGTATCGGACTGACCTTGCAAAAACTGGACACGATTTTAGCTGGTAAACTGGATGAAGTCGTTGATGCTTTGGTTCTCTATGACCAAACGCAAAAACTAGAAGAGTTGAATAAGTAATGACATTGGCTCAATATTTGGCTGAGCTAGAGCAGGAGCTAGTAGCAGCGGGAGAAGAAGCAGAAAGCCTGTCTTTCGTTTATCGGGCTCTCAATCAGCTTTCCTTTACCGACTTTGTTCTCAAACTTCGGGCAGAAGTCAGCCAGGAAGAACGTGAGGAACTAAAAGTAATTAAAAAACAGTTGCTTGCTCACAAACCTGCCCAATATATCATTGGCAGCAGTGACTTTCACGGTCTGAATCTCAAAGTTGATGAACGAGTGTTGATTCCAAGGCCCGAGACGGAGGAGCTGGTGGAGCTAATCTTGTCAGAAAATCCTGAAAGTTCTGTGTCTGTCTTGGATATCGGAACAGGTAGTGGAGCCATAGCTCTTGCACTAGCAAACAGCCGTCCAGACTGGCAGATTACTGCTTCTGACCTTTCAGAAGATGCTCTTTCCTTGGCAAGAGAAAATGCTCGGTCTTGCGGACTCAGCCTCACTTTTGTCCAATCTGACTGCTTGGATGCAATTCAAGGGAACTTTGACATTATCGTCTCCAACCCGCCCTATATTTCAGAAGCGGATAAGGACGAAGTCGGACTTAATGTTTTGACCTCAGAGCCTCACATGGCTCTCTTTGCGGAGGAAGATGGCTATGAGGTCTACCGGAAAATAACCGAGCAGGCAGGAGACTATCTGACAGAAAAGGGAAAGATCTATCTGGAAATTGGTTACAAGCAAGGAGACGGTGTCGTGGATTTATTGAAACAATTCTTCCCGCAAAAACGAATCCGAGTTCTGAAAGATCAATTTGGCAAAGATAGAATGGTGGCGATGGACAATGGATAAAATAGAAAAGACTCTGGCAGCAGGCGGAGCAGTTGTCCTGCCAACAGAAACTGTTTATGGCCTCTTTGCACAGGCATTGAATGAAGAGGCGGTTGAGCGAGTCTATGAGTTAAAGCGAAGACCTCGCGACAAGGCTCTTAATCTTAATGTGGCTAGCTTAGAAGAGATTTATGCCTTTTCTAAGAATCATCCCACTTATCTAGATCAACTCTACCAAGCCTTTCTGCCTGGGCCATTGACAATTATTCTCCAAGCCAATGACCAAGTGCCGACTTGGATAAACTCAGGTATGGATACTGTTGGCTTTCGGATTCCTAAACATCCGGTTACACTGGACTTGATTCGCAAGTACGGTCCCTTGATTGGTCCATCCGCCAATCTTTCTGGAAAAGTTAGTGGAACTTCTTTTCAGCAGATTGTGATGGATTTTCAAGAGCAAGTCTCGGGAGTAGAAGATGATGCTGCTTTGACAGGTCAGGATTCAACCATCCTGGACTTATCTGGAGAAAAGGCTCATATTTTACGCCAGGGAGCGATTACTCGCGAGGATATCCTCGCCCAAGTAAATGGTATAAAATTTTAACTTTTAGGACCTTGGGTCCTATTTTCGCAAAAGAAGGGAGACACCTTATGATTTTTGACCAAGAAGACTACAAAGCATTTGACCCAGAGATTTGGGAAGCAGTTGCAAAAGAAGAAGAACGTCAGCAACATAATATTGAGCTGATTGCTTCAGAAAACGTCGTTTCAAAAGCTGTCATGGCTGCTCAAGGTTCTATTTTGACAAATAAGTACGCTGAGGGCTACCCAGGTCGCCGTTACTATGGTGGGACAGATGTAGTGGATGTAATTGAAAGTCTAGCGATTGAGCGTGCAAAAGAAATCTTTGGTGCCAAGTTTGCCAATGTGCAACCTCACTCAGGCAGTCAGGCTAATTGCGCAGCTTATATGGCTTTGATTGAGCCAGGTGATACTGTTATGGGTATGGATTTGTCTGCGGGTGGCCACTTGACTCACGGTGCATCAGTCAGCTTCTCTGGACAAACTTATAATTTTGTATCCTATAGCGTTGACCCAGAAACTGAATTGCTGGACTTTGATGCTATTCTCCAGCAGGCCAAAGAAGTTCAGCCTAAGCTGATTGTGGCGGGAGCTTCAGCCTATTCTCACATCATTGACTTCTCAAAATTCCGTGAAATCGCTGATGCAGTCGGTGCCAAGCTTATGGTAGATATGGCTCACATCGCTGGTTTGGTTGCTGCAGGTCTCCATCCAAGCCCTGTACCTTATGCAGACATCACAACGACAACGACCCACAAGACCTTGCGCGGACCTCGCGGTGGATTGATTTTGACAAACGATGAAGACTTGGCTAAGAAAATTAACTCAGCTATCTTCCCGGGCATTCAAGGTGGACCATTGGAGCATGTCATTGCAGCCAAGGCTGTGGCTTTTAAAGAAGTGCTTGATCCAGCTTTCAAGGTTTATGCTCAACAAATTTTGGATAATGCCCAAGCTATGGCGCAAGTCTTCCGTCAGCATGACAAGTTCCGTGTGATTTCTGACGGTACTGAAAATCACCTTTTCTTAGTCGATGTTACCAAGGTTGTAGAAAATGGGAAAGTAGCTCAAAATCTCTTGGATGAAGTCAATATTACCCTTAATAAAAACTCCATCCCTTACGAGACTTTGTCACCATTTAAGACTAGCGGAATTCGTATCGGTACAGCAGCTATTGCAGCTCGAGGCTTTGGTGTAACAGAAAGTATCAAGGTAGCAGAGCTTATTATCAAAGCTCTGGAAAATGCTGAAAACGAAGCGATACTGAATCAGGTACGTGCTGAAGTTCGTGAATTGACAGACGCTTTTCCACTCTATGAGGGCTTGAACTAAGATGGATATTTACGTAAAAAAAGCGATTATTCATCAATTCAGCCCAGCTGATACCGAACTGCTATTGGCGGATAAGTTTCTCAACATTACTCCCAAGATTGAAGAGTACCTGCGCAAGAAGATTGAGCGGGTCTATTCTGACGATGCTAAAACAGGTGTTTTCGATTCGGAAAACATCTTTTTAGCCCAGATTTCAGATGACTTATTGGAAACATCAGTAACAGTCGCTAAGCTCTGGCAGGAGGAGTTTTCAGTCAGTGAAAACCAGAAAACCAACGATCTGATTTTTGTCCAGTTTGACAAAGAAGGTGTGGAGCACTTCGCTTTTATGCGGATTGCTCTGCGGGAAACTCTGACCCACTTAGGTGGCGAGGTGGACAATCCTATCAAGCTGACGCAGAATAACCTGCCTGGCTTTGGTACTGGTGCGGACGAGGCTTTGGTCATCAATCTCAAATCTCGCAAGTACCATCTGATTGAAAAACGCATCAAGTACAACGGTGCTTTTCTCAATTATATGTCAGATAATCTCTTGCAGGTCAATCCGACAATCTCAGCTAAGAAATCAATCAAAGCACTTGAGAAGACTGCTCAAAAAGTTGCCGAAAGTTTTAATAAAGACGATTTTCAGTTCCAGTCTAAGGTCAAATCCAGTATTTTCAAAAATCTGGAAGAAAATGACGAACTGTCACCTGAAAAATTGGCTGACGATCTTTTTGATAACAATCTAACAGCTCGACTTAGTTTTATTGACCAAGTCAAGGAAGCTATTCCTGAGCCAGTCAAGTTTGATGAGATTGACAGTAGTCGCCAGAAGAAAAAGTTCGAAAATCAGAAACTCTCCCTTTCAAATGGAATTGAGCTCATCGTTCCAAATAATATCTATCAGGACGCAGAGTCGGTAGAATTTATCCAAAACGATAATGGGACCTATTCTATTTTGATTAAGAACATCGAGGATATCCAAAATAAATAATGTTTAAATTTCTAAGAAGACTGATTCTAGTCCTTTTTGTGCTCTTTGCTGGCTACAAGATTTATCAGATTCATCATGATGTCAAGCAGGTTATGAAGTATCAGACTTTAGTCAGAGAAGTATTGGACGAACGTGACACAGCGGCCAATGAGGAATTGGTACTGGCCATGATTTATACAGAAACAAAGGGGAAAGATACTGATGTTATGCAGTCCAGTGAAAGCGCGACCGGTCAGACCAATGCTATCAGGGACAACAAAGAAAGTATTCGTCAGGGTGTTCAGACTCTATCCGATAATTTAGAGTTGGCTAGCGAGAAAAAAGTAGATGTCTGGACAGCAGTACAAGCCTATAATTTCGGTCAAGCCTATATCGACTACGTAGCTAAAAACGGTGGTGAAAATACACTGGAGCTGGCCAAGAAATATTCCAAAGAAGTAGTAGCGCCAAGCTTAGGAAATGTAACAGGCAAGACCTATGTCTACTATAACTTGATTTCAATTTTCCACGGCCCAGAGCTCTATATCAATGGGGGAAATTATTATTATTCCCGTCAGGTCAAGATGAATATGCATATCATGCGACTCTTAAAATGGTTTTAGAAAGAAGCATTCAAGCTTCTTTCTTTTTATTGGTATAAATCAGTAATTCATTTGCTTGTAACCATCATTGATACATGATATAATTTGGTACAAAATTAAGATGGAGGATTCATATGAAAAAGAAATATTTCGTTCTCCTTTTGTTAGTCATCTTTATTATTTTTTCATCCTTGTTTTTTCTGAAAAATAGCAATACAAAACTTAGATCAAATGAGTTTGTCCAATCTACCACCCCAACCTTATTCTTTCACGGTTATGGCTCCAGTGCTAATGCGGAAAGGCATATGACAGAATCAGCTAGAAAGGCTGGTGTAACAGAAACAATAATTCAAGCGAATGTTGACAGAACAGGTCAGGTCACTTTAATAGGTAGTATTCCAAAAGGTGCAATCAATCCAATTGTCATGGTTCAATATGAGGACAACAGAAATCCTGACTATTTACAAGATGCAGCATATGCTAAAGCAGTAGTTGAAAAACTTAAGCAAGCTTATGGATTTCAAGAAATGAAGATGGTGGGACATTCTATGGGAAATATGTCCATTCTTTATTATCTTTTAGAGTATGGAAGTGAAGAAAATCTACCTAAATTGATTAAGCAGGTTAATTTGGCGAATCATGTAGCTGGTCTAGAGAATTGGAACCTTCCATCGAACTTGACCTTAGATCCCAAAACAGGACAGCCATCTGCGATGAATGAACAATATCAAAAACTTACTGGATTAAGAGAGGTTTATCCTGACAAACAAATAGACGTTCTGAATATCTATGGTGATATTGGTGGAAATACAGACGGATCAGTCCTAAACATTTCATCACAAGCATTAAAATATCTGTTAATCAATCATGCTAAATCCTATAAGGAAGTTAAAATATCAGGGCATGGAGGCCAACATAGCAGATTGCATGAGAACTCCGAAGTAGACCAGCTTTTAATAGATTTCTTGTGGAGAAAATGATAGAAAATTAGCTTCAACCAGTTTTCTTAGCAAAGGAATAAAATAAAAGCATAGAGAGTTTTACACTAATTATGAGTCTTTAAGGACTCTTTTTATTTTTTCTTTATGCAAACCTTTTCCACTTTAAAAAAATCTGATATAATGGGGTTGAATAAAAGAATCAGAGGAGAGGACAATGTCTAAAAAAATCATTGGTATTGACCTTGGTGGTACCTCCATCAAATTTGCAATTTTAACTCAAGAAGGACAAATTCAAGAAAAATGGTCTATAAAAACAAATATTTTAGATGAAGGAAGCCATATCGTTGATGATATGATTGAATCTATTCTTCATCGTTTGGACTTGCTTCAGCTAACAGCAGATCATTTCTTGGGAATCGGAATGGGTTCTCCTGGAGTGGTAGACCGTGAAAAAGGTACTGTTATTGGTGCCTATAACCTAAACTGGAAAACCTTGCAACCCGTAAAAGAAAAAATTGAAAAAGCTACTGGAATTCCATTCTTTATCGACAATGATGCGAATGTCGCAGCATTGGGGGAACGCTGGATGGGAGCTGGAGAAAATCAGCCTGATGTTGTTTTTATGACCTTAGGAACCGGTGTAGGTGGCGGTATTGTTGCTGAAGGCAAACTTCTCCATGGCGTTGCTGGTGCAGCAGGAGAGCTTGGGCATATTACTGTTGATTTTGATCAGCCAATTCCATGTACTTGCGGAAAGAAGGGCTGTTTGGAAACCGTTGCGTCTGCGACAGGTATTGTCAATTTAACTCGTCGGTATGCTGATGAGTACGCTGGTGAGGCTGAATTAAAGAAACTCATCGATAATGGAGAAGACGTCACAGCTAAAACAGTTTTTGATTTAGCGAAAGAAGAAGATGAGTTAGCCCTTATCGTTTATAGAAACTTCTCTCGTTACCTAGGAATTGCTTGCGCGAATATTGGATCAATCCTTAATCCATCTACGATTGTTATCGGTGGCGGTGTATCAGCTGCGGGGCCTTTCTTGTTAGAGGGAATTCAAAAAGTTTATGACGAAAATACCTTCCCTCAGGTTCGTACATCAACAAAATTAGCTTTGGCAACTCTAGGAAATGATGCTGGTGTTATCGGTGCAGCATCCTTGGTTCTTCAATAATTTTAAAATTCATTTTTATTCTCCTGCAGACTCTGTGGGAGAGTTTTTATGGGAAGTTTGCTATAATACTAGAAGTTGTTTACTGTTGAAGGAGATCTAATGACAAAAGCTGATACGATTTTTAAAGAAAATATTAGAAGAATATTAAAAGAAGGAGTATTCTCTGAAAATGCCCGTCCACGATACAAGGATGGAAATGTGGCTAACTCCAAATACATCACTGGTTCTTTTGCTGAGTACGATTTGAGTAAAGGAGAATTCCCGATCACGACTCTGCGCCCTATTGCCATTAAGTCTGCCATCAAGGAAGTACTCTGGATTTATCAAGACCAGTCTAATAGTCTGGAATTGCTCAACGATAAGTACAATGTTCACTATTGGAATGACTGGGAAGTTGGCGCTACAGGTACAATAGGCCAACGCTACGGAGCGGTTGTTAAAAAGCACGATATTATCCATATAATTCTCCAACAGCTGGAAGCTAATCCTTGGAATCGCCGCAACATTATTTCTCTCTGGGATTATGAAGCTTTTGAAGAAACAGATGGCTTGCTTCCATGTGCTTTTCAAACCATGTTTGACGTTCGACGTGTAGATGGAGACATTTATCTGGATGCGACTCTGACTCAACGTTCGAATGATATGCTAGTTGCTCACCATATTAATGCTATGCAGTATGTGGCTTTACAGATGATGATTGCCAAGCATTTTGGCTGGAAGGTAGGCAAGTTCTTTTACTTTATCAATAACTTACACATCTATGACAATCAGTTCGAGCAGGCGGAGGAGCTGTTGCGTCGAGAACCTAGCGACTGTCAGCCACGGCTCGTTCTAAATGTGCCTGACGGGACCAATTTCTTCGATATTAAAGCAGAAGATTTTGAGTTATTAGACTATGATCCGGTTAAACCTCAGCTCAAATTTGATTTAGCAATTTAATTTCAATAATTCCTACCGAAGTTTTTCGGTGGGATTTTTCTTTCGTAGCAGATAATTGCAGGAAAGATATAAAGTGTTATAATGACAATAGATATAACTTTTGCAAACGCTTACCCATGGAGGTGCTAATATGATAGCTGGTTTTTTAAAGATGCATAGACCAAAACAATCTTGGGTTCTTGTATTGTCTATCGCTTTGCTTGCAATTCTTGTCTTATTCTTCCAAGTAGCAGAAGTCAAAGCTGATGATCAAGCTCGCTTAAATCACTGGAGAGTAGAGAAGAGAGAGCAATCTTCAGTTGAAGTGCTTGATGGTTCGAAACAGATTGAATCTCGAAACCACAAGAAGACTTTAAGAGAGAAACGGCAATCTCTTGCTCTTCGCTGCCATGGAAAGGGGCCCAAAAACAAACAAAATCAAACAAGTGGTGAAGAGACTGCTACAGAGGAAAAGTCAAAAAAGAGAGATGCTTGTGATGTAGATCCTAATACTGATAATTCGGAGACGGAGACCGCTTCTGTTGAACATAAAAGATCGGATTCTACAGTATTATATATTTCTGCATTTGGAGTTTTAGCTCTTTTGGTAGTTTACATTCTATTTATGAAGGCGAAAAAAAATAAATCTTAAATCAAAAGTTTAATTCGATAACCTCAATGGTTATCGAATTTTTATCTGTTTTCGCTTGGAAATAAATGAAGAGAAGTGGTAGTCCAATCAAGTCTTTTTTTATATTTTTTGATAGAATAGAGATATCAATTAAAAGGATTATGAAATGACTAAAAAGATTGCGGCGATTTGGGCACAAGATCAAAATGAGCTGATTGGAAAAAATCAATCCTTGCCTTGGCATTTACCAGCAGAGTTAAAGCACTTTAAAGAAATTACTTCTGGTCATGCTATTTTAATGGGAAGAGTGACTTTCGATGGTATGGATCAGCGTGTTTTACCAAACCGGACAAGTCTTATTCTGACTAAGGATCCGAATTATACTGTTGAAAATGAATCTGTCTTAATATTTCACGACTTGCCTTCTGTTTTAAAATGGTATGAGGAACAGGAGAAAAATCTTTATATCATTGGCGGTGGTCAAATTTTTTCCTTATTTCAGCATCATTTAGATGAAATTATTAAAACTGAAATTCATGCTTGTTTTGAGGGTGATACTTATTTTCCAAAGGATTTTGACTTAAGAGCATTTAGAGAAGTGAGTAGCCAGTTTCATCCTAAAGATGACAAGAATGCCTATGATTTTACCGTGAAGATTCTAGAAAGAAAGGGTTCATAAAAAGTGGAAAGAAGTGTTTTTGGGGTTTTTACGGCCTTTTTGTGCGCCATTTGCCTTGTTTGTTCCGTACAGACTTTTCGGAAGAGGCGGTATGGCTTGTCCATTTTATTTTTGCTTAATGCCTTTACAAATTTAGTGAATAGTATTCACGCTTTTTATATGACTTTATTTTAAATTTGACGAATATATTTTAAAGGGAGACTAGTATTATGCCTACCAATCGTAATGAAGAGATGATGGTATATTGTTCATTCTGTGGGAAGAACCAAGATGAGGTTCAAAAGATTATTGCGGGTAATAACGCTTTTATTTGTAATGAGTGTGTAGAATTAGCACAAGAAATTATCCGTGAAGAATTAGCCGAAGAAGTCTTAGCTGACTTGTCAGAGGTTCCAAAACCTCAAGAATTATTGCATATTCTAAACCATTATGTCATCGGTCAAGAACGTGCTAAAAGAGCGCTAGCTGTAGCGGTATATAATCACTACAAGCGTATTAATTTTCATGACAGTCGCGAAGAAGATGATGTTGAATTACAAAAATCAAATATCTTAATGATCGGTCCAACGGGATCTGGGAAGACTTTTCTTGCTCAGACCTTAGCTAGAAGTTTAAATGTGCCTTTTGCTATTGCTGATGCGACAGCTTTAACAGAGGCTGGTTATGTCGGAGAAGACGTTGAAAATATCCTTTTAAAACTTTTACAGGCGGCTGATTTCAATATTGAACGTGCAGAACGAGGAATCATCTACGTAGATGAGATTGATAAGATCGCTAAAAAGAGTGAAAATGTTTCTATCACGCGCGATGTATCAGGTGAAGGAGTACAGCAAGCTCTCTTAAAAATTATCGAGGGTACTGTAGCAAGTGTTCCGCCTCAAGGAGGTCGCAAACATCCGCAGCAAGAAATGATTCAGGTTGATACCAAAAATATTCTTTTCATCGTTGGTGGTGCCTTTGATGGGATTGAAGAAATTGTAAAACAACGTTTGGGCGAGAAAATTATTGGTTTTGGTCAAAATAACAAAGCTATCGATGAAAACGAGTCCTACATGCAGGCTATTATTGCTGAAGATATTCAAAAATTTGGAATTATTCCTGAATTAATTGGCCGTTTGCCTGTTTTTGCTGCTCTGGAACAACTGACTGTAGATGACTTGGTTCGTATTCTTCGTGAGCCAAAGAATGCTTTGGTTAAACAATACCAGGCTCTCTTGTCTTACGATGATGTTAAACTAGAGTTTGATGATGATGCTTTACAGGAAATCGCGAACAAGGCCATTGAGCGCAAAACTGGGGCCCGTGGTCTACGTTCTATCATCGAAGAAACCATGATGGATGTTATGTTTGAAGTTCCAAGTAAAGAAAATGTGAAACTTGTCAGAATTACAAAGGAAGCCGTTGATGGTACGGATAAACCAATTTTAGAGACTGCTTGAGGTCAAAATATGGAAATTAACACACATAATGCAGAAATTTTGCTGAGTGCGGCTAATAAATCTCACTATCCTCAAGATGATATTCCAGAAATCGCTCTTGCTGGTAGATCTAATGTTGGTAAATCAAGTTTTATTAATACGATGCTTAATCGTAAAAATTTAGCGCGTACATCTGGGAAACCTGGGAAAACTCAATTGTTAAACTTCTTCAATATTGATAATAAACTTCGGTTTGTTGATGTTCCTGGCTATGGTTATGCTAAGGTTTCAAAGACTGAACGTGCTAAATGGGGAAGAATGATTGAAGAATACCTGACCAGCAGAGAGAATCTGCGAGCTGTAGTCAGTTTAGTTGATTTACGACACGATCCAAGTGCGGATGATGTTCAAATGTATGAATTTTTGAAGTACTATGAAATCCCTGTAATTCTTGTAGCAACAAAAGCAGATAAAATTCCTCGTGGGAAATGGAACAAACATGAATCGGCAATCAAGAAAAAACTAAATTTTGATCCAGCTGATACATTTATCCTTTTTTCATCAGTTGATAAAACTGGTATAGATGCATCTTGGAATGCTATCTTAGAAAAAGTGAATGAATAACAAAAAAAACAGAAGAGTCCTTCTGTTTTTTTACTAAGAAAAAGCAAAACTGTCATGAAATTGTAATCAATTCGCATTTTATGTCATTATTTATTATGCTACAATTATTGTAGTATTTTTTAGGAGTTAAGACTATGAAGAAGAAAATGAGTGCACTTTTAGCAGTGATGACAGTATTTATGTCTGCCGTTATGATTAGTGCTTTACTAGCAAACAATACAAAGTCAGTCGATGCTAACGAAGAACAAACAGTTCAATACTATAATCCAACTGAAGTATTTATTTCTCAGATAGCTGAATCAGCTCGTCAATTGGGTCAGGAAAATGACTTATACGCTTCAGTAATGATCGCCCAAGCTATTCTTGAAAGTAATTCAGGTCGCTCAGGCTTAGCTTCAGCGCCTCACTATAACCTCTTTGGTGTAAAAGGACACTACGGTGGCCAGTCTGCTACAATGCTTACTTGGGAAGATGATGGTCAAGGTAATGCATATAATATTGATGCAGAATTCCGTTCTTACCCAAGTTATTATGAATCTTTACAAGATTACGTAGCAATTCTTCGCCAAGGTTATTATGCGAATGCATGGAAGAGTAACACAACTAGCTATCAAGATGCAACAGCGGCTTTAACTGGTGTTTATGCAACGGATTCAAGTTATAATGCAAAATTAAATTATATTATTGAAAAGTATAACTTGACTCAATATGATACTCCCAGTTATCAGCAAGCATACAGTGGCGATCTTGTTTATAATATTTATCGTCAGCAGTATACTAGTCAAGAAATATTGGACGAAGACGTCGCTTGGGCGAACCGTTAAACGAAAAAGTAGGAAAAGAGTTAGGAAAAGATCCTAATTCTTTTTTTCTCTTAAAATTCAAGAAAACGATTTCGTAATTCTTCATTTTATGATATAATGGTCGTAATATTTTTTAAGGGGAAATTAGTATGGCAGAATCGTCATTTATCACAAAAGTTGCATTTGCTTGTCAGAAGAAGGAAGCCTTATTTGATAGTAGTAAGGCAAAGTATGCTGTTCGTTCTATGTATGCTGGGGCTTTCTTAACTTTGAGTACTGCTGCAGGAGCGATTGCTGCAGACGTTATTAACAAAATAGTACCAGGCTCTGGACGCCTCCTGTTTCCGTTCATATTTGCTTGGGGATTGGTATATATCCTCTTCTTAAACGCTGAGTTAACAACATCAAACATGATGTACTTGACTGCAGGAACTTTTTTGAAAAAAATCAAATTTTCTAAAGCCTTGCTGATTTTACTGTACTGTACTTTCTTTAATCTTGTTGGAGCGGCAATTATTGGTTGGATTTTCAACCAAACAGTAGCTTATGCTGGATTGACACTGGATGCCTTCGTTGGGACAGTTGTTGCAAACAAGCTTAGCCGAGGTAATAGTGTAGTTTTATTTGAAGCTATTGCGGCTAACATTTTTGTAAATGTTGCTATTTTATCATTCTTATTGATTAAGAGCTCTACAGCAAAAATGTGGATCGTAATTTCAGCTATATATATGTTCGTGTTTTTGACTAACGAACACTTGGCTGCAAACTTTGCCTCTTTCTCATTGATTGCTTTTAATAAGATTGTTAGTCAGGTCCAAGGATTTGATGTTTTCAATGTTTTAAGACATTTCAGCATTACATTTATTGGTAATGTAATTGGTGGTGGTCTGTTGATTGGTCTTCCATATGCTTGGATGAATAAAGACGAAGAAACGTACGTTGATTAGATTTAGTTAAAAAAAGTTCAGGAAAACCTGACTTTTTTTCTTTTTTTGTGTTATAATAGATAAAATTTATTGGAAATAGAAAGTTTTCAGATAATGAACAAATCTTATTTTTACCTAGATATGAAAACTCATGAACTTCTTGTCCCATATAGCCAGACAAAACGTAGAGTTCGAGTCTTATTGCCGAAAAATTACTCAGAGGATCTTGAAAAAAGTTATCCTGTTGTTTATTTTCATGATGGACAAAATGTTCTTTATAGTAAAGAGTCTTTCAGCGGTCATTCCTGGAAGATTATTCCAATTATCAAACGCAATCCTGATTTAGAAAAAATGATTGTCGTCGCAATTGATAATGATGGAGTCAATCGAATGAATGAATACTCGGCGTGGAAGTATAAAGAAATGAACATTCCAGGCGTTTCTTTCGGTGGTAAAGGCAGTGAGTATGCTGAATTCGTAATGGATGTCGTTAAGCCCTTTATTGATGAAAATTATAGAACTAAATCTGATTTCAAACATACAGCTATGATTGGGAGCTCTTTAGGTGGTAATATTACTCAGTTTATGGGTGTTGAATATGAAAATCAAATTGGTTGCCTCGGTGTTTTTTCATCCGCTAATTGGCTTCATCAAGAAGATTTTGATCGCTATATCAAGCGTCAATCACTTAAACTGAATCAACGGGTCTTTATTTATGTTGGAACCGATGAGGCAGATGATACGGACAAAACCTTGATGGCTGGTAATATAAAACAAGCATATATTGATTCATCTGTTAAATACTATCGTCAGCTCTTAGTTGCTGGCATAGATATTGACAATCTTGTTTTAAAAATCCAGGCTGGTGCCGAACATAACGAGATTGCTTGGTCAGAACATTTACTTGAGTGCCTTCGTTTTTTAAGCGAGCAGTGGTAAATACAGTCTATAGGAAATGATCTCAACGTATCAAAGAAAGGAGTCTATTATGCATGTTGAATTTTTAAGTCATTGGAGTGGAAATCTTAATCGAGAAATGTATGTTAATCGCTATGGGCATTCTGGTCTTCCTGTTCTGGTCTTTGCTTCTTCTGGTGGAAGTCATAATGAATATGCAGACTTTGGCATGATTGATGCTTGCTCTGGTTTTATTGAAGCCGGTAAAATACAATTTTTTACTTTGAGCAGTGTTGATAGTGAAAGCTGGTTAGCAGATTGGAAAAGCCCACACGATAGAGCTGAGATGCATCGTGCTTATGAACATTATGTCATCCAAGAAGCTATTCCCTTTATTAAACATAAAACAGGATGGTTTGATCCTATGATGACAACAGGATGTTCAATGGGTGGTTATCACGCTATGAATTTTTTCCTTCAACATCCCGATGTTTTCAATAAAGTAATTGCTCTTAGTGGTGTCTATGATGCACGATATTTTTTAGGTGATTATGGGAACGATGAGGCTGTTTATCAGAACTCTCCAGCTGATTATATTTGGAATCAAAATGATGGCTGGTTTATTGATCGTTATCGACAAGCAGATATCATTGTTTGCACCGGTCATGGAGCTTGGGAGGCGGATGGATTGCCATCTTTTTACACTTTGAAAAGAGCTTTTGATTATAAACAGATTCCTGCTTGGTTTGCTGAGTGGGGCCATGATGTGGCTCATGACTGGGTCTGGTGGCGTAAGCAAATGCCATATTTCCTTAACGAACTCAACCTTTAATGGAGGTCATTTATGAATTATATCGTTATATCCCCTTATTATCCTCAAAATTTTCAACAGTTTACTGTAGAATTAGCTAACAAAGGAATTACTGTTCTGGGAATTGGCCAGGAACCGTATGACCAATTAGATCAACCTTTAAAAGATGCTCTGACAGAATATTTCCGTGTTGAAAATCTCGAAAATCTTGACGAAGTAAAAAGAGCTGTTGCCTTTCTCTTCTATAAGCATGGGCCTATTGATCGGATTGAATCTCATAATGAATATTGGTTGGAGCAGGACGCTCAGCTTCGTGAACAATTTAATGTCTTTGGAGCTAAGCCAAAAGATTTGAAGAAAACAAAATTTAAGTCTGAAATGAAAAAACTCTTTAAAAAGGCTGGTGTTCCTGTTGTGCCTGGACAGGTTGTCAAGACCATTTCAGGAGTTGACTTAGCTGTTAATAAACTTGGTTTACCTTTGATAGCTAAACCAGATAATGGTGTAGGAGCAGCAGCGACTTTTAAATTAGAGACGAAAGAAGACGTAGAACATTTCAAATCAGAATGGAATCAAGAAACAGTTTATTTCTTTGAAAAGTTTGTTCAGTCAGGTGAGATTTGTACATTTGATGGTTTGGTAGATAAAGATGGTAATATTGTCTTTTCAACTACCTTCGACTATGCCCATACACCTTTAGATTTGATGATCTATAAGATGGATAATTCCTACTACGTCCTCAAGGATATGGATCCCAAGCTCCGTGCTTACGGAGAAGCAATTGTTAAAGTCTTCGGTATGAAAGAGCGTTTTTTCCATATTGAGTTCTTCCGTGATGGGGATGATTATGTGGCAATTGAGTACAATAACCGTCCTGCGGGTGGTTTTACAATTGATGTTTATAATTTTGCTCATTCAATTGATCTTTACAAAGGATATGCGGCTATTGTAGCAGGAGAGCCTTTCCCAGCTGCACACATGGCACCTCAGTTCTGTCTTGCTACTTCGCGTCGCGCTTCAACTAATTATGCATATGCTGAGGAAGAGTTGCTGGAAAAATATAAAGATAACTTTAAGGTAAAGAAAGACATGCCTGCTGCTTTTGCAGAGCTACAAGGAGACTACCTCTATATGTTGACTACCCCTAGTCGCGATCAAATGGAGCAAATGATTGAAGACTTCTCTAAAAAAGCAGACTAAGCTAGATTATGTCTTTCTATTATTTAACAGTTTAAAATTGCTAAAAACTAATCTAGCATAAAAAGTTTGTGAAACTTTTAATTAAACTTCTAGAACCAGTCTATTCAATGGATAGACTGGTTTTTCTTTGTGAAATGACAAAAAGCATAAATTTTGACAGGGTTTTCATAATCGTTTAAAATATAATAGTAAATTGTAGGTTAGAAAGGCAATAATATGGCGACTTTAGACAAATCTCTCCTATTAGAGATGTTTCGTAAGATGGAAGAAATCCGTCGTATGGACTTAAAAATTGCACAACTAGTAAAAAAGGGAAAAGTTCCGGGTATGACTCACTTTTCTGTTGGAGAAGAAGCAGCAAACGTTGGAGCCATGCTGGCTTTAAATGCAGATGACCTGATCACATCCAACCACCGTGGGCACGGACAAGCTATTGCCAAAGGGATCGACCTCAATGGAATGATGGCTGAAATCCTCGGGAAATACACTGGAACCTGTAAAGGAAAAGGTGGTTCTATGCATATCGCCGACCTGGATGCTGGTAATCTTGGTGCCAATGGTATCGTAGGTGGTGGTATGGGAATCGCAGTCGGTGCAGCCCTCAGCCAGCAAATTCAACATACTGGTAAAATCGTTGTCTGCTTCTTTGGAGATGGTGCAACCAACGAAGGTGTTTTCCACGAAGCAGTTAATATGGCTTCTATTTGGAAACTGCCAGTTATTTTCTACTGCATTAACAACGGTTATGGAATCTCTGCGGATATCAAGAAAATGACTAATGTAGAGCATATCCATCACCGTAGCGCTGCATATGGAATCCCTGGAATGTTTATCGAAGATGGAAACAATGTCATTGATGTCTATGAAGGATTTCAGAAAGCTGTAGATCATGTTCGTGGTGGCAATGGCCCAGTCTTGATCGAAAGTGTAACTTATCGCTGGCTTGGTCACTCATCATCTGACCCTGGTAAATATCGTACCCGTGAAGAAGTGGAATTGTGGAAACAAAAAGACCCAATCGAAAACCTTCGCAAGTACCTCATTGAAAACAATATTGCAAGTGCCGAAGAATTGGAAGAAATCCAAGCACAAGTTAAGGAAGCAGTAGAAGCTTCTGTTAAATCTGCAGAAGAAAGCCCATTCCCACCACTAGAATCAGCATTTGAAGATATTTACGCAGACTAAGGAGAAAGAGATAAAAATGGAAACAAAAACAATGTCGTTCCGTGACACCATTATCCTTGCTATGTCTGAGGAAATGCGTCGCGATGAAAATGTATTCTTGATGGGAGAAGACGTCGGTGTCTTCGGAGGAGACTTCGGAACTTCTGTTGGAATGCTCGAAGAATTTGGTCCAGAACGCGTCCGTGACTGTCCGATTTCTGAAGCTGCTATCTCTGGAGCAGCAGCAGGAGCAGCCATGACAGGACTCCGTCCAATTGTCGATATGACCTTTATGGATTTCTCAGTCATTGCCATGGACAATATCGTCAACCAAGCTGCTAAAACACGTTATATGTTTGGTGGTAAGGGTCAGGTTCCAATGACTGTTCGATGTGCAGCTGGTAACGGAGTTGGTTCTGCAGCCCAACACTCTCAGTCTCTAGAGTCTTGGTTCACTCACATTCCTGGACTTAAAGTTGTAGCTCCAGGTACACCTGCGGATATGAAAGGACTGCTTAAGTCTTCTATCCGTGATAACAACCCTGTTATTATTCTTGAATACAAATCAGAATTTAACCAAAAAGGGGAAGTGCCAGTTGATCCAGACTACACAATCCCACTTGGAGTTGGCGAAATCAAACGCGAAGGAACGGATGTAACAGTCGTTACTTACGGTAAAATGCTTCGTCGTGTGGTTCAAGCCGCTGAAGAATTAGCTGAAGAAGGCATTTCAGTTGAAATTGTGGACCCACGTACCCTAGTTCCGCTTGATAAGGATATCATCATTAACTCAGTGAAGAAGACTGGTAAGGTTGTGCTTGTCAACGACGCCCACAAAACAAGTGGCTATATCGGAGAGATTTCAGCTATTATTTCAGAGTCAGAAGCGTTTGACTATCTAGATGCACCAATCCGCCGTTGCGCAGGAGAAGATGTGCCAATGCCTTATGCACAAAACCTAGAAAATGCAATGATACCAACAGTTGAAAGCATCAAAGATACCATCCGTAAAACATACAATAAAGAATAAACATACATAAAATTAATTATGTAAAATTAATAGAGTTACTACTATCTGTTGCTTTTATATCGGTTCGATAATAACCGATAAATGACTTAGTAAATCTACCAGATTGACCGCCTGATAGCGGCAACGGTAACAACTTGAGGTATATTTTGGTATCCAACTTACTTGTAGAGTTGTAATTGAATTCGGACGGAGGCCTGTGAAAAAAGATAGATTGCATTGTTTTCATCGAACACATCGTCAATCTCCTATTTTTTCATCGCCCTCTTCGTCCTTAATACCTTATATTCGAACACGGGCTAAAGTCTGTGTGAAAGAGATAAACTTTCCTAGAAACTAAAGTTTCTTTGTCAAGTTTCCTATTTTCACTTTGACTTTTAACGCCCTTAGTATCATAATTAGAATTGGAGAGGTCATGGCTGATGACAAGCTAAGAGCGACTCCTGCGGCTAGAAAGTTAGCGGATGATCTAGGTATCAACCTCTACGACGTTTCTGGCTCAGGTGCAAACGGTCGTGTCCACAAAGAAGACGTGGAAACTTATAAAGACACAAACGTGGTTCGCATTTCGCCACTTGCAAAACGAATTGCCCTCGAACATAACATTGCTTGGCAGGAAATCCAAGGAACGGGTCATCGTGGTAAGATCATGAAGAAGGATGTTTTGGCCTTACTTCCTGAAAATATTGAAAACAACACTATCAAATCTCCTGCTCAAATTGAAAAAGTGGAAGAAGTTCCAGACACTATCACTCCTTATGGTGAGATTGAGCGTATTCCAATGACGCCAATGCGTAAGGTTATCGCGCAACGTATGGTTGAATCTTACCTAACTGCGCCAACTTTTACACTCAACTACGATGTCGATATGTCTGAAATGCTAGCTCTCCGTAAGAAGGTTCTTGATCCAATCATGGAAGCAACTGGTAAGAAGACTACTGTAACAGACCTTCTTTCACTCGCTGTTGTGAAGACCTTGATGAAACACCCTTACATCAACGCTTCATTGACAGAAGATGGCAAGACTATTATCACTCATAACTATGTCAACCTTGCTATGGCTGTTGGAATGGATAATGGATTGATGACACCTGTTGTCTATAATGCTGAAAAAATGAGTTTGTCAGAGTTAGTTGTAGCTTTTAAAGACGTTATTGGTCGTACCTTGGATGGTAAATTGGCTCCAAGTGAATTGCAAAATTCAACATTTACAATTAGTAACTTGGGTATGTTTGGTGTTCAGTCCTTTGGGCCAATCATCAACCAACCAAACTCAGCAATTCTCGGAGTTAGCTCAACAGTTGAGAAACCTGTCGTTGTTAATGGTGAAATTGTTATCCGGCCAATTATGAGTCTGGGCTTGACCATTGACCACCGTGTTGTTGACGGAATGGCTGGAGCTAAGTTTATGAAGGACTTGAAGGCTTTGATTGAAGATCCAATTTCGATGTTGGTATAAGATTTTATTTTCTTTGCTATTCTCAAAAGCAAAGAAGCGCTCAGCAAGTGAAAAACGAAATTAGAAAAGGAAATAAAGATGGCTTTAGAAGTAATTATGCCAAAAGCCGGCGTAGATATGACCGAAGGGCAAATTGTCCAATGGAATAAGAAAGTCGGCGAATTTGTCAAAGAAGGGGAAATCCTTCTGGAAATCATGACTGACAAGGTCAGCATGGAATTGGAAGCTGAGGAAGACGGCTACCTGATTGCCATTCTCAAAGGTGACGGAGAAACTGTTCCAGTAACGGAAGTCATTGGTTATTTAGGAGAAGAAGGCGAAAACATTCCAACAGCTGGAACAGCAGCGCCAGAAGCTAGCCCAGCACCTGCAGCTAGTGCTTCAAACGATGATGATAAGAGTGACGATGCATATGACATCGTAGTCATTGGTGGTGGACCTGCTGGTTATGTCTCAGCCATCAAAGCCGCTCAGTTAGGCGGTAAGATTGCCTTAGTTGAGAAGTCTGAGCTAGGTGGAACTTGCTTGAACCGTGGTTGTATTCCTACTAAGACATACCTACACAATGCTGAAATCATTGAAAACCTTGGTCACGCTGCTAATCGCGGTATCATTATCGAAAACCCAAGCTTCACAGTAGACATGGACAAGGTCCTTGAAACTAAAAACAAGGTTGTCAATACCCTTGTTGGCGGTGTTGCTGGCCTTCTTCGCAGCTATGGCGTAGATGTTCATAAAGGAATTGGTACCATTACTAAAGACAAGAATGTTCTTGTAAACGGCAGTGAGCTGCTAGAAACGAAGAAGATTATCTTGGCTGGTGGTTCAAAAGTCAGCAAGATCAATGTCCCAGGTATGGAATCATCTCTTGTTATGACCAGCGATGATATTCTGGAAATGAACGAAGTGCCAGAAAATCTAGTAATTATCGGCGGTGGTGTTGTCGGTATTGAGCTTGGACAAGCCTTCATGACATTTGGCTCAAAAGTCACTGTCATTGAAATGATGGACCGTATCGTCCCAGCTATGGATGCGGAAGTTTCTAAAAACCTTCGCCTCATCTTGGAGCGTAAGGGTATGACAATTCTAACTGAAACCAAGTTGGAAGAAATCATCGAAGAAAACGGCAAACTCCGTATCAAGGTTGAAGGAAAAGAAGATATTCTTGCAGATAAGGCTTTGCTTTCTATCGGACGTGTACCAGACTTAGAAGGTATTGGTGAGGTCGAGTTCGAACTAGATCGCGGTCGTATCAAGGTCAATGAGTATATGGAAACTTCTGTTCCAGGTATTTACGCACCAGGTGATATCAATGGTACTAAGATGCTGGCTCATGCAGCCTTCCGTATGGGTGAAGTTGCTGCTGAAAATGCTCTGAAAGGCAATCACCATGTTGCTAAACTCAATCTGACGCCTGCAGCTATCTACACCCTGCCAGAAGTAGCAGCAGTTGGTTTGACAGAAGAGCAAGCTCGTGAGAAATACGATGTAGCGATTGGTAAGTTCAACTTTGCTGCTAATGGCCGTGCCATTGCTTCAGATGCAGCTCAAGGCTTCGTTAAAGTCATTGCTGACAAGAAATATGGTGAAGTGCTCGGTGTTCATATCATCGGTCCTGCAGCTGCAGAATTGATCAATGAAGCATCAACCATCATCGAAATGGAAATCACCGTAGAAGAAATGCTTAAGACTATTCACGGTCACCCAACCTTCTCAGAAGTTATGTACGAAGCATTTGCTGATGTACTGGGATTGGCAGTTCACTCACCTAAGAAAAAATAATTTAAAAGATAGATTAGACTGGGCATAAATCATTGTTCCAGTCTCTATCGTATAAAGAGGAAGCTTATGAAATACATTGTTAACTACTCAAATGATACAGCTTTTAATATCGCTCTAGAAGAATATGCTTTCAAGCATCTTTTGGACGAGGATGAAATTTTCCTGCTCTGGATTAACAAACCTTCTATCATCGTGGGGCGCCACCAAAATACTATCGAAGAAATCAACCGTGACTACGTTCGTGAGCATGGCATTGAGGTCGTGCGTCGTATCAGCGGCGGCGGAGCTGTTTATCATGATTTAAACAACCTCAACTACACCATTATCTCCAAGGAAAGCGAAGATCGTGCCTTTGACTTCAAGAGCTTCTCTACACCAGTTATCAATACCTTGGCAGAGCTTGGAGTAAAAGCTGAATTCACTGGCCGTAATGACCTGGAGATTGACGGTAAGAAGTTCTGTGGTAATGCGCAGGCTTATATCAACGGCCGTATCATGCACCACGGCTGTCTCCTCTTTGATGTTGATTTGTCTGTCTTGGCCAATGCGCTTAAAGTCTCTAAAGACAAATTCGAATCAAAAGGAGTTAAATCCGTCCGTGCTCGCGTGACAAACATTGTCAATGAATTGCCAGAAAAGATTACTGTCGAAGAATTCCGCGACCTACTTCTGGACTATATGAAGAAAGAATATCCAGAGATGACAGAATATGTCTTCTCTGAGAAAGAACTGGAAGAAATTAAGCAAATCAGAGATAGCAAGTTTGGAACTTGGGACTGGAACTATGGTAAATCACCTGAATACAATGTGCGTCGTGGCACCAAGTTTACCAGCGGTAAGGTAGAAATCTTTGCCAATGTTGTTGAATCCAAGATTCAGGATATTAAAATCTATGGAGACTTCTTTGGTATTGAAGACGTAGCAGCAGTAGAGGATGTGTTACGTGGTGTTAAATACGAACGAGAAGATGTCCTTGAAGCTCTTGAAACGATTGATATCAGCCGCTACTTCGCTGGAATTAGCAGGCAAGAGATTGCTGAAGCTATCGTTGGTTAAAAAACTCAGACGTTTCTAGGAAAATCTTTATTTATTGATCTGATTAGAATGGTTGGATTGAATTTCTACAACAAAAAGAGCGAAGGATCTAAAATAGATTTTTCGCTCTTTTATTGTTATTACCGTTTCTTTGTGTTACATATTTTAAATTATGTAAAATTATAATTTGTCCAAAGCATTCTTTTGCTCGTCATTGACAATGTGGGTGTAGAGGTCCGTTACCTGAGTGCTAGCATGACCTAGCTGATGACTGACAAGAACTTGAGATTTGGTTGCATCGTATAAGCGTGTAGCAAGCGTGTGGCGAAGTTTGTGAGGTGTCACTCGCACCTTGAAGTCCTCAGAATACTTGGCCACCATTTTTTCGACACTGGAAGCATCGATTCGATTAGGGATGCCACGATATTCAGTCAAAAAGAAGGCTGTATCAGTCTTTTCGGCCTTGTATCGTTTGCTCCGAATACTCAGATAGTCTTCTAAATAGGGCTTAGCAAAAGCAGCAACATTGACAGAGTCCCTTTTTCCGCCTTTTCTAGTCACTTCAATGACCATCATTTTGAGATTGATGTCTTTTAGGTCCAGATTAACAGCTTCAGACAGACGAACACCAGAGGCTAGCAGTAAAGCAATTATGGCTAAATCTCGTTCTTTGTTCTTGTTAAAAGAAGATAGAGCGCGGTTAGAGAGTTTCTTAGGATACTCTGTATCGATATATTGAAGAAATTCTTCCGTCTCATCACCTAAAAAGAGCTTCTGCTTAATATTCTCTGCACGAGCAGCCAGAGTTTCCTTTTTCTTCTTGGTAGCAACCTTTTTCATCACATTTCGATAGAAGTAGGGCTCACCCTGCTCGTTTTCCACTTCCTCAGTCAAATATTTGTAGAGGCTGGATAAGGCAGAAAGTGTTCGATTGATGGTAGTTTGTGAAACACCGTTTTGAGTGGTATTAGCATTGAGAAGCGGCCGCTCTCGCAGATACAGAACGAAGGCCTCCATGTCTTTCTTGGTCATATTTTCCAAGACTGAGAGAGGAATCTCAGCAATATGCGAAGCATTCGTTATATCAGATTCTAGCACCCAATTAAAAAAGCGATCATATTCTTTGAGATATTCGTATAGGGTTGTAAAACTATATGGCACCGCCAGCTTAGACTGATAATATTCCAAAATGTACCAGGGCATAGTGGCCTTGAGTTTGTCAATTCTTTCTAATAACAGTTCACGTCTCATCATATTTCTCCGTTTTTTCTATAATAGTAGTATAGCATATCTAGATATGTTTTTCAAGAAAATTATAGTTTTTCGGAAAGATATAAGAGGGCATATATAGTCCAACCTTATTACAAAAACAGATAAAAACTATAACCAAAAAATTTTTTTAAGCCAATTACACTCAATTATGTACTTTATTTAAGTGAACACTGGAAATTTTTAAAGCCGTTCATCTTCTGTAAAATGTACTTTATTTAAGTGAAAACTAAAAATTTTTCAAATGTACATTTTGGCAATAAAAAACACTCCAAGTGACGTTTCTCAAATAAAACTCTATGGAATCAAATAAAAACACGCTTACCACTTTTTTTAACTTACTTAAATCTCCAGAGTTTTGCACTCAGCCAAATGTTCTTTTATTAGCCATAGTTCCTCCTTTTATAATTAATTTTTACATTTATATGAAATGTATTATGAAAAAATATCTTCTTCCTTGGTAACAGATAATACTCTCATAATCATGTCGTCATCCCAACTGGAAATATCAATTTTTACATTTTTGTCTTTACACATTGCTTTAATTAACCTTAATAAAGTTTTATTGCTATTATCAGTGAAGAGATTGTCATAACATGCAATCACTTGTTTATTATCTGAAAAAATAATAGGGATTTTACCCAACGTTTTATTTAATTCAGTTGTATCCCCTTTATGGTCATCTTTTAACATAAATCTACAACTAAAAAATTCTATAACAAAATCCCTCTTCATTTTCTTAACCAAGGTTTTACGCTGATAATATTCTGAAATAAAGACACCAATAATTCCTGATGCGATGATTGAAGTGATTACAGTATTAATATCCATTTTTAATATCCTTTTCGCTTTATAATACTATTATATCATTAATTATTACTTTTTATCTTAGGAAGTATTCATGTTTGTGCTAAAATAGTGTTATAAATATGAATAGAGGTTATTGTGATGGAAAATCCTTGGAAAGATACTACTTCGGAAATATATAATGGTGAGAAGATAATCGTTGCTACTGCAGACCTAAAATATATTAAAAAGCTATTAAATTCAAAAAAATATCCCCCAGTAGATAAAGTAGACGATGATGCTAATGAAGAAACAAAGAAAGCAGCCAAAGAAAAATACAAACTCCGACTAAATGTTTATCCTCAACATTTTGTTGGTGATATAGATAATGCAAGAATTATAATTTTAAGTTTAAACCCAGGATACAGAACAGAATATTATGATGCTTATAAAAACAAAACTGAATACGAACAAACTATAAAAGAAAATCTAGAAATGGAAAACCCATTCTTCCACGCATTTGAATTAGCAAATGACAGTGATCTAGGATATTGGGGAAATAAAATGAAATGCTGGGTTGAAGGCTATGATAAAAAAGATAATGAAGAAATTATTGAATCTTTAAAAAAGATAACTGAAAAGATTGCACTTGCTGAGTTCTTTCCCTACCATTCTATATCTTATAACGGTATGTATGACAAATTAGGTAAAGGCACTTCCCCAAATAGTAATAGAAAAATAAAACATTACCTTCCTACGCAAAAATTCCTCTTTGAAAAAATTAAAAAAAGAATTGCTGACAAAAATGATAAAGTGATAATAATTCTTACTCGCTCATTTGCAAAATGGTACGAAGCCATTGAAGGTTTACGAGATTATAAGCATTGTTATGAAGTTAATAACACTAGGAATTTTTCACTAAACCCAGCTCAGATATATAAAGTACATAGAGACTCTGTAGAAGATGAATTAAGAAAAATAATTTCATAAAAAGATAAAAAAAAGAAAGGACGACGCTAGTCCTTTCTCGATATCAGCCTTCTATCTCACTAAGGTTGATTCAAAAAGAGCCTTTCTATTTGAATTCAATTAATTTTTTACTTATTAAACAAATTATACAGAGATAATTTTAACAAAACTACGTTAACAAGTAGCTACCATTAGCAAATGTAGCTAAATCCAACGCTGTAGTCGAATTTGCAAATCCTATGATATTAGCGTTCAAATCAGCTTTATGAACATCAGAATCTTTACAAATTGTAGCGATGTTACTCCTAATAGGCTTCCACCGATATTTTTTATTTATTTCATTTACTAAAGTAATTGTAATCAAAATTATAGTGGCAACTTTATGTAATACTATTTTGTTGCCATTACTATTTGTCGTAGTATACAAAAATTTATCTTTCCATTCATTGCGTATTATAGGCTTGGTTTGTAAATTGATATCAATGATGTTGGCATTGTGAGCACAGACATTCCTCGCAAAGTTTAAACATTTAAGCCACGATAACAGCTCTTTGAATGAACAATTATAAAATTTTGCTAGTTCATTTTGATTTTTGGTACTCATGATTTTTATTAAGTGAACCAGCTCACCAAACATTAAAATTTCAGTTGCAATCCAAATTGTTGGAAATCCTTCAGTATTCAAATTTCTTTTATCACCTAAATCTGATAGGGACGATTTTTTTACCGTTTTAAGTAAATCCTTTTTAAAATAGAACTGTTTTTGCTCTAGTTCAAATTTTTTGTAATCTTTTTTATTTGCCCATTTATCAAATTCTAAATACCCATAGGCACCATATCTACTCCCCAAAATGAAAGAAATATTTCTTTTTATTGATACTTCTATTTTCTCGATGGCATGAAGAAGATTTATTCTTAAATTTTTGTTTTGATAATATCTTTTAACAATATCTTCAAATGTAATGTTGGAATATTTTAATACAGGTACTTCACCGTACATTGTTATACTTGAATAAGGTCTAGCGAAATCTTTAAGCCTGTAATAACTAATGTGCTTAAGCTTCTCTAGGGCCTTAATTTTATCTGTTATAAAAACACCTCTTCTATAGAAGAGGTCAAGTTGGTCTTCGATTTTTAAAGATTTTGGTTCCATATATGCTCCCTAGAGTAAAATAAAAGCCCTCATGTCAGAACGTGTCTGCCTTAACGGAATGAGGGGATTGTCTTTACGTTTTTATTGTACAATATCCGATAATAGTTGTCAAATCATCACTCGTGACACAACATGTAGTAATTTTCAATGAAAACTTTATGTTTACAAATGAAAAAATCAATATATTGTGTTTTGCTGAATCTTTGATATAAATAATTTTAATTTTTTTGTACTTTTTGTTCTATCAAATACCTATTTTAGACTTTAATTTTTTTCATTATCCCATAATTTAGGTTCATTAGGAAAAATATAGTCATGTGTTTTAAAATATTGCTCTCTTACCACATCTACCCACTTATTTATCATGTCAGCAGCTACTACAGAATCACCAGATGGGTAAACTGTCAAAAGCAACCACGTAAGTTGCGCTATTGTGATGGCAGAGTGTTCACCAGGTATTGTTAATCCATAATCAGTATGTCCTATACTTATTTTTTCTTCCCTATCTATTACACCTATTCTATTAAATGTACCTTGTGAGGATGCATGCGTCACTTCATTAGCGAGTTGGTATGGTTGTTGCCATAATTCTGATGGAAAATTCGCTTTTTTTCTGATATCATCAAAACTTATATATCTCTTTTTAGGACTAAATTCACCGCAAGCTCTTGCCCATTCATAACGATCTTCTGTATTATGTGATGAAATATAAGCTTCAGCAACTTCCTCGCCATATTTTGAAATAAATGACGCAATAATATTTAATTCGTAGAGTGAACGCCACCTAGAATACGCACCATCAGCGAATCCATTTTTCATTAAAGTGATTATCTCTAAAAATTGTTGTAGACCTCTTCCATGTATGTATTTTAAGGCAGTGTATTTATGAATAGATTCTTCTCTCTCCTTGTTATCAATTTTATTTACATAATCAGAATAATCTTTTACAGTTTCAAGAACCATCATATACATGGTCTCAGATGTAACGAACGCATTAGACCACTTTTGCTCTATTCTTGCGACTATTTCTGCTTCTTCTCCTCTAAACAGTAATGTATTCTCATGCATTATCATCTTAGCATCTCTTACCATTTGATTTGAAGTATCGTTAATCATCTCTAGTAATAATTCCGAAAAATCTGCCTTCTCATATTTTTCATGAAATTCATCAATTTCAGATTGGTTCTTTAATTCTTTGACATGTTCTAAGAGGATTTCATTTAGTGTATCAGTAAAAAACTGCTCAAATTTATCAGCCATTGTTTCTCCTTTTTTAATTTTTTATATCTAAATTATGCCGATATTCTTGTAACTTCCCATTAAAAAAATTAGATACTTTAATTTCATGTTTGGCGATCTCATACATTCGTTCATCGTTATTTATAATTTGTAGGTTTTGAATAAATTCTATATCCATAGGAGATAAATTTTCTCTTAAATATCTATTAAATTCCTCTTTTTTATACTCATTATCAAAAATTAAAATCACCTCTAAAAATCTTCTGTTTGATATCCCAGCCTCATGGTTATCTGAATCAAATAAAAATTTATGTATATCCCATTCAATAGAATCACGAGTATAATAGTTATATGATAAGAAATTTGGTGCTGAATGTTGCTCAATGTCCAAGTCTAGGACTTCTAAATTTGGAGTGGAGGTTATATACCTTCCTGAATCCATAACAACCATATCGCTTTCGTATAATATAGTTTGGTGATATCTAAATTGATAGTCTTTAAAATAATGGCTTTGATTCATTTGTGTATAAGCATAGAAAACATTCCTTCTTCTATCTTCGGAATTATTAACTTCTACAAATGTAAATTCAGGATGCGGCTTATAATATCTTCCATTTGAATTTTTTTCCCACAAATGTTTATCTTTTATAAAATTTCTCAATTTATCAAAAGGCGAAAGGTCTAATCCAAAACGTCTTCGCCACAGATGTTCAATTTCATATATAGAAGCTATACTGTCTATTGGAGTATTACTATCTTGTCGTCTTGTATATATAACTCCTGGTAAAATTTTTGTTTTATCACGAACAAATTGTTCTTCAAGATAATAAGGAACTTGATTTGAGTTAAATATTATTAAAACATCAATTTCTTTATCAAAATATAATATAGTTTCTAATTTAACGAACGGGGGAATTCTACCTGCAAACTTTTGGTTTCTAAGCAAATCAATAATATCTGCCTGATTCTTTCTATTCTCATCCCCTGCTATGCCTTTTACTTCTCCATTATCAGAAACACCAAAAATTAAATATGCGTCTTTATTGTCAAGATTATTAGCTAAACAAATAATGTCATGAATAAATTTCGCGTTGTTAGAATGATACTTTTCTTTATAATCCCAGTAGCTTCCTTCTCGCTTCATTTCAATCAAAGAAAATATCTTATTATTTAAGTTGCTCATTTCATACCTCATAACATAACACTATGTATTATTTATTATACCATCAACAAAATAAAAATCTATATCTTGCGTTCAATAGGAGATTAAATAAGTTGCAAAAAATGTACAATTGAACCACCACTTCTTCTGCTGTTACTTGAGTAAAAAATGTACAAATCAATTCCTTAAATCAGATGATGTGATGTACTAGAAAACATACAAAATACTACTCCAGAATAATGTACAAAACAAAAATAAAGTACACTTTATAAAGAATGTACTTTATGCTTCTAATTCAATTGTATCAATGGTTTAAGTATCGTTAAGTCAATTGTACATAAACTTTTAGTTTTTTTATTACATGGCTGATAACTAAAAATTTTTTTCGGACAAAAATCGGTCCAAAATGTACTTTATTCACGTGAACACTGGAAATTTTAACTACTCTCAATCCATGCGAAAATGTACTTTATTTAAGTGAACACTAAAAATTTTTCAAATGTACATTCATCCAAAAACACGGCTCATGAATCATGGCCGTGTTATGTTTTACTTAAGCTAGTTAACTAATTCTCTTAGTTAATATTTACTTACCTTTTATTTGCTTTAATTCCTTCATCTCTTTTAGAATACTAAAAATATAGAAACTAAATAGAACTACACCTAAAAAAGATAAAACAAAGAAACCAAACGTAAGTTTTTCTCCCCTACCAGCTACTACTCCAAGGGATAAAATACCGAAAGTAAATCATGTAAAACTTATAAAGATAGCAAAAGGACTTATTTTTTTGTTTAGGCTTATCCTTCCAATTTAAATAAAAGAAATAAGGCATAAAAATAATTAAAATAAATAGAAATTCCATCTCTATCACAACCTCTCATCTTATTCCCCTTAATCAAATACATAATTTATAGCATATTAAAACTTTTTATTTAGGCAAATTAATAACAAAAACTAAATATAAAATCATTCATTCGTTAATCAATTCCTCAATTTCCTTTACCCCTTCAAACTCTCCAACACTTTCGAAAAGTTCTATAGCTCGTTTGAAATAGCTGTTGGCTAATCCTCTATCTTCCAAGGCTAAATATATCTCACCTAATCCTCTGTAGCTACAAGCCTGAGAAATCACATCATCAGTCTCTAAAGATTGTTCCAGTGACAGATTCATGAATGTAAGAGCTTCATCAAGATTGTTTAATTTCAATCTCACATAGCCTTGTTCGTAGTTATTTACAGCTTTCTTTAGATTATCATTGGGAAAATGCTCTTCAATTATCTTCTCTTCATCTTCAATGAGTTTTAAAGCCTTATGGAAATTCCCCTGCTCCCTGTAGATCATCGCTAATTGATGTAATCCAATGTGTTCATTTTCTTTATCTTCATTTTGTTGAGCTAATAAAATGTATTTCTCAAAAATATGGGTACACGAGGCATAGTCTCTTTCTGCTAACAATAAATATCCCATCAAATTTAAAAGGCTAAAATTTGTACAGGCATCAATAGAAAAATCTTGTTCAACCAACTTTTTAGCTTCTGATATTTTTCCTTCCAGAAACAAGTTCCAAGCCATATCAATTTTAGAAACCATCTATTTTCCCCTTTAACTATAAACAACCTTCGTAAAATAAAATCACTCTACAAAAAGATGCTAAACACTACCTTTATAGATTTAATCCACTAGGCTAAAGTATAGCAAAAAGCCCGAATAACTACTATTCTGTTTCATTTTGAAATCCTTTAATGATTGTAAAATATATCCTATTTTAGAAGATATAAGTAAGAAGTTATCAATTTAGATATTGTCAAAGCAAGAGAGAAATATAATTAGTAAACATATATATTATTGATTATCCTTCGCTTTAATCAAAATACTTTCATGGTCTTCATATCATTTTTGATTTATCAGATCAAAGTCACCATAATATCTATGAAGAATGTCTGTTGTTTTCATTGTTTCGTGTCTTTCTAGTTATTTTACAGAAATAAAATTATGTAATACATTTTATTATCAGTTTTGGTTTAACATTATTCCAATAAAAACTCTCTGATCAAATCAACTACTTGTTCATTTTGTGGTAGAGATGAGTGATGGGCATCCTTGCCTACGATGACTACTTCTCTGTGTGAAGCAATCTTTCCTTTATAAATCAAGCTCCCGGCCTCTACACTGCTTTTATGGACAATTCCGTCACCGTCTCGAAAAAAGATTCCCATAATTGACAAATGTTGCAACTTCTTAGGTATATTTTCTTGGTTAGATATGAAGTCATCTAACATCGCAACTCTATGATTGATGTTTTTCTTATTTAGATTATAAGGACTACCAATAGTCAGGAGCTTTTCCATCTCTAACTCAGAATGGTTTGCCAGGTATTGCTGCAGAAATGCCGTAAAAACTAGACCACCGTTAGAATGCCCCAACGCCTTAAAACTGTTAAAAAAGTACTTCTCTCGTAAAACAGTTAGGGCAGAGTTAAACATTGTCGCCTGCTGCTTGATATTTTCATATCCATCACGATTATTTTGAAAGCCAACTACAAAGATTGGCTGTTTGTCTTTTTTACGTAAATGACCTCGGTAAGTCATGTGTCCATCATTCCAGACTTTGATACGGACAAGGCTATGATGTGGATGCTGATTGCGGTTGAGCTTTTTAACCATTCGATTAAAGCGATTTTCCGTTGCAGAGCTACCAGGAATCATGATAATGGGGCGTATTTCGACCTTGCTGGCAGGTAGATGAGAGATAGGGTGGGAAGGCAGCTTATCAAATAATTTTTGAAAGGTTTTAGCAAGTCGATGAATCAATTGAGTCAAAAAAGGCTTCATTCTAGTCTCCATATCCGAATCTGATATTTCCAAAAACAAGCCACATAAAACTTAGTTATGCGACTTGTTTTTTGTTATTACTTCCGCTTCTTCTTATTTTTCTTCATTTGCTTAGCCATTTTGTTCATGCTTCGACGCATCAAAAACTCTCCAGCCTTCCCTTTGAGGCCGCCACCAAACATTTGACTCATATCTGGCATACCAGCTCCTCCCAAAGCTGACATATCCGGCATGCCGCCTTGACCCATCATATCTTGAAGGGCTGACATATCTGGCATTGCACCGCCTCCTGGCATGTTTTTAGGCATATTGTTTGGATTGAGTCCCATTTGCTTCATCATCTTGCTCATGTCACCAGAGAGAACACCTTGCATCAATTGTTTTGACTGATTGAAATCTTTGATAAACTTATTGACGTCTACAAAGCTATTTCCTGAACCATTAGCAATTCGACGACGACGGCTAGGTGTCAATAAATCAGGATTTTCACGTTCTTCAGGTGTCATTGAAGACACAATGGCACGCTTGCGGGCAATTTCTCTTTCATCGACTTTAAAGTTTTTAAGAGCGGGGTTGCTAGCCATACCAGGTAGCATTTTGATCAAATCTTCCATAGGACCCATGCCTTGCACTTGGTCTAATTGATCAATGAAATCATTGAAATCAAAGGTGTTTTCCCGCATCTTTTCAGCCATTTCAAGCGATTTTTTCTCATCGTATTCTTGAGAGGCTTTTTCGATCAGAGTCAGCATGTCCCCCATGCCCAAAATCCGGCTGGACATACGGTCTGGGTGGAAGGTTTCGATATCGGTGATTTTTTCACCGGTACCAGTAAATTTAATAGGTTTGCCAGTAATCTGACGGACAGATAGAGCTGCACCACCACGGGTATCGCCATCAATCTTAGTCAGGATAACCCCAGTCACTTCCAATTGGCTGTTAAATTCGCGAGCGACATTAGCCGCTTCCTGACCAATCATGGCATCGACAACTAAGAGGATTTCATTGGGATTAGCCAGCGCTTTGACATCAGATAGCTCCTGCATGAGCTTTTCATCAATCTGAAGGCGCCCAGCCGTATCAATCAGGACATAGTCGTTGTGGTTGACCTTGGCTTGCTCCAAACCTTGACGGACAATCTCAACAGCTGGAACTTCTGTACCCAAAGCAAAGACAGGTACATCAATTTGCTGTCCCAGTGTTTTCAGCTGATCAATAGCCGCCGGACGGTAAATATCTGCCGCAATCATGAGCGGGCGAGCATTTTCTTCTTTCTTGAGCTTATTAGCAAGCTTACCAGCAAAGGTAGTCTTACCAGCCCCTTGCAGACCAACCATCATGATAATAGTTGGAATCTTTGGCGACTTGATAATCTCAGCAGTATCAGAGCCCAGGATAGTTGTCAGCTCTTCGTCAACAATCTTGATAATCTGTTGCGCAGGATTGAGGGTGTCGATAACCTCATGACCGACCGCACGCTCACGAACTTTCTTGATAAATTCTTTGACAACTGGCAAGGCAACGTCGGCCTCTAAAAGGGCCAGACGAATCTCTTTGGTCGCTTCCTGAACATCGCTCTCTGAGATCTTTCCTTTTCTGCGCAGATTTTTAAAGACGTTTTGCAGACGTTCTGTTAAACTTTCAAATGCCATTTTGTAATTCTCCTAGTTTCTATTTCAATCAATTTAGTGGAAATCGTCCATGACGACTTAAACATTCGTATTCTTCGGTAGAGATTTCTTTCATAATCTCATTTGGATATCCCCAGCAACTGAATCCTAATTTCATTGCTTTAGAAAGATCATCAGGGGAGATGATTTGCACTCTGGCAGGGAAAGGTTCTTCCGACTCCAATAACCAGCAAGACATTCCCTTGTAGATAACTTGTCTTGCCATGATTAGTCTCTGTTATCAATGCTGGATAGAGTTGCAATTTGCTCTTGCAAGAAACTATCTTCAGGATATTTGTCAGCGATTTCTTCCAGAATTTGACTCCTAACAATGTAGTCAGAATACATATGCAACTTCATTTCATAGTCTTCTAAAATCTTCTCTGTTCGTTTGATATTATCATAGACTGCTTGACGGCTGACACCAAATTCTTCTGCTATTTCAGCAAGGCTATAATCATCCGCATAATATAGCTCGATGTAATTCATCTGTTTATCTGTCAATAGAGCAGCATAAAATTCAAACAGAGCATTCATACGATTGGTTTTTTCGATTTCCATAAGAATTATTATACCAAAAAAGGCTGATAAACTCTAGTTACTCACAGTGGAAATGACTTTTCTTTCGCAAATGTTTTAAGGTAATTCAAATTCATCTTTTTCGGGTTTTAAAAACACCCTTGTATTTCTAAGGGTGTTACGTAATTATAATTATGTAAATTAGTTGTTTTCTAAATAAAATTCAAAACGATCTCCGACATATTGACTTTTTACATACTCGAAGGCTGTCCCATCTTCGAAATAAGATACTTGTGTCAAAGCCAAAATGGCATGACCTCTCGGGATTCCAAGATAATGGGCGATCTTTTCCTTAGCCAAGCGGGCGTATATCGTTTGTTGGGATTTTCCAATCTTATAACCATGTTTTTGAAGAGTTTGAAAGAAATGACTGGTAATTTCTTCTTTGTTGAAATTTTTAATAAACTTTTCTGGTATTGAAGCTACTTCGTATACTACTGGTAGCTTATCTGCGTAGCGAACCCGCTCCATTCGAATAATATTTTCAGTCTTGTTTATTCCTAGCTTTTCGATTTCTTGTTTGCTTGGTAGAGTTCGTCGATAGGAGATCAACTGACTGGAAGGTGTTTTACCCTGAGACTTCATAATCTCAGTAAAGCTGGTAGTGCCTCTCATTTTCTCCTGGACGCGCGTGCTGGCAACAAATGTTCCGCTCCCAACCCGTCGTTCCAGTACTCCTTCTTCTACAAGGAGTGTGATAGCTTGGCGAAGAGTCATACGACTAACTTGAAAAGTCTCAGCTAAGTCTCGCTCACTGGGTAATCTCTGTCCGATTTGCCAGACTTCTTCATCAATTTCCTTTTTGATTTGATCATGAATTTGTAAATAAGCAGGGAGCATAGTGATCTCCTTTTTGGATTTCCTTTTAAAAATATTGTATTATCAATCGAAATAAAAGTCAACATTTACTTCATGGCATTGGAAAAAGCCTCTCTTTTATGATAAAATAAGGAAAAATAAATTTCTTTTAGGGAAGGAAAAAGATGACTAAATCTGAATTGCAAGATGTCGAAAAAATTATCGTATTGGACTATGGCAGCCAATACAACCAGCTCATCTCTCGTCGGATTCGTGAAATTGGGGTATTTTCTGAATTAAAGAGTAATAAAATTTCCGCTGCAGAGGTAAAAGAGATTAATCCCGTCGGAATTATTCTTTCTGGTGGACCAAACTCTGTTTATGAAGACGGTTCCTTTGATATTGATCCTGAAATTTTTGAGTTAGGCATTCCTATCTTGGGAATTTGTTATGGTATGCAACTTCTGACTCATAAATTAGGAGGTAAGGTAGTGCCGGCTGGTGATGCTGGAAATCGCGAATATGGTCAGTCTAAATTGACTCGCACGTCTTCTCCTCTTTTTGACAGTACACCTGAAGAACAATTGGTTCTTATGAGCCATGGAGATGCGGTAACTGAAATCCCTGCTGACTTTGTCCGCACTGGTACTTCTGTTGACTGTCCTTTTGCAGCTATTGAACATCCTGCTAAGAAGATTTATGGGATTCAATTCCACCCTGAAGTTCGCCATTCTGAGTTTGGCTACGATATTCTTCGCAACTTTGCTCTAAATATCTGTGGAGCCAAAGGCGACTGGTCAATGGATAATTTCATTGATATGCAGATCAAACAAATCCGTGAGACTGTTGGTGACAAGCGCGTCCTTCTCGGTCTATCAGGTGGGGTTGATTCTTCTGTGGTTGGCGTTCTTTTGCAAAAAGCTATTGGCGACCAATTGATCTGTATCTTTGTTGACCACGGTCTTTTGCGTAAGGGTGAAGCTGATCAAGTTATGGAAATGTTGGGCGGAAAATTCGGGCTAAATATCGTCAAAGCAGACGCTGCTAAACGTTTCCTCGATAAACTCGCTGGTGTTTCTGATCCAGAACAAAAACGCAAAATCATCGGGAATGAATTTGTCTATGTCTTTGACGACGAAGCCAGCAAACTGAAAGATGTAAAATTCTTGGCACAAGGAACTCTGTATACCGATGTGATTGAATCTGGTACTGATACCGCTCAGACTATTAAGTCTCACCATAACGTGGGTGGTCTGCCTGAAGATATGCAGTTTGAGCTGATTGAACCGCTGAACACGCTTTATAAGGACGAAGTTCGTACTTTGGGTTCAGAGCTTGGTATGCCTGATGAAATCGTCTGGCGCCAACCGTTCCCAGGCCCAGGTCTTGCTATTCGTGTTATGGGAGAAATCACTGAAGAGAAATTAGAAACTGTTCGTGAGTCTGATGCTATTCTTCGTGAAGAAATCGCTAAGGCCGGTCTTGACCGCGATATTTGGCAGTATTTCACCGTTAATACAGGTGTTCGTTCTGTTGGTGTTATGGGAGACGGACGCACATACGACTACACAATTGCTATTCGTGCTATCACTTCTATCGATGGCATGACAGCTGACTTTGCCAAGATTCCTTGGGAAGTCTTACAAAAAATTTCTGTTCGTATCGTAAACGAAGTAGACCACGTCAACCGCATCGTCTATGATATCACAAGCAAACCACCTGCAACTGTAGAGTGGGAATAGAATCAAACTAAAAAAGCGTAGGAAAGAAAACGTCCTACGCTTTTAAGTTGATTTTTTGCTTTTCTACTCTAACCCACTCAGGTATTCATAGCGCTCGTATTTTTCCAGCAGTTTTTCGTTCTGCTCATCTAGTTCTTGCTGGAGTTCAGACAGGCGAGCAAAGTCAGAGCCATTCTCCTGCATGGCCGCTTCAATCTCAGCAATTCGCCCCTCCAGCGCCTCGATATCGGCCTCGATAGTCTCCCACTCCTGCTTCTCAAAATAGGTCATGCGCTTTTTATCCTCACGCACTTTGGTCGATTTTTCCTTTTCAGTCTTTTGGGAAATAGCAGAGCTTTCTGCTAGAAAGGCTTTTTCATCTAAGTAATCGGTGTAATTTCCGAAAAACTCTCTGACACCTCCATCTTCAAAAGCTAAAATCTTGCTGGCTACCTTGTCTAGGAAATAACGGTCGTGGCTGACTGTAATAACTGGCCCGGCAAAGCCTTGTAGAAAGTTTTCTAACACCGTCAAAGTCGCAATATCCAAATCATTGGTCGGCTCGTCAAGAAGCAAGACATTGGGCTTTTCCAAGAGAAGCTTGAGCAGATAAAGTCGTTTTTTCTCTCCACCAGATAGCTTTTCAATCAAAGTCCCATGAGTAGATCGAGGAAAGAGAAACTGCTCCAAGAGTTCTGCAATGGAAGTCGTTCCACTGCCTATCTTGACTTCCTCAGCAACTTCTTGCAGATAATTAATGACACGCTTAGACTCATCCAAGCCCTCAATCTGCTGAGAGAAATAGGCTATTCGAACCGTCTCTCCGATAATGAGCTGACCAGCCTGAGGCCGAAGTTTTCCCGCAATCAGATTGAGCAAGGTTGACTTGCCGACTCCATTATCTCCGACAATCCCAATGCGGTCCTTGTTCTGGATTAAAAGATTAAACTGAGAGAGAATAGTCTTCTGGTCATAAGCAAAGTCCACGTTTTGAAACTCGATAACCTTCTTTCCGATACGGCTGGTTTCAAAGTTCATTTCCAGATTGCTGTCAATCGTCTGACCGGCCAAATCTTTCTTGAGATCATGGAAACGATTGATACGAGCCTGCTGCTTAGTTGCCCGAGCCTGAGGCTGACGCCGCATCCAAGAAAGCTCCTGCTTGTATAGCTGCTGCTTCTTATGGAGTAAGGCTGCATCCCGTTCATCCTGCTCTGCCTTGAGACGGACATAGTCTTGATAATTTCCCTGGTATTCAATCAAGCGACCGCCATCTAACTCAAAAATTCGAGTTGAAATATTATCCAAGAAATAGCGATCATGGGTGATGAAAAGCACGGTCTTCTTAGAATTTTTCAAGAAATGGGTCAGCCATTCAATGGTATCAATATCTAGGTGGTTGGTCGGCTCATCTAGCAAGAGCAAATCAGCATCGCCTAAGAGAACCTGGGCCAGCTGCACTCGGCGACGAAGGCCTCCTGATAACTGGCCAACCTTGAGAGATAGATTTGTCAGACCAAGCTTGGACAGGACCGTCTTGACCTGACTTTCGATCTCCCAAGCATGCAGCGAGTCCATCTCAGCCATAACCGCTTCTAGCCTAGACTGCTGACTTTCATCATAAGCCGTCAGGAGCAGCTCATAGTCTCGAATCAACTGCATTTCCCGTAAATCACTGGATAGAACAGTGTCAAGCACTGTCTGCTCTTCATCGAAATCAGGCTCCTGAGTCAGGTAAGCAATCTTATAGCCTGTCTTAGCAGAAAAAGGGCTGACATCTCCGTCAAAGCCCGACTTGCCCGACAAGACATCCAGCAGTGTTGTCTTTCCTGTTCCATTGACACCAATCAGACCAATCCGATCCAGGTCATGAATGATAAAGGAAATATCCCGAAAAACAGTCTTATCTCCTACTGATTTGGTTAGCTTGTCAACGATAAAATCGCTCATTTTCTCTCCTTGATATAGGCGTAAATAGCCTCTAGATCATTAGGCAAACGGCCGTCTACAATAGCGTATTCCAACTCTTTCAGAATTTGGCCAAGTTTTGGTCCGGGCTTAAAGCCAAAATCCTGTATCAGCATGCCACCATTGACCACCATTTCCTGCTTGTTATGAATAGTCAGACTGGCATCAAGATTTTGAATGGCAGAGAAATCAACTGGTAGACCTTGCGCCTGACGAAGTTCTTCTGCTTGTAGCAATAAGTCTATATCGTAATCATAGCAGTCACGCTTGGTCAAGTCCCGTTCTGAGCGAATCGTCACAATTTCAACAATATCTGCTACTCTTTTGGCAAATTCACGAGAGGTCTTCCAGTCTTTTAGAAAACCTTTGACATTTTGCACATCCAAGGCTAGCAAAAGTGCTGCCCAAGCCTGCTCGGACGCTGAAAAACGAAAATCTGAAGCCAACTCAAACAGTCGTTCCAAGTTAGCTCTACTTCCTTTCAAATCTGGCAAAAATTCTATTGCATTGCTTTTTAAGAGTGACTCTAATCCTTTGCGCCAATACGGAGCCAGCAGTAGCTTGTCAAACTCGATAAAAATTCGTTCAACTGAAATTTTTTCCAGCAAAGGAGCGCAATTCTTCATAGCTAGGAAAGTATCTTGCTCCAAATCAAAATCCAAGGCAGCCTGAAAACGAAAGCCCCGCATGATACGGAGAGCATCTTCATTAAAACGCTCTGCAGCTGTCCCAACGGCCCGCAAAATCCGATTTTCCAAGTCATTTAGCCCCTGGAAAAGATCGATGACTTGACCGTTTTCATCCAAAGCTAGGGCGTTGATTGTAAAATCTCGCCGCTTGAGATCTTCCACCAAAGAACGCACAAAAGAAACCTTACTAGGTCTGCGGTAGTCCACATAGACATCCTCAGTCCGGAAAGTTGTTACCTCATATTCACGGTTATTTTCCAGAACCAAGACGGTTCCATGCTCAATCCCCACATCAACCGTACGGTCAAAGATACGCTTGGTTTCCTCGGGATAGCTGGAGCTGGCAATATCCACATCGTGAATAGGTCGTTTCAAAAGGGCATCTCGAACAGAGCCCCCAACAAAATAAGCTTCAAAGCCAGCAGCTTTTATCTTCTCTAATACTGGCAAAGCCTCCTGAAATTCAGAAGGCAGAGTTTCTAATCTCATAGTAAATGTTCCAATCCATAGACTAATTCTGAGCGTTTGATAACTTCTTTAATGGCCAGATTAACCCCTGTCATAAAGGAAGCTCGGTCATAGGAATCATGTCGCAGGGTCAATCCCTCTCCCCGGCTGCCAAAGATTACTTCTTGGTGAGCAACCAGACCTGGCAAGCGAACCGAATGGATACGCATGCCATCGAAATCAGCTCCGCGAGCGCCAGCTATGGACTCTTCCTCATCAGTAGCTCCCTGTTGCTTGCTAGGTCTAACTTGGCTGATAAGCTCGGCTGTCTTGATGGCCGTCCCGCTCGGTGCATCCTTTTTCTGGTCGTGATGTAGCTCAATAATTTCTACATTAGGGAAATACTTGGCAGCCTGAGCTGCAAATTGCATCAGCAAAACGGCTCCCAATGCAAAATTCGGAGCAATCAATCCACCTAACTTCTTTTCCTTAGATAGTGTGATTAACTCTTCCAACTGCTCAGGAGTAAAACCTGTCGTTCCGACCACTGGACAAAATCCCTGTTCTAGAGCGAAGCGTGTATTTTCATAAGCTACTTTAGGGGTCGTAAAATCAACCCAGACATGGGCTTCCAGCCCAGTCAATTCTTCCTTTGCGTCGAAAACAGGAACTCCTGCCACTTCTTTTTCGTCCGTAAAAGGATCCAGTAACCCAACTAATTCTAGTTCAGGATCTTCTGTCACCATTTTGTAGGCTGCTTGGCCCATTTTACCTTTGAAGCCTGCAATGATTACTTTAATTCCCATCTGCATCTCCTTTTTTGATAGATTTGAGTATTAGTCAAACAGAGGAATGTAGCCTAATGCGATACTTCCTTCTCCAAGGTGTGTACCAATAACACTACCAAAAGTTGCTAGAGAAACCTCTGCACTAATGTTACTTTCGAGTAAAGATTGACGTAAGGTCTCTGCTTTGTCAACTGCGTTAGCATGAATAACGATAATTTCATATTTTCCTGAAGAAGTCCGTTCCTCAACAAGTTCAATAAGTCGTTTAGTTGCCTTCTTCTCCGTCCGAATTTTTTCAAAAACTTCAATCACTCCATGATGATTAAAATATAGAATTGGCTTAATACTTAGTAGATTTCCTAGAATAGCAGCACCATTTGAAAGGCGCCCCCCTTTAACAAGATGATTCAGATCATCAACCATGATAAAGGCGCTAGTCCCGTCAATCTGAACATTAATTCTTGTGAGGATTTCATTGAAATCTAGTCCTGCTTCTGCCCAGTTGAGTGCAGATTGAACCATGATTCCTAATGGGGCGCTGGTAATCTTGGAGTCTGGAAAAGCGATTTCTAACTGAGGAAATTCATCTTTTAAGAACTGAATGTTTTGATAAAAGCCAGAAATACCGCTAGAAAGAAAGAGTCCCAGAACGTGAGTATATCCGTTTCCCGCTAAAGTAGAAAGCAGATCTTCCAATTCAGCTATACTAGGCTGGCTTGTTTTGGGTAATTCAGCAGAGAGTGCCATTTTTTGATAGAATTCTTCTGCAGTCAGATTTTTCCCTTCAACGTATGTTTTCCCATCAATGAAAACTGGAATATCCAGAATAAATAGATTTTCCTTTTCTAAGACTTCCGATTTTAAGTAGGCTGAGGAATCTGTAATAACAGCTAGTTTCATTTAGAACTCCAAATTAATACCTGGTAAATCCAGGGCGATCTCTGTCACTTCATAAGTCAAGCGGTTAAGCATTGATAAGCAAGGTTTAGCTAATTGCTCTACTTCTTCTTGATCAAATTCACTTGGTTCGCCAATGATTCGACCTTGAATATGGTTAACTTGAGAAATCACTCCACTAATCACAAAGGCTTCAAAAACGATCATGTAATTCAAAATAACAACCAAAGAAGTTACTTGATTTTCTTGATCATGATTCAATAGTTGAAAATTGACATCGACTTTTGTTTCGGGTGTTCCGTTTTCTTTTTCCCATTCAAAATTACGTGCATCAAAGTGATATTGGCTGACGAATTCTTTTTCGCGTTGTAGTTCCATTGTTGTTCTCCTAAAAATTTGCGTTATGTAAATTATAGCATAATTTTCAATCACTGACTATAGTTTGCTTCTCTCTTGCTCATTCTCCTTTTCTTCATAATAAATAAAATTATCTACAAAAAAGGACCTCCGAAGAAGTCCAATATTATACTTATTTTGACAATGGTTTGCGTAAGAATCCAAAGATAATACCACTGACTACTGCACCAATCAAAACATATACTAGGTAAAGAATTGGGTTGTTTGTCAATCCAATAACGAAGATACCACCGTGAGGGGCCATGAGTTTGATTCCAGTAAGACCTACAAGAGCACCTGTAAGGGCTGAACCTACGATAAAGCTTGGAATAGCGCGGGCTGGGTCAGCAGCACCAAATGGAATCGCACCTTCTGTGATGAAAGAAAGTCCCATGACAATGTTTGTAATTCCAGAATTGCGTTCTTCCTCAGTGAATTTATTTTTAAAGAAGAGAGTAGCCACAAATACTGCTAGAGGTGGGACCATACCAGCAGCCATAACCGCTGCCATAACAGGTGATCCACCAGTTGAAACAGTACTTGCGAGTGTACTAGTACCAAATACGTAAGCAGCCTTATTAACTGGTCCACCCATATCGACCGCCATCATACCACCGACCAAGAGGCCAAGAAGGACAGCTGAACTTCCGCTCAAACTAGCAAGGAAATCGTTGAGGGCTGTATTGATTGCAGACATTGGAATATTAACAGCCAACATCAGGAATCCAGTAACTAATACCCCAAGAAGTGGCAAGAGCAAAATTGAACGGATACCTTCAAGTGAGCGAGGTAGACCTGCAAGTAATTTGCGAAGGACTAAAATCACCCCACCAGCTAAGAAACCACCGACCAGAGCTCCAAGAAAACCAGACGATACGCCTACCAAAGAAAGCGTCTTTTCACCACCTGCAGCGTAAGCAACGCCACCAAAGGATGCGCCACTGCTAGCAATCGCACCGGCTACGAAACCAGAAACCAGACCTGGTTTTTCAGCGATTGAGTAAGCAATGTAACCGGCCAATACTGGTAACATGAAGCCAAAGGCTGCTCCACCAATTGATTTAAACTGCGCTGCAATCTCATGATAGCTTCCTAGATTAGAAAGCTGATCTTTTGGTACACCTAAGATCTGATCCAGCAAGAAGGCGATAGCAATCATAATCCCGCCACCGATAACGAATGGCAACATTTGGGATACACCACTCATCAGGTGCTTATAGAAAGCGCCACCCAGACTAAGTTTTTCGTTGCTAGATTCTGCAACACCACCGGAATTAGTAGCCTTGTAAATCTCGGCCTTTCCTGAAAGAGCCAAATTGATCAGTTCTTCTGTCTTACGGATACCATCCGCGACTGGACGATTAATTAATGGTTTGCCATTAAAACGATCCATCTCTACTGCCTTGTCAGCAGCAATAATAACAGCCTTAGCATTTTTAATATCTTCAGCTGTTAGCTTATTTCCAACACCGCTGGCACCATTGGTTTCAACCTTGATGCCGACACCCATTTCAGCTGCGACCTTTTGTAAGGCCTCTTGAGCCATGTAGGTATGCGCAATCCCTGTAGTACATGCTGTTACAGCTACAAGGAAGTCTCCACCTTTATTTGCGGGTTCAACCACAGCAACTTCTTCCGCTTTTTCTGAAGCTTGGTCAAAGAGCTCGATCACTTGATCAGGCGAAGTCACTTGGCGCAATTTATCCGCAAAGCCATCTTTCATCAGGTATTGAGACAATTCTGCCAAGGCTGCCAAGTGAGTATCATTAGCACCTTCTGGAGCTGCAATCATGAAGAATAAATCAGTTGGTTGTCCATCTAGACTTTCATAATCGACACCCTTGTTTGACTTAGCAAATAGAACTGTTGCTTCTTTAACAGCAGAATTTTTGCTGTGAGGCATAGCGATTCCGTCACCCAAACCAGTGGAAGTTAGAGCTTCACGCGCCAAAATTCCCTCTTTAAAAGCTTCAAAGTCTGTTACATAACCGTGATCAACCAAGCTTTTAATCATCTCTTCGATGACAGCTGTTTTTTCAGTTGCCTGCAAATCCAGCAACATGACATCTTTTCTCAATAGGTCTTGAATTTTCATCGTTTTTCTACCTCAACTTTTTCATATGTTTCTTTAATAAATTCAGCTGTTGCCAAGTCATCTGAGAAGGTAGTTGCCGTTCCGCAAGCTACACCCCATTTAAATGCTTCTACTGCATCTTTTGATTTGACAAATTCGCCTGTGAATCCAGCGACCATAGAATCGCCAGCCCCGACAGAATTTTTGACACTCCCCTTGATAGGTTTTGCAAAGTATGCACCTTCTTGAGTCACCAACAAGGCACCATCACCAGCCATAGAAATGATCACATGTTGTGCTCCTTTGTCTAAGATTTGACGAGCATATTTTTCGATTTCATCTAAACTTTCGAGTTTCACTTCAAAAATATCACCTAGTTCATGATTATTAGGTTTGACCAAAAGTGGCTCAAACTCCAAGGAATCAAGCAATGTTTGTCCTTCGAAGTCACAGACTACTTGCGCTCCTGTTTTCCTGGTTAATCCGATCAGGTCTTTGTAGATAGTATTTCCTAAATTTTTAGGACTACTTCCAGCAAAGACTACTGTATCATCAGAAGTTAGGGAAGCAAGAATACTCTTTAATTCCTCCAATTTCAGACTAGAAATGTCAGGACCAGGTCCGTTAATTTCTGTTTCAGCATCTGCCTTTATCTTGACATTGATGCGTGTATCTTCCTCAACTTCTACGAAGTGACTGGAGATTCCTTCTTCTTCAAGAGTGTCCGTGATAAATTTACCAGTAAAGCCACCAATAAAACCAGTTGCTTTGTTATCAATACCTAATCTTTTTAGAACTCGGCTAACATTGATACCTTTTCCACCAGCAAACTTGTCATCACTATCCATTCGATTGACACTTCCTATCAGGACCTTATCCAAACGAACAATATAGTCAATGGACGGGTTTAATGTTACAGTATAAATCATACTTCAATCACCTCCGTTTTTTCCTTAATTTTTTCCAGCAAGATGGACGAAATTTTATTAGTAATTATTTTTGCTTTAGCAAGAGGAGCCACTTTGACAAAGGATACTTGATCCAGTTTTGACGGGTCTGATAAGACATAAGTTTGTTTTGCGTTTTCCATAATGGCTCGCTTAACAGCTCCTTCTTCCATATCTGGTGTTGTATAGAAACTATCATCAATTCCATTCATTCCAATAAAAGCTTTATCAAAATTCAGTTGACCAATTTGATTAAGAGCTATCCCTCCTATACTGGCATCTGTAGATCTTTTTACTGTTCCACCGACAATAACTGTAGGGATATTTCGCTCAACAAGTTTTGATGCATGATGAATAGAATTGGTTACGATCGTTACTTTGTGGTTATGAATTGCTTGTATTAATAACTCATTTGTAGTACCAGCATCGATAAAGACAACATCATGATCCTGAATAAGACTGGCAGCTTTTTCTGCAATTTTCTGCTTAAATTGAATGTTTTTGATAGATTTTTCTTGATTGCTTTCTTCTTCTTGTAAAAAATGAATGTTTTCTGCACCGCCATGAATCCGTCGTAGTTTCTGTTCGCTTTCTAATTCATCTAAATCGCGCCGAACGGTGGATTCTGAAGTTTTTAGAATATGAACTAAACGATCTAAGGAAACTGTTCGATGATCTTTTAACTGTTCTAAAATCACTTGTTTTCGTTCAGACTTTAGCATACTTCTCCCTCCTGAAACAGCTTACATTTATCATTATACACCAATATTTTTCAAAGTCAAGCAAATTCTATCATTTTCTATCAATAAAAATTTATTATAAAAAGAGGATGAGATAAGATCTCAAACCTCTTTGTTATTTTTTAGGATTTTCTTCTAAATCGTTTAAGAGCAACACCAGCAAGTCCAAAGAATCCAGCTACTGCCGCTATAATTCCAATTTGATCTGTCTTTACTCCTGTAGCAGATACATTTTGTTTTGTTTTAGAAGACTTATCTTGTGTTTGATGTATTGCTTCACCCTGATAAACATTTTTGGCATCAACAGGCTGATCTTTAGCAGTTTCTTTCGTGGCATTCTTAGCTCTTAATTGATTGTGTTTTGCTTCTAATCTAGCATGAACTTCTTGATAGAGCTCCAAAAGACTCTCTTCGGCTTTGTATTTTGTTTCTTTTGCGGCAAGATCAGCTTTGGCTGATGCAACTGCCTTACGAGCCTTAGAAAGCTGTTGAGGAGCTTGAGCTAATTGTTTAGCTCTTTCTTGAACTTGTTTCAAGCGAACTTGAGAATCAATTAATTGCTTTCTTGCTTCGATTGTATTCGCTTTAGTTGAGTGCAAAGCAGCTCTTAAAGATTCAAGTTTTGAGCTTTCTGCAGCTAATTTTTCTCTTGCTAAATCTAAAGCCAATCTCTTAGGTTCTAACTCCGCTTCATATCTTCTAGTTGCATTTTCAAGAGCTAACTGTTTGTCAGCAGTGTTTCTTGTAGCAGCTGCTACACGATCTTGAGCGTTCAGTAGTTGATATTGAGCATTTGCTAAAAGTTGCGCTTGGTCATTTGATTGTGACTGGAGATCATTTAGTTGACTGTTTAAAATACCAGCTCTTACTTCGCGATTTGTTTTTTCAACTTTTAAGGCAGCAATTTCATTTTTTAAAGCAGCATATTTTTCGTTTGTATTCGTCCGTGATTGGCGTGCACTAGCTAGTAAGTTTTCGTAATCAGCTAGGCTCATCAAGGTCCCGTTTTGCAAGCGTTGGTTCAAGTTTCCTACTTGATGGAAACCAACTGTTGCAGTTCCATTTGTTGAACTATATTGATTAGGAATAGTGTTATAAGATGCAGAAATTGCAGTTGCCTTATTATCCAACATCTGCAAGTAATGACCAACTCTTGCGAATTCAGCAGCACCAATTTTCATATAAATATCATTGGCATCCAGCTGAGATTCGTCGGTTGGTAAATTATAGCGCGCAGCGATCTCTTGATATAATGCTTTTTCACTGTGCCAAAAATCAACTGATGCCTTAGGTGTAAAGCTGATAGCCACATTTTCATTTTTTATATACTTAAACATGTGGCGACCGTTTTGCTCGAAAAAGGCTGATTGAATTTGACTGGCAACATTTGCATATGGATCAACATATAATGGAGGTAATCCTGCCTGTGCTCGATAGTTATTTATTGCTCGAATAACTTCTACAGCTTTTAAATTATTTTCAAGAGTCGCTGAGCTGGTAGAGTCGCTGCCAACTGTTAACCCATCTTCAGCTTGGGACCGTTTGTATAAAGCTAGTGCGTTAGCTGCAGCATCTCTAATTTCTTGAGTTGCTCCTTGGCTTTGCAAGTTTTGAAGGAGCTCTTGATAGGTATTAGCAGCTTGTGTTGTTGTTTCAGTTTGTGGGGTATTTGCCAATTCAGCTTCTTTTTGATTAATTGCAGTCTGAATCTGGTTGATTTCATTTTGGTTTGTCTGGATAGCTTTTTCAAGATTAGCTGTATTACTTGGTGAATTAGCAATATTTTGCTGAACAGCTACAAGATTAGCTTGTTTAGCTACGAGTTCTTGATTCGCTTGTTCTTCTTCTGCTTTTGCCTGAGCTAGTTCTTGTTCTTCCCTAACGATAGGTGCTTTCGCTTCGTTATATTCTCTTTCGGCAACGTCTACCAAAGTTCGTTGTCCGACAACGACATTTTCCTGTTGTTGAACTGCTTGTTCTGAAGGAAGTTCTTGATTTTGCGAGTTGTCTAGTGAAGCTTGCTTTGCATTCACTTCTGCTTCAGCTTTATTTACTTCTGCTTTTGCTTCGGCCACAGCTTCTGGACTAGCTTCTTTGTTGATTTCTTTTGCTTGATTAAGCTGTGCTTGAGTGTTTTGGCTTGTCTCTTGAGCCTTTTCAAGTTCATCTTTAGCTTTTTCAACAACTTCTTTCTGGGCATCGACTTGTGCTTTCGCTAAATCTTTCTGAATCTCCGTCACTTCAAGATCATTTTGCTCTGATCGATGAGAAGGTTTTGTTAACTCATCAGCATTTACATGATTTCCTACAACTCCTGAAATCAAAGTAGTTGCTGCAATCCCCGTTGCAACAACAGATTTTCCTAATTTCTTTTCCATTTCTCTCTCCAAACCCTCCTAATTTTTATATCGATATTTATTCATACCATATTGCTTGACTTATTCTATCATGTCTATGTGAAAAACAAAGATAAAATTCGTTTCGTTTTCATAGCTTTTTGATTACAATTTGATGACTATTTGCAAATGTAAGTTTTTTTATAAAATAATCAAAAAATCAGACTAGATGCCTGATTTTTGGGATATTTCTTATCATTTTTGGCGACCTTTGAGAACAGCTTCTATAATTGCCATTCTGACAAAGACACCATTCGTCATCTGTTCAACAATGCGTGATTTTGGTGCTTCAACTAAATGGTCAGCGATTTCTACATCTCGGTTAACTGGAGCTGGATGCATCAAAATAGCTGTGTCTTTCATACGGTCATAACGCTCTTGTGTTAGACCGTGCAGTCTGTGGTAGTTTTCTTTAGAAAAGATGGACTCATAATCATGGCGCTCGTGTTGAACACGCAAGAACATCATGACATCTACTTTGTCAATAACTTCATCGATTGTTACAAATTCACCATAGTGAGAAAATTCTTCACTTCTCCATTCTTCTGGTCCTGCAAAATAAAGCTCTGCTCCCAAACGTTTAAGAATCTGCATATTGGATTTAGCCACACGTGAGTGATCTAGGTCACCAGCGATTGCAACTTTCAATCCTTCGAAGTGTCCAAATTCTTGATAAATTGTCATCAAGTCTAGGAGACTTTGACTTGGGTGCTGACCTGAACCATCACCACCGTTGACGATGGATGTAGTAATCGTAGGGCTCTCAACCAACTCTTTATAATAGTCTACTTCTGGGTGGCGAATGACACAAATGTCAACTCCGAGTGCAGACATAGTCAAAATAGTATCATACAAGGTTTCACCTTTGTTGACTGAACTGGTTTTCACATCGAAATCCAATAGGTCGCAACCCAATTTCAATTCTGCTACTTCAAAGGCCTTGTGGGTTCTTGTTGAAGGTTCGAAGAAAAGATTGGCCACGATATGCTGTTCGTCATAGTTGGCTTTTGCTCCATTTTTAAATTCAATTCCTCGTTTGATTAAGGCCATTACTTCTTCGTTTGACAAAGTTTCCATTGAGACAAGATTTTTAAGAGCGATTTGGTTAGATGACATGATAAGATCTCCTTTGTGATAATGATTAGAGCTCTATTTCAATTTTTTCTGTAAGACAAGATTGAAATAAATGGTGAACAGTTTTAAAAATCAGATGTCAGACCTAATTTTTAGGTTCTGGCAGGACAAGATAGAGGACGATTCCCAAGATAGTTGACAAGGCAACTCCTGAGATTTGCAGACCCGACAGTTGCAAGGTCAGACCACCGATACCAGAAACCAATATGACACTGGCAATCAGTAGATTCTTTTTGTTATCAAAATTAGTCTGGGCTTCTATGAGAATTTTAAGTCCACTTGAGGCAATTACACCGAAGAGAGCAATGGATATTCCACCTAGAACTGGACTCGGGATTGATTGGAGCAAAGCGGAAACTTTTCCAACAAAACTCATGACGATGGCGAGGACTGCTGCACCCGCTATCACATAGACGCTGTAGATTTTATTGAGCGCCATGACTCCTATATTCTCTCCATAGCTAGTCACTGGCGGTGCTCCGAAAAGCCCCGCAATAATCTGAGCTAGCCCATCACCAGTCAAAGTTTTATCTAAGCCCGGATCTTTGAAGAAATCTTTTCCTGTCAAGCTATTTAATACCATGACGTGGCCAAAGTGTTCTGTCATAGTTACAAAGGCGATAGGTGCCATGGTTAAAATTGCACTAGGGTAAAATTTTACATCATAATCTAAGAAAGGAAGGCTCATTGGTGGAAGATGAAACCATGATGCTTCACCAACCTTTGCAAATGAGACAATCTCTTGTCCAGTTATAGCACCAAGAATTAAACTAAAGAAGTATCCAACTATCAAACCTAGTAAGACAGGAATGATACCGATAATCTTTTTACCATATATGTTAAAGAGAATGACTGCTAACAAGGTCACCATTCCAATAGTGAAATAAGTCAAATCATAAACCTTTTCACCATTAGCTCCTGTTTTATTCATAACGTCGCTAACAGCTGTGCCAGCTAAACTTAGACCGATTACCATGATAATTGGTCCTACAACTACAGGAGGTAGGATTTTATCAATCCAGGCGTTTCCAGCAAACTTAACAATCATGGCTACGATAAAGTAGACCAAACCACCTGTGATAGCACCTTGTGCTACCGCTCCGATACCATCAGTTTTCATCAGTAATTGCATGGCTGCTATATAAGCAAAGCTGGATCCCATATAGGCTGGTATCTTATACTTGGTAACTGTGAGGTGTGCTAGGGTTCCCAGGCCGCTTGAGAATAAGGCAACTGCTGGATCAATCCCTACTAAGATTGGGACTAGAACAGTCGCGCCAAACATAGCAAATAGATGCTGGAAGGATAAGCCTAAAAGTAAACCTGGTTTTGGCATATCGTGAACATCATACTTTACTTCTTGATTCATATAGATTACTATTCTCCCTTTATTAAGATACGATCTTGACCATCAGTTTCGGCCATTTCTACAATGATTTCTTCTGTTCTGCTAGTTGGAATATTTTTCCCAATATAGTCAGTTCTAATTGGCAATTCCCGATGACCTCGGTCAACTAAGACTGCTAGGCTAACACGTGAAGGTCTACCGTGGCTCACAAGATTGTCAATGGCTGCCCGGATGGTACGACCTGTATAGAGAACATCGTCAATCAGAATCACTTGACGGTCAGTAATATCTACAGGAATCAAAGTCGTATCTTCTTCCTGACTCTTTTTGTCATCTCTAAAAGGTTTTGTATCAATTTCGGCTACTGGAATATCAATTTGTTCCAATTGTGCTAATCGTTTTTGGATACGATGAGCCAAGTGAACTCCACGAGTTTTAATTCCCGCCAAGACTACTTGGTTCAATTCTTTATTGCGTTCGATGATTTCATAAGTAATCCGTGTGATCGCACGGTTCATAGTAATATCATCAACAACTTCTTTTGTTTTCATGAATACCCCCTAAACCAATAAAAAAGTCTCCTTTTTCAAGGAGACTACAGAATAATTTGTTGGGTGTGCAAAACAAGACGCACCTGTATATGCTCAACCCAATTTCTACTTGCTCCTTGTCTACCTCTCTGGATAGAATTAAAGGATTATTTAATTGTTAATACTTTATCACAATTTCCAAACAATTTCAAGAATTAAATTCAAATTTTAAGCAAAAAATAGATTATTTATCCCAGAACTCCTTCTTTTTCTTGTTTTTTATGTCTGTCTATTTTTTATTAGCTCTAAGAGACTCCTTTTCATCAATGATTGGCAAAGACTTTTCATCTTCCGCTTCATATCTTGGCGTGGCTTTAGAAGGTGCTTCTTCTTTAAGTCCATCAGATTTTTTTCTTTAGCTTCCTTGTTATTGTCAATGTTGCCACCCTGGACATCAGGAAAATGCTACGCGATTGCTTTTGGAATTTTATTTTCATTTGATTCAAGCTCTGCTTTGGGGATATAATTGTCGCTGACATTGATAAAAGTCACAGTCTTATTTGGTTCCTGAAGTGCTTAAGTTATGATTTTATTCTTGTTCATATCCAAATTATCTAAAGAAGTAAATTGATTAATTCCATCCAGTTTTTCAGCTCATTCTCACCTAAGTTTAAATTCTTCAAGAATGGCTGAGAGTGACTAGAAACCAAAATAAAGCAAAAAAAAGCAGGATACTTTCCCACTTCTTCTTTGCTTTTAATTTCATATATTTGAACGGTTATTTATTATGGCTATTCAAGGACAGAATAAGCTTGGACAGATGATTTTTCAATGTTTGCTGTATAAGATTACTTTTCCGACTTTCAGACAGTCAAACTGCAATCTGAAACACAAAAATCTAGCTCTATATCACTTCTGTAGTGAAACTACGACTTTCCAGCACCTTCAGCATAGCATCAGCCGTGTCCAAGGCTGTGAAGAGGGGCACTCCGTGCTCAATAGCTGAGCTGCGGATAATTTGACCATGCTTATCTGCAGTCCGCTTGGTTCCTACCGTGTTTATAATAGCCTGAATCTTGCCCTTGCGGATATAGGCTGGGATGTCCTTGTTATCATCACTGCCGATTTTTTCTACCAGACGGACGTGCAGGCCGTGATTTTCAAAATAAGAGGCTGTTCCCTTGGTTGCCCAGATACCATAGCCAATACTGGCAAAACGCAGTGCCAGCTGCAGGGCTTCTTCCTTGCTATCGTCTGCAATAGTAAAGACGACATTACCAAAGCTTGGCAGATGGAGATAGGAAGCCTCAAAAGCCTTGTAGAGTGCTTTTTCTAAGGTTCGGTCACTGCCCATGACTTCGCCAGTAGACTTCATTTCAGGTCCCAAGAGACTGTCAACCTTCGCCAGCTTAGTAAAGGAGAAGACTGGCGCCTTGATATGAACCATGGAACTTTCTGGATGAAGACCGTCTTCATAGCCCAGCTCTGCCAGACTTTCTCCAAGGATCAAACGAGTCGCTACTTGCGCCATCGGAATATCAGTCACCTTGGACAAGAAAGGAACAGTCCGGCTGGCCCGTGGATTGACCTCAATGACATAGACCTGCTCATCCTTGATGACGAACTGAATATTCATCATGCCGACACAGTTCAGTCCTAGAGCCAAACGCTTGGTATAGTCTGCAATGGTATCCTTGACTTTCTGCGATAGGGTTTGTGGCGGATAGGCCGCCATGGAATCTCCTGAGTGAACCCCTGCCCGCTCGATATGCTCCATAATCCCTGGAATCAAGACCAGCCGGCCATCAGAAATGGCATCTACTTCGCACTCATCCCCAACAATGTAAGAATCCACTAATACCGGATGGTCTGGACTAGCCTTAACCGCTGTCCGCATATAAGAACGCAAATCAGCTTCGTTTTCTACGATTTCCATGGCACGGCCACCCAAGACATATGAAGGACGCACCAGAACGGGGAAGCCAATCTTACGAGCAGCCTCTACTGCCTCCTCTTCATTAGTGGCTGTCTGACCTGGTGGCTGCGGAATATCAAGCTCCTTCAGCGCTTGCTCAAAGAGATCCCGATCCTCAGCCCGATCCAAGTCTGCCACTTGAGTACCTAAGATCTTCACACCAGCCTTAGAAAGTGGCTCTGCTAGATTAATGGCTGTCTGCCCGCCAAACTGAACGATAACCCCTTTAGGCTGTTCCAGCTCAATGACATTCATGACATCTTCAAAGGTCAGCGGCTCAAAATAGAGCTTGTCAGAAACAGAAAAGTCAGTCGAAACAGTCTCTGGATTGCTGTTCATAATAATCGCTTCATAGCCAGCTGCCTGAATAGCCTTTACAGAATGAACCGTCGCATAGTCAAACTCGACCCCCTGCCCAATTCGGATAGGACCAGAGCCCAGCACCAGAACTGATTCCTTGCTGGATTTGACAGATTCATTTTCAAAGCCATAGGTGGAGTAGAAATAAGGCGTCGCAGACTCGAACTCAGCAGCACAGGTATCCACCATCTTATAAACCGGCACAATCTTCTGCTCCTGTCGGATGCGACGCACCTGCTCGGTTGTCATGTCCCACAAGGCAGCAATCTTAGTATCCGCAAAGCCACTTTGCTTGGCTTTCTTAAGCACATAGCTATCTCCTATATGACTGGCCAGCTCCTGCTCAATTTCGAAAATATGGAGCAGCTTATCCAGGAAAAAGACATCAATCTTGGTCAGCTCAGCAATTTCATCCGGACTGTAACCACGGCGAATGGCCTCTGAAATATAGAAAAGTCGGTCATCTTGCGCCTTGACAATCTTCCTCATCAGCTCATCGTCACTTACTTGACTGAGAGCAGGCAGCTCGTTGTGGTCCACACCAACCTCCAGAGAGCGGCAGGCCTTGAGCAGACTTTCCTCGATATTACGGCCAATAGCCATAACTTCCCCTGTCGCCTTCATCTGGGTTCCCAGACGGCGCTCACCCTGCTCAAATTTATCAAATGGAAAGCGTGGAATTTTAGCTACCACATAGTCCAGAGCTGGCTCAAACATAGCATAAGTAGAGCCTGTCACCGGATTGATGATTTCATCCAATGTGAGCCCGACTGCGATTTTAGCCGCCAGCTTGGCAATCGGATAGCCGGTCGCCTTAGAGGCAAGGGCTGATGAGCGGGAAACCCGTGGATTGACCTCGATAACATAGTATTTGAAACTATGCGGGTCCAGAGCCAGCTGTACATTACAGCCGCCCTCAATCTTCAGCGCTCGAATAATCTTGAGACTGGCGTCCCGCAACATCTGGTATTCATAGTCTGAGATGGTCTGACTAGGTGCAAAAACGATAGAATCACCTGTGTGGATGCCGACTGGATCAAAGTTTTCCATATTACATACGACAAGCGCATTGTCTGCACCATCCCGCATGACTTCGTATTCGATTTCCTTAAAGCCCGCTATAGAACGCTCGATCAGACACTGAGTCACTGGAGAGAGTTTGAGGCCGTTTCCTGCGATTTCCTGTAGCTCTTCTTCATTGCTACAGATACCGCCGCCAGTTCCTCCAAGTGTAAATGCCGGACGGACAATGACTGGATAGCCGATGCCATCCGCAAATTCCAGCGCTTCATCAACTGTATTGACAATTTCTGACTCAGGGATGGGCTGGCCTAGCTCTTCCATCAGCTGCTTGAAGAGGTCTCGGTCTTCCGCTTGGTCAATAGCTGATAACTTAGTTCCCAAGAGTTCCACTCCCAGCTCTTCTAAAAGTCCTGACTTGGATAGTTCCATGGCCATATTGAGTCCGGTCTGGCCGCCCAAAGTAGGCAGAAGAGCATCTGGCCGCTCCTTACGCAATATCCGCGCAACAAACTCCAGCGTGATAGGCTCGATATAAACCCTGTCCGCAATTTCCTTGTCCGTCATGATGGTTGCTGGGTTAGAATTAACCAAGACAACACTGTAACCCTCTTCTTTCAAGGACAGGCAAGCTTGAGTCCCAGCATAGTCAAACTCCGCAGCCTGGCCGATGACGATAGGACCAGAACCGATGACCATAATTTTCTGAATATCTTTACGTTTTGGCATAGTGCACCTCTCAATCTTGCTTCCTAGTAAGCCTGATGGGCATCCATCATTTCCATAAATTCATCAAAGAGATAATCTGCATCATGCGGTCCCGGCGCAGCATCTGGGTGGAACTGCACAGAAAAAGCAGGATAATCCCGATGGCGCACACCTTCGACAGACTTATCATTGATTTCTTCATGAGTCACAATCAGGCATTCCGGCAACCCCTCACGACTGACTGCATAGCCATGATTTTGACTAGTAAAGTCAACTCGGCCTGTCGCAATTTCACGAACTGCGTGGTTGAAGCCACGGTGGCCGAACTTCATCTTATGCGTCTTTGCACCGTTAGCCATGGAGAAGAGCTGATGCCCCATACAAATTCCGAAAATTGGAATCTTGCCTTGAACACCGCGAATCATGTCCAAAGCCTCAGGTACATCTTCTGGATTTCCCGGTCCATTTGACAACATAACCCCGTCAGGATTAAGCTGGAGAATTTCCTCAGCGCTTATATCATAAGGTACCACTGTCACGCTGCAATTGCGTTTGGCTAACTCCCGCAGGATAGAATGCTTGAGACCAAAGTCCACCAATACCACGTTTCGACCAGTTCCCGGAGCAGGATAAGACTGCTTGGTAGAAACCTGCTTAATGTTATCAGTTGGCAGAACGATAGACTGAAGCTGGTCTTGTAAACGCTCAATACTACCATTCGCGTTGGCAATGGTTGCCCGCATGGTTCCATGTTGGCGTATAATCCTAGTTAGTGCTCTTGTATCAATCCCTGAGATTCCTGGTATCTTCTTGATTTTGAGGAACTCATCCAAAGATAATTGCTGTCGCCAATTGCTGGCACGTCGTGCATACTCATAGACCACGACTCCCTTACAGGTCGGCAGAATAGATTCATAGTCGTCCCGATTAACACCATAATTTCCAACTAAGGGATAAGTAAAGGTCAAAATCTGGCCGTTATAAGACTGATCCGTAATTGATTCCTGATAGCCTGTCATGCCCGTGTTAAAGACGATTTCGCCTGTTACGAGAAGATCTGCTCCAAAAGCCTCCCCTTCGAAAATCATGCCATTTTCTAATATTAAAAGTCTCTTTACCATTGTTCCCTCCTGTCTAAGATGCAGACCACCTATGACCATCCACATAAGAAATATAATAATGGGGAGTAGGATTGCTTCGCATAGCTTCACCCACTCCCGGCTCACTGTCCGAGATTATTGTCGTCCTTTCAGAACTGCTTCAATAATAGCCATTCTAACAAAGACACTGAGTCAGTCGCTTCTGAATGCGATAAGCCAAGTGAACCCCACGGGTCTTAATGCCAGCCAAAACAACTTGGTTTAGGTCCTTGCTGCGCTCAATGATTTCATAGGTAATCCGCGTAATCGCACGATTCATGGTGATGTCATCAACAACTTCTTTTGTTTTCATTCATTCCTCCTCAAACAACAGAAAAAGCCTCCTCATACAAGGAGACCTCAGAAAAATCTAATCAGGCAAGCTAAAACAAGACGCACTTGCTTACACTCCACCCATCTTTTTACTTGCTCCTTGTCTATCTCTCTGGATAGAATTAAAGGATTATTCAATTGTTAATACTCTATCACAAATTAAAAACTAATTCAAGAGAAAAATGTATTTTTATGCATAGGTAATCACAAAATTGTGTTTAATTTATCATTTGTCTCTTTTTAAGAAGCTTTCTTCTTTGAAAAAGAGAATGATTTTACAGCGTAAAAGATAAATCCAAAGACCAGATAGGCTACAAAGATGATTAAGCACATCTTGATGACATAGGGCCATTTGTGTTTAAAGACATTTAGAAAAAAGTAAGGAAACGGATTGTCCTTGGATCTTGGAATATCAATCTTGAGAACAAAACCGTTAATCAGTGAAAAAATCATGTAAATCAAAGGGACGCTTGTCCAAGAAATAGGATCAAACCAACGGTATTGACGGGCTTTGTCAAAAACTAAAGTATCCAAAAGAAAAGCAAGTGGAACTATATAATGACAAAGAAAATTCTCTAGACGATAAAAGTCTGTCGCAATTGGGGCCAGTAAAAGATGGTAAACCACGCAAGTAATCATGATGGACATGGTCACACCGCCCTTGACTCTAAGTACTCCCGCTGATTGCCATTTATCATCTGTTCTTGTCATGAGATAGATAAGGTAACCAGTAAAAAGCAAAACTAAAAGATTTGACAAGACTGTATAATACATGAGCATACCCCAGCCATATTTGGAAATTTCAAGATATACTCCAAGAAAGCTTAGAAAAAAGAGTATGATACGATATGTAAAAATCAATCTACGATTCATACTTACCTCAGATTTTCTTTACAAACTCTGACTTGAGCTTCATCGCACCGAAGCCGTCAATCTTACAGTCAATATTGTGGTCACCTTCTACAATGCGGATATTTTTCACGCGTGTACCTTGTTTGAGATCTTTAGGTGCACCTTTGACTTTCAAGTCCTTGATTAGGGTAACAGTGTCACCATCAGCTAACTTATTGCCATTGGCATCGATAGCTACTACTCCTTCTTCTACCTCTTGGACTTCAGCTGGGTTCCATTCATAAGCACATTCTGGGCAAATTAAAAGTGCACCATCTTCATAGACATATTCTGAGTTACATTTTGGACAATTTGGTAAAGTGTTCATTATTTTCTCCCTTTTAAAAATATACTGATTTATTATACTCTATTCTGCAACTTTTGACAAACTGATTAGGATTTTTTTCCTAATTCCTGCGTCCTCTTGTAGGCAGCTTGAACAGCATCCATGACCGTTCCTCGAAAGGCATTTTCTTCCAGACTAGCTACCCCGACGATGGTCGAACCTGCCGGACTGCAGACCTGGTCTTTGAGTTGAGCCGGATGTTGCCCACTAACCTGACTTAGCTTGGCAGCACCTAAAAGGGTTTGATTGGCCAGTTCAAGCGATATATCGCGACTGAGTCCTGCTCTGACACCAGCATCCGCTAAAGCCTCTATAAAGAGATAGACGAAGGCTGGTCCACAGCCGGCAAGAGCTGTTGCCGCATCTAATTGTTTTTCCTCTAGTTTGATCAAAAGACCAGCTGAAGACAGAAGCTCACGCAACAAGTCTTCGTCTACTTGATTCGCCTGCTGGGATAAGACATAGCTAATAACACCCTCACCTACGGCTACTGGTGTATTAGGCATCATCCGAATCCAACGATGGTGGCGAGGTGATAATTTTTCTAATAGCTCCAAGCTCAGACCAGCAGCCATCGAAACCAGCAGAAGAGAATCCCGTTTTTCTAGAATTTCCTGATACTCAGCCAGCAAGTCAGCAAATTGAGCTGGTTTGATGCCAAGGAAAATCACCTCTGCCTGAGAAAAAACTTCTTCATTACTGACTGGCTGCCCACCAACTTCCGTAGCAATCTTTTCAGCCTTGTTCCTACTTCGGTTAGCTAGTAGTAATTCGCTTCTATATCTTTCATCTTGGGCAACTAGGCGAGCTAAACTGCCACCCATATTTCCCAAACCGATAAATCCAATTTTCATCTTTATTTCCTCACTTGACCATCCCCTTGAATGACATACTTATAGCTGGTCAACTCTTTCAGTCCCATAGGACCTCTGGCATGCAGTTTCTGAGTAGAAATCCCCATTTCGCAGCCGAGTCCAAATTGACCGCCGTCTGTAAAACGAGTTGAAGCATTGACATAAACCGCTGCGCTATCCACCTGCTCTGTGAAGTAAGCTGCCGCTGCAGCCTTCTCTGTCACAATGGCATCCGAGTGATGGGTGCTGTGAACCTCAATATGCTCCACCGCTTCTTCTAGCGAGGAAACCAGCTTGACCGCTAAGATATAGTCCAAAAATTCGGTATCAAAATCTTCTGGTCTAGCTTGCGAGCCCGAGATATACTGAGCTGCTTTCTCATCCAAACGCAATTCAACAGGGTTTTCTTGCGCTTTCTCACGATCTGTCACCAGCATCTTCTGCAAACGTGGTAAAAATGCAGCTGCAATCTCTTGATGAACTAGTAGAACTTCCATGGCATTGCAGACAGAGGGGCGACTGGTCTTGGCATTCTCAATAATCGCCAAAGCCTTGGCTTGATCAGCATCCTTATCTACATAGATATGGACAATTCCAGTACCCGTCTCAATAACCGGCACAGTCGCATTTTCCACGACTGCCTGAATCAAACCCGCGCCACCACGAGGAATGAGCAAATCCAGATATCCCTTGGCCTTCATCATGGCCTGGGCGGAAGCCCGGCTGGTATCAGAAACCAACTGGATACAATCTGGTGAAATCGCCGTCTGAGCCAAACCTTTTTTCAAAGCTGTGACAATAGCAAGCGCTGTCTGATAGGCATCCTTGCCACTTCTGAGAACGACTGCGCTACCACTCTTTAGGGCAAGAGCCGCAGCGTCAGAGGTGACATTAGGCCGGCTCTCGTAGATAATACCAATTATGCCCATAGCCACCCGCTTTTTACTGATGACAAGACCGTTATCAAGCTCAGTCCTTTCCAAGACTTCCCCTACAGGATCCTCCAAGCCAATCAACTGGCGAATGCCCTCTGCCATGGCAGCAATCCGATTCTCATCCAGATAGAGACGGTCCAGCATCACATCTGAAATCTTACCTTTTGCTACAGTCATATCCAATTCATTGGCCGCCAAAACGTCTGCACGAGAAAGCCAGAGCTGCTTTGCCATTTCTTCCAAAGCATTGTTTTTCTCAGCCGTTGTGGCCGTATTGATCGTCTTCTTGACTTTCTGAACCTTTTCAAAAATCGCTTGTGTTGAGGTCATAGCTTCTCCTTTCCTCGTCTTCTAAAATTCTGCAAATAAATCATTTAACTCCGGTGTCAGAGAAATCCAGTCATCCCGATGAATGACAACACCTTTAGGTTTATTTGACTTGAGCATATCTTTAAGAGCAGACTTGCCAAAACGCACGCGCCCTTTACCAAGAATAGTTCCGCTACCTTCTTCGTAAACCGTTACTGTATCTTGATAGGCAAAGCTACCCGATACAGATACAAGACCAGACACCAACAAACTTTTACCATTGTTTCTGAGAGCGTCGGCTGCTCCTTGGTCTACATAGATTTCCCCTTGACTTTTAGCATAGAAAGCAAGCCATTGCTTCTGCGTTTTTAGACCTTTTTCCTGGGCCAAAAAGAGACTGCCATCCTTGGTCTTCTCCGCAGCTTCCAGCAGAGCATCAGTCTTGAGTGAAGAGCAGATATAGACTGGAACGCCAGACATGGTCGCAAGAGTTGCTGCTTTTATCTTTGTCAGCATACCACCAGTCCCGTTGCTCGTTCCTGCACCGCCCGCCATATCAATCAGCTCAGAGCTAATCTTCTCAATCTTTTCCAGTCGACGAGCATCTGGATCGATAGAGGGATTGGCCGTGTAGAGTCCATCGACATCTGTCAAGAGCACTAGGAGGTCCGCCTGAACCATAGCTGCCACCTGAGCACTCAGTGTATCATTATCCCCGACCTTGAGCTCCTCGATAGCCACCGTGTCATTTTCATTGATGATAGGAATAGCACCGCGATTCAGCAATACAGACAAGGCCTGATGAGCATTCTTGTAACGCCTCTTATCTGCAAAATCATCCTGCGTCAAAAGAATCTGAGCAGAAATGATTTGCTTCAAAAGAAGATTGGTTGTATATTCCTCCAAAAGCAAACCCTGTCCAACAGCAGCTGAAGCCTGTTTGTCAGCCACCTTGGTCGGTCGCTTTTTAAAGCCCAGAGAAGAAAAACCTGCCGCAACAGCTCCTGATGAGACCAAGATTAACTCATGCCCCGCCTCATGGAGGAGTGCCAACTGCCGAGTAATTTCCTTTACCTTGGCGCGTGACAGACTGCCATCTGCATTTGTCAATGACGAAGTTCCCACTTTAAATACGATTCGCTTTGCTTTCATTTCCTTTTCCTTCACTGCTAGATTGTCTTATTATACCATGATTTACGGAAAATAAAAACGACCGTGATTGAAGCGGTCGAGGGGTTGAAGGAAGTTATTTTACTTGAACGGTATACAGCGAGCCTTAAATAAATGTTCGTCGATTTTAAAGCTATCTTTGATAAAATAGCTTCAACTAACTAAAATCTTTTCTATAAATGACGTAAAAAACTGCGACCAATCGATCACAGTTTTGAACAAATCTTTTGAACATTTCTTAATGGAATTGCATACCACCATCAACGATAATAGTTTGACCAGTAATGTAGTTTGAATCAGGACCTGCTAGGAAGCTAACAGCTGCTGCAACATCTTCTGGTTCAGAGAGACGTTTCAGTGTGATATCTTTAGCGAATGTTTGCATGCCCCACTCATCATCTTTGCCAGCATTTTTACCAACTTCATGAGCGATATCAAACATCATTGGTGTCTTCACGATACCTGGCGCATAAGCATTAACTGTAATTCCAGAGTCGGCTAAATCACGCGCTAATGTTTGAGTGATTCCACGAACCGCAAATTTCGTACCACCGTAGACTGTCAAATTTGGATTTCCCACAACACCTGCCTGAGATGTAGCGTTGATAATCTTGCCTCCATGGCCAAGAGCCTTAAATTGTGCTTGAGCAGCTTGAGATCCCCAAATGACGCCACCTACGTTAATGGCAAAAGTACGTGTAAATTGTTCTTCTGTGATGGTATCAAGTGGTGTTGTTGGTGCTACACCAGCATTATTGACAACAACATTTAAATCCCCAAAATGATCAACGACTTTTTGGAAGGCGGCAGCTACCTCTGCTTGTTTAGACACATCTGCAACTACAGCAAAGGTCTTAGTAGCAGATAACTCTGCAACAGCCTTTTCAACAGTTTCCGCATTATAGTCCAATAGTCCGACTTTAAATCCATCTTGAACCAAGCGCTTTGCAATCGCAAAACCAATCCCTTGACCTGCACCTGTAACAATAGCAACTTTTGACATATGATTCCTCCTTGGTATCCATGATACCGCGACACGTTCATAGCTGAACAGCAAAGGGTTTACAAGTTAGTTATGGCAAAAAATTTCATTATGAAACTTCTGTCAGAGCTATGGTACGATTATACAACTATGTGAAAACTGTGTCAAATTTTTGCAGTTTTATAGATTATTGATAAATCCTATGATGTATCTTGTAGCAGGTATATTAGGAACTTGTAGCATTACTTTAATTTTTTTGGTTATGAAATTTGGGGATAAAGCACAGTTCCGATATGTCATAACTAAACTATCTTGATTAGGCTTGATTGGGCTAAACTCTAATTGATAGATATTCGGGTGATAGGGAAATTTAACTTGGCACATGATTAATTTCTCCTCTTTAATATAAAAAAACAGCCTCAAGCAGCTTCAAAAGCTCCTAGGGACTGTTTTGTATTTTAATAATGAATGAATCTGATTATTCTTGACGTAGCTTTTTCAAGGTTTCTTGGAAAATTGCTGGCACTTCAGCTGTAAATTCCAACACTTCACCAGTTCGAGGATGGGTAAAGCCCAGCGTTCGCGCGTGCAAAAATTGGCCATGTCCTTTTAAAGTCTTACGAGGTCCATAGACCTCATCTCCAGCTACAGGGTGTCCGATGTAGGCCATGTGAACGCGGATTTGATGAGTTCGTCCTGTTTCCAACTGAAGCTCAACCAAGCTATAGTCACCAAAACGTTCCAAGACTTGGAAACGCGTCAGAGCTGACTTGCCTTTGGCCGTCACAGCCTGCTTCTTGCGGTCTTTTTCGCTGCGGCCAATCGGTGCTTCAATCACTCCACGGTCATTAGGTAGATTTCCATGAACAATAGCCCAATACTTGCGTAGGGATTTCTTATCCTTGAGCTCATCAGCCAGAGCCACATGGGCTTGGTCATTTTTTGCAATCATGAGAAGCCCTGAAGTGTCCTTGTCGATCCGATGGACAATCCCGGGCCGGAGAACACCATTGATGCCAGACAGGTCTTTGATGTGATACATAAGAGCGTTGACTAGCGTACCGCTTGTATGACCTGCAGAAGGATGAACTACCATTCCCTGAGGTTTATTGACAACTGCCACGTCCTCATCTTGATAGACGATTTCTAATGGAATATCCTCAGGAACATACTCAACTTCCTCAACCTCTGGTAGTTCGTAAGAAATGACATCGCCCTCTTTAACAGTGTACTTAGCTTTTTTTACCAAGCCATTCACTAAAATCTTGCCTGTCTTAATTTGCTCGTTAGCTAGGCTTCTTGACAAATCAGTTAAATCAGCAACGGCTTTATCTAAACGCGCCCCAGCCTGCTCAACTTTCACTTCCATTAGTTTCTTCCTTTATGATGACTAGGAGCATGATTAAAACTCCAAAAGTTAGATAGGTATCCGCAACATTAAAGACTGCAAAATTGATAAAATCAACTTGGAACATATCGACAACAAAACCTTGGCGCAAGCGATCAATAAAATTACCTAAACCACCTGCAATAATCAAGGTCAACCCACTGATAAGCCAAAATGAACCTTTTATATTTTTTATCAAATACCAGATCGCTCCACCAATCACAAGGAGTGTGATAATTGTAAAAAGCCACTGCTGATTCTCTAAAATAGAAAAAGCAGCTCCTGTGTTTTGGAGATATGTTAGGCTCATGATTGAAGGAATAAATCCTTTGACCTCACCTAATTTGATATTGCTGACAACAGCCCACTTAACCAACTGATCTAAAATAATCAGCAAGCCAATCGTAAGGGGAATGGTTATTTTTCTTCTCATACTTTTCTCTTCTTCTCAAAATATTCTTTCATAACAGCTACAAATGCCTCTCCAACTTGAGATAGTTCAACCTCAGACCGTTTGACATAAACCATTTTATTATCTAAAGCATCCTTGACTGGAATCACTGTAATGCCATTCACACTATTACTATCCAAGAAACCTGATCCAGTCGCATAGGCATCTGTTCTTTCTAAAATACCATTCAATGTAGCACGGTCGGTCACATTAAACATCTGGGAACTAGCGCTGGTATCCACCAAGTTTTCAGAATAATAGAGATACTCATCTTTTTCTTGAGTAAATCGAACAGTAGGTAGGTCAGTCAAATCATCCATAATCAATTCTTTTTTATTGGTCAGCGGATGATCCTCCCGTAGATAGATATGCGTCTGGAAAGGAATGAGTTCAATAACCTCTAAACCAAGCTTGTCTATCTTTTGCATAATTCCCTTAGTGTTCTGATTGTTAAGATAGATGATTCCAATCTCACTATGACCTTGAGCTACTTCGTCTAGAATCTGGACAGTAGTCGATTCAAATATCCGAAAATTCTTATATGCTGGATATAACTTTGAAAACTCTGTGATAAGAGGGGGTAAGAAATCATAGTGCTGACTAGCAATAGAAAACTCATCCTTTTCTTCCTCAGGATTAGCATACTGATTTTGGAAAATATCAAAGCCCTTTACCAATTCCTGAGCCCGCTCATAGAACTCCATTCCTCGACGAGTTAAAAAGGTACCACTACTAGTTCTACGAAAAATTTTAAAACCAAGTTCTTTTTCCAAATCTCGAACAGAAATGGAAAGACTCGGTTGGCTGACATACATTTTTTCTGCCGCTTCTCGAAAAGTTCCACTATTTGCAATAGCAACCACGTATCGTAATTGTTGAATATTCATTTTATCTTCCTCATATAAAGTATTGATATTATACCATAAATTCGTTCTTTCATAAAGAAATGGAGAGTCTCTAAACTAGAGATCCTCTTTTACACTATTCTGATAATGCAAATATGTCTTTTAAATACAGGAAAGTTACTCTTAGAACAACAACTAAAGCGATTAGCACTTCACATACATAAATAATTTGTCCAGTAATTCCTATATTATAATGCAGTAAGAAAGCTTTTAGGGCAGTTGCTGAAATCACTAAAGGAAAAGTAAAGGCGGAAAATCCTGCAGAAAAAGGTCTTCTCAAAAGACTTGGAAGTTGATATAGGATAAAGAAATAAAGTATCTGCCCAAAAACGATAAGGAATAAGAGCAAAAGATTGTTTGGATTTGGGAAACTAACTACATAAGCCGCTGTTACCAATGAAAGCGGAGCGCAAAACGTCGTCATATTCGGCAGAATCGCTTCTGTTAGTCCAATCTTAAAAGTCTTATAAAAAACAATTGGCAAAACTAGAATGGTAGCAAGAAGACAATACCAAAAGATTATCTGCCCAAGGAAGAATTGACCAGAAACAAAAATTGTCAAAGGAGCTACGCCAATTCCTACAAAGAGAACAGTCCAAGAAGGATAAACATTTTCCCACTTGAAAGGAATAAGAAACGAAAAGAAATAATAAATCATCAAAAAGACTAGGCCGATAAAACTAATCCACCACAGAATGCGAGCCAAGAACATAGTCCAAGATCCCCAAAATGTCCAGCTTGCCAGATAGCTTGAAAGCAACATCCCTTGCATGAAGAAAGTCGGGAAGACAGATGCAATGAGAGGATCTCTTAACTGTTTTCTAACCAGTTTTTTATATGAGACCATACCAAATATCAAATGAATTAAAAAGAAAACTGCTAGTCCTGCAAAAAAATAACGTAAGATTTGGCTCCAACTTCCTACCAAGTTTCCAATGGCTAACAAACCTAAAACGAGACCGGATTGGACCAATAAGGGTTCTCTTCTCTTTATTTTCATAAATTACTCTCCAAGAAAGGGTAAAGTTAAACTAACCATGGCCTTTTTATAAATTTTCTTTTCTTTCCAAGTAAACTATTTCTGACTTTTTCTCAAAGCCCAACCTTTGATATAATCTCAAAGCTCCAGAGTTTTGAACTTCAACAACTATTTGACAAAGTCGGCCATTGATTTTATGTAAATCGTTTAGAATATATTTAACCAGATAGGACCCTAATCCTTGGCCTTGATACCCTTTTTCCACAGCCAAACCAAATAAGTAATTGGTTCCTAAGCTGATATCTACCGAACAAGATGCACGAACTCGTCCATCCTTGCGTAAAACATATAAACGACAAGTTTCATCAAGTACAGCCTCTCTGGCATACTTTTCAGCACAAGTCAATGTGCTACCAAACTCTTGCGATTGGAAGCTAGCAATGTCACTAATTAAACTTAGGTCTGCTAAAGCGACTTCTATATCTGGAATAGCCTCCAAATGGAATTGACAAGAGACTTGTTCCAGCCAAATCTCATTCTCTTCTAAGTTAGTAGAATATTTATTCCAAAAATCTGGATGTTGATCTAAAAAATTAGTTTCTGAAACATAATGGACTTTAATAAGCTGATAACGCTTAGCGGTCTTCTTAAATTCATTTACTAGAGCCTTAGCTATGCCTTGACAGCGATAAGCAGGAGCAACGTAAATAGACACTTCTGCTTCATGTGGTTCATCAGCATATATTGATAAAAAGCCAACCAAAGCCTCGTCTACAAACGCTAAGATAAAAGCAGGCATTTTGGGATTGTCATTATAATTGCTATCTAAATATGGAATTCTATATGTATGATCTACTTGGTTACATTCTTTTACTATCGAAAACGCATCATTCTTTTCTTTGTCAGACAATTGAACTCTTACTTGTATATTCATCTTACACTCCTAAATTGTTATGGACATTATACCACATAATACAATTTTACTCTCCATAAAAACAAAAAAAGAAACAGGAAATTTCCTGCTTCGCTTTATTTTGATTTGATATAGTTAATACCGTCTGCCTTAGGAGCAACAGCTTTTCCGAAGAAGACTGCTAGGACAAGAATTGTCAAAACGTAAGGCGCAATCTGCAAGTAAACCGCTGGAACATGAGATAGGAATGGCAATTGACTTCCGATAACTGCCAAACTTTGAGATAACCCAAAGAAGAGACTTGAAAGCATTGCTCCAATTGGATCCCATTTACCAAAGATCATAGCCGCCAAAGCAATGAAACCTGGTCCAATAATTGTTGTTGCAGCAAAGTTAACTGAGATCGATTGTGCGTAGATTGCTCCACCTACACCACCGAGGAATCCAGAAATCATTACTCCCCAATAGCGCATCTGGTAAACATTAATTCCTAGTGTATCAGCAGCTTGTGGATGTTCACCAACAGAGCGAAGACGAAGACCAAATTTCGTCTTAAACATGATGAACCAAGCGACAAAGGCAAAACCTACAGCCAAGTAACCCATCAGACTAGTGTGCTTGAAGAAGATATCACCAATAACAGGAATATCAGACAGAATTGGGAAATTAAATTTACCAAAAGAAACTCGAATGTTATCAGTTTGACCTTTCCCGTAAAGAGCCTTTACTAAGAAAATTGCCAAGGCAGGTGCCATCAAATTTAAGACCGTTCCGCTGACAACGTGGTCTGCACGGAAGTTGATAGTAGCAACTGCATGGATAAGTGAGAAAATAAGTCCGACTATTCCACCGACCAAAAGGGCCAACCAAGGTGTTAAACTACCGAAAGTACTTTCAAACGTAAGGTTGAAAACAACACCTGAGAAAGCACCCATTACCATGATACCTTCAAGTCCCACGTTAACAACACCTGAATGTTCAGAGAAGGCACCACCAATACTAGTGAAGACCAAAGGAGCTGCATAAATAAGCATTGATGACACTAATAAATTTAGCATTGAGACAAAATTCATCTTATTTACCTCCCTTTTCTTGTTTGCGTGGTTTGATAAAACGTTCAATAATGTAATGAACACTTACAAAGAAGATGATAGATGCTGTTACGATGCTGACCAATTCAGAAGGAATAGTTGCAACATTCATACCTGGAGCTCCAACCTGAAGTACTGCAAACAGGAAGGCTGCAAAAGGAATTCCTACAGGAGAATTACTTGCAAGAAGACTAACTGCCATACCATTGAAGCCAACGCTTAATGAGCTACCTTGAACATAAACGTTTTGGAATGTACCAAGTCCTTCTACTACACCTCCGACACCAGCAAGGGCACCAGAAATAATCATTGAAAGGATAATTGTACGTTTTGCTGACATACCGGCATACTCACTTGCATGCGGATTGATACCAACTGAACGAATCTCAAAGCCAAGAGTAGTTTTCTTAAGAAGGAACCATACCAGAACAACTGCAATAATTGCAAAGAAGATTCCGATGTTCATCCGCGAATTATTGGTCAAGGCACGCAACCATTCTGTTTGGTAGGTGGCATTAGGACCTACAGTGATACTAGAATCCACACTCTGCATGACAGATTTCGGGAAACTATGGATAAAGGCATTACCAACATATAGAACGATATAGTTCATCATGATCGTTACGATGACCTCTGATGTTCCAAGGTAAGCACGTAAAATACCAGGAATCGCACCAATGATACCACCCGCTACAATACCAAGGAATACAGTCATGATGAGCATAAGTGGACGCGGTAAATTTGGAAATGATAGAGCAAACCAACCGGCAGTAATCCATCCTGCCAAAGCTTGCCCAGGCAAACCAACGTTGAAGAAGCCAGCTCGACTAGCCACTGCAAAACCAAGGGCGATTAAGATCAACGGTCCCATTGCACGAGAGATTTCTCCCAAACTTCTTAGAGTACCAAAGGCTGTTTTGAAAAGTTCTTCATACCCCCAAATAGCATCGTAGCCAAAAATCCACATGATAATCGCACCGAGTAAAATCCCAAGAACGACAGAAATCAAAGGAACGGCAATCTGCTGTGTTTTCTTAGACATTAGAATCTCCCTTCTTTAATTCTCCTCCGGCCATCAAAATACCAAGTTCTTGTTTATTGGTTTCAGCTGGCGTTACGATACCTTGAATTTTACCGTCATGAATAACAGCAATTCTATCAGATAAATTGAGAATTTCATCCAATTCAAAGCTGACAACAAGAACTGCTTTTCCTTTATCACGCTCACCAATTAAACGTTTATGGATATACTCAATCGCACCAACGTCTAATCCACGTGTAGGCTGGCTAACAATTAGAAGGTCTGGATCACGGTCTACTTCACGAGCAATAATTGCCTTTTGCTGATTACCTCCAGATAGAGCTGATGCAGGAACATAATCATTTGCTGCACGAACATCGAACTCTTCCATCAGTTTACGAGCATAATTATGAATATTAGTATAATTCAAAATACCATTCTTGCTAAGTGGTTCTTTATAGTAAGTTTGTAAAGCAATATTTTCAGAAATGGTCATATCAAGGACCAAACCATCACGATGACGGTCTTCAGGAACGTGACTGACCTTCATTTCCGTAATCTTACGAGGAGGCAAGCCAACTACATCCTTACCTTTGATATTAATGGTTCCTGATTTAACTTTACGCAAACCAGTAATCGCTTGAATTAATTCACTTTGTCCATTTCCGTCAATTCCGGCAATACCAACAATTTCACCTGCACGAACATCAAGTGATAAATTCTTGACAGCTGGAATACCACGGTTTTCATTAACAACTAAATCCTTGATTGAAAGAATGACTTCTTTTGGTTGAGGAGGATTTTTTTCTGTTGTAAATGAAACAGAACGTCCTACCATCATTTCAGCTAGATCTTGGTTTGTAGCACCAGCAATCTCAACCGTTTCAATACTCTTACCACGACGAATAACTGTAACACGATCAGAAACCGCACGAATTTCATCCAACTTGTGCGTAATCAAAATGATCGATTTACCCTCTTTGACAAGGTTCTTCATAATAATCATCAATTCGTCAATTTCAGCAGGTGTTAATACAGCAGTTGGTTCGTCAAAAATAAGGATGTCAGCACCACGATATAAAGTTTTTAGGATTTCAACCCGTTGTTGAGCGCCGACTGAAATGTCTTCGACTTTTGCAGAAGGATCTACGGCAAGACCATATTTTTCAGATAATTCTTTTATCTCTTGGATTGCTTTTTTGATGTCTAGAACACCATTCTTAGTAATTTCACTTCCTAAAATAATATTCTCGGCAACTGTAAATGCTTCGACCAGCATAAAGTGTTGGTGCACCATTCCAATACCTAAAGAGGCAGCTTTTGATGGTGAGTCTAGTTTAACAACTTGCCCATTTACTGCAATTTCACCACTAGTAGGCTCAAGCAATCCTGCCAACATATTCATCAAAGTAGATTTACCTGCTCCGTTTTCTCCTAAAAGAGCATGAATTTCACCACGACGAAGATGAAGGTTAATTTTGTCATTTGCAACAAATTGTCCAAAGATTTTGGTAATCTCCCGCATTTCGATGACATTTTCATGTGTCATTGTGATCCCATCCTTTCAAAACTTTTATTTCAATAGAACCTACTAAGAGTTAGTAAGCTCTATTGAGACAAAACCTTTTGTCTCAATCTCAAAGAAGCGATCTCTCTAAGATCGCTTCCTGAGAGTCAATGTTTGAATTTTATTCTGCAGGAACTTTGATGCTTCCGTCAAGAATTTTAGCTTTAGCATCTTCTACTGCTTTTTTAGCATCATCTGACAAAGCTTTAGTTGTCAAATCAACACCACCATCTTTCAAACCATAAACTGTTGTTTTACCACCAGGGAATTGGTTTTTAGATGCTTTGGTTGCGATGTCTTTAACTGTTCCACCAACTTTTTTCAAGGTAGAAGCAAGAACGAAGTTAGATTCTTTACCATCTTTAGATTTAAATTTTCCTTCGGCTTCTTGGTCACGGTCCACACCAATAACCCAAACTTTTTCGCTTTCGTTTCTTGTTTCATTGATTGATTTCGCTTCGTTGAAGACACCAGCACCTGTACCACCAGCTACTTGATAAATGATATCAGCACCTGCTGTATATTGTGCAGCGGCGATTGTTTTACCTTTAGCAGCATCACCAAATGATTCTGCATATTGAACATCAATCTTGATAGATGGGTCTACTGATTTAACACCAGCTTCGAAACCTTTTTCAAAACGAGTCAATACGGCACCTTTAATACCACCTACAAATCCAACAACTTTTGTTTTAGTTGTTTTCGCTGCAGCTACACCTGCAAGATAAGCTGCTTCGTTATCTGCAAACAAAGCAGAAGCGACATTGTCTTGACCTTTGATTTCATCATCAATGATGACATAGTTGATGTCTGAGTGGTCTTTGGCAGCAGCTTCTACAGCGTTACGAAGAGCAAATCCAATACCAAAAATTGCTTTATAACCACTTGATGCAGCTTGCTCAAGGTTATTAGCATACTCTGATTCGTTTGTTGATTGGAAGTAAGTGAAACCATGATCTTTTGAAAGACCGTTTTCTTTACCCCATTCTTGCAAACCTTCCCATGCTGATTGGTTGAATGACTTGTCATCAACACCACCAGTATCGGTTACGATAGCAGCTTTCAGATCTGTTTTAGCATCTGAATTGCTATTTGAGCGAGACGCACGGTTACCACATGCAGCAAGTCCTACTGCTGCGACAGCTACTAGACCAAGGCCTAGCCATTTTTTCTTGTTCATTTCTGAACCTCCTAAATAAGATATGCAACAATGTTGCAAAATTGTGTGGTCTGATGACCCAGACTACCAACTATTTTAAGTCGGTAAAAGAATATGGAAGTAATTCCCCGACCGTCATCACGACCGTCGATTTATCTTTAGCGACTAATGTCACTTTTAGATCTTTATTAAAAAATTCTGCCATCACTTGACGGCATGCTCCACATGGAGAAATTGGCTTTTCTGTCTGCCCATAGACAATCAGCTCTTCAAACTCAAGTGCTCCTTCAGAAACTGCTTTAAATATTGCTGTTCGTTCACCACAGTTTGTCAAACCAAAACTAGCATTCTCAACATTAACTCCAGTGAAGACACGGCCATCTTTAGCAACTAGTACAGCACCAATTGGAAAGTGAGAATATGGAACATACGCATTTTTGCTTGTCTCTACGGCCAAATCGATTAAATCAGTAGTTGCCACTAGCTGTTTCCCCTTTCATGATAGCAACACCTGATGAAGCACCAATCCGAGTAGCTCCAGCTTTAATGAAAGCTTGAGCATCATCATAAGAACGAGCGCCTCCAGATGCTTTAACTCCCATATCAGGACCAACTGTTTGTCTCATCAAAGCTACATCTTCTACAGTAGCACCACCAGTTGAAAAGCCAGTCGATGTTTTTACAAAGTCGGCTCCAGCTTTTTGGGAAATTTGACAGGCCAGAACTTTTTCTTGATCAGTCAAAAGGCAAGTTTCAATAATGACCTTCACAAGTTTCTCACCACTTGCTTCTACTACTGCTTGAATATCTTTTTCAAGCAAATCCAAGTTACCAGACTTGAGAGCGCCAATATTGATTACCATATCGATTTCATCAGCCCCATTTTCAATCGCATTTTTTGTTTCAAATGCCTTTACTTCAGGAGTGGTTGCCCCCAAAGGGAAACCTATAACTGTACAAACTTTTACATCAGATCCTCTTAATTCTTCAGCTGCAAGCTTTACCCAAGTTGGATTAACGCAGACGCTTGCAAAATCATATTCTTTGGCTTCTTCAATTATTTTTTCAATTTGCTCTTTTGTTGCTTCCGGCTTTAAAAGAGTATGGTCAATGTATTTGTTCAATTTCATTTTTTTCTCCTTTAAACTCAAGAAATGACCTCAATGATTTCGCTTACTTTTTTCCGTTCGACATCTATTCTAACATTTTTTTTGAATTCTGTAATCATTTCCTCAGAGATTTTTTGGTTAGCATAGATTTTAGCAACTACTTCACCTGATTGAACAGCTTCGCCAACTTTTTTCTCAAAAACAATTCCAGTTTCATAATCTAAGTTGTCAGATTTAACTGCTCGACCAGCACCTAAACGCATAGCAAATAAACCGAATTCCATAGCTGGTAGTTCAGAAATGAAACCAGACTTATCTGCAGTGACGTCTACTATATACTGAGCTGAAGATGGCCTATAAAGGTCTTCCAAGTCACCGCCCTGTGCTTGAATCATAGCTTCAAACTTTCTGAGAGCAGAGCCATTCATTATGTGCTCGCGAACTTCCTCTACAGTTTTCTCTACATTTGCTAAGCTAAGCATAATCTGAGCCAACTCACAGATAAAATGGGTTACATCTTCTCTGCCTTTTCCTTGAAGGATCTCTAAAGCCTCAAGAATCTCCAAACGATTACCAATGCTTGTTCCCACTGGTTGGCTCATATCTGTAATAACAGCTACTGTTCGTCTGCCTACAGCTTTACCTAACTCAACCATGGTCTGAGCAAGGCGACGCGCATCTTCGATATTCTTCATAAAGGCGCCTTCACCAACTGTCACATCAAGCAAAATACTATCAGCTCCAGCAGCAATCTTCTTACTCATAACAGAGCTCGCAATTAGAGGAATTGTGTCAACTGTTGCAGTCACATCACGAAGAGCATAAAGCAACTTATCAGCTTTCACGAGTTGATCTGACTGACCAATTACAGAAAGCCCGATATCTTGAACTTGTTTGATAAATTCTTCTTGACTGCGCTCAACTTGGAATCCTTTTACAGATTCTAGTTTGTCAATCGTTCCACCCGTATGACCTAGACCTCGACCACTCATCTTTGCAACTGGTACACCAAAGCTAGCAACCAAAGGAACAAGAATCAAAGTGACCTTATCACCAACACCACCAGTAGAATGCTTATCCACTTTAATACCAGAGATTTCTGATAAGTCAATTTGTTGACCTGTTCCTACCATTGTCATAGTCAAGTCTGAAATTTCTCTGGTTGTCATTCCCTTAAAGTAAATAGCCATTGCAAAAGCAGACATTTGATAATCGGGCACTGTACCAGCAACATAACCATCAATCAACCATTGAATTTCTTCTTTTGTTAATTCAAAACCATCACGTTTTTTTTGAATAATGTCGACAGCTCTCATTCTAGTTTCTCACTCCTTAAAATATAGTAGCCTTTATCTTTTTTGACAACTTCACAATTTCCAAAAACTTCTTCCATTTTGGCTTTAGCGCTTGGCGCCCCCTGCTTCTTCTGTATGACGATAGTTAGGTCACCACCTAGCGTCAAATGCTCAAGGCTACCTGCAATAACTTGATGAACTACTTGCTTCCCAGCTCTAATAGGAGGATTACTAATTATATGGTCAAAAACTCCAGTTACTTGATCATAGATATTAGATTGAAAGATTTCCGCTGAAACCCCATTAAGTTCGGCGTTTTTTCGGGCTAAATCCAAAGCACGCAGATTAATATCCACTAAGGTAGCTTTCACAGCTTGCGACTTTACTAATGTTAAACCTAATGGACCATAACCACAGCCCAGATCCAAAATAGTATCCCCTATAGAAAAATCTATGGTAGACAGGAGGACCTGACTACCATAATCGATCATCTTCTTGCTAAAGACGCCAGCATCCGTAAGGAAGGTCATTGGTTGACCTAATAAATTCAGTTGTAATTTATGGATATCGTGCTTAGCATCCGGATTTTCTGCAAAATACATCTTTGACATAAATTAATTTTATCACAATTTTACCTAAAATGTAAACCGTTTACAATATTTTCTACAATTTTTTTAACAATATGGTATACTAATCAAGTTGATAGGAGAAAAAATATGACAAACGAATTCCTTCATTTCGATAGAATTAGCCGAGAAAGATGGCAACAATTACATAGAAAAACAACACCGCCATTAACTGAAGAAGAATTAAATTCAATAAAAAGTTTTAATGATGAAATTAGTTTGCAAGATGTTATGGATATCTATTTACCATTAACTAATCTGATTCAAATTTATAAGAGAGCCAAAGAAGATCTTGCTTTTTCAAAGGGAATTTTTCTGCAAAAAAACTTAAAAAAACAACCTTTTATCATTGGTGTTTCTGGAAGCGTAGCTGTTGGAAAGTCGACAACAAGCCGCCTTCTCCAAATTTTACTTTCTAGAACTTTTGAGAATGCAAAAGTTGAACTCGTAACAACAGACGGTTTTTTATATCCGAACTCAATCTTACAGAAACATGACCTTTTAAATAGAAAAGGCTTCCCTGAAAGTTATAACATGGAACTTCTTCTAAATTTCTTAGATCACCTAAAAAACGGACAAACTTATCAGGTTCCTGTCTACTCTCATGAAATCTATGATATTGTTCCAAATCAGACACAGACAATCCAAGTTGCTGATTTCGTCATTGTTGAAGGGATTAATGTTTTTCAAAATCCTCAAAATGAACGTCTCTATATAACAGATTTCTTTGATTTTTCTATTTATGTAGACGCTGAGGTTGAGAATATCGAGAAATGGTATCTTGATCGTTTTGGTAAATTATTGGACTTGGCTAGACAGGATTCAAAGAACTACTACCATCGCTTCACCCAAGAACCAGTTGAAGATGTTATGAAAATGGCTCGCAACATATGGAAATCTATTAATTTAGTTAACTTAAAAGATTATATTGAGCCAACTCGCAATCGCGCTGAATTAATCCTTCATAAAGCTCATAACCATGAAATAGATGAGATTTACTTAAAGAAATAACTATAATCGATTGAAATCAAGTGATATTTTTTTAAAAGAATAATTAAGGCTTGTCAAATGCGAACTTTTCATATATAATTAGATAGTTAGTATACATTGGAGGTGAAAAACTTGGCAAACATTAAATCAGCTATCAAACGCGCTGAATTGAACGTTAAACACAACGAAAAAAACTCAGCTCAAAAATCAGCTATGCGTACTGCAATCAAAGCTTTTGAAGCAAACCCAACTGAAGAACTTTACCGCGCTGCTAGCTCAGCTATCGATAAAGCAGAAACTAAAGGTTTGATCCACAAGAACAAAGCTAGTCGTGATAAAGCACGTCTTGCAGCAAAACTTGGTTAATCAACTAACTGCATACAAAATGAGCTCTTCGGAGCTTTTTTGTTGCTTTATCGGAGGTACTTCTATGAAAATTGCCATCATCGGCTACTCTGGATCTGGAAAATCTACTTTAACTCAAAAACTATCTGAACATTATTCCATTCCCAAACTTCACATGGATAGATTGCAGTTCCAACCTGGCTGGAAGGATAGCGACCGTGATTGGATGAGTGAACAGATGGATAATTTTTTGTCAAAAAATACCGACTGGATCATTGACGGCAACTACTCCTGGTGTTTTTATGAACGTCGGATGGCAGAAGCAGACCAAATCATCTTTCTGAACTTCTCTCGCTGGAACTGCCTTTATCGAGCTTTCAAACGCTATCTAAAATACCGCAATCGGACCAGAGAAAGCATGGCTCCAGGCTGCCCTGAAAAGTTTGACTGTGAGTTTATCTGCTGGGTCCTTTGGAAAGGACGACGTCAGACTGCACTGGCAAGATATAAGAAAATCCGACAAACTTTTCCTCAGAAATTTATCGAATTATCCAATCAAAAAGAGTTGAAAGATTATTTACAAGAATTAGAATAACAGTAAAATTTTACGCAAACTTTTGCGTCCTCCTTCTATTTTTGATAAAATAGCGGTAAATCTGACATGAATACATTCTATGAGTCAGAAGAATTGATTGAATAAGGAATTTGATATGAAAAACCAAACTTTAATGCAGTATTTTGAATGGTATCTTCCAGATGATGGCCAGCATTGGAATCGTTTAGCAATGGATGCGCCAAATTTGGCTGCCAAAGGGGTTAAAAAAATATGGATGCCTCCGGCTTTTAAAGCAACTGGCTCAAATGATGTCGGCTATGGTATTTACGATTTATTTGATTTAGGTGAATTTGACCAAAAGGGGGCAATTCGTACTAAATACGGATTCAAAGACGAATATCTTCAAGCGATCCAAACATTAAAAGACAATGGCATTGAACCAATCGCTGATGTCGTTTTAAATCATAAAGCTGCTGCCGATGGAACTGAAACATTTACGGTTATTGAAGTAGATCCAAATGACCGTACTACTGCTATTTCTGAACCCTTTACGATTAAAGGGTGGACTCACTTTACTTTCCCTGGAAGAAATAAGCAATACAATGATTTTGAATGGCATTGGTATCATTTCACTGGAACTGACTTTGATGCAAAAAGTCGACGCTCTGGTATTTATTTAATTCAAGGTGATAATAAAGGTTGGGCAAACGATGAGCTGGTAGACAGCGAAAACGGAAACTATGACTATCTAATGTACGCCGATCTGGACTTCAAACATCCAGATGTTATTAAAAACTTATACGATTGGGCTAGATGGTTTATCGAAACTACAGGTATACAGGGTTTCCGCTTGGATGCAGTTAAGCATATAGATTCCTTCTTTATGGCCAACTTTATTCGAGATATTTTGCAAGAATATGGTGATGATTTCTATGTTTTCGGAGAGTTTTGGAATAATGATGAAGCTGCTAATAATGACTACTTAGAAAATATTGACTATCGCTTCGATCTTGTCGATGTTAAATTGCATACTAATCTTTTTGAAGCAAGTCAAAAGGGTGAAGAATATGACTTGCGTACTATTTTTGATCATACTTTAGTAAAAAATCACCCAGAATCAGCTGTGACATTTGTAGAAAATCATGATACTCAGCGTGGTCAAGCTCTTGAATCTACTGTTGAAGAATGGTTTAAACCGGCAGCATATGCTCTTATTCTACTTCGAGAGTCTGGCCTCCCATGTATTTTCTACGGAGACTACTATGGCATAAATGGTGAATTTGCTCAGCAAGATTTCCGAGAAGAGATTGACAAACTATTGGTCCTTCGTCTAAACCTAGCATATGGTGAAGAGACCGACTATTTTGATGACCCAAATTGTATCGGATGGACAAGGGCTGGTCAAGATGGTGGTCAGCCAATTGCTGTTTTAATTTCAAATGCTTCTGCTACTTCAAAACGAATGTATTTTGGCCAAGATTGCTCAGGGCACGAGTGTTCCGACTACCTTGGTAATTGCCAAACAATTGTCACTATTGATGAAGAAGGCTGGGGAGAGTTTCCTGTTGAAGAACAATCTGTTAGTGTTTGGTCTATTAAAAATTAAAAATCAGCTCTTTGAGCTGATTTTTAAATATAACAACAAAGCTTGGCTTAATAAAACCAAGCTTTTTAGAATCACTATATATCTGTTAATCCTATTTTAACAAAGACAATGATGTCTATCCAATAGCTACTCTTTAGAATAAAACCTTCAATCTTTTTTTCCATCACTCAATCGACCAACTCGTTTCTTACTTTCTGATTTGATGGAAATTTTGACCTCAAAAATGGTACCTTTCGGTCTATTATCTTTAACAGTAATTGTTCCCTTTAGAGCATCGGCAATTTGTTTTGCAAGGGATAGACCTAGACCAAAACCACCCTTTTGCCTTGTTCTGGCTTTATCAACCCTATAAAAACGATCAAAAATTTTCTTTTTGTCTTCATTATTGATTCCAGGTCCGTTATCAGACACTCGTAAGTAAAGAGAACGGTCTTTTGACCATACTATAAACTTAATAACCCCATCTTCTTCCGTATATTTTACAGCATTATCAAAGAGAATGGTCATCAGCTGTTTTAGAAGTGTTCTGTCTGTCTTGATATTGTGGTTAATATGGTTTTCGAAGACAAATACTTTCTCGTTTTCATCAGCAATAATTTCGTAGTTGGCAAATGTTGTAGTGAAAAATTCTGGTTCAACATCAGCAATTTCAGCTTTAATGCCATCATCTCTTCTTGCAAGATTCAATAGATTAGTTGTGAGCATCCGCATATTCCGAACTTCTTCCAGACTGGAGGCAATATTTTCACTAGATTCCATAATCGTAGCTTCCGGTTTTCGGAAAAGAGTTTCCAAACGGTTCTGCAAAACAGCTAAAGGAGTACGCAACTCATGGCTGGCGTTTTCAACAAAAGATTTTTGTTTCTGCATACTGTCTATTAGAGGCTTCACACTGACCCGAGCCAAATAAATACTGGCAATAATTGAAATTAACCAGAAACTAATCATAACAATGACAATGATTTGTTCATGATTCTGACTGGTTTGCTCCAATTGATTGACATTGATCAAAACTGCCGCATATTTTACTTTGTTCAAAAGATTCCCAGATAAGAATTCGCTTGGATTAATTTCAAAAACCAACATACGATAGAGTTCTTCTTGACCATAGTTGTTTTTCAAAGTAGTCTGAATAATTTTACCTACATCCTTTTTCTTGATTGAAATCTTTTTTAAACTAAGAAAATGATCTGCAGTAGTCAATGGTTTCAAGTCTTCATCAAACAAGACTGCTTCAGTGTTCGAATTCACCTTCAGATTATCCATTGGTCCAGGGTCTGGTGCGTCTTGTGGTCCAGATACATCATCAGATGACTGACCCTCATCAATCGTTGGTTGCATATTGGCTGCACGAGCCAAAGCAAGGTGGAGGACAGATCTGGGATTCTGACTTAAACTTTTTAAATTATCGTCAACTGTTGTATAAAGCCCTGAGCGCATAATCTGAATGATTAAAAGAGTCATGGCCGAGAAAATAAGTGTGAATACACCAAAATAGCGAATGAAATATGAAAAATCATCCGCATAAAAAGTTCGTCTAAGTTTATTCAGCATTCTTCAAAATGTAACCGACACTGCGAAGGGTTTGCATATTGTTCGCAAAAGTCGTTCCTTTCAATTTTTTCCGAATTTTTGAGACATAGACTTCAACGACAGAAATGGTAGTATCACTGTCAAAGCCCCAGAGTCGATCAAAAATCTGAGTTTTAGGTAGAATTACGTTTTGGTTCTGCAAGAAATAAACTAATAAATCAAATTCTTTTCCTAGTAATTCTACTTCTTTTCCGTTCACCAATGTGGTATTGGTAGAGAGGTTTACTGTTACATCACCATATGATAAGGTATTTTCATTAAATTTTCCTGAACGCTTGAGTAAGGCTTGGATCCGCATCTTTAATTCTTCTAAATAAAACGGCTTGGTTAGATAGTCATCTGCACCCAATTCAAAACCATGCCCTTTATCATCTAAACTTTCTTTAGCAGTCATGATGAGAACAGGAGTTGAGACTCCTTTTTCACGCAAGTCTTTTAAAACTTGAAAGCCATCTTTTTCAGGGAGCATCAGATCAAGTAAAATCAAATCATAAACACCGCTTTCGGCTTCATAGAGTCCTTCTTCACCATCAAAAACCTGCATGACATCCGCAAAGTCATCTAAGAAATCAAATACAGAGTTCGACAACCCTAAGTCATCTTCTACTAGTAAAATCTTAATCATCTTGTTCTCCTCCTGCTATAAGATACTGATCTGCTTCATCTAAGATTATGTAAAATAAAGAATTTTTGTCCCATTTTTTTGGATCTTAGTATAATTCTTTAATTATTATATCATGACTTTAACAAATGGATTAAGATTTTGTAGCGTTTTCTTCATTATTTTGATTAGAATTGCTTTCCTTATCCTTTGTACTTCCATCTGCATTGGCTGGCTTCTTCTTAGAATTGCTACCGCCTTCTTGATTATTATTTCCTTGCGGTGGCTGTCCTCCTGGCCCTCCAGGTCCACCGTTACCACCAGGACCACCTTGTCCATCTTGACCATTCATTTGAGGTGGCATACCATTTCCATTATTTTGACCCTGTCCTTGAGGCGGTTGTCCACCGGGACCTTGCATATTATTGCCGTCTTGATTATTTTGCTGCGTTTTCGATGCTTGAACGGTTGACTGCTGATTTGTTGCTTTTTGCGTCAAAGAACCGAATGTATAGCCACCAAGCAAGCCGACTACTAAAGAACCTGTCGCTACTACCGATAGCCACCACTTGGTGCTTTTTTCTACAACAATCATTTTCTCTTTATTCATTCTAAGTTTTTTCTTCTTTCTGTTTTAAGTTTCTGTGATAAAGTAAAGAAGTTTTACTTCATGAATTCACCACATCCTTTCTTTAGGTTACATACATTTTAATTATTTTTTCTTAAAGTGACCTAAATTTTTTCTTAAAGAATACTAAATGATGAGAAAATTCTTAGAAAAATAATAGAAAATTTATCCAAAATATTTTTTTAAAATACGACCGTATCGTCTCAGTAAAAGATAATCCGCTATTGCTGGGGATAGCAGGTTCAATGTTGTAAAAATCTTTGTACCTTGTCCCATCAAAATCACTCTTTTACGAGATTTTATACCTTTAAGTAAAGCTTGGATTACTTGATTTGTACTTGATATAGAGATCCCCATCTCTCTCCAAACTGGATGATAAGGCTTTTCTGATGGTGTATCTGCTGCATTGGAGCAAAAATAAGTTAGATGCATCTTTTTCTTCTCCTGTTTTAATTCTCGATTCATTGATTCGATAAAAGAAAAAAGTCCGGCGCGGCTCGCCACATCTACACTATAATAGGGAAAGGCCAGCCTACCATCTGCAAAACCTCCTGAATGCACAATGGTTGCTCCTTTTTGATTTTTTAACAAAGGTAAAAAATGTTTGCTGACAAGAATAGCCCCTATTAGGTTAATCGTCATAGTCTGATTGATCTCCTCCTCAGAGTGAGATAATAAAGATTTTCGAACATCAAATCCCGTTGCATTAATAACAATATCTATATTATCCGACCACTTTTGAACTTCAGACACTGCAACTTTAATAGAAGTTTCATTTGTTATATCTACCGAGCAAATCGGAATGTTGGAAGCAATATCCTCAGAAAAAGCAGCTAATTTATTCATATTGCGACCTAAAAGAAATAAATGAGCACCCGCTTGAAAAAAAGCTTGTGTGTAGGCTTGTCCCAAATTACCACTAGCACCAATAATAACGACCTTTTTATTTTTAAAATAATTGTCACACATAACATACCCCCTCATTAGTGAACCTTTTGGGATAAGTTTAATATTACGAGTCCCACAATAACCAAAGCAATTCCCAAGAGGCTTGCGAACGTTACTTTTTCATGAAAAAGCAAAATAGATAGTACTGTTGTTCCAACCAAACCAACACCCGACCAAATAGCATACACTAGATTTAGTTGCATGCCTTTCAAAGACAAGGATAAAAAGAAAAAACACAAGCCATACAAAACTAAAGCAAGAATCCCAAAAAGCATTTTCGAAAAACCTTGCGACAGTTTTAACAGACTTGTGGCTGCTATTTCAGATACAATAGCAAGAGTTAAATAAACATAAGACATCATTGTCCTCCTAGAATCAATAGAATTGAAAAGCTAGTAGGTAAACAATTGATTTAGCGATGAGTGGAAGCGAAGCAAGTCCAAAGTGTGCAAGCATTATCTAAAATCATAGACTTGATCTTTGAATTCTTGTAAACAGGAATCTTTGTTCGTCCACATAACTCATCTAAAGAGATCTGATAAAAATCAGCTAAGCGAATCAAACTATGACTATCTATAATTGTTTTATCATTTTCCCAATTTGAGATAGTTTGACGAGTTGTTCCCAGATATTCTGAAATTTGATTCTGACTATAGCCCTTTTGTTCTCTAAGTAATTTTAATTGTTTTCCTAACATCTGCATTTCCTCTTTATATTATTCTTTTCTTCACGAATTGGCTAGACGAAATTCTTTAACATCCTATACAATTCTAGGTAAAATTTCTTTGACATTGCTATTATAACATGATTTTTAGGATGGACACTTTATACTGACTTCCAAAAAAACAGCAGATTGCAAGATCCGCTGTTTTTTATCTATTACTTACTTGCTTTCAAAGCCTTTTCTACTGCTTCTTTTTCTCGTGTAATTAAGTCAACACGAGCTGCAATTTCTTTGATACCCATGCTGATATTACGACTGATAGCCATATCTGACAACTGAGGCTCGAAGAAAGCTTTGTATTCAGCGAGTGTTTCTGCTGTCTTGAAGGCATTAGCCGGATAGATGACGAACTTATCAAAGCTCATATCACCTCCCAAGGCTGCCTTGATCCAGTCCCAATTATCACGAGCCCAAGCCCAAACAGTAGCTTGAGTAAAATCGTGATTGAGTAAAGGCAGATACCAGCTCATAGCTAAATCTTGGGGCTTGACAATGTCTTTATTCTTTAATGCTTCTAAAATTTGATCAAGCGTTTCTTTATCATTAGTGTAGGCCAAAGCTGAAGCCAATTGTCTCTTGAAACTTCCATCAACCGTCGATACATAATTCTTCAGATATTGCTCCGTCAGCTCCTTGTTCTCATGATGTTTGATTTGGTTAATCAGGATATGCAAGCGGATAGCTGCAGGAAGTTTTTCCAGATCATCTTGATGAGCTTTAAAGATGCGGTCAGCTTCTTGAATCGCTTTTTCATCATTGGCAGCAATCAAGTTTCCAATAACGATTTGACGGACTAATTCGTCCTCATCGCTTTCTCCGTCTTTGGCTTCAAAACCTAGGCGATCGAAGTTATAGAGACTAAGTTTTCTAATCAAATTATGATAGTGTTGTTCACTCTCGCTACCTTCGTCTACAAATAGTTTAAGTTCATTGAGTACCGCTTTGATTCCTGATACTACCAAATAGGATGTTTCTTCCGTCAATGTTTCAATAACCGGGATCAAATCAGCAAATGAAATGTGTCCTGCTTCTGCTAAGAGACGGCGTTCCTGCACCACTTGGAGCTTGCTGGTGCTGTCTAACTCAGTAATCGTACCTAGAATCTGGTCTAACAAGACACCTTGATAATCTGTGATATAGTGGGCTGTGTTTTCTGTATTGAAGCGCAAAGCTCCTTGGTTCTGAGCTGCCAAAGCAGAATAGTTTGGAATTTCAAGTGTTTCAGTTTCCAGTGTATCAGGCAAACCATTCCAATTGCTATTTAACGGCAGAACCCAAGTCCGCTTCTTGTCTTCATGTTCACCAATAAAGAATTGCTTCTGAGTCAACTTCAAGGTGTCATTTTCTACACGAACAGATAAAACAGGATAGCCAGGTTGCTCCAACCAAGAGTCCATAAAGGCTGCTACATCGCGACCAGAAGCATCTCCAAGAGCGTTCCAGAGATCACGTCCGATTGTATTTCCATACTGGTGTTTAGCAAAGTAGGCGTTCAAACCTTTGGCAAAGGCCTCATCACCCAACCAGCGGCGAAGCATATGCATGAGACGGCTTCCTTTGGCGTATACGATTGCTGGGTCAAATAAGGTGTTAATTTCGTCTGGATGATTCACCTCTACATGGACAGACTGAACCCCGTCTGTTGCATCTCGTTTTAAAGCAAGTGGAACTCCGGTTGTTTGGAAATTCTCAAAGATATTCCAAGTCGGCTCAATAGCATTGACGCAGACATATTCCATCATATTAGCAAAGCTTTCATTAAGCCAAAGGTCATCCCACCACTTCATAGTGACAAGGTTTCCGAACCATTGGTGGGCCAACTCATGAGCAACAACAAGAGCTACATCTTGGCGACTGGAGACCGTAGAGTTTTCATCAACCAAGAGGTAAATCTCGCGATAAGTAACCAGACCCCAGTTTTCCATAGCACCAGATGAGAAGTCAGGCAAAGCTACATGAAGAGACTGTGGGATAGGATATTTAACGCCATAATAATCCTCATAAAACTCAATGGAACGAACAGCAATGTCCAAAGCAAACTCTAAATTACTAGCTGGATGTGCCTTTGTTGCATAGACACCGACTAAAGTTCCATTTTTAGTCTTAGAAGTTACTCCTTGCATATCACCTGCAGCGAAAGCTAGTAGATAAGATGACATACGTGGAGTTCTTTCAAACTTCCAAATACCAGTTGCTTTACGATTTTCAATGTCAATTTCTGGCATATTAGATAGAGCTAGCTCGCCTTCTGACTGGTCAAACTTCAAAGCCAAGTCAAAGGTTGCCTTAGCTTCTGGCTCATCCACGCTCGGAAAAGCTTCACGAGCAAAGTGACTCTCAAATTGAGTAGAAATGATTTCTTTTTTTACACCATCCACTGTGTAGTAAGATGGGTAAATACCAGTCATATTATCCGTGATCTTACCAGAATAAGTCACTGTTACTTCAACTTGACCTGTGGCATCTAACTCGATGTAAAGAGCTTCGTTCGCATTGTCAACTGTAAAAGGACGTGTTTGACCAGCTACTTCGACGGTTTCAATTACTAGGTCCTTTTGGTGCAGGGAAATCTTACTTGACTTAGCTTCCCCAATAATGGTCACCTTGCCTGAAAAGGTCTTATCTGTACGATTGAGATCTAGAAATAGATCGTAGTGTTCAGGAACAAAAGCGTCAATAAAGTGTGCAACTGCTTGCATGTTTTTCTCCTCATCTAAGATACAGGAAATCCTGTTCATTAAATACTTTTTGAAACCATTTTACCACATTTTAAAGCAAAGAAAAAGACAAGGATGACCTGTCTTTGTAATTCACAAAAAAATCAAAACATTAGGTTTTTCTTTTTTCTTTTTCGAGTTCTGCCATGCTTTGGTTGTAGATGCGGTTTTCTTCCTGGTAGGTCTCTTGCAGACGATCCTCAAATCGTCGAATTTGTCTTTCAAATTCATCCCTATTATCCTCTAGCTGATGCAATTCATAAGTCGGGATAGAGTCGGGATTGTTACGACAGAAAGACAGAATAGATTCACTCATTCTTTCAGAGACATTTCTAGCCTCTCTTCTCATATCTTGGTAATCCCATTCATACTCACTAACTTTCTTTCGAAAAGCTATGTGCTCGTCATCAAGACGATCAATTTTTTTCTGAATATCCATAGAGCCTCCTATAAGATAGGGCTGGTCAAACTAGGCTTAGGAACAGCACCTAGTACCTCCTTGATTGAATCTGCTGCTCCACCTGTGAAGGCCCCGGATAAGTCAGCTGGTACTTGAGTGGATGCAAAAGTTTTCATGGCCTCAGCTTAACTATCTAACCAAGTTTGCAAAGCTTGACTTTCTTCAAGAAGGACAGCTCTTTTAGCTGAAATCAAGCCACGAATGGCAATACGTTCCTGAATCTTTAAATATTCTTTTTTTATACGTTCTGCTTCAGCTCGATCTTCTGTATTTGGTTCAATCATGCGTTTCCTCCTATTTATTTGTAAAAATCTGGGCACCTTTTTGATCAATCGCAACGATATTATCAGCAGCCTTGTTTAAATTACCAGCAATTTCTGTCATTTTAGTCGTATATGCACTTGCTGAGGCAAGGGTAGACGCTTCTGTTCCGTCATTCCAAGCAGTTGACATGCTCAACTCAGATAACAACCCCTCTACCTCATCAGCTGAAAGATTATGGGCTAGAGTATAGGCTGCATTAGTCAGTTCTGAGATGTGTGCTTCAACTTTTGATTTTGCACTTGCTAACTTATCTTTAACCTCTTGCTCATAGACCTCCGCCTGAAGCTGAGCGGTTTTCGCACTTGTGCGAACGAGTTCCTCTCTTAAACTAATTGTTTTGTCGCCAGAGCTGGTTCTTAATGAAGCATGCAATTCATCAATGTATCCTCTATTTATGGCAATTAAATCCTGCTTAGAAGGCTCAGGCGCAAAGTCACCATACACTTTTTTGTAAAGCATCAAGTAAAAATTAAGGTTTAAACTAGTTAGAAATTCTTTGCTTTTACCACTTTTGATAGCTTTTAATTTTGCTTTAATAACCTTTCTGACTTGCTTTTCGGTCATGCCAGTGGCGAATCGATTTCTTTTATAATACCATTCAACATCTAGTTTATTACCCTTCATTTTAGGAGTTCTTGGTGAATGTCCGTCTTCTCCTTCAACCACTTCAAATCTCATTGTTTTTCCATAGGGAACATCACCATTATTTCCATCTAAGAAAACGACATCGCCTCGACTATCTCTATAGATAGTGGCGTTTTTGTTGAGATAGGCTACTTGTTCTTTTGAAATACCACCTGTGTCAACAGCTTTCTTAGCAGCAAAATCCATAAAATTTGTCACTTTGATTGGACGGTTTTGTTTGAGACCGTACTTTGAAGCTGTATAAGCTACACCGGGTCCTGCTTGACTGTGCCCAGACATATTAGAAATGATACCATTATGAGATTTTATCTTTTCTTCAGTAATTTGATAAAACATATCAATATCATCTGATTGAGGAGTCAGCATTCCTGGAAATATGCCAAATCCTCCACTAGCAAAGAATGCTCTTTCAGATGAATCAACAATATTCCGATTCTTTTTCCAAAAATATGGTTGATTCCCAAAATCTTTAAAATTTTCACCTGGAACTTGAGTACCTGCGACTACAATAGCTGTTTCTTGATAATTAGGATTCTCCCCTTTTTCATTATCGACAGGTACAACTGCCATTGCTTGAGTTGTACTATCTTGTCGATAAACAATTTGGTAAAATTCTGGAGAAGCTTTCGTTCCAACATTTATAATTTCTCCTTCATTCTTTTTTACGTTTCCCTTAAGACCTAACTGTAATCTTCGGATTTCCTGATCAGATAATGTCATATCATTCTTCTCCTTTGCTTAGCTTAACATTATAAATGATTTCAGCTTCTGGGCTTCCTTTTTCATCCTTAACAACATCTTTTAACTGACCATCTTCTACTAACATTTGAATATTTATATCTATACTTTTTGCATCTGTTAATTTAGCTTCTTCAGGGAGTTCTTTAGCATTTGAGACATCAATACTATTATCATCTGAATCTAGCAACTCAATTACTTCATTACCACTCCAGTCAAAATCAAGGACAAGATCTGCTTCAATCCCAAAACTATTTGGGACATATTTTTTTATTTGCGTACCCAAAGTAGCTTTATTCCCATATTTATCATAAATTGTCGGACGTACATAAGCATTCAACATAGAAGAATCATCATCTCCAGTCACATAAATTGGAGAAAATTCAATTTTTTCAATACCTGAATATTTCTCTTTGATATAAGTTCCAATTTGCTCTTCAAGAAGTTGAAATCCATGCTGATAAAGCTTGGTTGTTTTGGGACTAAAGTTTGGTTTTGTTAGTTTATTGTACATATAGATTCCTCCAAAAATTAAAACTATAAGAACTGCACTGATTGCAAAAATTTTTTTCTTCATCAGTCTCCTCCTTTTATATTTCGTGAAAACTGTGTAACAGCAACTATATACCTGTATTATAACATAAATACCATTTTATTAACTTTCCATTTTGATTTCAGTATTGCTTTTGTCTGTTCTGTTAATTGAACTCTTGCTGTTGCTGCATAAAATCCAGACTCTATAACATGATTATTAATGTCTCCATTGAGAGCTTGAGTTCCGGCAACAACAATAGTAGTTTGACTGTAATCTGGATTACCTTCCATATCAAGAGGCGCAACAGCAATGGCTTGGGTTGTTTCGTTGACTTCGTTGATTAACCTATACTTATGATTAGTTCTGGGGATTGTATAGTCTTTTCCAGCATCGCTTTCTTTTATTATATCAAGGACATTTACTTGTAGCTCTTGCATTTTTTCATCTGTCAACGCCATTCAAAGTGGTCTCCTTTCCTAATTTCTGTATTATAGGCAACTTCTGCTTTTAGACTGCCTTTTTCACTTTTTACCACATCTCTTAGGTGACCAGCATTGACAAGCGCTACAATATTTTCATCCATTGAGGGGTTGATTGTCAATTTAGCTTTTGGAGGCAAGCTTTTGTAATTCGTTATGTCAAGAAATTTACCATCTACATCAATTTCAATCACTTCCTCATCAAATCCATTAAAATCTAACCGTAGATCTCCCAAAAGACCGTAGCTTGCATATCCATGCTTACCAACCTTCCGCCCTAAATAAGCCTTATTCCCATGATTGTCATAAATTACGGGAACGATATTAGCATCGAACATAGTCTGTCCATCCCCACCTTGAACAAAAATTGGCGAAAACTCAATTTTACTAACTCCTGAATAGTGTTCTTTGATGTAAGTTGCAAGTTGTTCTTCCAACAAATGAAATCCTCGTTTGTAAAGTTTCACTCCTTTGTCGTCTAAAACATCACTAACATTATATGGTGAATCTTGGTGTTCAATCCATTTTGTCATACAATATACTCCTCCTGAAATTAAAACTATAAGAATTGCGCTAACGGCAAAAATTTTTTTCTTCATCAGTCTCCTCCATTTTATTAATAAACACAAAAAACAATAAATTGGTTACATATATCGTGTCATAATTATGCGAAGAATAATTTTACAGCATTTTCTAAATCATTAAGTTTGAATACTTTTCCCTCGGGTAATCTTACATGACTTTTCGTCAAACTTTGTAAGTTTTGAACTTCTTTATCACTCAAGGTCATCTAATCGACTTCCTTTCTTTAATTCTGTATTGTAAATAATTGCTGCGTTTGGACTTCCTACACCAGATTTTTTAACATTTTTTATTTTTTCTTCTTCAATCAAAGTTTGAAAAATTTCATCAATTGAATCTATAAATGTCCGAAGGGCTTGACGGGGAAGAGGTTTTCCAAAAGAAACACTTACAAATTCTCCTGAGTCTGTTTTTAATTCAATAGATTCTTCCGAAGAATAGTCAAAATCTAAACGCAATGACCCTATAATACCATAAGCGGGATGTTGAAAATTTTTATATGATCCTCCAAATTTTGCTTTATTTCCGTGAGAATCGTAAATAATTGGAACAATTTCCGCATTCAACATGGAAGAACCATCATCCCCTGTAACATATATTGGAGAAAATTCAATCTTCTCAATACCTTTATAGTGTTCTTTGATATAGGTTCCAATTTGTTCTTCAAGAAGTTGAAATCCATGCTGATAGAGCTTGGTTGTTTTAGGCCCAAAGTTAGGTTTTGTCATCTTGTTGTATACAAAGATGCCTCCTGATATCAAGACTAAAATAAAAGCAAGTATCGTTAAAATTTTTTTCTTCATTCTGTGTCACCTTTCCGTAACTCTACATTATATACTATTTCAGCTTCTGGGCTTCCTTTTTCATCCTTCACAACATCTTTTAACTGACCGTCTTGAACCAACAAAGAAATATTTTCATCTGTACTTCTAGCCTTCGTGAGCTTTGCTTCGTCTGGCAAATGTTTTGCTTTTGAAACATCTACTTGTCTGTCTTCCGAATCCATTAACTCAATAACTTCGTCACCACTCCCGTCAAAATCAACGATTAAGTCAGTAACAATACCAAAACTATTTGGAGCATAATTTTTTATTTGTGTACCTAGAGTTGCTTTATTCCCATATTTATCATAAATAATCGGACGTACATAAGCATTCAGCATAGAAGATCCGTCATCTCCCGTAACATAAATTGGAGAAAATTCAATCTTCTCAATACTTTTATAGTGTTCTTTGATATAGGTTCCAATTTGTTCTTCAAGAAGTTGAAATCCATGCTGATAGAGCTTGGTTGTTTTAGGCCCAAAGTTAGGTTTTGTCATCTTGTTGTATACAAAGATGCCTCCTGATACCAAGACTAAAATAAAAGCAAGTATCGTTAAAATTTTTTTCTTCATAGCTATTTTCCTCTGGTTAGTATCATTAAGAATGGCAGCATCATTTTTTAAAGTCTAATGATATTTCCAATATTCTCCTCTTTTGATTTCTAAATTATAGATTAACTCAGCTTTAGGACTTCCTTCTTTGTTTTTTCTTACATTTTTTAATTTTTTAGTATCAATCAGAGCTGCAATATTTTTATCAATCGGTTTAATAGCTGTTTTTATCTTAGCTTCATATGGTAAGGTTTTAGCGTTACTTACATCTATTTCAACCCCTAATCCTTTTGCAGAATTTCCTAATTCAATAATTTCATTATCATTATTGTCAAAATCTAGCCTAAGATCACTACTTAATCCATAAGCCGGATATCCGGTTTTCCCAAACTGTCCTCCTAAAACAGCTCTATTTCCTTCTTCATCATAAATTACTGGCAGAACGTCCGCTGTGAATGGAGGGTTGTCCTTACCACCTTGGATGAAAATAGGCGAGAATTCTATTTTAGAGATTCCTGAGTAGTTTTCTTTGATATATGTTCCAATCTGTTCTTCCAACAAACGAAAACCATGTTTGATGATTTTTTCTTCCTTCTGATCTAAACCTGTTGAACTGTGAAATTGAGTCATATAAACAAAGCCAGCTGAAAGCGAAATAAGCAAGATACTGATAATGGCTAAAATTTTTTTCTTCATTCTTGTCTCCTAAATTATTTGCTATGAAAATATTGCCTTTCGTGTATATTCTACTAGTGTATCATAGTCAAGCTTAAGATCCAATGAAAAACAGACCTCTTACATAGCTTCATATATAAAAAAAGATGCGACATGAATCGCATCTTTTATAACATTACATTTCAACAATTTTACCTGTTTCAAAGTAGACAACCCATTCGCAAATGTTCTTTGCGTAGTCGCCAATACGTTCCAAATAATTGATTACTTGGAAATAATCACGACCAGTTACGATGGATTCAGGATTCTTGCGAATTTCTTCTGTAGCTAACTCCTGAATATTTTCGAAATAATGATTAATCTTTTCATCTAAAGCAGCCACTTCATAAGCTTGATCTACACTTCCATTAAGGTAAAGATCCAAGGCTGATTCAACAAAGTTTTTCACATCACGACCCATCTTCTTGATTTCTTCCTCGACAGACTGAATGCGAATTTCACCTTTCATGCGAATGGTTGCCTGCGCAATAGATACAGCATGATCACCCATTCTTTCCAAGTCTGAGCTTGCTTTTAGTACAGTAATAACTGTCCGTAAGTCCTGTGAAACTGGTTGCTGCAAAGCGATGATCTCTAAGGATTTCTTTTCCAATTTCACTTCGTACTCATTGACTTCAGCGTCTTCCTCGATAACTTCCTTAGCCATATCTCGATCATGTGTTACAAAAGCACGGACCGTCCGATTGATTTGCGAAAGTACTTCATTTCCCATCGCATAAAATTGATTATGCAATTTCTCTAAATCATCTTCAAATTGTACACGAAGCATACCTGTCTTTATCCTTTCTTCTTATCCAAATTTACCAGTAATATAATCTTCTGTCTCTTTATGAGCAGGTTCTAGGAACATTTGCTTGGTCGAATTAAACTCTATCAAATCTCCACCTAGGAAAAAGGCTGTTTTATCTGAAATCCGTGAAGCCTGTTGCATAGATCTTGTAACCAAGAGCATGGTATACTGATCTTTCAAACCGTAGAGGGTTTCTTCAATTTTCCCTGCTGAAATAGGGTCTAAGGCCGAAGTTGGCTCATCCAGAAGAATAATTTTAGGGCTTGTAGCAAGTACACGAGCTACGCAGACACGCTGCTGCTGCCCACCAGAGAGACCGATAGCCGAATCATGGAGACGGTCCTTCACTTCATCCCAGATAGAAGCGCCTTTTAAAGAATTCTCAACAGCTTCATCCAAGATATGCTTATCTTTAACTCCATTTATTCTCAATCCATAGACCACATTCTCATAGATAGTCATTGGGAAAGGGTTGGGTTGTTGAAAGACCATTCCAATTTCTTTTCGTAGCTCAACAGTATCAGTTCTGGGACCATAAATGTTGTGCTCATTATAGAGAACCGTTCCTGTAGTCGTCACCTCCGGATTAAGATCACCCATACGATTAATAGCTTTTAAGAGGGTTGATTTCCCAGAACCGGATGGTCCAATCAAAGCTGTAATTTCATTTGGCAAAAAATCTAGAGTAACACTATTCAGAGCCTTCTTTTTATTGTAATAAACCGACAAGTCCTTGACTTGTAAAATAGGTTCTGTCATTTTTTCTATCCTTAACTTTTATACATTGTTATTATCAACATGGAATTCACTTATCCGAAATGACCAGACACATAATCATTTGTTGATTGCAATTTAGCATTCTGGAAGATATTTGTCGTCTTGTCGTATTCAATCAGATCTCCCAAATAGAAAAATCCTGTATAGTCACTTGCGCGTGCTGCCTGTTGCATATTGTGGGTCACAATGATGATGGTATAGTTATTTTTGAGTTCAAACATAGTTTCTTCCAGCTGCATGGTCGCGATAGGATCCAAGGCTGAAGCAGGCTCATCCATCAGTAAGATATCAGGCTTGACAGAGATAGCTCGAGCAATACACAAGCGCTGTTGTTGACCACCTGAGAGTGTCAGAGCCGACTTGTGTAAATCGTCCTTGACCTGATCCCAAAGGGCAGCCTGCTTGAGTGAAGTTTCTACAATTTCGTCTAAGACTTTCTTGTCCTTAACCCCTGCCCGCTCGTGAGCAAAGGTGATGTTACGATAAATGGACTTAGCAAAAGGATTGGGTCTTTGAAAGACCATGCCAATGTGTTTCCGCATTTCATAAACATTAATTTCAGGACGGTTGACATCAATCCCCTCATAGAGAATTTCTCCTGTTACGCTTGCGATATCGATGGTATCATTCATTCGATTAAGGCTTCGTAGATAGGTTGATTTCCCGGAACCTGATGGACCGATTAAAGCGGTAATCTTATTTTTTTCAAACTGCATATCAATGCCCTTGATGGATTCTTTTTTACCATAGTAAACGTGTAAATCCTTGGTCTCTAAGGCCACTTTTTCTTGAGGAAAAGTAATGATATGTTTTTCATTCCAATTATATTCTGTCATTTCTTCTCCTTTATGCAGAGGTTAGTTTCTTATGTAAATAGCTACCGAGCTTGCGAGCACCAAAGTTGAAAATCAATATGAAAATCAAAAGAACGGCTGCTGACCCAGCAGATACAGCTGTTGCATCCGGAATGGTCCCCTCACTATTGACTTTCCAAATATGAACCGCAAGAGTCTCTGCCTGACGGAAAATAGAGATTGGACTAGTGATACTAAAGATGTTCCAGTTGGACCAATCCAAAGCTGGAGCGGATTGACCAGCGGTATAGATCAAGGCTGCAGCTTCACCAAAGATACGTCCTGAAGCCAGGACAATCCCTGTCACAATCCCTGGGAGAGCTTCTGGAATAACTACGTGAATCACTGTCTCCCAGCGAGAAATCCCTAAAGCTAGTCCTGCTTCCCTCTGTGTATGGTGAACATGGCGCAAGCTATCTTCAACATTACGCGTCATCTGTGGTAAGTTGAACACGGTCAAAGCCAGGGCACCAGAAATGATTGAAAATCCATATTCAAACTGTACAACGAAGATTAAATAACCAAAAAGTCCGACAACGACTGATGGCAAAGAAGACAGAATCTCAATACAGGTTCTGATGAAATTGGTCACAGGACCTTTTTTAGCATACTCAGAAAGATAGACACCGGCCCCCATAGAAAGAGGAACAGAGATAATCAGAGTAATCACCAGCAGAAAGAAAGAATTATATAATTGAATCCCGATACCGCCACCAGCTTGGTAAGAAGATGATTTGCCAGTCAAGAAAGACCATGAGATATGTGGCAATCCTCTTACCAAGATATAAAGAATCAAGGAGGCAAGAATGGTCACAATGATGCCTGCTATGGTATAGAGAATACTTGTTGCTAATTTATCTAATTTCTTAGCGTGCATAGTTTTTCTTACCCCTTTCTTTCGTAATCAATTTAATCACACTGTTGAAAGCCAAGCTCATAATCAAGAGAACTAAAGCCAATGACCAAAGAACATTATTATCAACTGTACCCATTACGGTATTTCCGATTCCCATGGTCAAGACAGATGTCAGAGTTGCTGCTGGTGTTGTTAAAGAAGTTGGAACTACAGCAGAGTTTCCTACAACCATTTGAATAGCAAGTGCTTCACCAAATGCACGCGCCATTCCAAAGACTACAGCTGTAAAAATACCTGGACGTGCTGCTTTCAAGGTTACTCGCCAAATGGTCTGCCAGCGGGTAGCACCCATGGCCAAACTTGCTTCACGATAGTGACGAGGTACAGCACGTAAGCTATCTGTTGTCATAAAGGTAACGGTCGGCAGAATCATAACGAATAAAACGAAGATACCTGACAAGATACCAAAACCAGTTCCACCAAAAATAGAACGAACAAAGGGTACAACTACTTGCAAACCAATAAATCCATACACAACAGATGGAATACCAACTAACAGTTCAATCGCCGGTTGCAGGATACGAGCTCCTTTTGGAGATACCTCAGTCATAAACACTGCCGCTCCAATTGCAAAAGGCGTTGCAATCACAGCGGACAGGATGGTCACGATGAAAGATCCCAAAATCATTGGCAAAGCACCAAATTCTTTACCAGAAGGATTCCAGGTTGAGCCAAAGAGGAACTCAAAAACATTAACTCCGTTAACAAAGAAAGTAGAAAGACCTTTTTGAGCAACGAAGATCAAGATCATGGCAACGATAATGACAATCAAAGACAGACAAGCAAAAGTCAGATACTTACCAAACTTCTCCAAACGAGAATTCTTAGAAGATGATAGCAATTTCTTAGCTAGTTCTTCACGTTTCATTTCTTATCTCCTTCTATCTTTGTGACATTTCCGTCAGCATCTTTGCTAACCTTCATATCATTGATGGAAATATAGCCCATTCCCTTAACAACGCCTTCTTGAACTTCATCAGACAGCATATAATCCAGGAATTCTTTTGCTAGACCTTTCGGCTTACCAAGTGTATACATATGCTCATAAGACCAAAGAGGCCAAGCATTGGTAGCTACATTTTTTGTAGTCGGTTTATTTCCATTCAAACTAATCGTTTTTACTGAATGATCTAAATAAGCAAAAGCTAGATAAGAAATTGCCCCTGGTGTTTGGGAAACAATAGACTTAACCATCCCATTTGAATCTTGCTCTTGACTTTGGACGGCTGAAGTACCATCCATAATCACACTATCAAAGGTTGCACGTGAGCCTGAGCTGGCTGCTCGGTTGATAATGGAGATTTCTAAGTCCTTACCACCTACCTGTTTCCAATTAGTATATTCGCCAGAAAAGATTTTTTTCAGTTGCTCTGTCGTAAGGTTATCAACGCTAACTTCTTTGTTGACAATTACGGCTAGTCCAGCGACAGCAACCTTATGATCAACAAGAGCTGAAGCATCAATTCCCTCTTTTTCTTCAGCAAAAACGTCAGAATTTCCGATTTCAACCGCCCCAGATTGAACCTGGGACAAGCCAGTACCAGAACCACCGCCCTGTACATTGACTGTCTTTCCGAGATTGTTGGAGCTAAATTCATCAGCTGCAGCCTCAACCAGGGGCTGTAATGCAGTTGAACCTACGGCTGTCATGGATTCTCCACGATCAATCCAAGAAGCACAGGCTGATAAAGTAAAACTACTAAAAATGGTTATCAGCCCTAAAGCTATTTTCTTACTCGTTCTCAAATTATATCTCCTTTTAGTTTGGACAGAAAAGCCTGCAATTTCGCATTTGCTCCTCATTTCCAACTATATCATATATATAGATTTTTGAAAAGATTTTTACCTAAAGCGAAGCCCTTTAGGAAAATAGTTTTTTAATGTTTGATTAGCTAATTTTGCAAAACCTAATCCATTTCCATGAATAATCAATTGATACCAACCATTAGGAAGAGATTCCTTAATTTGAAGAGTTTCTCCTCCTACATAGACTTCAAAGTCTTGTTGACTTAATTCTAGTTTATTCTTAACTTCACTAGGTTGCAAGGCTAATCCTAAAGCAAAGCTTGGCTCAAAGCGCTTCTTCTTAAAGGTACCTAAATGAAGGCCGTTACGAGCTATTTTTACTTTGGATAAATCAGGAAGACCAAGTGGTAATAGATAAAGTTGATCACCAAAAGTTTGTAAATCACCTTTTAGCTCTACTTTCAAATGCTCTTTTTGGAAAATCTGCCAAAGACTTCTCTGGTCAGCAGTTAAATTTGATCGAGCAGGCTTCAACTTTGGTAATTTGTGTTCGCCAACAAATCGAAACTTAGCGACAAATTGCCCTTCTCCTTTGAAACGATGGGGATACATACGAGCTGTTTCTGGATAGTCTATCCCAGGAGTCATTCCATTAATCTTTGGAAGGTCAACCAATTCCAAAGGGAATTCGTCTAGTAGCCAAGCCACAATTTCTTCATTTTCTTCTGGAGCCCAGGTACAAGTTGAATAGACAAGCTCCCCGCAATTCGCCAACATCTTAACTGCATCTTCTAAGATTTCTCTTTGTAGAGCAGCGCATTGAGCTGGATAGTCAAGTGACCAATAGTCCATGGCATCAGGTTGCTTGCGAAACATTCCCTCACCAGAACATGGTGCGTCTAAAACAATTAAGTCAAAATAGGAAGGAAATACTTTTGCCAAGCGCTCCGCTGATTCGTTGGTGACAAGGACATTTCTCGCACCAAATCGTTCGATATTTTCTACTAAAATCTTAGAGCGTTTGCTGTTGATTTCATTGGAAACCAATAGACCTGTATTATTTAGATAGGATAGCAAATGAGTGGATTTTCCACCTGGTGCTGCAGCTAGATCTAGAACCCTCATGCCCTCATGAGGATGAGCAACTTGAGCAACCATTTGAGACGCAGGCTCTTGTGAATAAATCAGGCCTGTTACGTGTTCAGGTGATTTTCCTGATACCTTACCATAATACCCCCACTTGGTTCCAGGAATAGGATTAGAAAATGTAACTCGCCCTTCTTTCAAAGGATTGGTCCGAAAAGCGGAAATAGGCTCTTGATCAAAAGTTGAGAAAAAAGAAGCGGCTTCTTTTCCTAAAAGTCGCTGGTATTTTTCTTCAAAACCTGTCGGAAACCGCATTTAATTCTCTCCTCTGCGATAAATATATTCTTGTAGTTCAGATATTTTTTCTTTAGGAAGCATCATAATCCCTTGTCTCGTCTTATAATCGGGTTTAGCTCCATCAAGAGTCATTACTTGATAGCCTAGTTTTTCCCCTAAAATTGACGCTGCAGCATAGTCCCAAGGATAAAGATAGGTGATATAGGTTAGCAAACGCCCCTGTAGAATACGACTGAAGCTAATAGCCGCACTTCCATAGGCACGCGCTCCAAGACAGTCCTTCGTAAGGTCTGCTACTCCCCAGTCATTTCTTTCTAACATTCCAGCATTTGAAGCGATCAAAAAACGTTTCAAAGAGTGATTGCGAAATGGTTTCAAGACTTTATCATTACATTTGACATCAAACTGTCCACCGCCGTGATACATTTCATCTCTCATAACGTCATAGATAATTCCAAATTGACCGATACCGTTCTCATAGTATGCAACCATCACTGCAAAGTCATATCCCTGCGCTACGAAATTCGCCGTGCCATCAATCGGATCAATCACCCAGACTGAGCCAACTTCTATATCTTCCTTGAGTTGACCTTCTTCAGCGAAAATAGCATCATTCGGGTAATGCTTCAAGATTTCAGATACCAATAAAGCTTGAACATTTTTATCCATCTGGGTTACTAAGTCAGTTGCACAAGTCTTTTCTTCTACTTCCAAGCCTTCTTCCATATGTTCCAGTATATAGGCACCAGCTTTATAAACCAAATCTTTTGCAAAAGCAAATTTATTTTCCAAGAGAAATCATTCCTTTCTCTGTATTTTTAGCTGCTTGAACTGCACGATAAAGAGAATAGCCACTAACTGCTTCAAACTCACGACCGATTCTTTTCTCTTCAGCATTGCTAGGAACAACCTCCTTAAAAACAGCATAAGAGGCCAGTAACTGCTGAGCAGAGACTTTTGACTCATAGGCCTTTTCAACATCATTCAAAAAATAAAGCACTGAAGCAAGCTCTTCAGTGCTCCACGATAGATCTAGTGGGTAACTATAGTTCTTATTCATATCTTATTCAATTTCTGCTCGTAAAGTAGCTTCTCTAAGTTCCTGCTGACGATAACTGCGAGGTAAAAATGCTCGAATTTCATCTTCGTTAAAACCAATCTGCATCCGTTTGGCGTCCAAAATAATTGGACGACGCAACAAAGAAGGGTTTTCCTCAATCAATCTAATTAATTCTGATATAGATAAACTCTCAACATCCAAGTCTAGCTTTTGAAAAATTTTTGATCGAGTTGAGATAATATCGTCCGTTCCATTTTCTGTCAGTGATAGGATGTGTTGTAACTCCTGAGCTGATAGAGGACTGGTCATGATATTATGTTCCACGAAAGGAACTTCATGGTTTAGCAACCAAGCACGCGCCTTACGGCAAGACGTACAACTCGGTGATAAAAATAATGTAATCATGCGCTTCTCTTCTTATTTCTTAATAACTTCCTCTATTATACTAAAAATATAAGCGCTTGACTAGACCTTTTTATATCCAGATACTTCTTTTATGCTTTCCAGGCACGTGCAATTGCTTCATCTGATTTTAACTGATTGAGTAAACTTTCAATTCCATCAAACTTCACCATATCCCGAATTTTATCAAGCCAGTATATTTTAATCGTATCACCATAAATATCTTTTGAAAAATCAAAAATGTTTGCTTCAAAACGAAGTTCATCACCTTCAAAAGTGACATTCTTTCCAACGCTAGCCATACCTTTGTAACGTTCACCATTATGTTCAACTTCGACGACATAAACACCGTCTCCCGGCAAAAAGACTCGATCAAGTGGTGCTAAATTAGCTGTTGGATAACCAATGGTTCGACCACGAGCATTTCCATGAACGACGATCCCTCTAGTTGATAATGGGTAGCCTAGTAATTTTGTAGCGTCAGCAACACGACCTTCTTTAATGGCTTGACGTATCCTAGTAGAAGATATTTTCTCATCATCTTCATTTACCGATGAAACGATAACAATTTGCCCGTCAAAAAACTGACTAAGCTCCTTAGCTTCTTTTTTGTCTGATCCAAAATGATAGTCAAAACCAGCTACAACTGCTCTAGCTTTCAGTCTCTTAACGAACTTTTCAAAAAAATCTTTTGCTTTATTTCCTGCAAAACAGCTGGTAAAGTCAATCAAATAAAGGTAGTCAACTCCTTGTGCTTCAAGCAGTTGCTCTCTTTCTTCAGGACTATTGAGATGAAGTAATAAATCAGGCTGGTAACGTACAAAAGCTAGCTTGGGAGATTCAGGAAAAGTAAGCACAGCAATCTTCAGTTTTTTTTCTGCTGCAATCTGACGAGCCTCGGCAAAAAGGGCTTGGTGACCCCTATGTAAACCATCAAAATAACCTAAAACTAAGACAGTATCCTGAGTTTGTTGGATATCTTTTTCATTTGAAATATGGATTGTTTTCATTCTTATATTCTATCATAAATTATCAGAGAAAGACCTTGCGAGGCTTATACTGATTCACTCGTTTTTCTAAAATAGCTATCAATTTCTCATTATGGAAAGCAGCTAGCTCAGCTTCATCTGACACCAAGCTGATAAAACGGCCATTTCTGACATCTTCAACCTGCTCGTCTGATAGCTCGACTTTCAGTAAATCCCCGATACCCAGTTCTAGCGGCTGGAGAAAAGAATAATCTTCTTCTGCTACTCGCTCTGCTATTTGTTCCAAGGTCAAAGCATCCTCAAGTCGCATACCTGCAGCACTAGTTCGTGTTAAATGAGACATATGAGCAGCATAGCCAAGCTTCTCTCCCAAATCAACAGAAAGGGTACGGATATAAGTACCCTTACTGCATTTTACACGAAAGGTAAAACGTGCAAGTTGGCTCTCATAAGAAATCGGACTTGTCCGTTCAAATTGATAAATAGTTACCTGGCGTTCTGGACGTTTCACTTCCTGACCAGCACGCGCATACTCATAGAGCTTGCGACCATTGACCTTTACGGCCGAATACATAGGCGGAATCTGTGTGATAGGCCCAGTCAGACTAGCAATCGCTTCATCGACAAGCTTTTCATCCAAGGACGACAAAACCGGGGTCTCTGCGACCACTTCCCCACCGGCATCCTCTGTCGTCGTTGAATAGCCCAGAGTAATCTCGCCCTCATAGACCTTGCCCTCATCCTGCATAAACTCAACCATGCGTGTCGCCTTGCCAACTGCAATGGGTAAAACACCCACCACATCCGGATCCAAGGTCCCACCATGACCAATCTTTTTAGTTCCCAAAATCTTACGCAGTTTAAAAACCGCATCATGCGAGGTCATTCCCGCTTCTTTTTTTAAGTTGATAATACCGTTCATTGATTAACTTTCTAAAAATACTAAAACTCTCTTTTGGAAATTCTTATGCTGTTCATAGAGTGCATGGCCACACTCTGGCAAAATAGTGAGCTGGCTACCTTTAACATGCTGATGCAATTCAACCGAAGCTTCTATGCCTAGAACATCATCTTTTTCCGCTCCAATGATTAGCGTAGGACAGTTGATTTTTTCCAAAACAGTTAGGCTATCATGTTTCAAACAAGATGCAGCCTGAATAGCAATACGTTGTTTATCTTTAATGCGACCAAAGATTCCCATTATTTGATAAAGGTATTTAAACTTTCCAAAGGATTTAGTTGTGTAAGAGTGGCTAGCAATATCAAACATTAGTTCTTTATAAGTCCCAGTTTGACTCAGGTTCAGCCAGCGTCTAATACGCTCCGTGCCAAGATCACTAAGTTTTGCTGTTGTTACAGCTAAAATCAATTTTTCAACTTTTTCTGGAAAATCTACAGCTAGCCATTGAGCAATCATGCCGCCTTGGGAAATCCCCATCACAACAGAACTTTTTAGTCCTAAGACATCCATGGCATCCGCTACATCAGCAGCCATATTTTGTATTGTATAATTTTCTGGAAGTTTGTTGATGCGACTAAAAACATAAACTTTATAAACCTTGGCAAATTCTCGGTAAGTTAAAGCTAGCATTTGAGCCATGCCCTTAACTGTCTGTAATCCATCCCCCAACCCTGGTATGATAACGAGAGACTTCTTTCCTTTACCAAAGGTCACATAATCCATGTTTTTCTGATCCAGTTGAAGGACCTTATTTTTCGAAGAGTAAAACATTATTTTCTCACTCCCCCTTCAGCGCTTCAAACTTCGCTTTCATGGTTGGATTTTTTCTGGTCAATTTTTTAACTGAGACATCGTCTAGTTTGTTGTTGGCAAGGCGAAGTTGATTTTCAGATGTGGTTAGGAACTTTTTGACCTCTTCCATACGCTTAATAGCCTTGTCAATTTCATCGATGGCTTTGCCAAAGTTGGTCGAAGCTGAGTTGTAGTTCTTTGCAAAAGCTACTTTGAAGGCATCCAAATCTTCTTCAAAATGGGTAATATCAATATTCTGCTCCCGAACCAAGGCTAGCTCTTGCTTGTATTTAAGAGAATTAAGCGCCGCATTTCGCAGGAGACCAATCAACTGAATAAAGAACTGAGGACGGACCACATACATCTTTTCATACTCGTGACTGACGTCAACAATCCCTGTGTTAAAGTAGTCGTTATCTGCTTCTAACATGGTCACCAAAACGGCATACTCACAGTTTTTCTCCCGACGGTCCTTGTCCAATTCTTTGTAAAAATCTGCATTCTTATGCTTCTTCTCTGTTCCGTCCGCTTCATTTTTCATCTCAAACATGATGGAAATGATTTCGATACCATTTTCATCGCATTCACGGAAGATAAAATCTCCCTTAGACCCTCGCGCAGAGACCTTGTTATCCTTCTCAAAGTAGGCATTTGGAAAGGCAAAACTACGAACCTTGTTAAACTCACTCTCTGCATACTGTTCCAAACTTTCCCCGATAGCTTTTGTAGATTGTTGGGCTTTGAAATTCTTATAGAACTCGACCTGTTCACTAGCTGCTTTGAGCTGGGCTTCGTAATTCTGCTTAATAGAAGCCAATGACAATTCATTTTCCTTTTCTTGCAAGAGGAGCTGGTTTTTGACCTGATCCCGTTCTTTTTCTAGGTCAGAAAGTATCTTTTGCAGTTGATTTTCGTGCTCCAAACGTAAGGTAGCCAATTGGTTTTCCAAGGCCTGTACTTCCTTGTCCTTGGCCAATAAGGCTTGATGGCTTGTCTGCTCTATTTCTTTCCTAGCGAGTTCTTTTTCTGTATCAAAGTTTTGGATTTGACTCTGCAATTGAGCGATTTCTTGGTCTTTTTGAGCTAGTTTAGACTGTTGCTCATTCATGGCTTTTTGCTCAGCTAGGGCCAGTTCCTGCTTCATCCGATCGTGCAATTCCTTATCAAACTCAGCCGTTCTCACTTGGGATAAGAGTTCGGCATACTGACTTTCATTTACTGTAAAGACTTCCCCACAGTTGGGACATTTGATTTCGTTCATGGATTATCCTCTTTCATGAAATTTCTTCATTATATTATACCATTCCTTGTTATAAATGAAAAACTCGGGCTAATGCTCTAAGGCTTGCTTCAAATTCCCCTTGACTTGCTTGATAAAACAGTGTACTATACTACTGTATATACACATAAAAGAGATTATAATGAAAATTAAATCTAAAAATCAATTTTTAACCATGACCGCTTTGCTCACAGCCTTAGCAATTGCTATTCCTATGGTCATGCCCTTGAAAATTGTCATACCGCCGGCCTCTTATACACTAGGGAGCCATGTCGCTATCTTTCTAGCCATGTTTATCTCGCCTCTAATGACTGTGATTGTCATTTTAGGATCGACTTATGGTTTTTTGGTTTCCGGCTATCAATTTGTGATTGTTTTACGTGCTTTCTCTCATATTGTATTCGGTACCCTTGGTGCTTTCTATTTGAAGAAAGCTCCCGAAACCTTAAATAATCCAATTAAGAAGTGGATTTTCAATATTGTAATGGCCATTATCCACGCATTAGGAGAAGTTCTTGCTTGTCTACTTTTCTATAGTTCGACTTCCTATCCAAATGGAAATCTTTTTTATCTTTTAGTTATTTTGGTTGGCTTTGGTACTGTTATTCACAGTATCGTAGACTTTCTGATTTCCGATTTTATTTTCCAAGCTTTGAAAAAAATTAGATAAGCCTTGCAACTTATTCTTATTTGTCTTAAAATGAAGCTATGACAAAGCAAAGAAAAGAAAAATTATTAGAACTTTTAAAACAATCTAGTGTTGCTATCAATGGTCAAGCTTTGGCTGAGCATTTTCATGTTCCCAGACAGATTATTGTTCAAGATATTGCCTTGCTTAGAGCTGATGGTGCTCCCATTCTTTCAACCAATCGTGGATATCTATATAAAGGAACTGACGACATTCCTACTTTTCATCGGCTATTCAAGATTAAACATGGCGTAGAAGATATGGAAACTGAACTATTAGCCATTGTTGATAATGGTGGTCGAGTCCAGAATATTCTGATTGAGCATCCAGTTTATGGTGAAATACAGACTTACCTGAAGCTGACCTGTCGCCGTGATGTCCAACATTTTCTTCAACAGGTCGAAGGATCTCAATTCCGTCCTTTATCTGAGCTGACAGATGGAGTTCACTATCACCTGATCCAAGCTGACTCTCAACAGGATTTGGATTATGTTGAGACTGCTTTGAGGGATTTGGGGTTTTTGTTGGAGTAAACAAAAAAAGACTGATTAGGATCTAACCTAGTCAGTTTTTTTAGTACATACTTTTACGCCAACCACCTTCTATCCACTCGTGATAGTAATATTCCGAAAGCTCCTCATCTTCCATCATACGCAGAAGTTCTAGCATATCATAGGCTAAGTCTAGTTTTGGCAGAGCATTCTTGTCTACCCAAGAAATCTCGCCCTCTTCTGTCGAGTGAATCTGACCAGAAAATTCAGTCGCTTTGTAGCAAAAGACGATATAGCGAATTCCCTCATCCGTATGCCAGTTCTTTACCCCGACCAATTTTGGATGACGAATGGTTAAACCTGTTTCCTCTAAAATCTCACGCACAACTGCATCATGGAGAGACTCGCCCTTCTCGATATGGCCACCCGGAAAGGCATAGCCAGACCAATGATTACGCTCAGGAGAGCGGTATTGCATAACCACACGTTCGTTCTCGAGATCTTCTATAAGGCAAATATTAGTTAAAATCGTTTCTTGGGCACATGACATGGATTCACTCACTTTCTATTTGTTAATATTCATCCCGAAATTTTACTTCGGACTTCATCATAAAAGGATTAACTAAATCGTGGTATTCACGATAACCATGAAGCAAAGATCCTCTAACGATGATAACTTCTCTATCTACTATTCTACAATCTACTGTAATTGGAATGCGTGAATCTTCTATAAAAGAAAAAGCTAAAAGCAAAACACCCCAGATACAAAAAGATACAAAAGCACTAAAGAGCTCTAGAATAAGATGACGCTTTTGATTTACCCTTGATTTATAAAATCGACCCCATAAATGGAACAATAAGGTTAAACAAAGACAAAAAAACCAGAAATTCCACAGAGTAGGAATAAATGCTAAACCAAATGTTAATAAAATAAGATGGAAAATGACAAAGGATAACAAGGCAAGATAAACGATTCTATACACATTTAAATATTTCATAATATTTTTCTTCTTCTCAAGATTATGACTAGATCTCAAACAGGCTATGGATCAACTTGCTTTCTAAGTTATTAAAACATATCTTCGTTGTATTTTACTTCTGACTTCATGATAAAGGGATTGATCAATTCATGATGTTCATAAGTACTATGAACCAAAAAACCTCTAACAATGATGATTTCTTTATCTTGTATATGATAGTCTATATTGATGGGAATAGCAGGATTTTGAATGATTGACAAAACAAAGAATGCTGCAAACCAAAGATAAAGTACCACTAATGCACTGAACAATTGAAAGATAAGGTGGTACCATTGAAAATCCCTTGTTCTAAAAAAGACTATCCAAGGATGGATAAAGAAGGTCAAACAAAGAATGAAAAACCAACCATTCCACAAAACCGGAGTAAAGGATAGGCCAAAAGCTAACAAAATCAAATGAAGAATGACGAAGGTTAGCAAGGCCAGATAGAGTGTTTTAAATGAAAATAATTTAGACAGATTTTCTTTTGTCATGATTTTTCCTCTTTTTTTCATTATATTTTAAAATCAACATCGTTAACCCTGAAATGAAGAAAAAGATTAGATAGGTAGCAATCGGAAACCAAACATAGCGATAATCCAAAGTGATTAAAGGTGGCAAAAAACCTTTTCCGTGTTTCAATCTAATCCCTACAAAACAATGAAAAAGAAAAATCGGGCCATTTAGATAGAGAAAAAATTCTGAAATACCTTCCAGCGAGTTGCTCCCCTCTCCTCTCAGACTTCCAAACCAAGAATAGAATGGAAAAGTGATCAAAAGAAACAAATTTAAATACAAGGGGCTAATATAGCTAAACTCACGAAGCGGAGCAGGGATACTCTCATTACCAAATGTTAAATATCCTACGCCAAGACCAACCATTATAAAAAATATATAACCTAAAAGAGCTTCTACTATCCAATGCTTTTCCAACCAAAGGATAAACTTGTTCCCCTGAACTTTTACTTTTCTTTTGTTTTTATTTTTCTTTTTGGTTTTACTTCTCATTCACCAACTCCACAATCTTCTGGAAAGTCTTGCCGTTTCGGATGGTCAGTTGCTTGTAGAAACTAGACTTGAGCAGTTTCTTATGATAGTTGGACTTGAGGTAGTCTGCTTGATCAGCATTGCTATAAAAGAAAGCTGTCTGCCCAAAATGCAGTTGCTCCTTGTCATTTGCCCAACTGCCTGCCAGCTCTTGAACGCTCTCCCTGTCTATCTCCGGCAGATAAAAGAGAACATCTCGCCGAAAAGCTGTTTCATCCTGCCACCAAGTAGGCAGATTGGCTGTTTCTTTTTCAAGCATGGCAGAGCTGACAAGGACAAAAGGCAGGGGAAAATCATAAGACCGACTGAAATAAGCAGTCAAGCTCTCCCAAATCCTCTCCTCCTGCTCCTCGCTATCAAAGAAAAGATTGCCGCTGTTGATGTAGGAAACTGGATTTTCAAAACCCAACTCTGCTAAATCCTTCTTCAAATCAGCCATAACAACCTTGTTTTTTCCTCCGACATTAATGCCGCGGAGTAAAAGTGCATAACGCATGTGTGCTCCTTAAAATATATCTATTATGTCCAAACTAACTGTTAGAGTTTTTCGAGTAAATCAGCCGTTTTTCTTTCACGGCTTTTCCTAAGTCAATGACTTTTTCCTCACCGTCAAAAACAAAACCCATTTTTTCATAAAAGGCGATGGCACGTTTATTATCTTCTAAAACCCATAATATAATCTCTTGATAACCATACAAGGCAGCAAAAGCAGCCTGCATTAACTGCTGTCCTACACCTTTGCCATAATAATCTTTTAAGACATACAAGGCGAAAATTTCACCAGCTATCCTAGCTGGATCTCGAAAATCACCGTAGCTAACAAAGCCGACCACTTTAGCATCATCCAAAGCGATCAAGGTATTTTCAGGATACTTTTGACTATAAAATCGGCACTTATCCAAAGTCATCTGCTCTTGAAATTCCGCAGGCAAAATCTCATCATAAGCTTCACGCCATGTCCGCCAATGAACTCGGGATTTCCCTTCTATCTCCTCAGCTGTTTCCATTGCTTTGATAGTGATGTCCATTTGTTTTTCTCCTTGAATAAATCAATCTTCAATTATTCCGCCTGAAAACCATTGCTATCTAATTTCCCTTTTTCTCCCCAAACAACTACATAAACATTTTTGGGTAAGCTAGCAAAATCAACATAGTCAGTTAGACTCGCTCCTTCAGGAATATCACCTTCCAGATTGAGATACAAATTCAATTGAGCCCCATACTTTTCTGACAATTGAATCATATCTTTTCTCAATTTCTTTATTTCATCTGCTGAAGCATCATACTTCTCTGTCTTGGGATTATACTTTAGTTCTTTTTTAATTTGAACCAAATCACGATAAAACCCTTTTTGGTCATCAGTTACATAGTAATCTAAATCTGTTCTCAGCTCCTTAAATTTCACTGGCTTTAGAACAGACTCTTTATCAAAATATAAGGTATTCAACATAGGATGGGAATTTGTATCTAAGACATAAGAAAAGATAAGATTTGTTAGTATCGAAGATGGTTTATCATCACTATTAGCATAATAGGAATAAGTCCTATCTTCTAACTTCTCTGTTAAAATTTTCTCTGCGCCTTCTGCCAATTGAACTTTTACATAATATTGATAAGTAACACGACTAACCAAAGTTGGAATCTCTATTTTCTTAACCTTCAATCCTAAATCATCTTCAAAAGCTGTGTTCACAACATATTCAATATGCTGCTTTTCCTCTTTCGTAACAAGTTTTGTCGGCATAAATGCCCAAAAAAATTGAACTATCGGTAACAAGCCTATGACAAAAATTGAAATAAAGAAAATAAGTATTAGTTTAATTAAATCCTTTTTCACTTCAATTCCCCCACTTAAACTTCTCTAACTTATTTTTTTACATAGTGACTCATTGACTAGAGATGTAATTAAGAACTTAGTTAGCAACTTTGGCACTAACTATATTTTTTAATCCATTGCTTTTATTTCCAGAATCATATCGCGAATCTGTGCGGCTAGTTCGAAGTCGAGGAGTCCGGCAGCTTCTTGCATCTGGCCTTCCAGTTTCTTGATCATATCCTTGCGTTCTTGCTTGTTGAGGCTTTCGATTTCGACTGTTTCTTCCTTGTCTGGCAGGGCAGCCTTGGTCACACTGATTAGGTCGCGGATTTCTTTCTTGATGGTCTGAGGTACAATGCCGTGCTCTTCATTATAAGCCATCTGGATTGCCCGACGGCGGGCAGTTTCGTCGATAGCACGCTGCATGGACTGGGTCATGGTATCCGCATACATAATCACATGCCCTTCGCTGTTGCGGGCTGCCCGACCGATGGTCTGGATCAGGCCACGCTCGTTGCGGAGGAAACCTTCCTTGTCCGCATCAAGGATTGCCACCAGACTAACCTCGGGTACGTCGATTCCCTCGCGTAGCAGGTTAATCCCAACCAAAACGTCAAAGACACCCAAGCGCAAATCACGGATAATCTCAGTCCGCTCCAATGTCTTGATATCCGAGTGCATATACTTGACCTTGACTCCCATTTCCTTGAAGTAGTCCGTCAAATCTTCCGCCATCTTCTTGGTCAGGGTTGTGATAAAGGTGCGTTCGTTCTTTTCAACACGTGCATTGATTTCACCCAAAAGATCATCAATCTGTCCCATAGTTGGGCGGACTTCCACCTCTGGATCCAGAAGCCCTGTCGGTCGGATAATCTGCTCAATAACAGTATCCGTCTGTTCATTTTCATAGTCGCCCGGCGTAGCCGATACATAGACAATCTGGTGAACATGGCTTTCAAATTCTTCTCGGCGCAGCGGACGGTTGTCCAAGGCAGACGGCAAGCGGAAACCATAATTAACCAACATCTCCTTACGAGAGCGGTCGCCATTGTACATACCGCGAATCTGTCCCATGGTCATGTGACTCTCGTCAATCATAATCAAGAAGTCATCAGGGAAAAAGTCCAAAAGGGTATAAGGCGGCTCTCCTTCGCTCCGACCATCCATGTGGCGAGAATAGTTCTCAACACCATTCGTATAACCCATTTCGCGCAGCATTTCGATATCGTACTCTGTGCGCTGTTTCAAGCGCTGGGCTTCCAGAAGCTTGCCTTCCTTCTCAAAGATAGCTAGCTGCTCCTCCAGCTCCGCCTGAATCTTGGCAATCGCCACTTCCATGTGGTCTTCATTGGTTACGAAGTGAGTGGCTGGGAAGATAGCTAAATGGTCCACCTCACCCAAGACTCGACCTGTCAAGGCTTCAACCTCACGAATCCGGTCAATCTCATCTCCAAAAAACTCCACCCGAAAAGCATGCTCATCCCTAGAAGCTGGGAAAATCTCTACCACATCACCACGAACCCGGAATTTCCCCCGCTGAAAATCAATGTCATTGCGCTCAAACTGGATATCTACCAAGTCATTGAGTAGCTTATCACGGGAAATTTCAAGTCCAGGACGCAGGCTAACCACACTATCGGAGTATTCCTTAGGTGAACCCAGACCATAGATACAAGAGACAGAAGCCACGACAATCACATCATTGCGCTCTAGAAGGGCAGATGTCGCTGAGTGACGGAGCTTATCAATCTCGTCATTGACCGAGCTATCCTTTTCGATATAAGTATCGCTGGAAGGCACATAGGCCTCAGGCTGGTAGTAATCATAGTAGGAAACGAAGTATTCCACCGCGTTATTGGGGAAAAACTCCTTAAACTCGCCATAAAGCTGGCCAGCCAGCGTTTTATTGTGGGCGATAACCAGAGTCGGCTTGTTGACCTGAGCGATAACCTGACTCATGGTATAGGTCTTACCAGTACCAGTCGCCCCCATGAGAATCTGGGCTTTCTCGCCGCCCTCAATATTATCCACCAGCTGCTCGATAGCCTGGGGCTGATCTCCTGAAGGCTCATACTTGGAAATCAATTCAAATTTATTATCTGTTATTCTGTTAATCATCTTTTATTCCTCAAATTGTGCTTCTATCATTTTACCATATTTGCCCTATTTTCTCTGGATTTGGATGTGAGCCAATGGTCCACAACTCTATCATCATTCTTTTTTTATCCTACATTTCATTGACAGACAAGAATAAAGTCCGTTCTAAACTATGCAAATTGAATTTTGAAACATAGGTAATAAATCTTATTAAAATAACAAAACTATTAATTGCTTGAAAATGATAACTAAAATAGGGCAATCAGTAAACACAGCATGTTTCCAAATCGATGAGATTAAGTGATTGATGTTATATAATCTAACATAAACTCGTTAAAATTTGCTATCTTCGTCAATTTCTGATATAATCGTACAATATTCTAAAAAGGAGACTAGTATGAAACAAAAAATTATAGCACTTTTACTAACATTCTCTTCGCTACTTACTTTTGCTAGTAGCGTTGTTCATGCAGAAGATAAAGCAACACCTGTAAAATCAAAATACGTTATTTCCAGTGATTCCTCTTTTGCACCTTTCGTTTTTCAAGACAATAACAATCAATATACAGGTATTGATATGGATTTGATCAAAGCCATTGCTAAAGATCAAGGCTTCAATATCACCATTAAAAATCCTGGTTTTGATGTGGCGCTTAACGATGTACAAACCGGTCATGCTGATGGTATGATTGCAGGAATGACTGTAACGGATGCACGAAAAAAGACCTTCGATTTCTCAGATTCTTATTATTCAGCAAATTCAATCTTAGCTGTGGCTAAATCCAGCACCATTTCTTCTTATGAAGACTTAAAAGGGAAAACTGTCGGTGTTAAAAATGGGACGTCCTCTCAAACTTTCTTAACTGATAATCAAAAGAAGTATGGTTACAAAATTAAGACTTTTTCTGATGGCGCTTCTCTCTATGATAGTCTGAATTCCGGTTCAGTAGCAGCTATCATGGATGATGAACCTGTCATTAGATATGCCATTAAGCAAGGGAAAAAATTTAAAACACCTATCGAAGGAACTCCTAGCGGTAAATTGGCTTTCGCCGTAAAAAAAGGAAGCAATCCTGAATTGATTAAGATGTTCAACAATGGACTAGCTAACTTGAAAAAGAATGGAACTTACGATAAGATTCTCGAAAAATACCTAGCAGATAATTCTTCTGAATCAGAAGTTGATGAATCAACTATTTTGGGACTCTTAAAGAATAATTATCCTCAACTTCTTAAAGGTTTTGGTGTAACGATCGCTTTAGCACTTCTTTCCTTCGCTATAGCTTTAGTAATCGGTATTATCTTTGGAATGTTTAGTGTCAGCCCTTATAAACCACTACGTTGGATTGCTGAAATCTTTGTCGATGTCATTCGTGGTGTGCCACTTATGATTCTTGCTGCCTTTATCTTCTGGGGTATACCGAACTTGATTGAATCAATTACAAACCAGCAAAGTCCTATTAACGATTTTGTGGCTGGTACCATTGCTCTCTCTCTTAATTCAGGCGCATATATTGCTGAAATTGTGCGTGGCGGTATCCAAGCAGTACCTGTAGGACAGATGGAAGCAAGCCGGAGTTTGGGTATTTCCTATTCTAAGACTATGAGAAAAATCATCTTACCACAGGCAACTAAAATCATGCTTCCAAACTTTGTCAACCAATTTGTAATTGCGCTTAAAGATACTACAATCGTATCAGCAATCGGACTTGTAGAGCTCTTCCAAACAGGTAAGAACATCATCGCTCGTAACTATCAAAGTTTCCGTATGTACGCTATTCTCGCTGTTTTATATCTTTTGATTATTACTTTCCTTACTAGATTAGCTAAACGCTTAGAAAAGAGGATCCAATAATGGCAAAATTAAAAATTGATGTAAATGACCTTCACAAATACTATGGAGAAAATGAAGTCCTTAAAGGTATTACTGCTAAGTTTTATGAAGGGGACGTCGTTTGTATTATCGGTCCTTCTGGATCAGGAAAGTCAACTTTTCTTCGTAGTCTTAACCTACTTGAAGAAGTTACTAGTGGTACCATCACTGTTGATGGTTTTGATCTAACTGACAAAAACACTAATGTAGACTTAGTTCGTGAAAATATCGGAATGGTTTTCCAACACTTCAACCTATTTCCACATATGACTGTTCTTGAAAATATCACCTTCGCTCCTGTTCAGCATAAGCGTATGAGCCAAGCTGAAGCGGATGCCTTGGGAATGGAATTACTAGAAAAGGTTGGATTAGCTGACAAGGCCGATGCTAGCCCTAACAGCCTCTCTGGTGGTCAAAAGCAACGTGTAGCTATCGCTCGTGGCTTAGCTATGAACCCCGATATTATGCTCTTTGATGAGCCTACTTCTGCTCTTGACCCAGAAATGGTCGGTGACGTTCTAAATGTTATGAAAGAATTAGCAGAGCAAGGTATGACAATGATTATCGTAACTCACGAAATGGGCTTTGCACGTCAAGTAGCTAATCGTGTTATCTTTACAGCAGATGGTGAATTCCTTGAAGATGGAAAACCTGACCAAATCTTCGACAACCCTCGGCATCCACGCTTACAAGATTTCCTAGACAAGGTTCTTAATGTATAAAATAACTCCGGCAAAAAAAATTGCCGGAGTTATTTTATTTTTTGAAATATTAAAACTATATCCTTTTTATTTCTCACGGATCACTTCGACCTTGTAGCCATCAGGATCTTTAACAAAGTAATAGTTTGGTGGATTACCTGGTAGACCCTTTGGTTCGGTAACTTCATAACCTTTAGCACTATGTTCCTGATGGAGAGCCTCAAGATCAGGTGTGCTAAGGGCGATGTGAGCATAACCATCTCCAATGACATAAGGTCCGTGATCATAATTATAAGTTAATTCTAATTCATAGTCGTCACCATCAAGTCCTAGATAGACAATGGTGAAGGCATAATCTGGAAAATCCTTGCGACGCAATTCTTTAAATCCGAAAGCATCTTGATAAAAAGCGATTGATTTTTCAAGGTTCTCCACTCGCAAGCAAGTATGTAGCATTTTTGAAGCCATAAGATATAATTCCTCCTTTTGTATATTATAACATTTTTGAAAGCAAGTTCCCATTTATCGATTTTATAAATCGTTATATTTTTTACAATCAGGATTTTAAAAACAAAAAAAAGGTCCCTGAGGACCAATTTTAATTATTTGCCAAGTTTTGCCTTAGCTGCATCAGCAAGAGCTGTGAAAGCTGCTGCATCGTTAACAGCCAAGTCAGCAAGCATTTTACGGTTAACTTCAATCTCAGCCAATTTCAAACCATGCATCAATTGTGAGTATGAAAGTCCGTTCAAACGAGCTGCCGCATTGATACGAGTGATCCACAATTTACGGAAGTCACGTTTTTTCTGACGACGGTCACGGTATGCATAGTAGTAAGAGTTCATTACTTGCTCTTTTGCAGTACGGAACAAGATGTGTTTTGCTCCATAGTAACCTTTTGCTAATTTAAGAATACGTTTACGACGTTTGCGCGATACAACGCCACCTTTAACACGTGCCATGTTTTATTTCCTCCAATATTTCCTAGAATAGTTCAGTGATTAACTTGCTCTTATTTCAAGCGAGTAAGCATTGCTTTGATACGTTTGAAATCTCCTGAATGCACCATAGATGCTTTACGAAGATGACGACGTTGTTTCTTAGTCTTTCCGTGGAAACGGTGTGAAGTGTAAGCACGGAAACGTTTCAAGCCACCAGAACCTGTACGTTTGAAACGTTTAGCTGATGCGCGGTGTGTTTTTTGTTTTGGCATGATAAATTTCTCCTTTTTTTAACTTTTGACAAAATTATTTTTTGTCTGGAAGCGGTGCTAACTGCATAAACATTTGACGTCCATCCATCTTAGCTCTTTGCTCAATAATAGCAACATCTTGAGTTGCTTCAGCAAATTCCGCTAAAACTTTAGCCCCAATCTCTTTATGGGTAATCATCCGCCCTTTGAAGCGAATGGAAACTTTAACTTTATTTCCTTTTTCAAGGAACTTGCGTGCATTGCGAAGTTTAGTATCAAAGTCTCCCTTATCAATGGTCGGACTAAGACGCACTTCTTTTACAGTTACAACGCTTTGTTTTTTACGTTGTTCCTTTTGTTTTTTCTGATACTCAAATTTGAACTTTCCATAGTCCATAATTTTCGCAACAGGCGGCTTAGCTTGTGGTTGAATCAAAACCAAGTCCACATTAGCATCGTCAGCAAGTGCTTGCGCTTCACTAAGTGGCTTAATTCCCAATTGCTCACCTTCAAGACCAATTAAACGAACTTCACGTACACGGATTTCATCATTGATGAATAAGTCTTGCTTTGCTATAGTTTTCACCTCTTTTTTATTTTTCTACTCTTCCAAATCTGAGTCAAGATTTCAGAATTCAATGTTTATGTCAGATGAACCAACTAGCATTAAATCCCTAAATTAGACCAAACTTAGTTAAGTATTCGAGAAAAACAAGAGCGGACTTGCTAACGCAAGCCCGCACTACATGATAGTATTTCATTACTGAAACTTAATCCGTAGAGCCAGACAACGTTAGTCGCAAGGCGAGAAGCTCTCACTTCTGCTTTTCTCAACTCTACTATCATACCAAGTTTCTTCTTACTTGTCAAGAATTTTTTTTGCTTTTTCCTCAATAAATGCAACTACATCAGAAATACTAACTCCAGTTGTATCAAATGTGATGGAGTCTTCGGCCGGACGTAAAGGAGATACACTACGGTGACTATCTTTATAATCTCGGTCAGCAATTTCTTTCTTCAAGACTTCAAGATCCGCTGAAATACCTCTTTCTAAATTCTCTTTATAGCGACGTTCAGCTCGTTCATCAACTGAAGCCACTAAGAAAATTTTGAGCTCGGCATCTGGTAGCACGACCGTGCCAATATCACGACCATCCATAACAATGCCACCTTGACTGGCAATCTGTTGCTGAAGGCTTACTAATTTTTCTCGAACTTCTGGAATAGCAGAAATCCAAGAAACATTATTAGTAACATCATTTTCGCGAATAGGGTTGGTCACATCTACATCCCCAACAAAAACTAACTGTTGACCAGACTCAGAACGACCGAAACTCACAGAATAGTCATCCAATAATCTAATGATACCTTCTGTATCAGCAGCAGTCAGCTGATGTTGCAAAGCCAGGTAAGTTGCTGCACGATACATAGCCCCTGTATCAAGATAAGTATAACCCAAATCTTTAGCAATTATTTTTGCAACCGTAGACTTCCCACTGGAAGCTGGACCATCAATTGCAATTTGAATCTGTTTCATAGTATCCTCCTAACGAGTTTTAACAACATCGCCTGGATTAGCATACCATGATCCAGTTGTCATATGAGAAGGGTTTAAGCGTTCTAATTCAGCAATAGAAATTCCAGCTCTAGCAGCAATGGCTGCTTCTCCTTCTCCAGCTTGAACAGTAATAGTTCCTTCAGATGAAGCTGTTGTGCTCTCAGAACTAGCTTCAGAACTTGCAGCAGGTGCAGAACTAGCTACTTGACTACTAGCAGGTGCGCTAGTATCAAGAAAACCTTCTTTAGCAGCTGTCTTCCCACCGCCACCAACAGAAAGATAAATCATTCCTGCAACAATCACAATGACCATGATGAAGAAAATAACCGCTAAAATAGTTAGGACTCTATTCGCTAAAACATCACTTGATTTTTTTGTTCTTTTCAAATCTTTTTCTCCATTATCGTAAATATCTTCTTCCCATGGTTCTTTTGCCATGACTTCCTCCTTGAATTTTTCTAAAAATCTTATTACAATATGACTATGAAAGTAACACTCATTCCAGAACGATGCATTGCTTGTGGGCTCTGCCAAACCTATTCTGAACTTTTTGATTACCATGACAATGGTATTGTCAAATTTTCCAACAATAACGAGCTCCTAGAAACTCATATTGAAGAATCAGATGATGTTCTTGAAGCAATCAAAAATTGTCCCACACGCGCTCTAAAAAAAGATTAAGAGTGTTTATCCTGATTAGCATAATAGGTTTCAAAGTAATCAATGTGTGTCAAGTTATCAACTAATTCGACTTCACCTTTAAAATGCTTATTTAAAGCTAAATCATTCACAAAATACTTTTTAGGCCACTTTCTCATACAAAAAGTTCGGCCTTTTTCTTTGCCATCAAAGTATAGTGTGATCGATGTTTTCGTTACAGCCACTTTTCGAATGGTTGATATGTCGATTTTTGATGGCGTAAAGGGATTAGCTGTTATGATGCGTAAAATCCCATTATCATAAATGGTGAAATAACGATGAACTCCTACACCAAGTAAAACCATAAATAAAAACAGGAAAAACAAGACTAAAGTAGGAACATCCGAACTCTCATACATCAAAGACAGTCCAATAAAGATTGGAATGACAGATAAAGACCAATAAATAACTAAGATTGAAAGATCTGGTTGCCAGTGATATCGAAGTTGTCCAAAAATCTTTATCATATCCTCATCCTCCTCTAACTAGTTTAGCATATTTTGAGAAAAAATGGGAGTATAAATCATCCTATAAAATGATTATTTTATAAGAAATTTTCAAAATAAAAAGTGGTGAAATAACAACCTTTAGGATTGCTTTCAACCACTTTTATAAACTATTGAGGGACTTTGAAAAAGTCTTTTGATAAATATCCTTTACCAGCAACCATATCGTATTCAATCATTCGCATATCGTTAGCTATTTCTTGAGCCTCAGCATCCAGATCAGATTTATCTACACTTGCTTTATGTAATACTTCGGTTTGTAATGCATAGTATGGTGAGACTTTAGAATTTGTTTGCTCCATGACTAAAGCTGAGAAATCACTGGAATTAACTAGTGGGTAATTCAGTTTTGGTGTTTCGTAGTTGCTCCAAACAAAATAATCTGTCAGGTATTGATTTTCTTCCTGGTTCTTAAAAATCGATGTTGGATACAACCCTGGTAAATGGTCACCGTAAAAGACAACTGTTATTTTCTTATTGATTTTTGACAGTTGATCAAGGAAGTTTTTGGTTGCTACATCAGTTTGAAAAAGCAAGCGACTATAGAAGGTTAGCTTTGAATTTTCTTCGTCTGTAAACCCCTCTCCTTTTCCTTCCATTGTTTCAGGATTCGCTTCAAGCCAAGGAGAATGATTTTGCATCGTCATTACAGAAAAGAATTGATTATCTCCTTCTTTAATGTTATCCAAGACTATTTGATAAGTTGAAGCATCGCTAGGACTGACTCCTTCTTTTTGATAACTAATTCCTTTTGTTTCTACGGTGATAAAACGATCATAATTCAAGTGATTATAGATATAGTTTCTTGAATAGTTTGCGGCACCTGCTAAATGAAGAGCAATTCTATTTTTGCTTTCGTATAAGTCACTTATAACCGGAGTTTTATTCATCTTAGGAAAAACTTCTGTGTAAAGTATCGAAACACTTTGAGAAATATTATAAAATGGCAAACCAGTTAAAGTCTGGAATTCCATATTAGCTGTTCCTCCACCATAACCATCCGATCTCATGAGTCCACTAGTTGATTTAGTTTTGATCTCTTCAATATTCGGAATCGGATTTTCAGTCAGTGTGACCCCTTGTATACGTCTTGGATCAGCAAAACTCTCACTCAATACATAAATAACTGTATGATCTTTTAAGTTGTCTGTTCGAGCTTGATTGATCTCCTCTGCCTTTTTAGCATACTTCTCTTCTATTTCTTTTATCTTAGACGCCTTATAGCCTTCTGGTTTAGCCATTACTTCTGTCGTCAATTGATTTATCCAGACGTAAGCTAATGAACGATAGCGTGCATTATTTGTATTACCAAGCCAGGTAATATCTTGTAAGTTATTCAGAACTGTAATGACAGGTATATTTCTTTTGACCATACCATTTTCCTTCTGAGCAAATACCTGAAAAATTCCAATCAAACACAAGAAAACACAAACTAATCTTACAAACCTACGACTGAATTTTTGAATCATTTTTCCTTTGAACAGGAAATAGTTAAGAATTAAAAATCCAATAATCAGTATAGTTAGCCATTTCAATGCTTCATTCATGTAAGAGGTATCCACAAAACTAAGCAATGTACTTGGTGAAGAAAGCCAAATCATATCACTTGGTAAGACAGGCTCGCCTCGCATGCTAAACTTGATTGAATTCGCAATTACAAATAAGCTCATTCCTCCAACCAAGATGACTGTTGTCAAGAAATACCGATTAATGAGCAGGTAAAAGAACAAGAAGATCAAAAAGAGAATAATGATCTGAAGACTAGTCGCTCCAGGCAACTGGTAGTATTCTAAAAAAGGTGTTCCCTTACCAAGTCCCATTTGAATCAAATAGTTAAAGACAACTGCAGCCGTCATACTAGTTGCCACCGCTAAAGAATAAGAACTTCTATTTTTAAGTAAGTGACTTAAACCTCTTACGAAATGGTAGGAAATAAATGTTGCTAGCAGAGAAAATACTGCTACTATCACTGTTACAAGCCAGAAATGGTGTTCTGTAAACAATTCACTGCCATATTTGTGATTCAAAGCCATAAACCATTCAGTTTGGTAAAGTGCTTGAGGAAATTTACTATCTGTCAAAAGGAAAGATAGTAAAATTTGTGACAAAACAAGGAATTCAACATTGGATGACAATTGAATCTTGTTGAGACGAAAAGACACTATCTTTAAGGTCCTAAAGATCAGGGTTAAAATGGCAATAGCAGGTACTAGCCACAATAAAACTGGAAAGAAATTCTTTTGAGAAAATATATGCTCAAACCAATTCCAACTTTTGTAGCTTTCATTATTAATATTTAAAGCATCTTCAACTAAATTTGACAAGAAGGAATACAAAATATAGATATAAGCTAAGCGAATAAGAGATACAAATTTAAAACGATAACAAGACAGTAAAATTGGAATGCCACCTAACCCAATGAGGTAAAAAATTCGTTCTTGCTTAATTAGAATTCTTACTGGAGCAGTTGGATCAGTCTCCCTAACTAACTGGCTTTGAATTAAGAACAAATTGATAAAAAAGAATAAAATAGGCAGGATAAACAATAAAAAACGTTCTATTTTAACTGCTTTTTTCATGACTTGCCCTTCCCTAACAATCGTTTTAAGATGTATTTGATAGCTCTTGCAGGTCCAATAAAGATGTATTTCATCGCCCCCTTGATTCCACCAATCTGGTTAAAATCTACAAAGGTATGAGGCTGTAAATCTTCTCGATTATTTAGTTGCTTGTTATCTATAAAAGCTGTTAGACCGAGTTGATTATAAGAAATCTTAAAGTCATACTGCTTGTCCCAAGCAATATAAACCAAAAGTCTTTCTATCGCATGAAGAATGGAATTTTGTGGAAGTGGCTCACTCGGAACATCCTCCTCCGTCAAGTTTAAATCAAATAAAGGAGACAATGCGTCATATTTAAACCAAACGAAGGTTCCATAGCTCATGACAAAGGTATTCATTTGCTTAAAGTCAACTTCTTTTTGACAGTTCATGCGCTCCCACAGTTTATTCATCTCAGGAGAAATCAGGGCTTCATTCCAGGCGACTACAATCCTGTTAAAGCGGAAGAAGCTAGGAATGTCAGCTATGACTAGCCCTAAGCGATCATCTTGTCCTAATTGACTAACTATCTGATCTGCTGGATGAACAAGCATGTTAATTAGCTCTTTACGCCAACTTTCTCCAGCCCAATAATCAGCTTCTTTAGATTTTTTTGTATGAAAATGCCCAATATAGTCATACTGAGATAGATGTCTCTTTAATTTAAGCATAGGAAGAACATCTCGCCCAACATTTCCTGTTACCAAGACTTCTGCTTTTGCTTGTTTTCCCTCTAAAATGTCAAGTATCTCGTTCTTTTTCTTTTCGCTATCTGTTGTAATGAATAAGTCATAAGAGAAATGGAAAGATTCAAATGCATGAAGGAATTCAGCTAGTAAATCTACATAAAAAACATGAAGGTGGACAGCTATTTTCTTGTCAGGTATAGAAATTGGAAGAGACAAATCTAAAATTTTCCTTCCAAGCAAGTAAGGATAGTCAGGCAAATCAATACGAGACATATGTTTGACAATTAAATCAACAGGATAGTCCGTTGTATTTTCAATGTCGTTTAAAATATAAGGTGTTAATCCTTCATTTGCTGCTATTGTTTTTACTTTGATAAACGGCACTCTATTTTTTAGGATAGAGGTTGGATTATAGTAAGAAAAATCCGGATAGAGCATACCTGAAGCATCAGCCTGGATTGTATTAAAAACGGTCTGATAGTGAAAACCTGCCTGCACTAAATTAGTTGTAACCTGGGTTTCATAATGATCTATAACATCTTGAACTTCTGTATAATCCTGAATGTTTTGCCAGAACAGTTGAAAGGTTTCTGAATTGACTACATTTTTCTTAAATGATAGATAATAACTTTGGATATGCTCGTTAAAATCTTTGTCTTTACGATAATTCGTCATTCCCCAGAAATCAACGTTTCTATCACCTTTAAAATCTTGGTATATAGGCTCTAAATCCCACAAAGGTCCAAAGCATGTATCATTCATTAAAGTGACTGAATCATATTTTTTTAATTCTTCAAAGCCAACAGAATTCATTCCATCTCGCCAAGCAGCAAAATCAAAACCAATATTCTTTCTCAAAAGAACTTCATCAACCAGTTCTTTCTTCAGTCCATCTTCCTGATCTTTACTTATCTTGCTATTTGAAATGAAAATCACTTTCCTGAAGAGGGGGCGCATTTTTTCAAGCTGATAAAGTACATGTTCACTAATCTGATTGAACTTATTATAGTGAACAAATAAAAGTAATCGTTTCATTTTATTTCCTTATTCTTAAGAATTTCAAAATTTTTGTTGGGATAGTCCAACGTTTTGAATTGATAATAGTCTTGTAAGCTTCTTTCGTAGCCTCTAATTCAGCTTCAAGCTCTTTAACCTTATTACTACTATCCAACATTTCAGCCGCAAATACTTTTCCAATATAATCGGGAGCAGAGGCATCATCCACAGAAATCATCTTATAGCTCAATTGATAGATTGCTTCTTCTTCAACTTCATAGATCAACTGCGGATCGGGTTCGATAAAGAAATACAAGCCGTCAGCAATAACACCGTTCGTATAGATAGGTGACGAAACATTCCCGTCAGGCCCCCTCAGTTCTACTTCAGAATAGTAACTTGGACGTTCCGAAATATCTACACGAATAACAGACGTTCCTTTAGGAATTTCAAATGTTAAGCTATCTTCTTTTTGAAGTAGTTTGGCAAAAGTGCGCTCTTCTGAGTAAGCATTTTCACCATCCCCAAAATAAACTGTAACTGACTCCATCCCAATATGAGACAAGGAATCCATGGGTTTGGATAGACGAATTTCGTAAGTATTGTTTCGCTCAAGAAGAATCTTAACCATCTCTTTAAAATCAGCATTAGGATATTTATCAAGATAGTCAAGTTGCGTTTGTAACAACTTTTGGAAACGACGTTCTAATTTTCTAAAATCACAAGGACGTGAATCTGATCCTTGATTAATTGTATACGCAACCGTCGGTTCATCTAGAAAAGCTAAAGAGGTACGTTGGAAGAGCTCCATTTGCAGATTAAAGGTGTCATCTGATGTAGTTAAATCCAACTCTTGATTTACTTCTAGCATTAGATCCCTATCAACCAACCAGGTAGATGCCATGGTAAATCCTCGGGTAGCCAACATTTTTTCATAGGTATCCGCAAGGGGGATTGTGTTGTTAGCAAAGCCAGCCTTAGAAACAAAGTCTCCCTTTTCGTTATAGATATCAAAATCTGTATTAGACCATTTACAATCAGGCTTACTCTCCAATAAATCTACTTGCTTTTGAAGTTTTAGAGGATCCAGCCAGAAGTCATCACCATCGCAACGAGCAATGTATTTCCCGCGCGCCTCTTTACAAATAGTAACCCATGTTTTAGCAATCCCTTGATTATCATCATGATAAAAGGCACGAATTAAATCAGGAAAATTTGCTTGATAGTCTTGTATTATTTTGCGAGAGCCATCACTTGAGGCATCATCCACCAAAATAATTTCAAAGGAAAAACTTGTTTTCTGAGCTAAAAAACTATCAATAGTTTTTTTCAACCACGGTTCTTTGTTAAAAACAGTACAAATAATCGAAACAAAAGGCGTCGTTTCCATATCTCCCTCAGTCTAGTCCGTTATTGACCATGTTCCATTGCGCTGGATTAAGCCACTTGCTGAATCCATAGCAGACTTATCATCCAAATCTATATCATCTCGATTGATGAAAATGAGTGGAGTTTGAGTAGCATCTGAGAAGGCCAACATTTGCCCCTCGGCATCTCGGACTGTTACCTCCAATTTCATTTTCAAATCATTCACTGTTGGAAGTGAACAAGTGTAATGAACTCTTTTGTGACCAGCACCAGTCATTAATTGGTTCATCGAATTGTCGTTATAAATCCAAATATTCCGATCGATATCTGTTAAAGAAAGAGCAATATAAGTTTGAATATCCTCACGAACATCAAAATCAATCTGGAACTGAATTGGATCTTGCGGGCGTAACTTGTTCGAACTCAACAACTGTAGTTGAAAGTTTTCAACGAGAACTTGTTCATCCGAAGAAGCTTGTCCATCTCCAGTCGCTTCTCCTCCATGTTGCAAAGGTGCAGTATTATCAAAACTATATTGGTTGGCTACATTTTCTGGACTACCAATTGCCTTAACCAAACCATTTTCAATCAAAACAGCCTTATTGCAATACTTCTTAACTGCTCCCATATCGTGGGTAACAAGAATGGTCGTTTTCCCTGATTTCTTACGTTCTTGGAAGTAATCATTACATTTACGCTGAAAAGCCTCATCTCCTACTGCAAGAACCTCATCCAAAATCAAGATATCACCTTGCGCTTTAATGGCAACCGAGAAAGCAAGACGAACCTGCATTCCAGAAGAGTAATTCTTGAGCTTTTGGTTCATAAAATCATGCAACTCAGCAAAGTCCACAATATCATCATACATGGCGTTAATTTCAGCTGTTGAGAAGCCCAGCATTGCACCATTCATATAAACATTTTCACGACCTGTTAGTTCAGGATTAAAACCGACTCCAAGCTCAATGAAAGAAACTAACTTTCCATCGATTGTGACGGAACCTTTTTCAGGTACGTAGATTTCAGAAATAATTTTTAAGAGAGTAGACTTCCCTGAACCATTTCGACCCAAGATTCCAAAAAAGTCTCCTTTTTCTACTTGAAAGGAAATATCATTAAGAACGTGCTGTTCTTTATAGCCTTTAATTCCTTTAAAGCGATTGACCATAGCAGTACGAAGACTGTTAGTTGCCTCAGTAGGTAACTTAAAGTACTTGCTGACATGGTCTACTTTTACTGCAATTTGTTTATCTGTCATTAGAGAATCTCCGCAAATTTCTTAGCATGTTTGTTAAAGTAAGCAAAGCCAGCTAGGAAAATAAGAATTGGTAATACATAAGGAACTAGAACCAAAAATTTATTTTCAACCAAAAGCCAGACAGGTGTATTGGCCTTATCAATCAAGAAATAACGCATGTCTTGGATAATCTGAGCCAGAGGATTCATCATAACTAATTTGGCTGCCCATGGATTGCGATCCGCAATAAATGTAATAGGATAAATAATTGGTGTCGCATATAAGCCAGCTTGTAGCACTACTTCCCAGATTTGTGATAAATCACGGAAGCGGACAAAGAAAGTTGATAAAATCAGAGCACAACCAGTTGCTATCAAAAACAACTCAAGAAAGAGAGGGATCACCATCAAAGCCGACCAGCTGAAGGTCACTCCATTAAAGAGTGAAAAAATCAAGACAACGACTAAATTGATAGCGAAATTAATGGCCGCGCCTGAAATAGCTGACAAGACAATAATATGCTTTGAAAAATTTAGCTTACGCAAAAGATCGCCCCGACTAACAACCGATACCATACCCATAGAAGTCGCTTCTGAGAAAAATCCCCAAATAACGTTGGCTAATAACAAAGCAACCGGAAAATGAGGAACATCTCCACCTAAACGTAAGAAACGAATAAAGACGATATACATAATACTAAAGGTCATCAATGGCTTCAAAATAGACCAAAGATAGCCGATTGCTGATCCTTGATAGCGTAATTTAAAGTCCGTTTTAATTAACTCTCGTAATAAAATTCGATTTTTATGACTAAAAACGTCAAACATTATTTTTTACCTCTATAAGCAAACTTTGTCAATATCAAGGTTGTAAAAACACATGTGTGAAAAGCACGATTCTTACGGTAGCCGTATTTGCGTATACGTGCTAAGCGTTCCCTAAACGGCACGTCCATGATAGTCACAAAGTTTTCAATTAATTCTTTATTTTCAGGGCTCAAAGACTGATCTAATAAATTTTTTGCTTGCTCTTGACTAGCCTTGATAAGGTGCCAATACTTATTAAAAAGCACATGGGGCCGAACCCAGTTTTTCACCCTTTTTCTAAGAGTACGTGCCCCCAAAACGTTACTGCTATGCTGACGATATAGCTCGGTTGGCTTATCAATATAAACAAGCTTTCCAAAGGCAGAGGCCAGCAAGGCTAAGTACCAATCATGCATGAGAAGTTCATGGGCTTCTTGCCCTGTCCATAACTCAGCCAAGGCGTGATTGATCATGGCTACTCCACCTGTTACAGTGTTTTCTGTCAACTCTTGTACCAGTTCTGTATTTGCATGATCTGACTGAGTACGAATCATACTTTCGTGCCGAACAGTCAGGTTTTCATCCACTACTTTTAAATCAGTATAAATCAGTAACGGCTTATCTTGAGGATATTTCTCTGCTTCGGCCACTTGAAGTGCAATCTTATCAGGGAGCCAGACATCATCTTGGTCACTAAAGCAGTAAAGGTCTGCTATCTCATATTTTAAGAGAGTGTGAAAACTCTTTATGACTCCAAGATTTTCAATCTGATTTTCATTGATAAAGTGAATACGTGGATCCTGAGCTACCAATCTTTGAATAACCGTAACAGTTCCATCCGATGACCCATCATCTCGAATAAAAAGCTGCCAATTTTGATAGGTCTGCTGCTGGATACTTTCAACCTGCTCTTTCAGATATTGCTCACCATTGTAGGTGGACAACAAGATATTTACTTTCATGATAAGAATAACTCCTCATATTCACCGACAATCTTTTCCCAAGTATAATTATCTTTCATGTTTTGCTTAGCTGTTTGGCCAAAATTAGAAAAGTCATTTTGGCTGTCCACTTGATTTATCAAAGCAGCTAAGCTATTCTTTTCCTTTTTCCAATAAAGAGCCGTTTCACTAGCTACTTGTCGATTAAAATCCACACCTAAAACTAGGTTGAGATCTGTCTGAGCCAGAGCCTCAAGTAAGCCTGGATTAGTCCCTCCGACTTCATGACCATGGAGATAAGCAAAAGCATGATTGCGAATATATTTCAATAGTTCCTGGTCATAAACTGTCCCTACAAATTTGATCCTCTTATCTCGATCAAAGTTCGTTTTCTGACGCAATTCTTCAAAATAGGCATTTCCTTTATGATTGCATATGATAACTAAATCTCGCTTGGTATCAGAAGACATAAATTCACGAATAATAGTCTCATAGTTATTTTCTGGAACAAAACGACCAACAATCAGATAATACTCTTTCTCTTTGCTCTGCCATTTTCCGAAGAAATTTCGAACTTTCTCATCTTGATCAGTCAAGCTAGAAAGCTTAAGATCTGTACCATAAGCAATAAAAGTCGTCTTAGACCATGGATAGGCATTCTGGATGTAGGATTCAATACCTTGATTATCGCATATAACCAAATCTGCATGTTTTGTCATCAACTTTTCGGAGTACTTAAGGTAACCTTGAACAGGCTTAGGCCACTTAGCCCGTTTCCACTCAAGACCGTCTGGATTGATAAAAAATGTCCCGCCTGCTTGATGAATCATTTTGGCAAAAGGTGCAATAAAGGCACCAATCGTATTTCCTAAAATGTAGAAAATGGGTGATTCAATGTTTTGTTCTTTAACCATTTTTAAAGCATAGCGAATAGCCATCATATCATAGGCAATCACTCTAGCTGGACCTAGTTTAGGTGCTTTAATACTAAAACAATCAACATCTTTATACATGGTATGCTGTCCTGTCTCATGCTCTGACAAACAAGCAACATGATATTGCAACTGAGAAGATACTTGATGTTCAACTAATTTTTCTACAAAGGTTTCAAAGCCCCCGTATTTTGCAGGAAGACCTCGGCTTCCAATAATAAAGACATGTTGCATATTCTTCTCCGATTCAAATTTATTGCAATCTAATCTATTATACCATTTTATCAGCTTTTTTGTGAGCTTAGACCCGAAAAAATAGAAGAACCGTAAGAGATTCTATTGATTAGAGGATCATCATTTGATAAATTCCAGGCTTTCTTTAAGCATTATAAAAAAGACTGAAACATTTGTTTCAGCCTCTTCTTTTTATTTTTTCTCTTGTTTATAGAATTCTTTCAGGGCATCTTGCCAGCTTGGAATAACAAAGCCAGTCGCCTTTGCCTTATTCAAGCTCATAGTTGAATTGAGTGGCCGTTTTGCTTTAGCAGGGAATTGGCTTGAGTCCACCGGTTTAACTTCTACATTCGTATCCTTGAGAATCTCAACTGCAAAGTCATACCAAGTAGTGTCTTCTGCAGCGTCATTAGACAGATGGTAATAGCCGAATTCCTTTTGATTTCCAGCCAAGTAGGTCATGAATTCAGCTAAGGTACGAGTCCAAGTCGGACGGCCATGCTGGTCGTTAACAACTGTCAAGGTTGGGTGAGTCTTAGCTAGATTTTGCATAGTAAAGACAAAGTTTTTACCATAATTGCCAAAGACCCAAGCTGTACGAATAATGTAAAAACGACTAGAATACTTCTCTACCAACTCTTCACCCATGCGCTTGGTACGACCATATTCTGTCTTAGGATCTGGTTGATCATCTACTTCCCATTCTTCACCGACAGGCTTTTGACCATCAAAGACATAGTCCGTAGAAATATAAACTAATGTCGCTCCGTGAGCTTCAGCCGCTTTTGCTACATTTTCAGTTCCAGTCACATTGATGGCATAATTAAGCTCTTTTCCTTCATCCTCTGCTGCATCTACTGCTGTATAAGCTGCACAGTGATATACCAAAGTTGGTTTAACTTCTGCAAAGACCTCTTCAACCATTTCAGCATTCGTAATATCCATTTCGGCAACGTCAACTGCAACATAGTCCTCATTACGCTCATCTAAAAGATGACGAAGTTCTGTTCCAAGCTGACCATTTGAACCTGTGATTAAAATCATGTGTTATTCTTCTCCTGTCGTAAACATTCAATGAAAATATTATAACAAAAAAAGCAGAAAAAATCTGCTTATTTACTCTTCTCTTTAATGATGTAGACAGGCCTTTTTTTAGTTTCTGTAAAGACTTTGCCAATATATTTCCCCAAAATTCCGATGGTCAGTAACTGAAAACCACCAATAAAGAGGATAACTGTCATGAGTGACGGCCAACCTGATGTAGGATCACCGAATACCAAAGTTCTTACAATGATAAAAACAACCAAAATAAATGCAAGCATCCAAGAAAGCAAACCTCCCAAGAAAGCAATGTGTAAAGGTGCTTCTGAAAAGTTGACTATCCCTTCTAAAGAATAGTTAAAAAGTTGCCAGAAATTCCAAGAGGTTTTTCCCGCCACGCGCTCAACATTTTTATATTCCAAATACTCAGTTTTAAAACCTACCCAGGCAAAAATCCCTTTAGAGAAACGATTGTATTCAGAAACCTCCAAAATAGCATCTACCATAGGTCGACGCATAAGGCGAAAATCACGCGCACCATCCACCATTTCTACCTGGCTAATTTTGTTAATCAGTTTATAAAAAAGATTTGCAAAAAAACTCCTAATAGGTGGTTCTCCATCACGACTCGTTCGACGTGTCCCCACACAGTCTAGATCTTTCTGTTCGTCCAACATGGTTTTCATTTCAACTAAAAGCTCTGGCGGATCCTGTAAATCCACATCCATGGCCGTCACAAGCTCTCCTCTTGCATGCTGAAGACCAGCATATAAAGCCGCCTCTTTCCCAAAGTTCCTAGAAAAAGAAATAAAGTGAGCATTGGGATCCATCATATTAAGTTCATGCAAAACTTCCAAGGTTCTGTCTTGAGAACCATCATTGACGAAAATATATTCTATGTTATCACGAAGTCTTGGCTTTATTTTTTCCATTTCCGCATAGAAAAGCGGAAGGCTTTCTTCCTCGTTATAACAAGGAACAATTACTGAAATGGTCATAGTTACTCCTTTAAGTGTTAATTGTATAATAAAATATTTCACCTGTAAAGTTTGATTTAATTTTTTAAACTAGCTTTTCTATTCTTTCTTCTTTTAATTTGATAAAAAACGAAAATAATAAATCCCCAGAACAGGCCTTCAACCAAGAAAAAGAAATGCTGAAGGAAAGTCTTATGATGACTAATTTTAACATGACCACTAGAAAAAACTCTCAAAAAAATCTTCCCATTATGTAACGCCATTTTCTGAGTCTTGGGTCTATGGAGTTTCTGGTTTTTCTCTTGTTCCTCTTGACTTAACTGACGATACTTCAAAGCAGGTTGAGTACCTGAAGCACCATTAGTATAGTCAGCAATATATCCCTTATACCAAGGTCTAGGGACAAAGAAACTTGCATTTTTTTCAGTTAAGATAACATCAAATTCTAAAGAATTGTAAGAAGACTTTATATTTTTTATTTTTGCCCCTTCTACATCATCAAATTGAGTAATCGAACTGTCACGTATAGCAACTGGATCAACATCTAAATTATAATATTCATCACCAATAGTATTCGAAAACTGTTCTTTATCTCCCTTGTAATAACTAAGCATTCTTTGATTTATTTCTGATATATAGTTCTTATGATCTGTCCTCAGGTTAACAACTGGGGAATAAGAAATTAAAACTGTCCCAAGATATACCAATGTTGACAGACTAGCAAAGCTGATAGACCAAATGTGGCTAAAGTCGTTAACTAAAATCCAAATCAAAAGAAAAGGAATAAAAAAGAGCAGACGACCAGTATATTGAATAGCTCCCAAAAAACCAAATTTTAACAAACTATTCCAAGGTAAAACTGCTGTTGTAGAAATCGCCATAATGGCTATTAGTATTAATAGTTTCTGGCTGGCTTCACTTAAATACTTAAAACCATATACTAGATAAAAGAATAATATAATCGCTAGGATATCGATAACCAAAAACAAAGATGTAAATGGTGCAAATAACCCGCTAAATTTGAACTGTAAAATATTTGGAACATTAAACATTCGAGTGTTTTCAACAGGAAAATCACGAGCCGTCCAATTGAAATAGAAAATTTGTGAACTAACTTGTTCCAGATATTGAACTAAGTAGCCAATCGAAAGTAAAATACCAATAAAGATAGATACAAGAAAAGAGATTATTTTTTTTACTGTTAATTTGCGAGCACATAGCAAAACAAAAATCAGTGAATAGATGGCCAAAATCAAGGTAGATAAAATATGTGTTTGAATAAGTAAGGCAATGGTAATTCCTAATAAAGCCGGACTATATTTATTTAAAAAAAGAACCTTGTATATGGTATAAAACAGAATAGGTACTAATGGCAAGACCATTGTCATACCATATCCAAATAAAGGAAAATAGAGAGGGATTAACAAAGCTCCATACAAGCTTTTAATGGAATCTTGACTGATTTTTTTAAAGCAATAAAAACTTGTCAAGGAAGTGGAAAGAACCAACAAGAATGCAAAAAAATCAAAAGCCAAATCAGCTTGCTGAACTAGAACAAATAAGAGAGCAGGTAAATAAAATTGCCAATTACCATAAAACATTGGAACCGCATATCCTGTACCAAAAGCAAATATATGATTTAAGTTAGGCAATAAATCAAAATGACTGATAGACTGTGATAATCCGACTATTCGAGTCAAATGAAAAACATGGTCAAACTCACGGCTTTGAGTATTAATCGCAACATGGGAAACGAGAACAAACAATAATGAATAGAAAAATAGAATCAAAGGATATCTATACTTTTTTATTAAATCTAAAATCATATTTCCCCCCAAAACCAAGCAAAATAACTAATAATCATTCTATATTCAAGGATAAAAATTTAAGTTATACCAAGTATAGCAACATGTTTAAAGACCGTCAAGATGACTGATATTAAAACAGACAGGACTTAGATTCCCGTCTGTTTTTATTTAAATATAAAAATATTAAACTACCGCATAAATGATTGCTAAAGTATGGATCATGGATAAGCCAACAATAATAACACTGCTTTCTACAATCCAGTGATCAGTTATAAAATCAAATTTTAATTGATTTTTAGAACAGCTAACAATTACTGGGAGCATTAGAGCTAAGACTCCCAAATAATATCTTCCCTGAACACCTAAGACAGTATAGGATCCTACAGGAGTCCATGTCAAATATAAAGTTAAAGAGATTAAACCAATAATTGCTAACGAAACCAGCACTGCTCCAATTTTTGAAATCAAATGAATTTTAAAACGTCCAACATTAGCTAAAGCAATTAAAGTGTAAAAGACATAAATTGGAATAAGAACCTCATTCATTGATAGATCTAACCAACCAAAATTAAATAGTTGATCAAGATGACTAATGGACAAAAGCATTTCCTTAAAAACAACTGGTAGGTAATCTTGTGGACGATGGATCAGGTTCATTAATTGGCCACGTAAGTCGGCGCCTTCTAATTGAAAATTAGCTAATTTCACTTGTTGGCTGAGTAAAAACCAAAATACAGTTACTGCTCCTACACAAAGAACAGCAGAAATAACCTTGCCATAAAAGAATCTACCATTAAACTTAGATTTTGGAATAAAAAGCAATAATCCAATTAGCAGAACATAAGGGAGCTTCATCGTGGCTAGAAGGCAACAAATGATGACATAAAGAATCAAATCTCTATTTCTTACCTTCTTCTCGCTATCACTAACCCAACTAATAAAGAGTGATACGATAATATAAGCCAATCCGAGTGATACACTGTCCTGATTATATGAGCCAGCTAATACTAAATTCATTGGAATAAACGCAACCATCATTATAAGTTGCTTAGCTTTACCTGATAATCGAATGGCAATATAAGCCAAAACTGCATAAGCTAATGCGTTAAATATTCTCCCTAAATAATACGAGATACCTACACTCAAATGTAATAATTTACCAATTCCAAAGCCAATTGCCTGAGGAATATAACCAATGAACCAATATGAATTAGTAGCCCGGTAATCAGTAGTACGACCGAAATCAACTTTCTTATCTGTCTGACCTTCATTGAAAAGATTTGTTTTAGTTAATGGAGACTTTATTTGATCATAAATATCAAAAAAATCTTCTGAAATAAGAGGTTTACTATTATCTAGATTCAAATCTCCCTCAACGATATGAATCGTTCTAGCTAAATGAACTGGTTCGTCAGGAGTATTCAAAACCGGAGTTATCAAAGAAGTCAAAACTCCCGAAAAGACAAGGGCATAAAATATTGCAATATTTTTTTTAGGTAAAAATAATAAAAATACTGCAATAAGAAGAACAACTGCCAATCCTATCTTTGGGACATCCAAAAGATGTTTTGTATAAATTACAAACATAAAAGCGGATAAGACCAAAAAAGTAAAAATATATTTTATGTTAGCCTGATAGGCATCTTTCATGAATTTCATATTAATCTCCTAGTGGTTAGTATCCTGACTCTTGACATAAAACTTCATAATTACTCTTGAAAACCACTTTGGCCAAAATAGATTATACATATACAAATCTTCTTTTGTGCGAGTATTATCTGAAATAGTCTTGGTTGTCTCAGATTCTTGATGAATCCGATGGCACATTAATGCTTCCGGAATATAAAGGAAGCTTCCTTTGTATTCATTAATTTTATACCAAGCATACCAATCAAGACTTACTCTCATATCTTCATCAAACTGGAAATCTTTTAATTTTTCAAGATTGTATGAAACCGCAGGACAACAGATGGGATTTCCAAAAGCTAAGACGCGCTTTCTCCAAAAACGTGAGGTTGGAAAAATTGATAAGGTACCAAGCATAAGGCGCTTAATTTTTAAATTCGTATTCGCATCAATTTTACTTCCATTTTTTTCTTCAAAATAATCAGTGAAAGTAATCAATCCATCTTGGTGAGACTCAAAAGCTTCCAGAGTTTTTTCAAGAAATTTAGGCTCGTAATAGTCATCCTGATGGGCAATGGTAGCATATTTTGTAGTTACGAATGATAATGCTTGATTCCAATCTCTTCCAATTCCACCACTGGTTTTGTGATGAACTGGAATATCATACTTCCCACAAATTTCATAAATTGAGGTCAAAGGTGTGGAGGTATAACAAATTATCTTTGAAGTAAGAGTTTGATTTTTTAAAGACCGAATACACGCTTCTAGATACTGACTTTCACCATAGGCACAAATCACCCAGGTATGTTGAGAATTTAAGGGCATTAAAGCTTTCCTTTCCATTTTCTTACCTTGATATAAGTTAAGTAACTTCCGATTGAATAAATAAGCATTACAAACAGAAAACTATACGAAGCTCCAAGTAGACCTTTTGACATTACAAAAGGATTTGTAATAGCAATTGAAACGATAAACATAAGTAGGTATACCAGTATGAGTTTTCGTTGCATTCTAAAAATAGTGAGGATATCTCCAAGAACAATTCCAACTGAATAAAGGATCCCAGAGAAAACTAGAATTGTCAAAGTCAGAGCGTCGCCAGCAAGATCCACACCAAAAACTATACTTAAAATAGGAGTTCCAATTAAAAAAGCTAACATCGTTAAAATAGCTCCACCTCCAAGCAAGTAGATACCGATCTGCTTCACTGTTCGATCAAACTTTGCAAACTCTTTTCTTTGCCATTGAATAGCTAAGCTTGTCGTTAATGGTCGAAGAATAAGAATAAACAAACTCATGAAGAACACTGGCATGAACAAAATATTGTAATTCCTTTGAAGCCCTTCTGCTAATTTTCCAAGTTGAATAGCTTTATCAATTGCTATCTTAGGTTCATTAAAGATATAAGCTAAAAGGAAACCGCTAATAAATAAAGGAATACAGCCTTTTAAAATCAAAAAGGCGTCTTTGACCTGCAACCTGATGGTACTCTTGTCAAAAGAAACTTTATCAAAGGATAGTGACTTGGGAAAATCATAAATCCAAACAAATACAAAATTAAAAAGAAACAAGATTAAAAGAGAAACTTCTAAAGATTTGAGAACAACTAGAGAGATAAGAAGAATAAAAATACTTGCTCCGTATCTGATTGTCATGGATTTACCAGCAATATCTAACCTCTCATGTTGCTGGAAGAGCCCCTGAAATAAATCAGATATAGCCTCACACATCCGAAACAGAACATATAAAACTACTACTGCCAACTTTGAAGTATCTGAAAAATCAAAATGAACTAGAAATAGATATGGAAATAAGGTAATTAGCATAAGAGTAATAGAAAATACTCTTGCAATCGTATAGCTGGTAAAACTATGTTTAAAAGTCACATCAGTTCCCTGATAGGTTCTAACTTGAAAAAGTCCAAGAACAACTAATATACCAGCAATACCATATGCTAAACTGAATACATCAGCCATTTTTGCAGAAGAAAGTCTAGAAACAATCATCATAAAAATAGCTGAGGAACCAGCAAACATTAGATTCCCCAGTAAATTCCAAAAATATATTTCTTTTGCTGACACTTTATTCTTCATCTTGATCACTTTTTTCCTTTAAAGCAATTTTTTGCGCCAATTGACGAATCTGAACTGACTGTTTCGAAAGATGTCTAGTTAAAGAAAAAGTTAAATAAAGCAGTAAGCAGATAGCAACAAAGAATATTAAGTTACTAGCCACTTGTACTCCCATAAGATGTGCAAAAAAAGTTAGAATGTCTGGAAACCAGACAAAAGGTAGAGCAATGATAGATAAAACAATCCATGAAATAACATTTTTCATCTCTACTTGCTTTTTAGCAACTAAACGAAGAATATTAAACAAAAATGCCAAAATGAGAATAGTAATTAAAAAAATAAGCATATTATTTCTTATATCCTCCACTAATCTTTGCAACCAGTATTGCTATAGATACTTTAATCATATAATACACAGACTTAGTCAAGGTAATCGAAGATGTACCATGTTCTCTTTCATTCATTAGAACAGGCATCTCTTCCACTTTAAAACCAGCCTCTAATAAGGAAACTATAGTTTCTGGTTCAGGATAATCACTAGGATAGTGCTCAGCAAATAATTCAATGACTGATTTATTAACAACTCGTAATCCTGATGTTGGATCCGTGATCTTCTTTCCAGTCAATAATTTAATTAATTTTTCAAAAAAAGTGATTCCAATTCTTCTAGCGAAAGAAGACTGAAATCCTTGATTCTCAATAAATCGAGATCCTATTACCATGTCAACTTTATCTTTTTTTATACGTTCAAGCATCATCTTAATATATTGAGGATTATGTTGACCATCTCCATCTACTTGAACAGCATATTGATAATTATTTTGAACAGCATAGAGGTAGCCTGTTTGAACCGCACCGCCGATTCCTAAATTAATTGGCAAATCAATAACATTAAATTTATTTTCACGACAAATTTCCAAAGTATTATCTGTAGAACAATCATTGATAATTACGTAATCAAATTCTGGTGTATGTGTTTTTATCATCTTGATTGTTTTTTGAATATTACCACTTTCATTAAAGGCAGGGATAATAATCAATAATTCCGAAGACTTCACTAACTCACATTCTCCTTAAAAGTCATATAGACTCATTATACTATAACCAAGCCCTTATTTCTACTGTTTCCATACAAGAAGGAGAGAAATCATAGAATGAAAAAGAAAGATATCTTATCTAATGGTATGTTCATGTGCTATAGTCAAAATTAATTCACCATAATATCCGTGAAAAAGATCATCTTTATTATATTAAGAAAGCTCTAAAATATTCAACTATTACAAAAAGCCTAACACATATTTGTGCTAGGCTTATCTAAAATTTCTAAATTCCAATAATAACTATTCGTCAAATCCATTGGGATGTTTGCTCTGCCAACGCCAAGCATCTTGGCACATCCTCGAGATATCAAATTGAGCTTCCCAACCAAGTTCTGCTTTGGCTTTAGCTGGATTAGCATATGAAGTTGCAATATCACCAGGTCTGCGTTCAACAATCTTATAAGGAATAGGCTTTCCAACAGCTTTTTCCATACTATGGATGATTTCTAAAACCGAATAGCCTTTACCAGTCCCTAAGTTATATATATTCAAACCTTGCTTGCCTTCAATTTTTTTTAAAGCAGCAACATGGCCTTTAGCTAGGTCAACCACATGAATATAGTCTCGAACACCAGTACCGTCTACAGTTGGATAATCATTACCAAATACCTGTACTTGCTCTAGTCTTCCAACAGCAACTTGAGTTACATATGGAAGCAAGTTATTAGGAATTCCATTTGGATTTTCTCCCAAATCACCACTTTCATGAGCACCAATTGGGTTGAAATAACGAAGCAATACAATATTCCAAGTAGAATCTGCTTTGTAAATATCCGTCAGAATTTCTTCAAGCATTAATTTCGTACGTCCGTATGGATTAGTAACTGAAACAGGGAAATCTTCTAAGATTGGAACTGTGTGAGGATCTCCATAAACTGTTGCAGATGAACTAAAGATAATATTTTTACAATTTACTTCTTCCATCACTCTCAAAAGAGTTAAGGTACCTGCAACATTATTTTCGTAATAGGTTAGAGGAATTTGGCTAGACTCTCCTACTGCCTTTAAACCAGCAAAATGAATCACTCCAGTAGGTTTAAAGTCCTTAAAGACTTTTAATAAAGCTTCTTTATCACAAATGTCCACTTCATAGAAAGTAATGGTCTGTTCAACGATTTTTTCGACAGCCTCTAGACTCTTTTTGCTGCTGTTACTAAAATTATCAACAACAACTATCTCATGGCCAACTTTAATAAGTTCGACCACTGTGTGAGTACCAATATAACCAGCCCCACCTGTTACTAAAATTTTATGTTTCATGATATAACTGCTCCTTTAAGAATCATTAAATTGTTTAAAATTATTTAATGACCTCTTGTGTTTTAGCATAATTAGCTTCTACTGCTTCTTTTTCAGATTTCCACCAGTCTTGGTTGTCTGTGTACCACTTGATTGTCTCTTTGAGACCTGCTTCAAAGTTAGTAAACTCTGGTTTCCATCCCAGCTCATTACGGAGCTTGCTAGCATCAATGGCATAGCGGAGGTCGTGACCAGCACGATCTGTCACATGGTCATAAGCATCAGCTGGCTGCCCCATTTCCTTAAGGATGAGCTCCAGTACTTCCTTGTTATTCTTCTCACCGTCAGCACCAATCAAGTAAGTTTCACCGATTTGTCCCTTGGTTAGAATCGTCCAAACGCCTGATGAATGGTCATTAGTATGAATCCAGTCACGAACGTTTTTACCTTCACCGTAGAGTTTTGGCTTGATACCGCTCAAGATATTGGTAATCTGGCGCGGAATAAATTTCTCGATGTGCTGGTAAGGACCATAGTTGTTTGAACAGTTAGAAATAGTCGCTTTGACACCAAATGAGCGCACCCATGCTTTGACGATCAAGTCTGAAGCGGCCTTGGTTGATGAGTAGGGTGAGCTTGGATTGTACTTGGTTTCAGCCGTAAATTTCTCACCAGGACCTTCTCCATGACCTGGCAAATCTTCACGCAGAGGCAGGTCACCATAAACTTCGTCAGTAGATACATGGTGGAAACGAATGTCGTACTTACGAGCTGCTTCCAAAAGTGTGTAAGTTCCGATGAAGTTGGTGTGGATAAACGGACTCGGATCATTAAGCGAGTTGTCATTGTGGCTTTCAGCTGCATAGTGAACGATAGCATCAGCTTCAGCTACCAGCTTATCTACCAAGGCTGCATCAGCAATATCTCCAACAACCAACTCAACTCGGTCGCCTAAAATTTCTTCAATATTGGCACGATTACCCGCGTAGGTCAGCTTGTCCAGTACTGTCACATGGACATCTGGAAAGTTATTGTAAACATAGTGGACAAAGTTAGAACCGATAAATCCAGCTCCACCAGTCACGATAATTTTTTTGTATTCAGTCATTGATTTTCTTATCTCCAATCTGCGAATAATACTCTGAAATCCTATCAAAGAATATTATCCCAATAAATGTTAATTCCATTGAAATCATCATACTAATTATTATATAACATGAAAAATTCCATAATAAAGTCACAAAATAAATATTTATTTCAGTTATTTTTGTTGTCAAAGAATCTAATTGTGGTAAATCAAGAACTTCATCCAACCACTTTAAGAAAATGGGAAGTTTAATAAATAGATAATTAAAAACTAAAACTAAAAATAGAAAAATAATTGGCATCATAAGTAAGAGAGATTTCTCTCTTTTACTTTTTTTATTATAAAGCTCTTTCAAATCATTAAAATAATTTTCATTTCCGAATATTCCCATAAAACTAATCAAAAATGCAGATACACCAATTGATAAACATTCTAAAAGTTGAAATGAATTCGCGGAGTTGAAAACTCCTTTTATAGTTGTAACTAGAGATAATAATAAAATTGATAGTCCAAGATTTATTTGTATTTTTTTAAATTCTCGAGATTCCAAAAATTCTTTCATAATAATTACAAATCTTCTTTTCTTAAAGAGGTTTGACGTCCTTAAGTAGTGGATGGTTCTTGTCTGCTTCTGAGACTTCTGCTGCTTCTAGGTTTTCCCACTGGATGCCTAGAGCTGGGTCTGCATAGTTGACAAAGGCATACTTCGGTTTGAGCTCCAAAGCCCAATAGTCGTTTACCAGATAGCTATAAGAAACAGTGTCAGAAAGGACTTGGAAGCCGTTGGCTACGCCACGTGGCACAAAAATCCCCTTGCTAGCATCGATTACTGTCTGATAGGTATTACCAAAGGTCTCTCCCTCACGCAGGTCAACCCAAGAACCTAGAACCTTACCGTCATCTGCAACAGAGATGTACTTGTCCCATGGCTCAGCATGTAGACCACGTAACACATTTTTACGAGAAAAGCTGACATTATTTTGCAGTTTTCCTTCTGCAAAGAAGCTTTCAGGAAAGCCTAGCGGAAGCATTTTTTCCTTTTGGAAATTCTCCTTAAACCAGCCTCGGTTGTCCCCGCGAACAGGGATATCGAACTCCAGCATTCCAGGGATTCCAGGAACCTCACGCGCTGCTAATTCCTTATCAAAAAATTGTTCAGTCATCTTCTTATTCTTCTCCAATCAAGCGCAAGAGATAATGGCCATATTCATTCTTTTTCAATGGTTGCGCTAATTCATGCACTTGCTCTTTAGTGATATAGCCCATACGATAGGCAATTTCTTCCAGATTTGCCACCTGAACGTTCTGCATACGCTGAACTGTTTCGATATATTGAGCGGCTTCTAAGAGACTTTCGTGAGTTCCTGTATCCAACCAGGCAAAACCACGTCCCATGAGCTCAACAGACAAATCACCACGATCCAAGTAAGCCTTGTTAACATCTGTGATTTCCAGTTCTCCGCGAGGACTTGGCTTGATGTTCTTGGCAATTTCAACAACATCGTTATCATAGAAATAGAGTCCAGTCACTGCATAGTTAGAACGCGGCTGTTCTGGTTTTTCTTCGATGGAGATAGCATTCATATTCTCATCAAATTCTACTACACCAAAGCGCTCTGGATCCTTGACATGGTAGCCAAAAACAGTTGCCCCTTTTTCTTTAGTAGCTGCTTTCTGAAGCATCTTACTTAAACCAGGTCCATGGTAAATATTATCCCCAAGAATTAGCGCTACTCGATCATCTCCGATGAAATCAGCCCCAATGATAAAGGCTTGCGCCAATCCATCTGGACTAGGCTGCTCTGCATAAGAGAGCTTAATACCAAATTCAGAGCCATCACCTAATAGATCCTCAAATCGAGGAAGATCAGTTGGAGTTGAGATAATCAAGATATCTTTAATTCCAGCCAACATCAGTGTTGATAATGGATAATAGATCATTGGCTTATCGTAAATTGGCATAAGTTGTTTAGATGCCGCACGTGTCAATGGGTATAAGCGAGTCCCAGATCCACCTGCAAGAATAATACCTTTCATATGTGTTTCCTCTCTGTTACATATTGCTTTTATTCTACCATTTTTACAAGCGAATGTCACTTTTTAAGATATTAACTGTTTCCAAACAAAAAAGTCTCTGAATCTAACAACTCAGAAACTTTAAAGTCCTTTACCCTAAAGCAACATCCAAGACCATCATGAGAACAAAGCCCATCATGAGACCTAAAATCGCCACATCTGTATTGCCATTGGTCTGCGAATCCGGTATCAGCTCCTCTACCACCACGAAAATCATAGCTCCTGCCGCAAAGGAGAGGACATAAGGCAGAATAGCTGTCATGGCCATAACAGCAACTGCCCCCATAACAGCACCAATTGGCTCCACAATAGCAGACATGGAGCTCCAGTAAAAAGCTTTAAGGCGAGACTTGCCGTCCGTCCGAATTGGAATGGACAGAGCCGCTCCTTCTGGGACGTTTTGCAGGCCAATTCCCAAAGCTAGGCCAATCGCGCCGACAAAGGCTTACGGGCTAGGATTGGCGGCCAAAGCACCAAAGGCTACTCCGACTGCCAAACCTTCTAGAAAATTGTGAATGGTAATAGCTAAGAAAAGCAGAGCAGTCTTGGACAGCTTCTTGCGGCTATGTTCAGGAACACTCTCAGCCTCCGAAATGTCTTTGCTCAAGTGCAAGTGAGGCACTACTGCATCAATCAACCGCAGAAAAAAACCACCTGCTAAAAAACCTATTGCAGCTGGTAACCAAGAGAGCTTACCATAAGAGCTTTGCGCATACTCAATCGACGGTGCTAAAAGCGACCAAAATGAAGCCGCAATCATGACTCCTGCCGCAAAGCCCATCATAATATCCAGTAACTTCCTACTAATATGTTTAAAGAAAAATACAAAAGCCGATCCTACAATGGTACACCCCCATGTAAAAAGCCCAGCCAAGAGTGCCTGCATAACCACTGGCTGCGATCGTAACCAGTCCATAATTTCCCCTTATTCTCTAAAATCAATCATACAAAATCGTCTTAGTTTCCCCTATACAGTGCTTTTCCTCATTCCAGTAATGAATCCGCTCGAAAGAGCCTTTCCGCCAGTAGAGAGGCAAACGTTCACGTATGTCATCCTGCATATCTATTTGGTCAAGTTCCGAAATCTTCCACCATTTGGGCTCCCCTTCATGATCGTTTCCCCTAACTTGCCCCTCAAAGGCAGTACAAAGAAAATCGTAATACACATACCGTTCTTTTTTTCTCGAATTAGTGAAGCCTGAAATACCCTTCAATTGCAAGTTTAGAGCAGTCAGCCCTGTTTCTTCTTTTAATTCGCGCCTTGCAGCTTCAAAAAAAGATTCTGGAAACTCCACCTTCCCGCCTGGTTGTATCCACCCTTTAAAGTTATCATGCTGACGATTAAGCAGTAAAATTTCATCATCTTTTTTCACACAAATATTGACCCAATTCAAAATAGTTTCTGTCATATCAAACCTTCTTTACATACCGCTCAATAGGATAGTCAGCTGGATTCAGCAGCCTCGCTTCTCCTAGAGCCATCTGAGCCAATTGGCGTCCGATGAGTGGGCCAGTTGTCAGACCAGAAGAGCCTAGTCCGCTAGCAGCGTAGACATGCGGCAAATCTGGTATAGCTCCAAAGAAAGGCGCAAAGTCACTGGTATAAGCCCGTGTTCCCACGCGCTCATCTAAAATCTCTGCAGTAGCCAACCTCGGCAAGTAGGTTTCCGCTTCTTGCTGCAACTGATCCAACACTTTCTTATCTACCTTCAAATCAAAGCACTGATCATTTTCATGACTGGCACCGACACTGACCTTGCCCGCCAGAAAGGGAATGATATCCAGCTCGCCCTCAGGCATAACAACTGGGTAGTCATCTGTCTGCTCAGCCAGCTTAAAATCGCGCAGCTGTCCCTTTTGCGGTCGAACATCTGTCTTATAGCCCAGTGGCTGCAAGATTTCTCCCAGCCAAGCTCCCACAGCTAAGATCACACAGTCAAAGCTCCGACCATCCACCAGAAGTTGCTCTCCTTCTACTGCCAGGCTTACCTTTTTCTCAACCAGATCTGCCTTGCTGGCTTTCAGAAGCGTCTCCGTTAAGAGTGCTCCCTCCACACGGGCACCGCCAGAAGCATAAAGAAGTTGTTCAAAGCCTTGCAAGTCTGGAAATTTCTCCTGGGCTTCATGACGGCTGAGAAGACTCAAGTCCCCTATTAAAGGCGAATCTTCCCGACGATTAGCAGCCAAATCATAAAGCTCCTGTAGCTTGCTCTCATCCTTTTTCAGCAGATAAACACCTGTCTGTAGGTAAAAGTCCGTCTGGATACCCGCAGCTTTCAAATCCGCAATTAAATCTTGATAAAAGTCAGCGCCTAGACGAGCCATCCTGTACCAAGCCTTGTTACGACGTTTGGAAAACCATGGACTGATTATGCCAGCGGCTGCCTTGGTTGCCTGCCCCTTGCCATCATCAAAGACAGTCACTTCCACATCTGGGGATTTGGATAGATAGTAAGCGGCTGTTGAGCCAACAATCCCAGCTCCAATCACTGCTACTCTTTTCATGTCGCTCCCTCACAAATATGTCGGAAAGGATTGGTCGAAGCCTGACTAGCCAGAATCTCAAGCTTCCATCCCTCATCAGCCTTCCAAGTATCAAGCTTTTCTTTTACTTTTTCTGTAAAAAGAACCTCGATATGATGTCCAGGATCCAGCGCCAAAAGCCCTTCTGTCAGCATTTCCTGAGCTGTATGATAGTAAATATCACCTGTAATGTAGACCTGCGCTCCCTTGGCGATAGCCTCTGGATAAAGGGACTGGCCACCGCCTCCACAGATAGCCACACGCTCAATCACGCGTTCAAGATCCGCTTCTTCATAAGCTACCAGACGCAAGCTATCTACTCCAAAACTTGCCTTGACCTTAGCCGCAAAGTCCCCAAAGGTCTGAGGAGCAATCTTCCCTACGCGGCCAATACCGTAATCTGGCCCCGTCTGACTAAGATAACTTGTCTCCTCAATCTCAAGAAGCTGGCAGAACCAGTCATTAAGACCGTCCTCCACAATATCAATATTAGTATGACTGACATAGACAGCAATATCATGCTTGATAAGGTCTAAAATGATTTGATTTTGCGCCTTATCTGCCACTAGGTCCTTGAGCGGGCGAAAAATAGGCGCATGCTTAACGATAATCAGTCCAGCACCTGCCTCAATGGCCTCCGACACCGTCTGCTCGCGAATATCCAGAGCCACTAACACCTTGTCCACTTCCTTGTCCAAAGTCCCGATTTGCAGACCAGAAATGTCGCCCTCCATAGACAGTTCTTGCGGACAGTATGCTTCATAACGGGCGATGATTTTACTTGCTAACATGGAGCACCTCCTTGATACTTTCGATTTTTTTGGACATAGCAGAGCGTTCTAGCTCATTTTTTTCTGGGATACGGGCTAGAGCTCCTTCTAGTTTTTTCAGTTCTTTCTGCCATCTTAGCTGAAAAGCAGGTGACTGTTCCTTCATCAGAAAAGGACCAAAACGCTTTTCTTGCTCTGTCAAAGTTTGCTGGCCAGCTCCTGCTACCAAGATTTCGTAAAACTTACCAGCTTCTTCTAAGATATCCTCAGCCAGCAAGTGAAAGCCGTTAGATACCAGCCAGCTACGAAGCTCATCCTCTCGGTTATTGGGCTGCAAAATCAAGCGGGAAATAGACCCAAGCTTAGCTCTGCCATTTTCCAAAATCTCCGAAATCAAGCGACCACCCATACCAGCAATAACGATAGTATCAATCTGATCTTCCGCTTCAAAAGCAGCTAGGCCATTTGCCAAGCGAACCTCAATCTGCTTCGTCAGTCCATGCTCTGCCACATTTTTCTGGGCAGACTGAAAAGGCCCTTCCACCACTTCACCGGCCAGAGCCTTCTCAATCCGTCCTTCCTGAATCAGGTAAATAGGCAGATAGGCATGATCGCTCCCCACATCCAGCAACTTTGCCCCATCCGGAACAAAAGCAGCTACTCGCTCCAAGCGTTGGGAAATAATCTTTTTTTGCATTACATACTCTTTTCTAAACATTCTTTTATTCAGTATATCATTTTTAAAGGTATAAAAAAAGCAACGAAAGAAAAATCAGCCTGTTGATAAACTGATTTCATCTCGCCACTTGATGATGGTATATTCCTACCAAACACTTATTTATTTAAGTTCTTGATACTCAGCAGCTAAACCATGCTGGACTGCTGGACGAGCTGCAATTTTCTCCGCCCAAGCAGATAGTTGTTTGTAGGATGCAGCATCCAAGAACTCCGCAGCGCCTGGATAGAGCTTATCCTGCACCAACTGCCCATACCAAGACCAGATAGCAATATCAGCAATACTGTATTCATCCCCTGCAATATAAGCTTTCTTGGCCAATTCTTTATCCAACAGATCCAGCTGTCGCTTGGCTTCCATGGTAAAGCGATTGATAGGATATTCTATCTTTTCTGGAGCATAGTTAAAGAAATGACCAAATCCACCTCCCAAGAAGGGCGCAGCACCCGTCTGCCAGAAGAGCCAGTTGAGCACCTCAGTTCGACCTGGCAAATCGGACGGAATCAACATTCCAAACCTCTCTGCCAGATAAAGCAGGATATTCGCAGACTCAAAGACAGGAATCGGCTTATCAGCTGACTGATCCAATAAGGCCGGAATCTTAGAGTTGGGATTGATTTTCACAAAATCTGAGCCAAATTGGTCTCCCTCCATGATGCTGATCTTATAAAGGTCATAGCCAGACTCTGTCACACCTGCTGCCAGAAGTTCCTCAAGCATAATCGTCACCTTGACCCCATTAGGAGTCCCAAGCGAATAAAGCTGAAAAGGTTCTTTACCAACAGGAAGCGTCTGCTCAAAGCGTGCACCTGCAGAAGGTTGATTAATACCTGAAAATTTTCCTTGGTCGCTGTCCGCAGCAGACCAGACTTTTGGCAATTGATAGGTCATACTTTTCTCCTTTTTTATAAAACCAAGGGCCTGTCATATCTAACAGGCCGCTGTATATCTAATAAAGTCAGTCCTTCCACAAATCCATTGCTCTAAGGAAATCATCTGAAACCGTAACATTCTGTGGATTAAATACTTCACGTTCCTCTCTTTTGGCTTCAACTTGTGCTAAAGTCGTAATACCTTCTCGTCTCCAATTTCGTAAAATTGCTTGGATATACTTCCAGTTAGCCTTCCCATTGAAAACTGCTTCTCGAAGAGCAGCTTTTACTAAGTCAGGATTTGTTTTATCTTCCTGAATAGTTTTAGTCAAATCCTCAATCTCAAAAGGAGTCAAAAGGCGACCTAATTCCTGTTGAAAGGTTTCAACTAAATCTTTTAAAACATTTTGAGATACTTTTGTTGTTGGCTGTTGACTAAGATTAGCTCCCAGCAGTTCATCTAACTTTTCCAAGGCTGGAGAGGCATCAAAAATCGCTTCAATCTCTCCATTTAATTCAATGGTTTTATACTGTAATAAGCCTTGTTCGGTCAAATGAGACATAATGCGATTGACCTCAGACACCGTTTTTCCAATGCTTTCAGCAATCTGACTCGGCTCTATCTCTTCCAATGCTGTTGTATTCTGCAAATAAAAGAATTGCCAAACAAGGAAATCTTCACTAGACGAGAAAATCTCTTGAAAATGAAAGTACAAGGCACTTGGTAATACTAAATTGCCTTGTTGAAAGGCTGATAAATAAGTCATAGTCCCTCTTATAAATAAGCAAAATAGGAAGCGTCATTTTCTGGATTCTCCCAATCAAATGGCGTTTCTTGGTACACTGCATAGTTAATCCAGTTATTGAAAAATAAAGCTGCAGCTGAACTCCAACGCAAGGCCGGTGTCTCATGGACATCATCGTTTTTAAAATAATTCTCTGGAATGTGAGGATTCTTCCCTGCCTTCAAGTCTCGGAAATACTCTCTGGATAGAGTATCACGGTCGTATTCCATGTGACCGAAACTATACACCTCTCGCAAGTCTCGGCTAGCCAACACAGATAGACCCGTATCTTCTCCGTATGAGAGAATCTCCAGATTAGTTAGATTGACAATATCCTCCTTCAGAACTTCAGTATGACGGGAATGAGGCGCATAAAACTCATCGTCAAAGCCCCGGAAAAGCAGATTGTTGCTGTCAGCAGACTGGCTATAGACACCTGATAATTTGCGCGACATCTGGTACTTGTCAACGCCATAGCGGGCGTAAAGTCCAGCCTGAGCTCCCCAGCAAATATGCAGAGTCGAAAAAACATGGCTCTTGGACCATTCAATCACCTGCTGGAACTCTTCCCAGTAATCCACCGCTTCAAAAGGAAGATGCTCTACTGGTGCCCCAGTGATAATCAAGCCGTCAAAATAGCGATTTTTAATTTCATCAAAAGTCTTATAGAAAGTCTCCATGTGCTCTGCACGTGTGGTTTTAGATTGGTGCGAACTCATATAGAGGAAGTCAATAGTCAACTGTAGCGGAGTATTAGCTAAATGGCGCAGTATCTGAGTCTCCGTCACCATTTTCTGAGGCATAAGATTCAAGACTAAAATATTCAAGGGGCGGATATCCTGATGGTCCGCCCTATCGTCATCCATTACAAAGATATTCTCAGAACTTAAAATTTCAACAGCTGGTAATTTTTTATCAATCTTAATTGGCATGAAAATATCTCCTATTCTCTAATATATTTATTATACTAAAAGGAGATATAGTTTTCAATTATATTTTATCTTTACCTAGGTATAGTCTGAAACTATGTATTAATAATGCATCAATACTTTATAGTCATATTCACCAATAACTTCACGACCTTTTAATTCATCCAATTCGATAAGGAAAGCACATCCTGCAACGATACCACCAAGGCGTTCAATCATTTCGATGGTTGCCTTAACAGTTCCACCTGTTGCCAATAAATCATCAACAATCAATACACGCTGACCTGGCTTGATAGCATCTGCATGCATGGTCAAAGTATCTACACCATACTCTTTTTCATAATCAGCTGAGATAACTTCACGAGGAAGTTTTCCAGGCTTACGAACTGGAGCAAAGCCGATTCCTAACTCAAAAGCAACTGGACAGCCCACGATAAAGCCACGAGCTTCCGGTCCAACAATCATGTCAATCTTCTTGTCTGTCGCATATTGAACAATCTCACGAACAGCGTAACTGTATGCATTCCCGTCTGCCATCAAAGGGCTGATATCACGGAAGGTAACACCTTCTTTTGGATAATTCTCAATTGTTGCAATATAGTCTTTTAAATTCATAATGTTCTTTCTATATAAAAAATTTTTACTCTCTATTATACCATTTTTTTATTTAAATGTGCTTGAAATATTATTTGTTAACTTTTATTTCTCCATCAAATAATCATAAATCTCCTGCACAGTGCCCAGAGCCATGAGTTCTTGTTCTTTTACTAGGCGCTTAAGGTCTTGATAAATGTGACTGTTTTTAATTTCTTTCTTTTCTGCTTCCTTATTGACCTTCATGACGCCTTCTGTGATGCTGACAAAGCCCAACTCCTCAAAAATCTGAATCATTTTGACCAAGAGAATCGAGTCAATTTTCAGGTAAGCTGCCAGATCATTAAGCTTATAGCGAACGTCAAATTCGGGGAACTGATAGATTGTCTTGTAGAGTTTGGCAAACTGCTCACGGCTACCGTAACCTGTCAGATAGTATGGCTTGGCAATCTCATTTTTAAAGTAAATCGCTTCGAAATCTTGAGTCTGAAGAATCTTTTTCAAGTCCTGTAAATCATCAGGCAGGTCATAAACCACAACTGCTCTTCTATTTGCCAAATCCGGCAATTCCTCTGTGAAACGCAAAACTGGAACCTTGTCAGGTAGCGTCGCATTTTTTCCGCGGATATTGAAAAGCTGAACACCATCTACACGAGCATCTACCAGCATGAGCTGGAGACTGGTCTGTCCATTCCATTTATTGACAGAGAGGCTGACAGCTAGCTCCAGATTCTTGGTTTGTGCAAACTCTGTCGCCAGGCTTCCTTGGCCAAAAGCAACTACTTCAAAAGTAGCATCTTCCTGAGAAATCTTCAGCTTGAGATGGCTATTGCCAGCCCCCATAGTCCGAACATTGTCAACTTTAAAATCTTTGAGGTAAAAAAGCGGCTTCTTATTATCCATACCAAAAGGCGCCAATTTTTCAAAGCTTTTGAGTGTATCAAGGGTCAGTTCTGGCAAGTACAACTCCTCATCTAAATACAGAGCTGTTTTACCAGTCAAATCCAAATCATTGTCTAAGATGAATGCCGTCAGGATATCAGATAGCTCTGTTAATTTGTCTGCTTCAAGAGTCATTCCAGCCGCTCCTGCGTGCCCGCCAAAGGCTACAAAGAGATCACGGTGACTGTCCAAAGCCTCAAAAATATTGACTGCTTCAATACTGCGGGCGCTGCCCTTAGCGATGCCATCCTCAATATTAAGCACTATGACTGGCTGGTGCAGCTCTTCCAGCAAGCGGCCAGCGACAATTCCTAGCACACCAGGGTTCCAACCTTCCTTAGCAAGCACCTGCACTGGTCTCTTAGGATCCAGCATGGTTTGTGCCTCTTCATAAATCTGCTGGACGATTTCCTTGCGCTCGTCATTTTTCTGGTTAATCATAAGCGCAATATCACGAGCTTCTTCATCGTCAAAGCCTGTTAAAAGCTCAACCGCAGGATTGGGATCATCCAGCCTTCCCAAGGCATTGAGGCGGGGAGCAAGCTGGAAGCCAACTGTTTCTTCATCCAGTTCGTCAGGCTGAATGCCAGCGATTTTGAAGAGTTCCTGAAGTCCTACTCTCTGGGTGTTTTTGAGGACGGAAAGGCCGTATTTGACTAGAATCCGATTTTCCCCCGTCAGACTGACCATATCGGCAATGGTACCAATAGCAACTAAGTCCAAAAGTTCGACTTGGACTTCTTCAAGCAAGGCTGTTGCCAGCTTAAAAGCCACTCCACAACCAGCCAGTTGCTTGAAAGGGTAATCCGCTCTGCTATGTTCCGGATGGACGATCGCATAGGCGTTTGGCAGCTCCTTAGGCATGGAGTGGTGATCCGTCACGATGACATCCACGCCGAGAGACTGTGCCAGCTCGATAGCTTCAAGGCCAGCCACTCCATTATCCACTGTAATAATGAGCGAAACTCCTTGATTTTCAATAAAATACTTGTAAACACTGCTATTAGGACCATAGCCATCCGTAAAGCGATTGGGCAGATAAACCTGACACTCAGCCCCCAGCTGCTCCAAGGCTTCCTTGACAATCGATGCCGAGGTCATACCATCAGCATCATAATCACCATAGATCAAAATCTGCTCATAATTCTCAATCGCTGCGCGAATGCGCTCCACTGCCCGCTCCATATCATGCAGGTCATAAGGGTCGTGAAGCTGGTCTAAACTAGGCTCCAAAAATTCCTGTAAAGCTTCTTCAGTCTGCACACCTCTTTGGTAAAGAAGACTGGCAGCGGCAGGTTCTAATCCAGCTTTCTTAGCCTTTTTTAAAAAATTCTCGTCTGTAAAATTAGTGGCAAACTGCCAGTCGTATTTTGAGCTAATCATGATGAGTGAAACACTTTCTCCGTTCAATCTTGTCTGAATATTATAACATGAAAAGACTGGTTCAACCAGTCTCAAACTTTCTATCTGCGAGCAAGTTCCTCAGCCTCACTCATCTAGGTAAAGCCCCTTAGCAACACTTTGGTCAATAACCTCTTGAGCCAATTCCCAAAGAGTTTCAGAGGTTTCTTGGATAAAGGATTTTTTCGCAATAACCTGCGACTTGGTCAGGCCATGTGGATTGTCGTGAGGCTGAGCGACTTCCAAGTGGTTGAGCAAGGGAACCAGAGCATCCAGCACTCGGGCATATTTAGCCTCTATGCTAATGCCGGTTTCAAACTCCTGCCAAAGCTCTAAAAAGGAATCCTGCTGATCTAGCGGCAGCTTGTCTAAACTGATTTTCAAGGACTCCAGCTCTCTATCGTAAGAATCGCTCTTGCCCACGTCATCAAAGATAAAGGTATCGCCAGCATATATTTCTCCCAAATCATGAATCAATAACATAGACAGGACCTTTTCCATATTAACTTCTTCAGGGATATATTCTCGAAAAACTAGTGCCATAAGCGCACCCTGCCAACTATGCTCTGCAGAATTCTCAAAACGATAAGCATCCAAGGTCCTGTTGTTGCGATGAGTGGCTTTCAGCTTTTCCAGCTCATTAGTAAAAGCTAACTGTTGCTGTAAACGTTCAAACATGATAAGACCTCCAACAATTTTTATTCCTTATCTCATTCAGACAGTCTTATTTCCGTTTTTCTGTCTTGCAAATACTGACTTACGAAATTTTAAAATAATTTCTGAAGTCAAATGAGTCAAAACTATAGTAAGAACAAATACAATTTGACCCTTATGCCATTTGGAAATATTTGTCTCTCTTAAAAGATAGAAAGAACTTTCTATAAAAATCGGATGTAAAAAGAAATAGAGCACACTTAATTCTTTAAGATGGTATAATTCCCACTTCTTTCCGATCTCTGTCCTTAAAACTCCATTAACCAAAAATAAAGAAAAAGGAAGTAAGGCTAGAAAGAAATTTTTATCGATTCCTTGATTAACAAAAACTAACCAACCATCCAGAGCAAGTAAAATTGAAGCCAGCAGAAATTTTTTTCCTACATCTTTCTTAAAGAAATTACTATTCCAATAATCATAGAGCAAATAACCAAAAAGAATGAAGATTGGTGCGTAAAAAAGGCCATTACGGGTTGAGAAAAAAATACGGGAATAAACATCATATAAATGAGTTGGCCAAGTATTAGCAAAGTAAGTATAGTATGTCTCAATCGAGCCAAGTAAATAAAGGACCAAAGATACAACTACCGCCCATTTAGGTCCTATTTTTTTGTATAAATAATGGACGATCCAAAGCCCCAGCAAAAAAGCCAGAATATACCAAAGCTGGTAACAAAGTCCAATATATAAAAATCCCGCTATTAAAGCTAATGGGGCATAATACTTCTCAACTGGAAGCGACCAAAAATAAATAAGAGCGTATGGAAGATAAAGAATACTCCAAAAAATATACTGTTTTAAAATCCTACTTACGTAAGTACTCATACTCTTCTTTTTAGCTAGACTAGATTTAAGCATAAAGGCAGATGATATGAGAAAAAAAGGCACAGCCATTCGTCCAAACATACTCTTTTGTGTGAAATGCAAAATTTCATTAGGAAAGAGACGTTGACAGTGCACTAAAATAACTAAGATAGACGCTACATATTGAAAAAGGCTGAGCATGGCATAATTAACTGATCGCTCTTGCTCTTTAACTTCTTTTTCCACCATCTAGTTTTCTCCAAACAAGGTCAAAAATTCATTCATACACAAAAAATCTAAGCCATTATTTTTTCACGAGCCAGTAATGCTGAAAAGCTGCAATATCGCGATAGGGTGACTGGTTATTAACAGAAAGTTCCATCTCTAGCATATTTTCACGCCATCCTGGATCAGTTTTTACATCATTGGGTTGTAAGCCATAAAAAATTCGAATTCCTTGAAAATCTAGAATCTCAAAAGGATAAGGCTTGATGACATCTGCTATCTCATAATAGACAGCCTGCCCCATACTATGCGTCAGGTAATCTTTTCCAAGCAAGAGTTCCCGAGCTTTTTTAATATCATTTTCAAATATTACTGTATGCATAATTCGGCCAACGTAATTATGTTTAACAATCGACAGTTTCCCTCCCTTTTTGAGCAAACGAGAGAAAGCCATCAGGTATGGATCAATATCCTCAATATACTCTAAAACATTATGGCAAATTATAAGGTCAAAGGATTCATCTTTAAAAATTTCAAGAACTTCTAGACTTCCCTGCAACTGCTCATAAGAATTCGTTCTTTTACGATGAATAATCATTTCCATATTCGGTTCCAGCGCAGTGACCTGATTTTTTTCAGCAAGGTGGTTGGCCACAATCCCAAACCCACTACCAAAATCAAGAACTTTCATTCCTTCAACATTTTTCAGCTGATCAAACAGAATGTCATAATAGATTTTACCCCAAGGCTCTTCTAAATGATTTTTATAAGCTTGTAAATCCATTTTCTCATTTTCCTTTTCTAAAAAGTTGAAATTTAACTTTTATTTATAATTAAACATCTTAACCGCCAATTTATCAGCTATTCTTGGAAACAGGGTATAAAATTTATGAGCAAGATTGAGAATCCCAGGGAGATTAATTTCCCGTTTCTTTTTGCCGAAAGAGCTGACAATTTTGCCAGCTACAAAGTCAGGCTCAAGAATATACTTATCAACAGCTTTAACATAGGAACCATCAGGATCGGCAAGATCAAAAAAGGCAGTTTTGATAGGCCCGGGATTAACCGTCGTAACATAAACACCAAAAGGCAAGAGTTCCAAACGCAAAGCATTGGAAAAACCAATGGCAGCAAACTTAGTCGCTGAGTAAAGACTGGATTTGCTGCTTGCGATAAGGCCAGCCATGCTGACGATATTGATGATACGTCCTTGTCCAGCCTTTTTCATACGACTACCAAAAAGTCTAGACAGGTTCATCAGAGCAAAAGTATTGACCTCAAACATAGACTCGATGTCGCTTGAGCTGATTTTGTCAAATTCCTCAAAAATCCCATAGCCAGCGTTATTGACTAGAACATCAACGTGGCCGTACTGACTATCAATCCGCTCAGCAAATCTCTCCAAAGCTGAGCTATCTGTAATATCCAGTTCCACAAGGTCAATATTTTCGCTTTTTCCATATAGTTTTTCAAGCTTTTCCTTGCTACGTCCTACCAAAATCAATTTATCCTTAGACAAAAGCTTAACCATTTCCTGTGCTAGCCCTCCACTAGCCCCTGTGATGATGATTGTTCTCATTCTTTCTCCTTTTTTTACATTATAACATAAAAAAGACAGGAAAATCTCCCGCCTCTTTGTCATTATTGTATTTTTTCTTGAATTAAAATTCTCTTTAATATCCTTAGATTTCAACTTCTTCCAAGTCCTTAACCACATGAACCTTTTCGAAAACTTCACTAGCATTTTGTTGCATAACGCTGATATCTTTCGACAAGAACCGAGCACTGACGTGATTGAGAAGAAGTCGTTTAACTCCAGCTTCTTTGGCTACTTCAGCTGCCTGCATATTGGTAGAATGCCCATGCTTACGGGCCATCTTTTCATCTCCCTTACCATAGGTAGCTTCATGTACAAGAACATCTGCCGCCACAGCTAAGCGTACACTAGAATCTGTTTTCCTTGTGTCCCCTAAAATAGTAATTGTTTTCCCAGGACGAGGGGCTGAGATATAGTCTGCTGCGATAATCTTTGTACCATCTTCTAAGACGATGTCTTGACCATTCTTGACTTTACCAAAGAGAGGGCCAAAGGGAACCCCCGCTGCTCGTAGCTTATCTGCATCCAGCGTGCCTTCCAAATCTTTCTGCATTACACGATAGCCAACGCAAAAAATCGTATGATCCAGCTTATCTGCATAAACAGTGAACTTGTCCGTTTCCAAAATCTTTCCCAAACTATTTTCATCAAATTCATGAAAATCAATTCGATAAGGTAAACGAGAACCAGAAACTCGAAGACTGGACATAACAAAGTTCTTAATCCCTTTAGGGCCATAGATCTCTATATCCGTCTGCTCTTCATTAGCTTGAAAAGAACGACTGGATAGAAAGCCAGGTAAGCCAAAAATATGATCTCCATGCAGATGCGTGATGAAAATCTTGCTAATTTTGCGAGGTTTAATAGTTGTCTCCAAGATCTGGTGCTGGGTCCCTTCACCACAATCAAACATCCAGACTTCATTGATTTCTTCCAAGAGCTTGAGAACGAGGCTGGATACATTTCGGGCCTTGGATGGCTGACCAGCTCCTGTTCCTAAAAATTGTAATTGCATATTTTTCTTTCTAAATGATATAAATCATGGCAGACCGATTCTGCGAGTGATAGTATTTTCTGCCTGCATAGGACTGAGCCAGATCACTGACTTCATCTTGATTGTATCCAAAAAGTCTTTGGCTACCATCTGCCAGTTGCTCCCAATCGGTCAAGGCAGTCAGCGCCTGACTGTCCACAACTTTAGAGTCAGCTTTGAGAGGTGCCATTTTTATTCTCCCAGCTTCTTCGTAGACCAAGTACTGCGGAAAGACTTGTGCGATTTCAAAAAGCAAGTCCGCTGTTACCGGCTCAGGCTTTTCAGGAAAAACCAAGCCGACTTCCTCACTCTCATAGCAAAATCCATAGGACTTGCCAGAAAGATTAAGCCTAACAAAAGGTTTATTTTCTATAAAGCTAGGATCCACATTCCACAAGTCCAGTGCCTGGCTAATCTCTAGAAAATATGCTGTCGCGGCTTCAGGACTTTTCTTTTGATAAAGCTCAGCAAAGTAAGCATTGATAACGCTAGGCGGTGGTGTGATAAAGCTCAGCTTCTGCTCTTCTGTCAGGCTAGCCAATACTTGCTCTAAGTAGACCCTGTCTAGGCTAGTAAAACCGCCGTATTTGAGGGCCAAATCTATATAATCAGTCATAAAATTCTTCCAGTTTCCATTTGTTTTTCTCGGCAATCCAGCCTGAAATGACTTCGATATCGTCTATGTATTCTCGATTCCCCATAATCGCGACTTGCTCTAAATCATGAATCTTGTAAGCTTTAGCCGACGCTACCTTGATGGTAAAAGGCAAAAATAACTCTTTCATCCGCTCCAGAAGGACTTGCTGCAAAAGAGCTCTGCTATTGTCTGCCTTAGCCGAAATCAAAGAATAAGGAGTCAGGGTTGGAGTGAAATCCTCAGACTTGTCCGCTTTGTTATAGAGAGTCAGACGGGGAATATCCAGCATGTCCAGCTCTTTCATAATGTCGAGGACAGTCTTTTCGTGCTCCTCATGATGAGGGTCGCTGGCATCAATAACATGGACCAACAAATCAACATTTCTACTCTCCTCTAGAGTAGACTTAAAGCTTGACACCAGCTCCGTCGGCAAATCCTGAATGAAACCAACCGTATCCGTCAGAGTGACGTTTAATTGACCACTAAGGTTTATATTCTTGGTCGTAGCGTCTAGCGTTGCAAAGAGTTCGTCGGCCTCATACTGACTCTTACTAGTCAAGCAGTTCATGATCGTAGACTTGCCAGCATTGGTGTAGCCGATGAGTCCGATTTTGAAAATACTAGATTCCAACCGTTTTTCACGAACGGTAGCTCTATTTTTCTCCACTGCCTTGAGCTGGCGCTCAATATCATGAATCTGATTGCGGACACTGCGTCGATTGAGCTCAAGCTGGCTTTCACCAGGCCCACGGGAGCCAATACCTCCTGCCTGACGGCTAAGCATAATCCCCTGTCCAACCAAGCGAGGTAGCAGGTACTTGAGCTGGGCCAGATGCACCTGCAACTTGCCCTCGTGACTCCTAGCTCTCATGGCAAAAATATCCAAAATCAGCTGCATACGGTCAATGACCTTGACCCCCAAACTTTCCTCCAGATTGACATTTTGGCGAGGTGTCAGACGGTTATTGACAATAACGGTCGAAATTTCTTCGGCATCAACCATCTGCCGGATTTCTTCTAACTTGCCAGAGCCGACAAAGGTCTTGCTATCATACTTTTCTCGTTTTTGACTATAAGAGCCAACTACTTCCGCCCCTGCCGTCTTAGCCAGATTTTGAAGCTCCTCCATGGATAGGTCAAAATTCTCCGTGTCTGCTAGTTCCACACCAACCAGAAAGACACGCTCTGTTTTTTTCTCTGTTTCTATCATCTCATATCCTTACTATGACTTGGTCAGCCAGCTGCTTGTCCAGAAAATTCTTGATGTCCTCCATAACCTGATTTTTATAGTCTGGATTTCCCACCTGATAAAAGGTTACGGACATCCGATTGCGAAACCAAGTCAGCTGGCGCTTGGCGAAACGACGGGTATTCTGCTTGAGCTTGTCCACGGCCTCCTCTAGGCTCACCTGACCTGCAAAGTAGGGGAAAAGTTCCTTGTAGCCGATCCCCTTGCTGGCTTGACTGGTTGGAGCCTGTTCATAAAGCCAACGGGCTTCTTCTAAGAGACCATCTTCTATCATCAGATCTACTCGCTGATTGATTCGCTCATAAAGTCGCTCACGCTCATCATCTAGGCAAATCAGCAGGGCTTCATAATCTGGCTGGCTGTTTTCTAATTGACCACCTAACTGAGCAATCTCCAGCGCCCTCATAGCCCTACGGCGATTTATCTGGGGAATCTCAATACCCAGCTCTGCTATTTTTCCAAACAAATCCTCATCTGACCAACTGTCCAGCTGCGCCCGATAGGCCAGAATCTCCTCGTGAGGAACGGAGCCGCCCAGATGATAGCCCTCGAGCAAACTCTGGATATAGAGCCCTGTGCCGCCGCAAATGATGGGAAGCTGACCTTGAGACTCAATCTCACGAATAGCCTGAGCCGCCTCAGTCACAAAATCATAGGCCGAGTAGCTCTCTCCAACCTCCCGTACATCCAACAGATGATGGGGAATGCCCTCTTGCTCCTCAGGACGAATCTTAGCCGTGCCAATATCTAAGCCACGATAGACCTGTTGACTGTCACCACTGACGATCTGACCATTAAAGGTTTTAGCAACCTCAATGCTCAGAGCCGTTTTTCCAACAGCTGTAGGCCCTACAATTACAATTATCTTAGTTTTCATTTTTTTCCTTGAAAAAATTTTGATTTTCCGTTACTATTAATTATAACATAAATAATTAAAGTTCAGAAAAGGAGAAATCTTATGGCTAAAGGATTTGGAAAAGGCGTACTTACAGGTGTTGCGGCTACTGTTGCGGCTGTAGCTGGTGCAGTTTATACAGTCAAGAAAAAAGTTATCGAACCTGAAGAACAAAAAGCGGCTTTCATTGAAGAAAACCGTAAAAAAGCAGCTCGCAAACGCGTAGCACACTAAGAGTAACCTTAAAACTCTCTATTTAAAGTAGAGAGTTTTTTACATGATCATAAAAAAGACAAAGAATAATTCTCTTTGTCTTTTTTTATTTAATGGCTACGCTTTTTCTGCTTCAAGACCTTGACCTAGGTCTTGATAAATATCAGATTTCAAATTGCCGATTGTCCAAAGAGCAGCTAGACTGATTAGATACAAAGAGGCAAGAAAAATCATAACTGTTGAAACACCTGAGATATCCAAAATCTTTCCAATAATAACAGATGAAAATCCGCCAATTGCTCGTCCAACATTTAAGATAACATTATTAGCTGTTGATCGAATTTGATGAGGGTATAGACGAGTGATCATGGCACCGTAACCAGCAAACATTCCATTCACAAAGAAACCAACAACTGCTCCACCTATTACCATAGTGGCCATAGAATTTGCAAATTGGAAAAGATAGACACAGATAGATGATGCAAGAAGAAAGCCAGAGTATACGACTCTAGGTCCCCATTTATCCAAAATTTGTCCAAAAGTCAACATTCCTAGGCACATTCCCAAAATGGTTGCCACCATCCAAAGAGAAGAGTCTTTGACAGAAATATTCAAACTAGTTTGAATAATCGTCGGTAACCAGTTCATCATTCCGAAGTAACCAGCGATTTGCACGGTTGTCATAACCATTAGAGCTATGGTTTGTGATGTGAGAGCTGGAGTTTTGAAAAGCTGACTTATTTTAACGGGTTGTGTTGTTTCTTCTTCTACTTTAGCTCCACCGTCGTCACGAATATTCTGATCGTCAATAGCTAAAACCATCCATAGTACTAGGACAATAGGTGCTAGCCCAAAAAGGAATAGCCCACGCCATCCCAAAGCAGGAGCTAGCAAGCCTGCAAGTAAAGCCGATGTAATCGATCCTATTTGACCCGCAATACCGTTTAGGGATGAAATCCGCCCCATCTTTTCTGGTGGAACAATTCCCGCCATTATAGCAATAGCCACGCCATATTCGCCTCCAACACCCATGCCTGCAATAAAGCGCATGATATAAAGGTAATGGACGTCTTTCGTAAAGAAAATCAAACCGGTTGCCAGAGAGAAAATCAGAATGGTCCATTTAAAGACCTTAAATTTGTGATATCGGTCAGCTAAAAGGCCAAAAATCAAGCCACCAACAAGCATGCCCAAATTAGTTATAGTAGCTATCCAACCACCCTGGGTACCACTAATCCCAAGTTCTGAGATAATAGAGGACATTGAAAAGGCCAGAAACATGACATTTAAGTCATCCGTACCAGAAGCGACAATCGCAGCGACTAAAGCCCGTTGATTGTTTTTGTCTAAAGACAATTTTGACATATGATTCTCCTTAATCGCAGCTCACAGACTGCATTTATTAAATTGAATACGCCTTAAAAAGAGGTTGGAAATCATGTTCCCAACCTCTAAAAGTTTACAGAAAATTAGAGCATAGCAATTGCTAGTCTCATTTTAGAACTTTCATGTCTCACGGAACATGTTTAAAGTCATATTTAATTTTTAACAGTATAAAACAAGTTCTACTATTTGTCAAATGAAACTTAAGAATTATTTGCCCTGCATAAACTCTTGGAAACGATGAGTATCAAAGTAAATGTTGGATGCTATTAATTTGTCTGATTCGTCAAATTTCAAAAATTCCGCCACATCCAATTCTAGTTGATTTCCTTGTGGCGACTGCAAGCGATAGCGATTTAAAGCCACTACTTCTCTTCCATCTACCAGCAACTTCTTCACTTCAAGATGCTGACTTAAAGCATAGAACTGACCTGCACCTTGCAGATAAACATCACGACCTCGCCTGATTTCCTGACTGTCACACATACCATAATCAAAGTTTTCAGCTACAAAATCTTCCCAGCCACCTTTATTGACTGCGGTAAAATAGCTTTCTGCTAATGTTCTTGTATCCATTTGGAACCTCCAAAAATAATTTAGGCAGTTTTCAAACTAATGAAAGCTTGAGCCCACTTAAGAGTATACAAAAAGCAATATGACTACAGTCTGTCATATTGCTGAAGATTTTTTTGAAGAGTTTCAATTAATTTATCCTGTAAGATTTTTGGTGATATGACCTTTACTTGCTGAGCAAAACTTAAAATCAATTCGAAAAAGGCCGGTGTCAATGCTCTGAAAGCATGGACCTTTATTCTGGTTTGCTCAACAGTGATTTCTTCTTCTGTGAAATGATCATAAATTTTTGGAAGCGCAGACTCTGTGAAAATCAACTCTACTTCCTCTTTACTGCCCTCAACTTTATCTTTAGATGGATTTAGAAAAAGATCTAGCTTTTCTTGAGATAAAAGTGGGTAGTCACCAACTTCTATCCCCTCATCTACTATCAGCAAATCACGAATTCTGCTAAGCTTGAAAATACGAAAATCTAATTTTTCAAAGCAGTAGCCGATCACATACCAGGCATTTAGTTTAAAAATCAGTCGATAAGGAAGAATTGTTCGCAGGCTTCGTTCTTGTTTTTTAGAAAAATAAGAAAAGGAAACTTTCTTTCCAGTTTGTATAGCCTGCTCAATTTCAAGTAAATAATTTGTATTGAGAGACCATGAAGTAAGATCGAAGTAAAAAGGATTAACATTATCAGTCACTTCTTGAGAAGTAAGCTTATGCTCAATGCTGTCAAAACTTGGACGACCGACAATTTTGCCAACATTTTGGCTCATATTGATGATAAACTGCTTTTCTTCTTCTGTGAAAAAGCTGCTGTCCATCTTGTAGTCATCTGGTATATAAAAGCCTCCCTTATCCCCACGTTCAGAGTAAATAGGGATTCCAGCTAAGCTGAGCGTATCCATATCTCGATATACTGTACGAGTAGATATTTCAAAACGTTCAGCAATTTCTTTAGCCGTTATCTGCTTCTTATTCAAAAGGGCTAATAAAATATAAATTAATCGTTCTAATTTCATAATCTTTATTTTTCTATAAAGTAGAAACCATCAAATAATCATCTTGCAACTCTTTATAATTAGGCCAGATAATCCTTCAACGCTTGAACTTTATCCGTTTTTTCCCAAGGCAGATCAATATCTGTCCTACCCATATGGCCATAAGCAGCTGTCTGACGATAGATTGGACGTTTCAGGTCCAGCATTTTAATGATACCGGCCGGACGCAGATCAAAAATCTGACGAACAGCTTCCTGAAGCTTGCTTTCCGCAACTACTCCAGTGCCAAAAGTATCAATCCGTACAGAAACCGGCTGAGCCACACCAATGGCATAAGCTAGCTGTACCTCTGCTTTCTTGGCTAGTCCAGCAGCCACGATGTTTTTAGCAATATAGCGTGCTGCGTATGAAGCTGAGCGGTCAACCTTGGTTGCATCCTTACCGGAGAAGGCACCGCCGCCGTGACGAGCATAACCGCCGTAAGTATCCACAATAATCTTACGTCCAGTCAAGCCAGAGTCACCTTGCGGGCCGCCAATTACAAAACGTCCGGTTGGATTGATGAAAAATTTTGTCTTATCATCCAGATACTGGGCAGGAATAACAGCTTTAATCACCTTTTCAATCACGTCACGATGAATCTCTTCATTGGTCACTTCTGGGTCATGCTGGGTCGAAATAACCACCGTATCCACGCGTACAGGCTGGCCATTTTCATCATACTCAACAGTCACTTGTGACTTAGCATCTGGACGCAGATAGCCAATCTCTCCTGATTTGCGCAACTCTGCCAATCGACGGACTAGCTTATGACTGAGTGAGATAGGCAATGGCATAAGCTCCGGTGTTTCATCCACTGCGAAGCCAAACATAAGCCCTTGGTCGCCAGCACCGATCAAGTCCAATGGATCTTGATCTGCATTCCCACGAACCTCTAAAGCTTCATTGACACCCTGAGCGATATCTGGCGACTGCTCCACCAAAGATGGATGCACACCGACGGTCTCTGCCGAAAAGCCATACTCTGTATTGGTGTAGCCAATCTCTGCAATGGTATCACGAACCACACGGTTAATATCTACATAAGCTGTAGTCGAAATCTCACCAAAAACATGAACAGAGCCTGTATAAACAGCTGTTTCAGCAGCCACATGGGCATCTGGATCCTGACTCAAGACAGCATCCAAAATAGCATCGGAAATTTGGTCTGCAATCTTATCGGGATGTCCCTCCGATACAGACTCAGACGTGAATAATTTACGTTCTGACATAGAAATGTCCCCCCTTAAAAAATATTGTTATAGAGTTACAAAGTACTGATAGAAAAAACTACCACCTTATCGGGACTATATAACTTTTTCATTATAACATAATTTACGCTAACACTCCTTTGTTTAAAAAAAGAAAAAGGTATAGACATAAACTATACCTTTTTAAAATTATGAATCTGCTGTTTTTAGCAAACCAATCCTGATTAGAGCTACGATTACAATGGGTACAATCAAAAAGAGGCTAAAAGATGAACCAAGTGTCCATACATAAGAAAGTGAGTACAGAACCATTGATAGATAAAGAAAACTCTTTTGATTGCTTAATTTTTGAGAGTGAAAATAGTTGTACTAGAATGGGGATCGCATCCTTTATGGTTTCAAAAATTTCCGTAAAAAGATATGACTTCGCGTCATATTATCTCTTTTCTTCTTTAGCCATTAGCGTTCCAACCAAAACGAGAACTGCGAAAACAAAAGGTGCTATTTGAAAAAGATGCCAATCAGGATCTCCTGCACAAAGAGCTGAAATCAGGTAAATACCTGAACTTGCATATAGTAAACCTTTCCTCCCATTAGTCATCCCAACCCTAGTTAAAATAGTTGCAATAAAAAAACAAATTAAGCTAGGGCCTAGAAAAATCAACAAGACAATTCCCCATGGTAAAGCTATACTAAAAAGTGACACGAAAAGAATCAGATAAATGATCGATGAGAAGAAGGAAAATGAAAGAAGAGCCGATGTATACTTGATCTCTTTTGAATCTTTTACCACTTGTTCTGACTCAATTGCTTCATCAATAGATTGATTTTCTTCAATCTTCTCCTTATTTTTTTCATTATCTATCTCTGGGCTTATCTCATTACGCGTTTGACTTAACTCCTGGTTTATCTCTTTATTTGACATTTGATTGATCCATCCTACTGTTATATTTCTTTAAAAAAAACAAAATACTCTTTCATATTTTTCTATATACATTATACTCTATTCTTTAATTATTTTCAGTATAATAATCAGGTATACCCATCTTCTCTCAAAACAATCCAGCATCTAGACAAACATCTTTGTCTAGATCAGTTACTAAAATACAATCTTTTTGACAGTCCTTATAAATTTTTTCTATCAGACCGATAAAATATACATATTATTCAAACAGTGTAATTGATGGTAAAATGACTCTATTATTATACCTATAAGTTCAGGAAGAAAAATGATTTCCTGACTTAAGGAGGGGAGGAATTCATTTTTGGATTGGTCTATTATCGAACAATATTATCCACTATACCAGCAGGCCTTCTTTTTGACCCTGCATATCGCAGTTTGGGGGATAATTGGTTCATTTCTTTTAGGCTTGGTTGTTAGTATCATCCGACACTACCGTGTTCCCATTTTGAGACAGATAGCTACTGCCTACATTGAGCTATCTCGGAACACGCCACTATTGATTCAGCTCTTCTTTCTTTATTTTGGCCTACCTAGGATTGGTCTTGTATTGTCTTCAGAAGCTTGTGCAACAATCGGTCTCATCTTCCTAGGTGGATCTTACATGGCTGAATCCTTCCGTAGTGGCTTGGAAGCTGTTAGTCAAACCCAGCATGAAATTGGTCTTTCGATTGGATTAACACCCAGACAAGTTTTTCGCTACGTTGTTCTTCCACAAGCGACTGCTGTAGCACTTCCTTCTTTTAGTGCAAATGTCATTTTCTTAATCAAGGAAACCTCAGTTTTTTCTGTAGTGGCTTTGGCGGATCTTATGTATGTGGCCAAGGACTTGATTGGACTTTACTACGAGACAGATATTGCCTTAGCCATGTTAGTCCTTGCCTATCTGCTCATGTTATTACCGATTTCACTTCTCTTTGGTTGGATAGAAAGGAGATTACGCCATGCAGGATTCGGGAATCCAGGTACTCTTTCAGGGAAATAATCTCCTTCGTATTTTACAGGGCTTGGGAGTTACAATTGGTATTTCAGTTATTTCCGTTCTATTATCCATGATCCTTGGTACTTTTTTGGGAATTATCATGACTTCTCGATCTAAAATCGTTCGTCTATTAACTCGATTTTATCTAGAATTCATCCGAATAATGCCCCAGCTCGTCTTACTGTTTATTGTTTACTTCGGGTTAGCACGTAACTTTAATATCAATATCTCAGGCGAGAGTTCAGCCATCATTGTCTTTACTCTTTGGGGAACTGCTGAAATGGGGGACCTAGTTCGAGGAGCTATCACTTCTCTACCCAAGCACCAGTTTGAAAGTGGTCAAGCTCTAGGTTTAACCAAGTTTCAGCTTTACTATTATGTCATCATTCCACAGGTTCTAAGACGTTTACTACCACAAGCCATTAACCTGATTACACGTATGATTAAAACAACTTCGCTAGTCGTTTTGATTGGTGTTGTTGAGGTTACGAAGGTCGGCCAGCAAATTATCGATAGCAACCGATTGACCATTCCTACTGCTTCCTTTTGGATCTATGGAACTATTCTTGTTTTATACTTCCTTGTCTGCTTCCCTATTTCCAAATTAGCAGGTCATTTAGAAAAACACTGGAGGAATTAATATGCCTGAAACGATTTTAAAAATAAGGGACCTTCAAAAATCCTTTGGAGACAATCCTATCCTTCAAGGTCTTTCACTTGAAGTTAAAAAAGGTGAAGTTGTCGTGATTTTGGGTCCTTCTGGATGTGGTAAAAGTACACTTCTTCGTTGTATTAATGGCTTAGAAAATATTCAAGGAGGTGATATCCTCTTAGATGACCAATCCATCACAGGCAATCAAAAGAACTTTCATCTTGTCCGCCAGAAAATTGGAATGGTTTTCCAAAGCTACGAACTCTTTCCACACTTGGATGTTCTGCAAAATCTTATTTTAGGGCCAACAAAAGCTCAGGGTCGTAAGAAAGAGGAAGTCATTCAGGAAGCCGAACAACTACTGAAACGCGTTGGTCTTCTAGAGAAAAAGCATAGCTACGCAAGACAGCTCTCTGGAGGTCAAAAACAACGGGTGGCAATTGTTCGTTCCCTTCTCATGCATCCTGAAATCATCCTTTTCGATGAAGTAACCGCCTCTTTAGATCCTGAGATGGTACGAGAGGTGCTAGAATTAATTAATGATCTTGCCCAAGAAGGACGCACCATGATTTTGGTCACACATGAAATGCAATTTGCTCAAGCTATTGCTGATCGAATCATCTTCTTGGACCAAGGTCAGATCGCTGAAGAAGGAGATGCTCACTCTTTCTTTACCAATCCTAAAACAAAAAGAGCGCAAGAATTTTTAAACGTATTTGACTTTAGCCAATTTGGCTCATATCTATAAAGGAGACGATTATGAAACTAATTAAATCAATTTTAACTGTAATGACACTTGCCCTTGCTCTAGTCTTTATCACAGCTTGTGGTGCTAGCAAAAACTCCAATGCATCAAGTTCTAAGGCTCGGACCATTGATGAAATTAAGAAAAGTGGCGAGCTTCGTATCGCAGTCTTTGGAGACAAAAAACCTTTCGGTTATGTTGATAATGATGGTTCTTACCAAGGATACGATATCGAACTTGGAAATCAACTTGCCAAAGATCTTGGAGTCAAGGTTAAATATGTCTCTGTTGACGCAGCCAACCGTGCAGAGTACTTGATCTCAAACAAGGTTGATATTACACTGGCAAACTTCACTGTAACAGATGAACGTAAAAAACAAGTCGACTTTGCGCTTCCTTATATGAAGGTTTCACTGGGAGTCGTTTCTCCTAAAGATGCCCTTATAAAAGACGTTAAGGAACTTAAGGGAAAAACTTTGATCGTGACCAAAGGTACAACAGCTGAAACATACTTTGAAAAGAATCACCCAGAGGTTAAACTTCAAAAATATGATCAATACAGTGACGCCTACCAAGCTCTGCTTGATGGACGTGGTGATGCCTTCTCAACGGATAACACTGAAGTCCTAGCTTGGGCTCTTGAAAACAAGGGTTACGAAGTTGGTATTACTTCTTTAGGTGACCCTGATACTATTGCTCCAGCCGTTCAAAAAGGAAACAAAGAACTTCTTGACTTTATCAACAAGGATATAGAAAAGCTTGGTAAGGAAAACTTCTTCCATAAGGCTTATGAAAAAACTCTTCATCCTACCTACGGAGATGCAGCTAAGGCCGATGATCTTGTTGTAGAAGGTGGTCAAGTCAAATAATCAGTATGATTGTAAAAAGACTCTATCGTAATGATAGAGCCTTTTTATCTTAAACAATAACTAGGATAGTCACTTTTTAAATAAAATCTGTTTCCGCTATGGCTGACTTCACTTCCTCTAAAGGCAGGTGCACTAATTCCACTTCTTTCTCGCGATACAAGTACTCAGCATACTCGTCAATCCGATACTGATTGATATAGACTACACGCTTACATCCGACCTGGAGCAACTGCTTGGTACAGTTGAGACAGGGAAAATGAGTTACATAGGCAGTAAACCCTTTTGGAACACCTCGTTCAGCGCCTTGTAAAATGGCATTCACTTCAGCGTGTAGGGTTCTTACGCAGTGGCCATCGACTACCAAACATTCGTGATCAATACAATGTTCTGTTCCTGATACGGAGCCATTATATCCCGTAGAAATAACCTTGTTTTCCTTGACCAAAACCGCTCCTACTCTTGCGCGCTTACAAGTCGAGCGATTGGCAATCAAAAGAGCCTGTGCAGCAAAATATTCATCCCAAGCTAATCGTTTTGTTTCCATTTCTTTCTCTTTTCTTTACTAGATATTTTCTTGAACCATTAAAGGCAAACCAAGAGAAGCAATCTTTTCAGCTGGCACTTTCATGCCTTCTTTGATCCATTTTGACAGGACAGAAACCAAAGCTGAGCTCCAGAAAGAATTAACGTAGGACGAAGCATCTTTCTTGGACTCTTGACCTTTCTCTAAAAAGTTAAGAACTGCTTGCGTCAAGTGTTTCTCTAAATTATACTCAACAGCTAAACGAATGAGATACGCTTCCTTCTGTGCCTCTTTAAACAGAGCAAGCCATACTTGGTAAAGCTCCGTCTTAAAATCGAACTGAGCCATTTTTTCCATAATATTATGCACAGTCTGGCCGAAAAGCTCCTCTAGAATCTCTTCTTTTGAGCTGTAGTTTCGGTAAAAAGACGCTCTGGATACGCCAGCACGGTTTACTAACTCAGAAATAGTGATTTTAGCCAATTCTTTTTTTTCTAATAACTGTAATAAGGAAATTTCCAAAGATTCGCGAGTTAAACGATTGGATTCCCGATTGGAAATCGTTAGGTTTTCAAGAGATTTTTTGGATATTTTACGTTCAGGCATAACAGTTTCTTCCTTCTTGTCTCATCGGATATCAATAGCTTTCTGGAAACAGTCTTTCATGATATAATTGTAAAAAAAGACACAATCTTTGTCAATGTATAATTATAGGAACAAGGGGATTAAAAATGACTTGGAAAATCGTTAGTGACTCTGGATGCGATTTTAGAGAATTAAAAGACCTGGCTTTAGACACAAATTTTGAAAATGTCCCATTAACCATTCAGGTAGGCCAGGAAATCTTTATTGACAACGCAGAACTAAATATTGACTTAATGATGGAAAAAATGTATGCCACATCAACTGCTTCTAAATCTGCTTGCCCAAGTCCAGATGACTATCTAAAAGCATTTGCAGGAGCTGATAATATCTTTGTTGTCACTATTACTGGAACCTTATCTGGTAGCCATAACAGCGCTCAGGTTGCTAAAAAGCTTTACCTTGAAGAGCATCCGAATGTCAATATTCATGTGATTGATAGTTTATCGGCTGGAGGTGAAGTTGACTTGCTTGTTCAAAAGCTCAATCAGCTAATTAGTAACGGCCTTTCTTTTGACGAAATCGTGCAAGAAATTACAAACTACCAATCAAAAACCAAATTACTTTTTGTCCTGGCCAAAGTGGATAATCTGGTTAAAAACGGGCGATTAAATAAGCTAATTGGAGCAGTCGTAGGCTTGCTCAATATTCGCATGGTTGGGGAAGCTGGGCCACAAGGAACCTTAGAACTATTGCAGAAGGCTAGAGGTTATAAGAAGTCGTTGTCTGCTGCTTTTGAAGAAATCATCAAGGCGGGTTATGCAGGAGGTGAAATTATTATCTCTCACCGCAATAATGATAAATTCTGTCAGCAATTCTCTGACTTAGTCAAGGAAAAATTTCCTAACGCCCAAATTCAAGCTATCCCGACATCCGGCTTATGTAGTTTCTATGCAGAAGAAGGCGGATTATTAATGGGATATGAAATCGGCTAATAATGAATCAACTTCCTAATATTTAAATCAAAGGAGACCCTAGTCTAAGGGTCTCTTTTTGATCTAAAAAGTTAGGCTGTTTGAATCATATAGAAAATGAGGATTAAAAAGAGAAGAATACTAACAATCAAAAGAATAATTTTTTTAAAAAAATTTGTCTCCCAATAACCTGACTTACCAATTGTTGAACGAGTTTCGCTGAAAAACTGTTGGTTTTCTCTAGGCAAAGAAATAACCAATGTAATTAAAATAAGAGCAAGTAAGATAGTCAGAATAAGTAATAATTTTTGCATTTTATTTCCTCAAGGCTCCAATCAATGTAAAAATCAAGCCAATCAAGATCATCAAGCCCAAGACGATGACAAAGACTTTGTTGAGATTTTCTCCCAGGCTGGCCTTTTCTTTCTTGGGCTTGCCATGCTTTAGCTCATCTAACCGCCCCTCAATATCCTTATGAAATAAATCATTTTTAGCCATGCTGACCTCCTAACAAGCTTTGGAGAGTCTCCTGATAAAGACTAACGGGTACATCATTGGCATGCCGGCCTTGAGCTTGCAAGGCCGACCGCATCTGCTCAACACCAGATAAGGCTTCTTCCAGTGTCGATGCCAGCTGAGCAGGCTGGCTACTGTCGAAAATATGCTGCTGGGCAATGTAGTGTCTGTCATGCAGGGTCTGCTCAAAGCCTAGGATTAAGAGATTATTCTCAAAAGCCTTGCGCACTGCCTGCAGGACCTGACCTCCGTGATTAATATCCAGATAAATGTCCGATTCCAAGTAGAGCTGCTCAATCTGCTTGAGACTGGCATTTTGATAAAGGACAACATTCTTATAGGACAGCATAGACAAGAGCTTAGGCGACATTTCCGTAAGGGCTGCAATACGAAAGACTAGCTGCGGCAAGGACTGAACCAAGGTGTCTAAGCCCTCAATCTGATCCGAATGGGTCAGGATTAAAGCATCTTTTCGTAGGTAGTTGTCCCGCTTGAAGTCATAATGATAGCCCAGATGCAGGAACTTCTGCTGCTGGTCAGCTGCAGCCAGACTCATGGCCTTTTCATAAGTCGCCAAGTCTGGAATGACAATGGTCTGCGTCCGCAGCTGACTATTGTCCAGAATCAGCTGCATATTGCCCGGAAGCTCGTCATACAGAGGTTCCTGCCAAAAGAGAATATCCTGCCCAGCTCGACCTGTCAAGCTGTGGGAAACTAGGAAAGAATAAGCCAGCGAATTAAAGAGAATGTGATCCAAGTCAAAGTCTAGGCGCTCTAAAAAGAAACGGATAAAATCCACTCGGCTTTTAAAAATTCGCAAAGGCTCTTGGTCCAGAGTCAGGATGATGTCACCAGTGACATGATTTTCCACGATACGCTCCTGACCATCAGTGCTGTAATAGGTCGTGTTGAAAGCCTCCTGGCCTGATTTATAGGCTGTTTTGGCAAAGCAACGGCCTTGCTTATTATAGCGCTCACTCAGTCGCAGCTGGCCTTTTTTATCCAGCCAATCCACCTGATTGACCAGCCGGCCCCTGGCCTGACTGGCATAGTGAATCCGTGCTCTTTCTTCTCCCATGTCACTGACACGCGCCGCCTGATGGTCGCCTGTGATTTCCCAGAAAGGGGGCACTGGCACTTGATTGAAAAAGAGCGGATGATCTACTCCCTCTTCATCCCCTAAAAAATAAGTATAGGGGGAGATCATGTCGTCCGGCAGAAAGCCATTGGCCTCAATGACAATGGTCTGACAGGCATAGCCAGCTGCAAGGAGGGAATCATGCAGATCCTGGGTTTCCTGATTGTAATAATCAAAGAGCTGAATCATCTCTAACCTCCTTTAAAAGCTGGGTCCAAGCCGCTTCAACCCGGCTGGTCAAATAATTCTCGGCCACTTGATAAGAGTGTTGGCTCATCTCCTGCTGGCGCCCTTGGCTAAAGAGAGCTATTATTTTCTCCACAAAAGCAGCAATAATCTGGTCCTCGACTTGATTGGAACTGACCGGTAGCAGATAGCCATTTTTACCATCATCGATAAAAGTCTGATTGCCATAGCGGACATCAAAGCCGATGAGGGGCAGACCTGATCCGACCGCTTCCATAAGAGTCAAACCAAAGCCTTCGCTGGTTGAAGCCGTCAGATAAAGCTCATAGCCTGCATAAATCTGGCTCAAATCTGCATGCCCTTTGAGCCGAATGTAGTCCTGAGCTCCTGCTTCCTCAATCCTGCGACGCAGCTTGTCCTCTTCGCTCCCCTTACCGTAAATATCCAGAGTCAGTTCAGGCAGCTGGATATGGGCTTGGACAGTCGCTGCCACTAGCCAATCGATATGCTTTTCCGTAGCAAGACGCGAAGCCGTAATCATGGAGAAAGGCTTGCGAGGCTCTTTGGGATAAGTCAGCTGGTCCAAACTCCCCACCGGTATGGTGACAATCTTGGGCTGCTTGTCCGAGTAATGCTGGAACTGCTGCTCTAGAATCCTTTTCTGAGCCTCTGTTGCCACGATGAAAAAGTCCACCTTGTCTGCATTAGTAAACTGGTAGTCATAGAAATTATTCCAGAGAATGTAGTCGTCGCTGCTGGCATTTTCACTAAAATGCTCCGCATGGACCACTACTCCCAGCTTAGCCTTCTGACTCTCCTCAAAGACAACCTGACCAATCCCTGTCTCCCTATCCAAGATGACCACATCATCAGCCTGTAGCTGCAGACACTGAAGAAAATAACGGACCAGCTCAGCCTTGGAATAGAAAATCCGATCTGGAAAGCGATAGAGCTCTTCCTGACCATCCTCTATCAGCAAGTCATAGGCCACACTGCCGTCTTCATGGTAGAAACGGCGCTGGTAGAGGGTTGCGGCGTCATTGTGGGGTGCGAAGTACTCGCTGGCATAGCGAACATAGGAGAAATAATCCTTGCGAATCAATCTCCCCCGCGAGACATACTCCACATGCTCGACAAAGTCCTGATCTTCCTGCCGCAGATAGCAAGTGATAAACTGGTCATCCTGCGGATAGAAATAGCGGACAATCTTGCCCTCTCTCTCCGAGCGATCCGGCTGACCAGCTACTTGAGCCAGCACCTGATCCAGCGTCACCGTCGTCGGTGCAATCTTGATATCAGTAAAATAGTTATAAAGCCAGATAACTTCCTCATCCAGAAAACCGATATTTTCCGTCAGATGCTGGATATTATCCGCTAAAATCATATCCATAAAGATAAACTTAGCCGGTTGCTGAATCCTGCGCAGAAGTTGGGCCCGATAAGCTTGGGCGTATTCTACACCGCTGCTGGCCCAGCCAATGCCTAAATTGATGTTATATACTGTCATGTTTTCCTCATCCTATGGGAAGTACATTACGACTTCTCCTTTGGGGTTAAGTGCCAATTCACTCATTAAAAGATTCTTAACAATTTGGTGTTTCATACGTTCTTTCATGTATTCAAAACCATCATAAGCCTCTTGGTAATACTCAACTATAGGGTTTTTATTAGAAGTATGAAATCCACTCAAAGCACTTTTTAACTGTTGCAAATAGTCTACTTGTTCAACCCAGTTTTCATCAATCGCCTTAAGAATAGCTAAACTCTGGAATTGACTATAAAGCTTGTCCGACTTAAGATAGCTTTTCTTTGCCAATAATTCCTGCTCAGCAATGGCTTGAAGAAGATGAGAGACTTCTTTTGGTGAGTGAATATCAAACTCCTGGGGAATTCTTTCAGCCCGGTTGCTAAAATGGTGCAAGATAAATCGATAAAAATCTGCCCTATTTTCAAAACTTTGTTCATAGGCAACTTGTTTAATGACATACTCAATAACTCGATTGATTTCCTCTTCCATCTCATTTGTATCCTCAAGTAAGCGATTGCGCTCCGCATAGGTCAGCTCTCGCTGAATCTTCATACTTTGAGCATACTCCAAAGTCAGACGTCGTGATAATTTAGCATTGCCCTCACTAGCTTTTTGTGCTTTAGAGACAAGTTTTTTAAAACGTCTTTGTTTAAGCAAGATAGGGTTGTTCTTAAGATCTTCTGGAGAATAATCTCGATAAAAGTTTTTTATCCAATCTGGTCCCCATTTTTTTAGTAAATCATCTTCTAAAGAGATGAAAAACTTACTGATCCCCGGATCACCTTGCCTGCCTGAACGGCCACGAATTTGTAGGTCAATTCTATGGTTTTCCATTCTTTCAGTTCCAATAACAACCAAGCCACCTAGATCAGCTACTCCTGGACCTAATTTAATATCTGTTCCTCGACCAGCCATAGATGTAGCTACAGTCACCGCTCCAAGCTGACCAGATTCAGCAATCATCTGTGCTTCTCGAGCCGCATTGTTAGCATTTAGCAAGTTGTGGGCAATTCCTTCTCTCAGTAAGAGAGAAGAATAGATTTCAGACATCTCAACAGAACCCGTGAATATCAAAAGAGGATTTCCTTTTGCATGATAATGCTTTACTTCATCCAGTGAAGCAAATACTTTTTCAGGCAAGGTTTGGTAAATCTGATCAGGATAATCTCTTCGAATGACAGGGCAATTTGTTGGAATCTTAACGACAGACATAGAATAAGTTTCTAGGAATTCACTTTCTACAACTTTTCCAGTCCCGGTCATACCCGAGAGTTTTCGAAAGAGTTTAAAAAGATTCTGATAAGTTATGGAGGCCATGGCACGTGTTTCCTGAGTTAGTTTAACATGTTCCTTAGCCTCAATCGCCTGATGCTGGCCTCCTTGAAGACGGGTTAATTCCATAAGGCGACCGGTTGAACGGTCTAAAAGCACTACTTCTGCTTCATTTTCACTTTGTCGTACCACATAGTCTTGATCTTTTTTATAAACCATATGAGCTCTCAAGGCTAGATTGAGATGTCGAACCAATTCCTGATTTTCTTTGGAAAAGAGATGGTTTAATCCTAAGAAAGACTCTGCTGCTCGAATTCCTTTCTGGGTCAGCCAAACTTCATTCTTCTCATCATCATAGCAATAATCCTCATCTTCATAGAGAGTTTGTACTAACGTGTCCATCACGTCATAGAAATTTGACTGGACACGCGGAGCGCCAGATATAATCAAAGGGGTTTGTGCACTGTCCAGAAGAATAGAGTCAATCTCATCTATAATAACATAGTTGAATTCTCTTAGAAATTGATTTTTTTTATTTTCTGCTAAATTTTCGATCAAGTAATCGAATCCTAAAGCACTATTGGTTGTATATAGGATATCTGCCTGGTAGATCCTACGTTTTTCCTTGGTCTCCAAGGGCTTTGTTTCATCCGCCCTCACTGCTGTCTCAATCGTCAGTCCTAAAAAACGGTAGACAGGACCCATTTCTTTCGCATCTCGCAAAGCCAGATAGGAATTAGGAGTGACCAACATCGCTCCTTGACCAGACAAGGCATTTAGATAAAGAGGCATAGTCGCTGTCAAAGTTTTACCTTCACCTGTCGCCATTTCAGCAATATTTCCCTCGTGGAGGACAATTGCTCCCATGACTTGGACATCGTAAGGGAACAATCCTAAAATCCTCTTATCTGCTTCTCGAACAACAGCATAGGCTTCTGGCAAAAGTTGATCCAAATTTTCCCCGTCAGCTAATCTCTTCTTGAATTCGACAGTTTTTTTCTGTAGGTCTAAATCTGACAGACTAGACATCTCTTTTTCAAAACTCTTAATTTTAGCTAAAATTTTCTTTAAGCGCCGAATATGAAAAAAATTTTTAACCATTTGACTCCTCTAAAATTTCTTCAATTCTTAAGCAGTGAAACTCAAAAGACTCAACACCCGCACTAAGAAGCTGTACCTTATAGCTGTAGGCTTCTTCGGGATAAGTAAAAGTCATTTTATCCGAACGCTCAACAATATTGCCGACTTCTTTATTATAACGATCGAAAAAAATAAGTTTTAGAAAAACACTTTCGGAAGGGTAGGAAGTCATATCTCTAGCCAAAGAATAAGATCTTCCCCTTTTTAGCAAAGGAAGGGAAGGAACCTGTCTATCTCCTTGATAGTTCCAACTGGAGGACCATTCATGAATCGTTTGACCAGAAGCCATTAATTTGTTTTCAAAATAGACCTGGTCAGGAGAATGAAATATGATGGTTGAACCATACAAGTAGGTGAAATCTTTTCTAGTTTTTGAGATAGACGCACCTCTCAATTCTCCCCAGTAAATTTCCTTATGTTTTTGAATCTTCATTTCTTTCTTCCAAATTCTTTTTCCAGTATGATGCGATGATAATTCATAAACCAATTGATCACCATAGTAGAATCGTCATTATGTCGCCCTGAAAGCCCGTTGCTCATCAACTGGGTTTCAGTAGGATAGAGATATTGTACTAAATCCTCGTAAGCTGTCGGATCGTAGTCTTCTTCCTTCATGTAAGCCAGACCAAAAATAGTACGTCTGAAATCCGCATTTTTAAATTTTTTCCAATAGCGATTATCTAGCTCTATTACATTTTCTCGACCTTTCCCTCCTGTATGACGATGAAGGATATCAAGAGCCATCGGAAAAACTTCTGGTAGCCGAAGACGGCCACGTTGAGCAATTGTTCCAAGATTAGCAAGTGGCTTACATAATATAATTGCTCTAGGGCTGAAATCTGCCCCGTAATAAGCGGCGCCATAGGTTCCCATGGATATACCGGATAGGATTAATTCTCGTTCAGAAAAACCTAGTAATTCCATATGTTCTTGGATTATGCGTCTAATACCTTCTTCTAATTCATCGCTACCTAGATAAAAGACACCACCGTCTAATCGCTGATCAGAAATCAAAAGAAAAGGGCAACCTAGACCTCTCATCATACCAAATCCTTCGAAGCCTTCTGCTCTACGATAGCCAGAAAAATAAACAACCAAGGGTGGCTTAAAATCTCCAGGATAAAAGAAATAATTGATTTCCTGCCGATGGCTATCCTTTAAAATTTCACCTCCTAAAACAAACTTACCAAATTCATAGCGAGTCAAACGCTGGTGGAAGGCCCCGACTTTTAAAGTACCAAAGCCTCTGGCTTCTAAAGTGATTCCTAAAAAGGAAGTGAAATCATTATCTAAAACAATAGCTTCCTGCATATCAGTTTCTGAAAAAACTGATTCTCTAACAAGATCAGCAGCCGAACCTTCCTGAATATTATAAATTCTTAAGCGAAGTTCGCAACTAAAGTCTTTTTCGTATTCAAGCCAAATTTCTACAGGATTTTTCTTGCTTGCTACAATATTATATTTCCAAGACACAATTGGCCTAAAGTCTGACCCAAAATTCCCTTCCAATTCCAAATGTTCATAGCCATTGTGACAAATCCTGCCCTTAAAACCTGGACTAACGACCATATCAAGAGGTGTCATCTTATCTCCATATTGGCCACGAAAAAGTGCCTTAGAAAGTTTTCTCAGCAAGTCTGGTCTATCACTTAGATCTATCTGTTGAGCGCAGTATCTCTTTAGGAAAAAGTTGATAGACTCTTGACTGGCTTGCTGCTTTTTACTGTAAAAAATAGTATAAGGAATGATTTTTGATTCAATCAAAAATAAATCTGGAATCAAGTCTAAATCGTCTACAATAATGGCGCTGAAATGACTGATTTTCTCCATTTCCATAACTTTTTTGATGGCTAGCTGAGAGTGAGGAAAGAAATAATACCAATCCATATTATCCGGAATCATTACTTCCTTGCTCCAATCAATCGAACCAATCTGTAAGATTTTCAGCTTATTTTGCATCTATAGCCTCCTTGAGCCACTTCTCCCACCGGGCAATCACTTGATGTCCAGTATTCAGTTTGATCTTTTCGATTGAATAAATCAAAGCCTGATTCCAATTTTTCAGCCCCTGTAAATAATAATCTACAGCAACCGCAAGTTGAGAGATAGAATCAAGAATATAACCATTTTGCAAATGGGTCACATAGTCAGAAGCAACCAGATTGATCCTGTGGAATACCAGCTGAGATACCGGCAATTTGTGTATAAAGATTAGGTTGCTGGCTTAAATCAATAATAAGACGAGTATCATCCAACTCTTGAATCAGGCTAAGCTCATCTGTAATGTTCCTAATCCTAAATCGGTATTCCAACTCTTGGTTTTCTGGTAAAGGGTTTTCTGCTTGGTTATTTTTATAAGATTTTTTGATAAAATCTTTTAAATCCAAGTAATCAGAAATAAGTTCCTCTACTTTATTCTCCACCTGTTTAATACCCTCTTGCCATGCATTGTATACACCGATAACCAGTTCCGTGTCTGGATGCTGGGCTACATAAAACAGAACCTTAAAAATAGCATAGTCATTCAAAAGCTCACTAAGATCAATTTGATAAAAAATCTTTGACTCATGACGTTGTTGACTCTTTCCTAGCTGCAAACGTGTATCAAATGGAGACAAGTAATGAATCTTCTCTGCCTGGAGAGGAAAATGATTCTGAAGAGTCTCTTTGAAATCCATTCGATCTGTCAATACCAAGTCCACGTACTCCAAATCAGCTTTAAAATTCTCTATTTTGCTTGCTTGATTACGTTCGTGGAAAAAACTGAGAATACTATGAGAATGTTGAGGTAACAGATCTAGCACCCCTTGATTAGTAAAAGGCTGTGCAGCGACTACAAATCGGCTGTCTTCTTCAACATTATGAGAAATATAATATCCCAACTTCTCAAGAATCAAATCTGGCATGCATTCATACTCCAGCTTATCAAAGTCTCGAGAAAAAACTGGATTGACTACTACATGACTATTTTCAAATTTTAGATATTCTCGTATACGCCAATCTCCATTTGGATTTAAGTAGTCCTGGTATACTTCCTGACCATCTTCATAATAGACGATACTAGAGACAAAGCCTCTATCATCAAAAATATTTAGCTTTTCCAGCTGATCATCCTTGAAAAATTTAATAAAACTGATAAAGCCTTCTACTCCAAACTCGACATGAGCATAAAGCTGTCCTTGCCTGTGTACGATAATCAAAAATGGAGTATAAATAAATTCACAATCATCTTCCCATTCAAGATCTTTGATTTGTAAAACCTGCATATCATTAGATTCTACAGCCTGGATCTCATCAAAAACTGAATAGTATTCCGTCTCAAAGATATCTTGGCGATGTAAAAAATAACGGGCATGTGGCATATAAGCTTGTAAGAGGAGTTTGACTGGCAGATTCTCACTTTGAAAAATCCGAATCTGATGAATAGTGTCATCGAACTCAAGTCTCCGCATAGAGCGGTACCAGGGAATAATATCTCGATGCCAAACCCTCTTTCCACTTCCACTCCATGAAGGAATAAAATAATACATAGTTCCTCCTAGAACAATGAATGATAACGGTCATTAAGTGTTAAAGTATCTACCTCATCCTTAATAGAAAAGACCATGCCAATAAAAATCATAAACATACCAGGAATCATACCAAGCCTCATATAACGAATATCCAAGAGGATCAGAAGCATTGGAAGACCAGCCACCAAAACTAGGTAAAGCGCTCCGACAAAGGCAAAATAACCTACAATTTTGTGAATATAACGACGGGTTGCTTCACCAGGATACAAATCTTCAATATATTCCCCACTCCTTTGCATCCGCTCTGCAATTTGATCACTGTTAACATTAATAAAAGCAAAAGCCCAAGCCAGAATAAAAATAGTCAGCAGATAGAGAATCAACCAAGGTATTTCCCCCATCGCTAAGCTTAGAATCCATTCTTTCACCAGCCTATTATTTGGTTGAAAAAACAGAACTAGCATGAGGAAATACTGGGGAATGCTGACCAAAGTCATGGCATACATAATAGGAAGACCCCCAGCAGCATTCACTCGGATATCTAGATAGGAATACTTTTTAAAACGATTGTGTATGTTAATCTTATTGATAGGTATTCTATACTTGGCTCTCTCAACTAGAACAGCAAGATATAGAAAACAAAGACTAAAGAAGCCTATTAGAGCTAAAATAAGAGGAGAAATTTTGAGTTCTTGGATAGAAAGCCATATGTCCTGAGGAATATAGGAAATCATACTGACCATGACAATCATAATAGAACCCCCAAGTCCCATTGATGAATTAAGGTCAGTCAACCAAATAAGAAAATAAGTTCCTGCTATTAAGATCAAGGTATCCAGGAAGACAATCGTTCCTTGTCCAACTCCTGTCACTGTCTTCAAAGGCAAATTAAGAACTAAACCTAAGGATTGAATCAGAGCAATAGCTAAAGTCAACAACATTCGTCTCTTTTCTTGACTCTCCATAGAAAGTTTATTAAGTCCCAATCGTTTTGAAACGGTGAACATTTGCCAGATGAGGATAGACGACATCCAAGGGGCCAGTCCAATCGAAAAAAAAGATATACTCCTTAAGTTTCCACCCATCAAAGCAGCTGCATAATTTAGGGTTACTGAATCTCCATTTAGTTTAGCTATACTCGAGACATCAACAAATGGAAGAGTCAACTTACTTCCCAGAATATAAATAAATACGAAAAGTAAGGTCCAAAGAAACTTTTTGAGAATAAGCGGTTTAAAAAATGACTTCACTCTGACTCCTTATGATGATGGCTCGAGAATTTTAAAACAAGACTTCCATCACCGCATCAATTAATACTTTTTTACTGAAATAACCTTCCTTAAGCAGGTAAGAGAACTTTCTGACCCGCTCGACCATAGCCTGATACTCCTCGACAGTCAGATTTTCAACGATGTGACTGGCCTCTTCCAGACTGTCTACGACAAAGCCAAGACCACGCTCACGAATCAGCTCTGCATTGGACAGGTAAGAAGGGACGATGACCGGAATACCAGCTGCCAGATAGGTAGCAGACTTATGAGAGATATTGAGACCATAGTACTCCGGCTCGTCTGCTGGATTTTCCTCAACACCCCAGACTAGGCCTAGCCCCCCCTTGGACAGCTCCAAGAGCAGCTCGGGCCGGCTAACCCAGCCGCGATAGCTGACATTGGCCTCTGGATTTGACTCTTCCTCAAGCGAAAAAATCTCCAGTGGCGTAGCATAAGACCAATTGATCAGATGTGGAAAACGCTCCACACTTCCTGCGAAATACAGCTTAGGCGCAAACTGAGGCTGGTGCAGGGGCAAATCATAGGGATGATCCCACATGCGCTGGATCAAAATCTTGTCCACAGTCAGCCCCTCTGCCAGCAGCTTGTCCCGCATCTGCTCAGAAGGCACGATGACTACATCTGACTGATTGTACATATCGATGTACTCCGGCATCAGATAGTAGTTTGACGGGAACATCAGTGGCGGTACATCATGGATAAAGGTAATCAACTTGGCCTGCAAAATCTTGAGCTTGCTGATAAAGGCTTGATCAAACTCCCGACCATTCCAAGTGGGCGACTGATAGATAACCACATCTCCATAGCCAACACTAGCCATGATACCGTCCAGACGACGACTGAGCTCCGACTGGCTGTCGCTGTAAATATCGTAAAAATAAAAACTCAGTTCATTAAAGCCCAGTTGCTTGGCTAGCTTAGTCACATCATTCTGGGCAATCAAGGCCGTACTCTGGCCAGACATACCGTATAGATTGGTAATATTAACTTTCATATTCTTTTTCTAATCTTCATTCCTGAGCCAGATTGGCAACAATCTGACTGTCATAAGCTTGGTCGTCTCTAAACTCAATATCCTGATCAAAGTTGTGCTCAGCTGTATGCTTGTGCGATAGCTTGATCTTGTGACTAGCTCTCATCTGGAACCACTCATACTCTGAGTCAATATGTCCAATATCCAGCGCCCGGTAACCTTCCTGAACCAGATCATAGACTAAGACCTTGGCCGTCGGACCCAGCATGGTCAAAATCAGACGATTATCCACATGCTCTCGAACAGCCTGCTTGATGACCTCCAGCTTGCTGTAGGCATTGCGAGAAGGACAGATAATCCGCTTGATGGACCTAGCCCCGTCAAAGAGGTCATTGCCAACACCAGAGCGAGAAGTCAAGCCCTCTACGATCAAGAGGTCCTTGTCCTGCCACAGCTTCTTTAACTTTGCAAAATAGCCCGCAGACGGCGTTTTATCTTCCAGGTCGATATAAGGCCGAGAAATAAAAGTTGATCCATACCAAGTTGACCGGCAAATTTCTAGATAATCTGCCAAATGGTGCTGCAGATGAGCTTTCCAAAAATTCTGGGCATCAATGGAGTAGCGCTCTAGCCCTGTAAAGACATCGGGCAGACAGATCATCATATGCTCATCGGTTTTCATAGACATCATCTCTCTCAAGCGCGCTGACAGTTCTGGATCAAAATCCTGATAAGGGATACTGCGACCCGCAATCAAATCCATCTCCCCATCTCCAAAACGAACCACTGAAGCACCTTTCTCCAAGAGATAATCCAACGATTGGTCAATAGAGAGTACAGAGATCTGCCGCTCCTCAGGCTCAGCCAATCTAAGCTTCTCAATAGCCTGCACCATGACATCAGGATTATCGGTTGGAAAGACTTCCTGCCCCTGCTGGCCATGGACTGTACTATCAAAGGCAAAGACTGGCTTGCCAGCAGACTTAAAGCGAGCAATGATATCACCTACCTCATCACCGGCATTGATATCCAGCAGCAGCTGAGACTTGGCTTCCAGCGACTCCAAGAGAGCCGGAATGCGCGCAATATCTGAGCTGACGTTGACATTAGGATACTGGAGCAGACGCGTGATTGGCTCTGCTACCACTACCGGTGCCGCGATGTAGAAATGACAGGCAGGCAGTGCTTGAATCAGATAATTGATATGCATCAGGTCACAAGAGTAGGTGTAGACCAGGCAGGACAGGCTTGAGCCATCTTCCTCTTCCACCATCTTTTGAGTCAGGGCTCCGACTGGCTCCTGCATATCCGACCAATCCAGTCCCTGATAGAACCACCAGACTTCACGATAGATGGACTGGGTATACTCTTTCCAAGGCTTTCGCTCGGTCAGATAGTGAATCACAGGCGGATAGAGACCTTTTTCTGGCTCATAGTCCGAAAAGGTCGTGTGGAGCGTAATGCAGTTATAAGCAAAAGGCAGCTCCATCCAGCTGTTTTCAAAGAGCATATTGAGAATGCTTTGGTCACCCTGAGTAACTTTATCATGTAAGTTATCAGTCATCTCAATCAATTGACCCGCAATATCGTTTTCTCTCCAGTAGTTCACATTAATTAGTAAAACACCTGAATTAAAAATCTGCTCGCCAAAATATACTTCTCCACCCAGATCTCTTACCGCTCCAAGCGGATAGGAACCCAAATCAACTGCAAAAATTTCTGATAAATCACGTGTTACTACAATATCGCAATCCAAATAAAGGGCTTGATCTTCCTCTACAAAAATAGCCGTAAAATATCTCAAGAAAACTGAATAAAGAATATTTGTCTTATATTGACTAATATGACTGCCATCCAGCCGAGCATTGACGATCTGGCAGTCCAGCTTGGCCAGCTTTTTTTGCATGCTGACAAACCACTCTGTCGGAAAGTCACTATTGATGACATAAAACTTGATAAAGCGGTTGTGGCAGACGATGGACTTAATGGTGGTTAAAACTTGATTACATTCAGAAAAGCTGGCACAAATAACAACTGCTCGGTATTCATCATAGTTAGCTATACTTTTATTCTCTAACATATCCACTTAGCCACATACTCCTTATGAAAATAATCATTAACTTAATCTCAATCTAGAAGGTTATTTATAACTCTTTCACAACTGTAAAATCAAAGAATCATAGAGTTTTTAACAAAAATAGAAAGAGTTTTTAAATCTAGATTTTACTATATTTTTATGTCCATAATTACTTGCGATTTTCTTGATAATTACTTATCCAAATTTTAGTTGAATACATCAAGTACAAATACATCAAGCTATACTAGATATTATATAAAATATTGCTAGAAAAAGCTAGAATATCAAGGATTTTGATAGCAAAATCAAAACAGGAAGTTCAAAAACTTCCTGCTTTAATTAATGTTTAATCCTCTGACTCATTTTTCTTCCTTTTCTTAAACGCCAATCCCAAAGCTCCCAACCCTAAAGCCAAAATGGATGCTTTGCTTTCAGATTCACCTGTTCGAGGAAGTTGTCCTTTAGAAATCCTATCATGCATTGATTGACTTGCTGAAGAAGATTGACTCTCAGACAGGCTCTGGCTAAGCGATTGTGAGGCAGATAAACTTTCAGAAAGACTTAGTGAATACAATTCGCTTTCATATATATCATTTAGCTGGCTGTGTAGCACAGATGTACTAATACTCAATGATAGTGACTCACTAACAGACATTGATTCGCTAACACTTACTGATGCATTCGTCGAAGCTGATTCACTCGCAGATACAGACGCACTCGTCGAAGCTGACTCGCTTGCAGAAACAGACGCACTCGTTAAGGCCGATTCACTCGCAGAAACTGAAGCGCTCGTGGACGCTGATTCACTAGCTGATACTGAGGCACTCGTGGAGGCGGACTCACTTGCACTTACTGAAGCGCTCGTGGAGGCCGATTCGCTCGCACTTACTGACGCACTCATTGACGCAGACTCACTCGCACTTACCGATGCACTGGTGGACGCGGACGTACTTGCTGAAACAGACGCACTCGTGGACTCTGATTCGCTCGCACTTACTGAAGCGCTCGTGGACGCTGATTCGCTCGCACTTACTGAGGCACTCGTCGAAGCGGACGTACTTGCTGAAACAGACGCACTCGTTGAAGCGGACTCACTAGCACCTACAGACGCACTCGTGGAGGCCGATTCACTCGCACTTACTGAAGCGCTTGTGGAAGCTGATTCGCTTGCTGATACTGAGGCACTCGTTGATGCGGACTCGCTTGCAGATACAGAGGCACTCGTGGAGGCTGATTCGCTCGCACTTACTGATGCGCTCGTTGAAGCGGATTCGCTGGCACTTACTGAGGCACTGGTCGATGCGGACTCACTTGCAGATACAGATGCGCTCGTGGATGCGGATTCGCTTGCAGATACTGACGTACTCGTGGACGCGGACTCACTCGCACTAACAGACGCACTCGTGGAGGCCGATTCGCTCGCACTTACTGAGGCGCTGGTTGAGGCCGATTCGCTCGCACTTACTGACGCACTCGTCGAAGCGGACTCGCTCGCACTTACAGATGCACTCATTGAGGCTGATTCACTGGCAGATACTGAAGTGCTGGTTGACGCGGATTCGCTCGCTGAAACAGACGCACTCGTGGAAGCCGATTCGCTTGCTGATACAGATGCACTGGTTGAGGCTGACTCGCTTGCCGATACAGATGCACTGGTTGAAGCTGACTCGCTTGCCGATACAGATGCACTCGTGGAAGCGGACTCACTCGCAGATACAGATGCACTCGTGGAAGCGGACTCGCTTGCAGATACAGATTCGCTCGTTGAAGCGGATTCGCTGGCACTTACTGAGGCACTCGTTGAAGCGGACTCGCTTGCCGATACAGATGCACTCGTGGAGGCCGATTCGCTCGCACTTACTGAAGCGCTTGTCGACGCGGACGTACTTGCTGAAACAGACGCACTCGTGGAAGCCGATTCGCTAGCACTTACTGAGGCACTGGTTGACGCGGACGTACTTGCTGAAAAAGATGCGCTCGTGGAGGCTGACTCGCTTGCACTTACTGATGCACTCGTGGAAGCTGATTCACTCGCAGAAACTGAAGCGCTCGTCGATGCGGACTCACTCGCGCTGACAGACGCGCTCGTTGAGGCTGATTCGCTCGCACTTACTGAAGCACTTATTGATGCGGATTCGCTAGCACTTACTGACGCACTCGTGGACGCGGACGTACTTGCTGAAACAGATGCGCTCGTCGACGCGGATTCGCTGGCTGATACAGATGCACTCGTTGAGGCTGACTCGCTTGCCGATACAGATGCACTGGTTGAGGTGGACTCACTCGCACTTACAGACGCACTCGTGGAGGCCGATTCGCTCGCACTTACTGAAGCGCTTGTGGACGAGGACGTACTTGCTGAAACAGATGCGCTCGTCGAAGCGGATTCGCTTGCAGATACAGATGCACTCGTCGAAGCGGACTCGCTTGCAGAAACTGACGCACTGGTTGAGGCTGATTCGCTCGCACTTACAGATGCACTCGTGGAAGCTGATTCGCTCGCGCTTACTGTGGCACTCGTGGAAGCGGACGTACTTGCTGAAACAGACGCACTGGTTGAGGCTGACTCGCTTGCCGATACAGATGCACTCGTAGACGCGGACTCACTCGCACTTACAGATGCACTCGTGGAAGCGGACTCACTCGCACTTACTGATGCACTCGTCGAAGCTGATTCGCTCGCGCTTACTGAGGCACTCGTTGAAGCGGACGTACTTGCTGAAACAGACGCACTTGTTGAGGCCGATTCGCTTGCAGAGGCTGATGCGCTCGTTGAGGCCGATTCACTCGCACTTACTGAGGCACTCGTTGACGCAGACTCACTAGCGCTTACAGACGCACTCGTGGAGGCGGACTCACTCGCACTTACTGAGGCACTGGTCGACGCGGACTCACTGGCACTTACAGATGCACTGGTCGACGCGGATTCGCTTGCAGATACAGATGCACTCGTGGAGGCCGATTCGCTCGCACTTACTGAAGCGCTTGTGGACGCGGACTCACTCGCACTGACAGACGCACTCGTGGAGGCTGACTCACTCGCACTTACTGATGCACTCGTCGAAGCTGATTCGCTCGCACTTACAGACGCGCTCGTTGAAGCTGATTCGCTTGCAGATACAGAGGCACTCGTGGAGGCCGATTCGCTCGCAGACACAGATGCACTGGTAGATGCGGACTCACTCGCAGATACAGAGGCACTCGTGGAGGCCGATTCACTTGCACTTACTGAAGCACTTGTGGACGCGGACGTACTTGCTGAAACAGATGCGCTCGTCGACGCGGATTCGCTCGCACTTACCGATGCGCTCGTGGAGGCCGATTCGCTGGCACTTGCTGAAGCGCTCGTAGATGCGGACTCACTCGCACTTACTGACGCACTCGTAGACGCGGATTCGCTCGCAGAAACTGAGGCGTTCGTAGATGCGGATTCGCTTGCACTTGCTGAAGCGCTTGTGGACGCAGACGTACTTGCAGATACAGATGCACTCGTGGAAGCGGACTCACTCGCACTTACTGATGCACTCGTCGAAGCTGATTCGCTCGCACTTACAGACGCGCTCGTTGAAGCTGATTCGCTTGCAGACACAGAGGCGCTCGTGGACGCGGATTCACTCGCACTTACTGAAGTGCTTGTGGACGCGGACTCACTCGCACTTACTGACGCACTCGTGGAGGCTGATTCGCTTGCACTTACCGATGCGCTCGTTGAAGCTGACTCGCTTGCCGATACAGATGCACTGGTTGACGCGGACTCACTCGCAGATACAGATGCACTCGTTGACGCTGATTCGCTCGCACTTACTGATGCACTGGTGGACGCGGACTCACTTGCAGACACAGATGCACTCGTGGAGGCCGATTCGCTCGCACTTACTGAAGCGCTTGTGGACGCGGACTCACTGCCACTTACCGAAGCGCTCGTCGACGCTGATTCGCTTGCACTTGCTGAAGCGCTTGTGGACGCAGACGTACTTGCAGATACAGATGCACTCGTGGAGGCAGACTCACTTGCAGAAACTGAAGCGCTCGTTGAGGCCGATTCGCTTGCACTTACTGACGCGCTCGTGGACGCGGACGTACTTGCAGATACAGATGCACTCGTTGACGCTGACTCACTCGCAGATACAGACGCACTCGTGGAGGCTGATTCGCTTGCACTTACCGATGCGCTCGTTGAAGCTGACTCGCTTGCCGATACAGATGCACTGGTGGACGCGGACTCACTCGCAGATACAGATGCACTGGTGGACGCGGACTCACTTGCAGATACAGATGCACTCATGGAGGCCGATTCGCTCGCACTTACTGAAGCGCTTGTGGACGCGGACTCACTCGCACTGACAGATGCACTGGTGGACGCGGACGTACTTGCTGAAACAGATGCGCTCGTCGACGCGGATTCGCTGGCTGATACAGACGCACTCATGGAGGCCGATTCGCTCGCACTTACAGACGTACTCGTTGATGCGGACCCGCTTGCCGATACAGATGCACTGGTTGATGTGGACTCACTGGCAGAGACTGAGGCGCTAGTAGAGGCAGATGTACTTGCAGATACAGATGCGCTTGAGCTAATGGAATTTAATTTTGAGGTCACTAAACTTGCTGAAGCGCTCTCACTTTTGGAAAGAGAAACACTGATAGAATTGGAAGTGCTCTGAGATTTAGATATACTTCCAGCTCTTGTATCAATAAATTTACTTCCGTCAATAATGTCTTTTCTACCATCTCTATAAGTGATAGTCGTTGTACCATTGTTTGAGACAGTAATACCAGTGACGTAATTGGAATTTAGAACATCTTGAGCTCTTAAATCGGGATTGCTCTTCTTGACAGCTTCACGAACTAAATTTTTTTCTACTTCTGTTAATTGATTTGGATTATTGACAAATACGGTATTTTCGGGTGTCTTAATTCTAAATCGAATAATCAGTTTAAACTGACCATTTACCGATGTCTTGGCAACAGCAGCATTTCCCATTTCTGTTTGTGTTGCATTAACATTCCCTGCCGCATCCGTAGCTACAACATAACGAGTGTAATCACCAATTGTTGTGTCTATTGGAACATTACCAAAAATTCTAACTTTTAACTGATTCCCTACTTGAGTCACAGAATACTGCAACCATTCAGTACCTCTACCAGGTTGGTTATTATATAACCAGCGAACAACCGTTTTAGCCAAATCAAAAGCATTTGAATTATCTGTTACTGTCGCAAAATATTCAAATGACTCTCCACGGTAAACAGTAATTTCACTTGGAACATTAACAACTGGCCTTTCTGTATCCTTCTCAACAATCGTTGTGTTATATCCCGCTTTATCCCAACTGCCATTAGTCGTAGCAGCAACTTGACTAAACTCAAGTGGTAGATTTGTCTTGGTGATTTTTTTATCACTTGTTACTAAGCGGAGTCCAAGTTTGACTTCCCCACCGGTATCGTTTACTTGAGTAGTGATTCTGAGAACATTATTGTTAACAGATTCACCAGTATACAGATTCCAAGCGCCGCCTGAATTGTAGATTCCACCATTTGCAGCATTTTTACCGTTTATCGTTACTGTACGAGTTTCCTGATTACCACTGATAGATACTAGTGCGCCAAGATTAGACTTCACTTGTCTTGGTGTTAGGTTAATCGTCCAAGTCAAAAGTCTGCTAGTGTCATCAAAACTTGTTGTGACACTTTGAATCATGTCCCCTTTTACATCGTGATACTCAACGTTAGGAGCACTTTCAGTAACAGCTCGACGCGTTCTTCTCCGCCCTGTTTGACTAGAAGCTTCTGTCGACTGTTGGCTACTTTCGGATCTAGTACTCTCTGATGTAGAGGTGGTAGATCTCTGACTGGCTGAGACTGACTGAGAAGCACTAGCTGACGTACTTGTACTTGCACTCACAGAATCAGATGCACTTGAGGACACTGAAAGAGACTCAGACGCACTTGCAGATGCAGAGACTGACTGAGAAAGACTTATGCTATAGGATAATGACCCAGATACCGAAAATGACTCAGATACAGATATGCTAGTTGAAACAGAAGAGCTAGCTGAAGTGCTTTGACTTGCAGACAAAGTATCTGACAAGGATTCCACTGGATTGGCTTCTGTAGATGACAAAGTAGTTACAGCTTCTTCGCTTAAAACTGCTTCTCCACGAGTTGCTAAAACATCCCTCGTATCAATCACTTTTTCATGAGCCTGTTCTTCTTCAGCGTAAACAGAAGAGCTTGTAACAACCGCTCCACCAAGCACAGCTCCCGTCGCTATAATTCCTTTCAGGTAATTCAGTCCAGCCTTTTCTACAGACTGCTCCTCCACTACCTTCACTTCTGCGGAAGAAATATCAGCACCCTTCATTAATCTTAAAAGACCAAATTGAGATGTAGCCGCACGAAGCCAGTGTTTTCCAGACTTAATCAGTTTAAAACGCGTAACACGTTCAACTTCGTGGTATTGACCCTTTTGACGTTTAAAAAACATGTAATCCCCTCTACTTAATTTAATATCCCAAAAACTTAGTATTTAAAAAAGTATCGTATCTATAGTATCATATTTTCAGTGGAAACAACGGCTTTCTAAGTATTTTTTACAAGAAAAATTGATTATTTTTTACATCCTCAAATACTAAAAAAGACGAGTTTATAAACCGTCTTTAAATATGCATTTTTTATTGCTGATTCTTTCTATTCAAAGTATTTAAACTATGTTTGATATTTAAAATTATTTTCTAATTGTTTCACTAATTTTCTTAAATATTGGATAAAGGATAGGAACAGCTATAACTGTAGCCAAGCTTGAACCAAAAGTTCCAACTATCTTAACAAGAGCTAAATTTAAGGAAGCACCTAAAGTGAGGTTGCCGAGCATTCCAATCAAAGTGTATTTGAATAGATTTAATACTATTTTGGTCAAAGCAGCTGCAAAACCAACAATCACTAACCTTTCTCTATTCTCTGGCATTGCTTCATAAACAAAATGAACAACAAGAATAACAACTAATGCTTCCAAGATTGTAATCCAAACTACTGAAGCATAGCCGTTTAATATATCAAAGACTCCTAGACCAACAGTTGCAACCAAAGCACCTTTTCTTGCTCCGTAAATGAGAGTAGCCACCACAACCAGAGCATTTCCAAAATGAATAAATTGAGGACCAACAGGAATTCTGAAAAACTGAATACTAAGTGCAATTAGGGCCGAAAAAAGACTCAATTCCACTAGTTCACGGGTAGTTAGTTTATTATTTTTCATTAGAAACCTCCAATAATCTTTTAAATTCTATAAATAAATCTTCCAAATGGGGCTGGTAGTACACTCCATAACGAAGATCAAAGTGGCAATCCAGTGTCGTCGCTAGACTTTTCTCTATGAAGTTGATGAAAACCGGAAGACACTTTTGCAGGTCAATCCCCTGTACAAATGCAGCCGCTACCAAACCAGTCAGCATATCGCCCGTTCCGAAAAATTGTTGCTGAAATCTCTTACCTTTATACAGGCTAAAGTTGCCTTCTGCTTTATCGAAATAAGCTACACCTATCTGATCGTGACTCAGTGGAAGTCCGGTTAATATAATTTTCTTTGCTCCTAATTCGCTCAGACGCTGAGCAAGATCTTTTAAAAATTGCTCTGTCAAATCATTATCTTGATAAGGCAAATCAGCAAGAAAACAAGCTTCTGTTAAATTGGGCAGAATCAAAACTGCTTTTTGACAGAGAGTACGCATGCTAGAAATATAATGATCATCAAAGCCTTTGTATAGCTTACCATTGTCGGCCATAATGGGGTCTACAATCAAGGGGATGTTCTCACGCTCCAAAAAATCAATCAGAGACGCTATTTGCTGACTTGATTTAAGATAGCCAGTAACTAATGCAGAAAAACCGATCTCTAAGCTCTGCCATTGCTTTAAAAAAGCCTGCATTCCAACAGTGTAGTCATCAATGTAAACATTAGGAAAACCACCAGTGTGAGATGATAAAAGAACTGTGGGAAGAACAGAGACTTCCAACTGACATACGGCAAACAACGGCAGGGCTGCTGTCACAGCAACCTTCCCTAAGCCAGAAATATCACTAGCTAAAATAATTCTCTTTGGCTTTGTCATGATCATTCCATTCGTCCCTCTCCGTTTCTACTTTTTTATTGTAAAACACTTTAAAATAAGTTACAATATGGAAAAATCAAATCTGTATGGGGACAGTTGTGTGTTGAAGACTAAATATCAAGAAATTTTAGATCATCTGATTGAACAAATCAAAAATGGTCAGCTTAAAAAAGGAGATAAGCTTCCCTCTATTCGACTTTTGTCTAAAAGTTACCATTGTAGCAAGGATACCGTTCAAAAGGCCCTTCTAGATCTGAGTTATCAGAAGTACATCTATGCCGTTCCCAAAAGCGGTTATTATGTATTAGAGCAAGCTCAAGAAGAAAATAATGATCTAGAGCTTCCCTTAAGAAACGACCGCCATCAAGTCTATGAAGATTTTCGAATCTGTCTCAATGAAACATTAATTGGACGAGAAAATTACCTTTTTAACTACTACTCTCAACAAGAGGGACTAGAAGATTTGAGACAGTCTGTCAAAAATCTACTTCTAGAATCAGCTATATACCCAACTTTAGACAAGATAGCTTTGACATCTGGTACCCAGCAAGCACTCTATATCCTATCTCAAATAGACTTCCCTAATCATGGTGACACTATTTTAGTAGAACAACCAACCTATCACAGAATAAATGATTTTCTCAAGGCTCAAAATTTAAAATATAAGACCATAGAACGAAGTCCAAAAGGAATTGACTTACTGGAATTAGAAAATATCTTTCGTTCAGGAAACATCAAGTTTTTCTATACCATTCCTCGGTTTCACTATCCCTTAGGACACACTTACAGCCGTCAGGAAAAAGAAGAAATTCTCCGCCTAGCTAAGCTTTATCAGGTCTTTCTTATTGAGGATGATTACCTAGCTGATTTTGACAATAAGTCAGAACTAAGTTTTCATTATCTAGATGATAGCGACTCTGTTATTTATATCAAATCTTTTTCAACTAGTCTTTTCCCTGCACTTCGAATTACAGCTTTGCTATTGCCTGATAGCGTCAAGAAGCAATTTATCGCTTTCAAAAGCATTTTGGACTATGACAGCAATCTCATCATGCAAAAGGCTCTCTCTCTTTATATTGATAATCAAATGTTTCAAAAAAATAGACTAGCGCTACTGCGTTTACAGGAGGAAGAAAAAGAAAAGGCCCAACATTTACTTGAAAAAGCTGGTTTAGGGCTACCTTACCTACTGACACCGGGAGGTATTTTATTGGATCTAAAAACACTAACATCCATTAGCTCTCTAAAGCATAGTGGTCTTCCTCTTGATTTTTTTGAGTCTGCTTATATTGACCCTTGCCCCTATCGCTATGCTAAGATTCGATACCAAGACCTTGAAGCCTCTATAGACGGGCTGAAAAAATGTTTAAAAAAGGCTTAGGAAAATCCATTCCTAAGCTTTTTCTAGCATGCCAGCCTGAAGTTGATACATTTTCTTATAGGTGCCATTTTGAGCTAGGAGCTCTTCGTGGCTACCAGATTCGATGATCTGGCCCTTATCTAGCACATAGATACAGTCAGCATCCTGAATGGTAGAGAGGCGATGGGCGATGGCAATCGTCGTTCTTCCTTGTCGCATTTTTTTCAGCGAAGCTTGAATCAACTCTTCTGTCTCTGAGTCAATATTGGCAGTAGCCTCGTCTAAAATCAAAATCTTAGGCTTGGTAGCGACTGTCCTAGCAAAAGCTAAGAGCTGGCGCTGGCCACTGGAAAATGCAGCTCCTCGCTCTGTTACTGGTGCATCATAAGTCAATGGCAGTTGATGAATAAAGTCATGAGCATCAACAAACTTAGCAGCCTCTTCAATGTCCTGTTGGCTAAGTCCTTCTTGGTACATCTGGATATTGCTAGCAACAGTCCCATGGTAAAGGAAGGGATCTTGAAGGACCAGCCCAATATGTCGCCTAAGCTCTGATTGACTATAGTCTTTTATATCGTGTCCGTCAATCAGTATTTGTCCTCTTTCAAACTCATAAAAGCGTAAAAAGAGGTTGATGATGGATGATTTTCCCGATCCAGTAGATCCAACAAAAGCGATCGTTTCACCTTGCTTGACCTTGAAAGAAATATGTTTCAAAATATCTCTTTCTCCGTCATAAGAAAAACTAACATCTCTGAATTCTATATCACCTTTTTGGATTTTCAAGTCTTTATTATTTTGGATTGGTTCATAGTCTCTCCTATCAATGACTTCAAAGACACGCTCAGCAGAGATCATAGAAGTCTGAAGAACTGAGTAGTTTTGCATGACTTCAATCAAAGGATTAAAGAGCTGGTTGGCATACTGGATAAAGGCATACATAATCCCTGCTGTAATCCCAGCATTTTGCCAAGTCAGACCGAAATAAGTCAGAATAACGCCATAGGCCAGAATTTTCAAAAGAGACATAGCTGGACGTAAAAGCAGACTGTTAACATCCAGATAGCGATTAGTGTAGTTTAGATGCTCCTGATTGATTTCTTCAAATTCATCAATCAATCGCTTTTCCTGACCAAAGGCTTGGACGATTCTCATTCCTTCAATAGTCTCGGAAAGCTTTACGTTTAAATCGCTCAACTTACTACGGACTTGCTTGAGCAAGCCAGTTGACAGTTTTTGATAAAGCAAGATCGAGGCCAGCATGATTGGTAGAAATAAAAGTATTAAAAGAGCCAGACGCCAATCCAGAGCAAACATAGTTGCGGCAGTTACCACTAAAATGAAGATTGAACTTAAAAAGCTTGAGAAAATACTACTAAACATATCCGCCACTGCTTGAGTATCATTGGTCAGACGAGAAACGATGGCTCCAGCAGGTGTTTGGTCAAAATAGGCCATTCGTAGCTTTTGAATATTGGCAAAGGCTTCTTGACGTAAGTCACGAACAATACTGTGTGCTACCTTTGCAAATGAATACTGACCTAAAAAAGTCAAAAGCACACGCAGTATAAATAAGCCATAGTAAATAGCCAAGAGATAAAAGCCTGCAGCCGCCTGTCCAGAACTAATGAACTGATCGATATAAGTTCTAGCCAAAAGAGGTAAGGCAGTGGTAACCAAAGTGGTTAGAAAAACAAAGGCAAATGCTGAAAGTGTGAGCCATTTATATGCAAGCATATAGCTTAGAAGTCGTTGAAAAGTTGATTGTTTTTTCATATTAGACCTCCTCTAAGCTTTCAGCCAATTGCTGATTTTGATAAGTAGTGGCATACCAGCCATCCTGTGTTAAAAGTTCCTGATGACTACCACTCTCAATAATCCGTCCCTGATCTAAAACTAGGATCAAGTCTGCATGCACTACTGCTGATAAGCGATGGGCAGTAATCAATGTAGTCTTACCAGAACGCTCTCTCTTGAGATTATCTAAAATCAAGTGCTCGGTCTTGGCATCAACAGCAGATAAAGAATCATCCAAGATTAAGATATCGGGATTAAGAATCAAAGCACGACACATGGCCAAGCGTTGCTTTTGTCCACCAGATAAGGATACACCACGCTCCCCAACCAAAGTATCAAATCTATCGGGCATTTGCATGATGTCTTCATAAATTCCGCAAAGTTTAGTAACAGCGATAACGTCCTCATCAGAAAGACTTGGATTTCCAAAACGGATATTATCTCTAATCGATGTAGCAAACAAGATTTGATCTTGAGGAACATAACCAATCAAGCTCCGCAAAGCAGAAAGGCTGTAATCTCTTATGTCATGTCCAGCTAGGCAAATATTCCCATCTTGTATATCTTGTTCTCGAAGCAAAAGGCGAAGCAAGGTCGTTTTTCCAGAGCCTGTAACACCAACAATTCCTAAGGTCTGACCCTGATCAATTGAAAAATGAATATCCCTGAGAGTTGGTCGATCATCATATGCAAATTCTTGAATAGAGTAATCCAGACGACCATTTTTAATGTCCTTAATGGGCGAAGCCACTTCTGTCACATCACTTTCTTGGGCTAGCAAGCTTTCAATTCGCTCGTAAGACACAGCTCCTCGTTGGCTGATATTGAAGAGATAGCCCATGGCTTGAAGGGGCCAGACTAACATATCCAGATAAGTAATAAAAGTGACCAACTCTCCCACTGTCAACTGACCTTGACTAATGAAAAGACCACCAAAAATCAAGGTTAAAAGATAGGACAGGCCGACAAAAATCAAAACCATAGGATCAAAAAGAGCATTGTACTTTGCTGCAAGGATATTTTTCTTAAAAACATCTTGGTTGATCCTAGCAAAAGCAGCTGTCTCTGCATCTTGATAACCAAAAGACTTGGTTACTTTGATACCTGAGACACTTTCTTGGACCTTATTGTTCAAATCTGAAAAGGCTTCTTGGGCAGCCTTAAAACTTTCATGATTTTTTCGACCGATCAGACTGGTCCCCCAAGCCATAAAAGGCAAGGGTAAAATGGCAATCAGAGTCAGCCTCCAGTCCAAGACGAAAAACATGGTAAGAACAGTCACTAGAGCTGTGATTGAAGCGTCTACAGCTGACATGACTCCTCCACCAGCAACCCCAACAACAGCATTGATATCATTGGTAGCATGAGCCATCAAATCACCGGTCCGATAAGTCTGATAAAAGGAAGGAGACATACGAGTAAAATGCTCAAAGAGACGGTAGCGTAAGATTCTACCCAAACGATTGGCTGTCCCCAAAATATACTTACGCCAGACAAAACGCAAAGCATACATGGCCAAAGCAGACAAAACCAAGAGAAAAAGTTGGTAGGCCAGTTCCATATTCGTCAAATCTCTACTGGCAATCTGGTCAATCACCTCTCCTATCACTCGAGGAGGGAGCAAGTTTAAAAGACTGACCAAAGATAGAGCTAAAATACCAGTGATATAGGGCCACTTTTCTAATTTAAAAAACCAAGATAATTTCTTTAATAACTTCATACTTGTGCTTTTTCTAACCTCCAAATACTATTCATTATACACTCATTTTTGCATTATTGATAGCGAAAGAGGCTGGAAAACTCAGCCTCTTATTTTTTCTTTGTTAAAAGAAAGCTCTCTTCTAAAAGAGAAAATAATTCTTGATCCGTCAGAGTATCATCTAGCGGAAGACTCAGCCAATACTTTTTATTCATGTGAAAGGCTGGGTAAATTCCTTTTTCTTGGATTCGTTCTGAGACCTGATTGTTCTTGACATTAAGAACCTCAATTGCTCCACTTCGTCCTGAATCAAACTTAGACCAGTCAGTCGTCAGAAAAGCTCCATACCATTTCTTTGTGCCCTCATGGCGAAATACAGCTGCCTGGGTAGAACTTTTTCTTGAAGACTTAGCCCAAAGGTATTCCAAACTTCCCTGATAATGCTTAGAAACGTGAGCTACCAAGCGCTGACTTTGTTCATAAAGGAAGCCAATTTCATCAAAACAATGGCGACGAATATCTAAGAGAAGGTCCAAACAAGCTTGACGCACCTGACCGACAAACTCGCCTGTCATAGATTCCATGTGAACCTGCCTATACTCATCCCCTGTCTCACAATCAAACAGCAGAAAACTGACACTACTATCTTCAACATTGATCACCATCTGAAAATCTCCAGACATGACTTTTCTTGATATCTGATAGATGCCTTCCTTTTCTAAAAAACCATACTTAACTAGCTTATCATAGTTAGCTTTATATTTTTCGAATAGTTCAAACATGTCTATAAAAAGGAAAGGGAGCCATAGCTCCTCTCCTTATCCTCCTAAAATACTACCTTGGTTCCATGTAGCTGATCCACACCCAACTCAACAACGATTTCATCGCAATTTTGAGTCGTAATGCCACCGCCTGGCAGGATTTGAATTCGCTTGTCTGCATAGGCCACCAACTCTTTTAACCAAGCAAAGTGTTCTTGAATCGTTTCTGTAGCTGGACCTCCATGAGTCAGAATGCGCTTAACACCATGCTCAGCCAACCAATCCAAGGCCTCGAATTGCTTGTCCCTTGGAATAGAATCAAAAGCCATGTGAAAGACTACTTCTAAACCTTGTGACACAGCTAGCAAAGACTCAAGATTTTCTGTATCTAGCTCATTCTCCACTGTCAGCAAGCCAAATACGACTCCCTGACTTCCAGCCTCACGCGACTTTTTGATATCTTCTATCATGATTTCCACTTCAAGATCAGTATAAACAAAATCACCGCCTCTAGGGCGAATCATGGTCATTATAGTGGTATCATAAGACTTAGCCAAGTCCACTGCAGCACGAATGACTCCATAACTTGGCGTGGTTCCTCCGACACTTAAATTGTCACAGAGTTCAACACGACGAGCTCCTGCTTGCATTGCTTTTTCAAGCAAGGTTACATTTTCAGCACAAAATTCGTATAGCATCCGCTACTCCTTTAATTTATTATGATATTATTCTAATTCTTTCTTGTTTATTATATCACAACTAGTGAAAAAAAGACGAATTAGCTACCTATCCCATTCATACTTTCAAAGGAATTTTTACACCAGTCAATCCATTCTGTTTGGTAGGCTTCCTCAGATAGGATACGGTCCTTCAAATCAGCTATTGACTTGATATTCTTTTCCTTACAGAGTCTAATACAATTGGAATAAAATTTTAAATTTATGTCGTCTCTGTCAAAATATATCGGTATTTCTGACCATCCTCTAAGATATGCAGTGAAAGCTCTGCTATGACCATCTGTCAGGAACCATTTGCCCTCCAATCTTTTTACTGGCAAAGGCTTTAATCCTTCTTGGTCAAACCATGTCGCAATTTCTTCTAGCTTTTTTTCTGAAAGGAAAAATTGGCTAGGCTGAATTTCAGAAAAAGGTAAAACTAAATCTAAAACATAACGATGTCCCAGATCCGTTTCTTCATAAGGATAAAAACCGAATGAAGTAAATAGTTTTTTAGAAGAGAGATTAAAATCATAAATGTCCTGAACCTGTAACTGCTGATAAGACAGAGATCGAGCCCTCTCAATCAATGCTCCGATAACTTCTCGTCCAATACCAATTGATCGATAAGTCTCCACTCCGATAACAATAGGTAAGTCATTCTCTGAAAAAGTCACATCACCAATTGGCAACCAGGAACCATCCTGCTTAACTTCAATGAAATATAGTTCTCCTCGCTGACTAAGGACCTCATACATCTTCTTGATCTTTTCTAGTGAATAGCTTTCTTTTTTGCCGTCAACGAAATAGACAAGCTCTGGATCCTGATACCAAGAAAAGGCCACTTGATAGTGGCCATCATAAGCTCGCAAACGCAAGTTGCTATTAATCTGAATAAAATCAGGTTGAGCTGAATTTACTATAGGCATAATCTCTACTCCTATTGACCCAGCAAACCTGACACATTCATTGTCAGCTTAACCTTAGCAGTATCATCCTGTATGTTAAGTCCTGTAATTTTAAACTGAGACTCTGGTAGAGAAACCAAAATTGTTTCTTGTTCCATGGCTAGATTGCTGGACTGGTCTTTCAATCTATTTTGTAAAATCGAAGCTACAATAGCTTTTGGTACTGGTAGATTTCCTAGACGAGAGCTAGCAAGATCAAATCGTAGGGTATGATTTTCGTAGGCCGCGTAGAATCGCAAATCAAGTTTGCTGTCAATCCCAAGGATTTTTATAGGGAGTTGCAATCTTAATTTATCCCCTTCAATGCTGTACGCACTCTCCAATAATTCTTGACTCTGATTATCAGTCAAAAATGGTTTCAGTAACTGATTCAATTGTTTGCTGTTAATCGTAATCTCTGTACTTAGACCATTTGTTCCTACGGTTGCATTCTGAAGTCCAGATTCAACCATACTAGACAAACTAATTGTGCTTTCTACATTCTTTAGCTGATCAGAGGATTGAATTGAAGAAGGTACCAAAATCAGGATCAGGCCAAATAATAAGACAAGAAGACCAACTACAGTACGTTTGATTATTTTTTTCATTTTTATTCCTTTTTGTAACAAGTCAGAAGTCTGATTCTGCCTGCTCTAAAATCATAATAGATATATTTTACACTAATTTCCTATTACTTTTGTGACAAAAAGATGACATTCCTATGCGGTAACATGACAAAGCCGAGTTTTCCCTTGATAAAAAAGAAAACTAGAGCCGTTTCTAGTTTTCTTGGTTATAAATCATCTGCAATCTTATTAATTTTCCGAAGGCGGTGATTCACGCCACTTTTGGTCAGAGGTTTACTAAGGCTATCAGCCAACTGCTGGATAGAGTAATCAGGATGATTAACTCTCAAATGTGCAACCTCTTGTAAATCAATTGGCAGACTCTCCAAACCACTTGTCTCCATAATCTTTACAATATTATTGATGGTCTTCATACTAGCTGTCACGGTTCGAGCTATATTGGCAGTCTCTGCATTATTAGCTCTATTGATATCATTTCTAGTCTCCCGAAGGATTTTCACAGCTTCAAACTCAGCCATGGCCTCCATTGCTCCAACAACAATCAGAAAATCCATGATATCTTCTGCTCGCTGCAAATATGTAACTGCTCCTTTTTTTCGTTCGATGGTTTTTGCATCTAGTAAAAAACGTTGCATCAAACTAGCAAGTCCTTGAGCATGGTCCAAATAGACAGAAACAATTTCTAGTTGGTATTTACCAGATTCTGGGTCTCGCATACTACCGTTTGATAAGAAAGCCCCTCTAAGATAAGCTCTACTTGCTTCATCATCAGATAGAATAAGAGGATCAATCCCCTCTTGGATTCCAAAGAAAGCATCCGCCAGGTGCAAGTCTGACAAGATATCTTCAACTTTTTCATCTAGAAAAACAGTATAGACACGGTTCTTTCGGAGATTGGTTTTCTGGTGATGACGTATGTCAGATTTCACCTGGTAAAAGCTCAAAAGCAACTCATAAATATGACGAGCAATTTTTGCATTCTCAGTAGTAATGGATAGAGTTAGTCCTTGACTTGCAATTCCTAAACTACCAGACATCTTCATGATAGCAGCCAATTCACTCTTACTCTTGGTATCTAGTCCCAATAGTTCTTCTTTTACCTTTACCGTAAAGCTCATTTTCGCACCTGAATGTTCTTCATCAATTCTTCCACAACCAAATTACCATCGTGGAAGGCTCCACCATTTTCCAAACGTAAAAAATTAGAAGAAATGACACGGGGAACTTGTTCTTGGAGTCCCTTAAAGTCATGCTCAACTTGTACCAAATACTCATCAAATTTATTACAATTCATATAATCTTTTGGAACATTTTCAATATTCACCAGTACTGTATCGATAAATTTTTGTCCCAAATGACGATGCAAAACTTCCACATGATTGGCATCCGTGAAGTGTTCAGTTTCCCCTCTTTGGGTCATAATATTACAGACATAAGCTACCTGAGCCTTGGTTTCAAGTAGAGCTTGGCCAATCTCTTCAATCACCAAATTTGGCAAAATAGAGGTAAAAAGTGATCCTGGACCAAGTACGACCATATCGCTGTCTAGAATAGTCTGGACAACCTTACGACTGGCTTGGGGCTTTTCATCATCATAAGTATTAGTCACATAGACATGGTCAATCATGCCTTTATAATCGGCAATCCGACTTTCACCAGCTACTTCGACACCATCAGTAAAAACAGCATGAAGGGTTAATGGACTATCGCTGGATGGATAGATTTTTCCTGTTGTATGGAAAAACTTAGTCAGAATTTGCATGGCATTATAGGTTGAGCCCTGCATTTCAGAAATACCAGCAATAATTAAATTTCCTAAAGGATGCCCCGCTAAAGGTCCATCTTGGTCAGCAAATCGATACTGAAAGACGCGCTCATAAAACTTTGGCATATCAGACAAAGCAACAAGTACATTTCGTAAATCGCCTGGAGGAGTTAGCTGGGTATTTTTTCTTAACTCACCTGAACTCCCCCCATCATCAGCAACCGTTACGATAGCAGAAATATCTACATCCCTTTTTCGTAAACTATCAAGGATAACGGAAATCCCGGTTCCACCACCAATAACAGCTATTTTGGGCTTTCTCATGAGCGATTTACCGTTTCCTTTCTACGGTCTTTGTCACGATGACTACAGTTGACAGGCCAATTTTTAGCTAAATCGTCTGCCAAACGTTGAGCAAAAGCAACACTTCTATGCTGCCCCCCCGTACAACCAACTGCAATTGTCAAGACTGACTTCCCTTCTTTCTTGTAACCAGGTAAAATCGGTTCAATTAAATTCAGAAGATGTTGATAAAATTCGGATGACTCCTCGTGGTTCATGACATAGTCAAAGACTGGTTTATCCAATCCTGTTTGATTACGTAGTTCTGGCTGATAGTATGGGTTTGGTAAAAAACGAACATCAAAAACCAGATCCGCATCCAAAGGAAGCCCATACTTAAATCCAAAACTCATGACCTCAACACGAAAGGATTGTAGTTGAGACTGGTCAGAAAACTGTTCTGAAATAGTCTTTCGCAATTCACGAGGAGTTAAATCTGTCGTATCAACAACATTTTGACTGAGATTCTTAAGAGGAGCCAACAATTCCCGCTCCAACTTAATTCCGTCTAAAATCCGACCGTCTGCTGCCAATGGATGGCTTCGTCGTGTCTCCTTGTAACGAGCTACTAATTCTTTATCAGCCGCATCTAGAAAGAGAATTTTAAAATCAATTTCTAAATTGTTTTCCACCTGATCTAAAACGTTCTGAATTTCAGCAAAAAATGAACGGCTACGCATATCCACGACAAGAGCTAGTTTGTCAATATCATTAGTTGTTTCTAATAATTGCAGGAACTTGGGTACAAGTGTTGGCGGGATATTATCAATAGTAAAGTAGCCCAAATCTTCGAATGACTGAATAGCTACTGTCTTTCCTGCACCGCTCATTCCTGTAACAATGACTAGTTTCATCTCTTTCTCTGACATATTCTCTCCCCTCCAGCTAGAGCTTTAATCTAGCTCAGCAATGACTTCAATTTCAATTTTAACATCACGAGGTAAGCGCGCTACTTCTACAGCAGATCGAGCAGGATAGGCGCTTGAAAAAGCTGTTTGATAAACAGCGTTAAAGGCCGCGAAATCATTGATATCGCTCAGAAAACAAGTTGCTTTGACAACATGATCAAAATCAGTTCCAGCTTCTGTTAGAATAGCCTTGATATTTGAAAGAACTTGCTCAGTCTGCTCCTCAATCGTGCTACCGACAATCTCACCAGTTTCTGGCGATAAAGGGATCTGACCACTTGCAAACAAAAGATTACCAGCCACTCGACCTTGAACGTAGGGACCAATAGCTTTAGGTGCTTTATTTGTATTAATTATCTTAGACATTTTCATTCCTCCTTATTTCCTTATTATTATATCATAAAGAGACTCTCCTAGCTGAATCCTTCTCTAAAAGCAGTTAAAAGTCAAGATATTTTTCTAACTCTTTAAAAATCATTTGGGCATAAATTCTGAAATACATGACGTCTACCCTACTTAACCAAATTAAGAAACAAAAAAACCGAGATAAGCTGATCTCAGTTTATATTTAATGCTATTTACTTGTTATCTTCTACGCAGATATTGAGTTAATCTAAAGATTAGAAAGGCTGATAAAATCAAACTTACTAACCAAATCGTCCTCAGGTACCAGAATTGGATGAGATAGGTAGACACGATGGCTCCCGTTACAAAACTAGCTAAGAGAGCTACAAAAAACAAGCCTTCTTCTAAGTAAGGTATTTTCTTGGTTCGAACGTAAGTCCCAAAAGCAACCATGGTCTTCTTAAGATTACCTGTCATAAAGGAATTATTATAGGCAATGCCATCTACTTCTCCAAAAGCCGTCGCTACCAAACCCATACAAAAACCAAGAGGAGGCACAATGTAGATATTGGCGAAGTTGCCTGGCAAAAATCCAATTATAGAAGATACTAGAATTAGTGGCACAATGCTCGAAAGTCGCCACCAAGATTTCTCAAAAAGATTTTGAAAAACCGTCATTAAAAAGATCCCTAGCATAAAAGCTAACATCGTAGCCAGTTTTACTTCAATTTCTCTTGCCTCATGATTAATCAATTCAACTGAAAGGAAAACAACATTTCCTGTTTGCCCAGCTACCAAGGTCCCTCCCCTTTCAATGAAGGTATAGGCATCCACAAACCCCGCGCAAAATGTTAGCAAACAGGCGAAAAATTTAGATCGGGAATGAAATTCTCTTTTCACAATATTTCTCATTTTATTTAAAAAGTCTAGCTCCTTACTAGACTTCCTCCTCATTAATTTCTAGCTTCTTTTAAGATTTTTTCAATCTTAGTTGTGATCAAATCAATGGCAACTTTGTTTGAAGCTCCCTCAGGAATGATAACATCAGCATAACGCTTAGTTGGCTCAATAAACTGATGATACATGGGTTTCACAACACCCAAATATTGTTCAATAACGCTATCCAGACTACGACCACGTTCTTCCATATCTCGCTTGATCCGGCGAATGATTCGAACATCATCATCTGTGTCAACAAAAATTTTGATATCCATCAAGTCTCGCAAACGCTGATCTTCAAGTACCAAGATCCCTTCTACAATAAATACATCTTTGGGTTCCTGGCGATAGGTTTTACTACTACGTGTATGCTCCGTATAATCGTAGGTTGGGATATCTACTGGACGGCCAGCCAAAAGCTCCTTGATTTGTTCAATCATTAGATCTGTATCGAAGGCAAAAGGATGGTCATAGTTGGTCTTAATCCTTTCCTCAAAAGTCAGATGAGACTGGTCTTTATAGTAAGAATCATGCTCAATCATAGCAATCTTTTCATTTGGGAAATTAGATAAAATTGCTCTGGAGACACTGGTTTTACCACCACCTGATCCACCGGTCACTCCAATAATAATAGGTCTGTTTTGCATTTCTTGCTCCAATATTTTTAATCCTATCTATTTTACACCAAATCATGGTATAATGAAAGGGCTAATCAGTAAAAAATAGAGAGATTTTTAAAGGAGGGAAGCATGTTAAAATTAGGTATTATTGGAACAGGACAGATTTCCCATGAGTTTATCAAGGCTGCTAAACTCAGTGGCCATTATGAGTTACAGGCTGTATATTCGCGGAGCTTAACTTCTGCTCAAGCCTTTGCCCAAGATTATCAAAATGTAGAACTTTTTAGTGATTTGACAGATTTTTTAAAAAGTTCGCTCGATGTAGTCTATATTGCAAGTCCAAATTCCTTACACTTTGAGCAGGCTAAACAAGTTATTTTAGCAGGTAAACACGCGATTATTGAAAAACCAGCTGTGTCGCTACCGGAAGAATGGCAAGAACTAGTAGCCCTTTCTAAGAAAAAAGAAGTTTATATTTTTGAAGCTGCCCGTAACTATCATGAAAAAGCCTTCTCTACTATTCAAGGCTTCCTCAAGGACAAGACTGTCTGGGGAGCCCACTTCACCTATGCCAAATATTCTTCTAAGATGCAGGCACTACTTTCAGGTAAAGAGCCTAATGTCTTTTCTGCTAAGTTTTCTGGTGGAGCTTTGATGGACCTAGGTGTCTATCCCGTCTACGCTGCTATTAGGCTCTTTGGTTCCCCTCAATCTGCCCGATACAGTGCTCAACAATTACCTAATACCATTGACTTAAATGGAGTGGGAGCTTTGATATACCCTGATTTCCAAGTCGGGATTCAGGCTGGAAAAAATATCAATAGCAATCTACCCGCAGAAATCTACACGGATCAGGGAACTCTGACTTTAGACAGTATTGAATTTATCAGTTCTGCTATTTTCCAAGGACTAGATGGACAAGAAACCCTTCTTCTCATCCAGCAAGCTTCTCATACCATGCAGGAGGAAGCTAAAGCCTTTGCAACAGTATTACTAAGAAAAGATCGAACAGCTTATGAGGAATGGCTAAAAGCAGCATCTGCCGTTCACCAAACATTGTGGACCATGCGTAAGGATGCTGGCATTAGATTTGAGGTTGATTATGATTAAAAAATATTTTCCTAACTCTTGGCAAGACAAGTTAGAAGACTTAGGATTTTCAGAGCTTACAAGTATACAGGAAGAGATATTTGAGCCGATTTCATCAGGAAAATCTGTTTTAGGGATCAGTCCAACGGGAACTGGCAAAACTCTAGCCTATCTCTTTCCCTGTCTACTTAAGCTAACACCAAAAAAAGCTCAACAGCTCTTGATTTTAGCTCCTAATACTGAGTTAGCTGGACAAATCTTTGAAGTTTGCAAAAGCTGGGCAGACTCACTTGGTTTGAACACTCAGCTATTCATTTCCGGATCCAGTCAAAAACGCCAGATTGAACGTCTAAAAAAAGGACCTGAAATTATCATTGGCACTCCCGGTCGAATTTTTGAATTGGTCAAGCTGAAAAAAATTAAGATGATGAATATTGATACAATCGTCTTAGATGAATTTGACCAACTGCTCAGCGATTCTCAGTATCATTTTGTTGATAAAATCGTTCGCTATGCACCTCGTGACCACCAGCTGGTATATATGAGCGCCACCGCTAAGTTCGACCACGATAAGATTGCTAAAGACACCCTAAAAATCAGCATTGATAATCAAGTCTTGGACAATATCCAGCATTTTTACATACAAGTTGAAAAACGTGACAAAGTAGAGTTGCTACGCAAACTGTCTAATGTAGAAGAATTTCGTGGGTTGGTTTTCTTCAACGCTCTGTCAGACCTGGGCAGTGCCGAAGAAAAACTCCAGTATCGAGAAGCCAATGCTGTTTCACTTGCCAGCGATATCAATGTTAAGTTCCGCAAGGTTATTCTAGATAAGTTCAAAGAACACCAGATTACTCTCTTGCTGGCCACTGACTTGGTTGCTCGTGGCATTGATATTGACTCCCTAGAATGCGTCGTCAACTATGAACTTCCGCGCGATTTAGAAACCTATACCCATCGTTCTGGCCGAACCGGCCGTATGGGCAAAGAAGGCAATGTCATCACTCTCATCAGCCATCCAGAAGAGCTGAAGACATTAAAAAAATATGCTTCTGTTCGCGAAATTGTACTAAAAAATCAAGAACTTTATGTAACGAGTTAAGCTAAAAAAGCTTTGGAAATCTAATGTTTCCAAAGCTTTTTGCTTTTACTCATTACCAACAATGATTTCAAAAATCTAACCCCAAGAACTGTCTTAGTCTCTACCATAATAGATACGATGTGGCTCTAACTGACCCTCTAGCAACTCATCGACTGTCACTAGAGTGTAGCCATTATTTTGCAGATACTGGATGACACTAGGGAGAGCATCAATACTGGTCTGATGTATATCGTGCATGAGGATGATAGAGCCTGGTTGGGTCTTGGCAACCTCCTGCATAATGGCTTTAGTATTCCGTGTCTTCCAATCTAGACTATCCACATTCCACATGATGAAGGATTGGTCAATCGCATTTTGAATCGTAGAATTAATAGCTCCATAAGGTGGTCGCGTAATCGTTGGCTTAATCCCTACAACGTTATATATAGCCGTCTGAGTATCAAAAATTTCTTTCTTGACTGTTTCCATAGGAAGTTTGGTTAAAACTGGATGATCCCATGTATGTATTCCAATTTGATGACCTTCATTTTTTACTCTCTTGACAATGTCTGGATTGCTTACTACATTTTGACCTAGCATAAAGAAAGTAGCCTTAACACCGTATTTCTTTAGGATATCCAACGCTTGTGGTGTTGTTTTAGCATCCGGTCCATCATCAAAAGTCAGAGCAACCATTTTTTCATGTCTTTTAGATTCATAGTTCTGATATGCTTCCAAGTCTGCTCCTTTAAGAAAAGAAGGGTTGATTTGATTATAAAGGCTGGATAAAGGGACATCTATACTAGTCAAGCCTTGAATTTCCCTAGGTAAGCTAATAGAAAAATGACTATTCTCATACCGGAAATTCCACTGGCTTAAGTCACTCGCGGACAAACTGTTAAGAACTTCTGTCTGAGCCGTCTCATCTATCTGTCTAAAGGTGAGTTGGCTAGAGATTTCACTTAGGAGGACTTCTTTTGCAACTTCTGCATCCTGAAAGACCTTATCTAAGGTGAAACGATTGCCATCTGAACCTAGATAGTTCCAAGCTATTTGGCGAGTTTCAGCAGGACTAATTTTCCTGTTTTTAGTTTGATAGTCCTTTCGATGGACCAAAACTTCTTTTACATCAGTTAGACTGGTATCTTTTTCTTCTGAATAATAGAAAGTCAATTGATCAATCTTCCTATCTTTTTTATGGTCATTCTTGATGGTTTGACTGTCAGCATCCATCATTTCTTTGACAGTCGTATTGACTTGACCATCTCTCAATGGATAGAAAGTTTCAATATAGTGGCTCCCCTCTTGTCTACTCTTCTTCTCAGTATTTGATGCGTATTTTTTCTCTTCCTTGGAAATTAAGGCTTCAATCTTCTCCTGGTATTCCTTATCTTGAAAATATGAGTAAATTCTCTTAACTCCAAAAAAGAGGGCAAGAACCACTGTAAAACTAAGCAAGCTAAAGAAAAGCAGTTTCTTTATATTAATTCTTTTTTTATTATGTTTTCTCATAAACCTATCCTATCTCTGTATCTCATTCCTAGAGTGTATTATCTATTATAACCCATCAAGCTACAAATTTATATTAAAATTTTTTTAAAAAATAAATATTAGAAAAACAGCAGTTTGTTTAATCTGCTGTTTTTTATTAAATCTCCTAGATATCCTTTCCAGAACTTACTTCAAAAATTTTCTTATTTCCTTGGCAAGCTCATCAGGGATATAACTATGAATATAGTGAGGAACATCAAAAATTTTCAGCTGAACATTTTTATGATCTTTAGCAAAGTCTTTTGACATATCTTGCCACTCCTCTTTAGCAAAACCTGTCCCTTGGCCATTGGAAACAAATAGTAAATAAGGAATGGCAGGGACTTTGTCTTGTTTTACAAGTTTTGCATTCTTTTTTACTTCTTCTGCCTCCTTTATTATGGCATTAGATAAGGGGCGTCGATAGAATAAAGCTTTATAAATCGACCTTTCCTTAAGATTTAAAGAACCATTAGACAGGGAATGAACCTCTTTATCTGCAGAATAAAGCCATCGACTCAGACCCAAGTTAGCAGCAAAATGCAAAGTCTTGTATAGAAGCTGATTGGGTCTATAATTATCGTATGCTTGAGGAAGGGACATATCTAACCCAATAATCGCTTCAACTTCCTTAGCATAGGAAGCAGACCAATGCATGGCTTCTAATCCCGACATAGAATGAGGAAGGAGAACATATGGCCCTTTGACATCAGCCTTCTGTAAAGCTTTCCTTGTTTGACTTAGAATAGTATCCAAATCACGATGTTTAGACCAGTCATCGCTAAAGCCATATCCAAACTTCTCTACCACAACTACTCGATAGTCCTTGACAAGTTTGGAATACAGGGATTTAAAATCAAGGATAGGTGAACTTGTCCCACTACCCGAGAGAAAGACCAGGGTTTTCGGTCCATTTCCAGCCACATAGACATTCATTTGCTTTCCGTCTACCTCTACTCGCTGACCGATACTAGAGGTGAGGAACTTTTTTTCTTTGTTCAGACTATATTGATGGTATAAAAACGCAAGAACTAGAATAAACAGAAGTAAGCTTGAAAAATATTTTAGAAACTTTAGCATAGGACTCCGCTTTTGCCTATCTTACTAACTCGCTTTTCAAATAAGCATCGACCATGCGCTCTGTCGCGACGACTGAATCGATATGCGTACGCTCATAAGAGTGGCTGGATTCGATACCTGCACCTAGCAGGGCATGCTTGACTTCTGCTCCCGCACTCATGGCTGCAGAGGCGTCTGACCCGTAAAATGGATAGATGTCCAGTTTGTAAGGGATGTCCTGCTCCTTGGCTAAATTTACCAAATGCTGGCGAAATTCATAGTGATAAGGGCCTGAAGCATCCTTGACACAAATGGAAACCGTATACTCATCTGTCTGCTGGTCGTCACCCATAGCGCCCATATCAACAGCCAGATATTCCACCGCTTGCTCAGGAAGGCTGGAATTAGCCCCGTGACCAACTTCCTCAAAGACACTGAAAGCAAAATGAGTCGTCACTGGTAGCTGAACATTTTCCTCTTTATAAATGCGCAAAAGATTGAGCAAAATAGCTGCGCTGACCTTGTCATCTAGAAAGCGAGACTTTATAAAGCCTGACTCGGTAACTGTGGTACGAGGATCAAAAGAAATAAAATCGCCAACTTCAATTCCTAAATCACGTGTTTCTTTCTCACTTGTCACCTGTTCATCCAAACGAACTTCCATATTGTCCTGAGTACGCTCAACCGTCCCAGCATCCTTGTAGACATGACAAGAAGTCTGGTGGACCAAAATAGTCCCACTGATAGTCTTACCGCTACTTGCCACATGAACCAGACAGTTTTCTCCTTCAATCATGTTCCAAGGGAAACCGCCAATCCGATCCAGCTTAAGACGACCATCAGACTTAATAGCCCGAACAATAGCCCCCAGTGTATCCACATGAGCAGTCACTACCCGATGCTGGGAATCATTTTCTCCCTTAACCACAACATGGACGCCACCTTTATTAGTCCGTACAGGCTCATATCCTAATCCTTCCAAAGTTTTTACCAGATAGTCAGCCACCTCGGCTGTGAAGCCTGTTGGGGAAGGAATCGCCGTTAATTCTTGTAAATATTGAACAGTTTGATTCATTTTAATCTCCTCATATTTTTTTATCATTATAGCACAAAAATAGCTTTTACAGATGGGTTTATCAGTGTAAAAGCTAGATTATTTATATTATTCAGCTAGCATGACTTCTTTTAAGGTCAAGCCTTCAATAGTTTTGACATAGTAGGCAAGGAGCAATTCATATAAGATTACAAAGACTAAGAAGGCGATTAAGCAAAGCTGAACATCAAATGAATAATCGGGCACACCCTGAACATTCTTTACAATGACTTTGAGTAGTATCTTCATCAGGGCATACTGATATACCGTCCCTAAGACAAAACCAAGGTAAGCAACCACTCGATAACGAGCAAAAATAACGAGACTACATTCTTTTTTGCTATAGCCAAAAGCCTTCATAAAAGCCAAACTGGCTTTGTTTTCTTGGACGACAGTTCCTAGACAAAGGAGCAAAATCGAAAGTGACAAAAGAATGCCTATTCCCATCATCATAACTTGAATGGTACCATCTATAAAGTCTTTCATTCCTAGGGAAAGCTGCATCATGGCTGCAAAAGAAAATGCTGCAAAGACGACAAAGAAAATCAATAATTTCCTTTTATAAAAATGAACAGCCCCCAACTCTTTCAAAAAAGGTTTATTTGCTTTAGTCGTGCGATGTTTTTGCTTTACTTGTGCCAACTCTAATCTCTTCAGCAAATAAAGGCTTGGCTGCTTCAATTTTATCAAAGCATAGCCAATTCCTAAGAAGGCAAATAGAAAAGTCGGCAAGATGACCATAGCGAGGAACAATTGCCAATGAAAATGAATTTCAATAGTGGGCAAGAGATCTTTTTGATTGCGCAAATCATAAAAGTCCTTCATAAAGAAGAATGAAGAAGCAAACCCAAGCAAGGCTCCTAGAAAAACTGAACAACTAAAAATCCAGAAATGCTTGGCTAATTCAACATTTTGATAGCCCAGAGCTTTAAGTATTCCTAGCTCTTCCTTATGATCATCAATAAACTGCTTGATATAAAAGAATAAGAGAAGAACAGCTAGAAGAGAAAGCACTCCTCCACTTACTAAGGAGACAAATTTAGCAATGAGAACTTGTGCATCATAATAGGCCTTGGCTGGTAGAGATAATGTCTCAACCTCAATAGATTGAAGATCAAAGTAAAAATTGATAAATAAAGTCGAGACCAAAACTGCACAAAAGCTGATAATGGAGACAACAGATAAATTCCGTAAATCTTTGATACTGATTACCATAATCTACCACCCAATCTCTTCCACGCTCTTTAGCTTTTCATTAACCACGATGTCCTGAATTTGTCCACTATTCACCCTCACCACAGTATTTGCCAGCTTGGCAATATGCTCATTATGAGTAACCATCACTAGGGTAAATCCAAGCTCTTTTTTCATTTGTGCAATGTAGGAGAGAATCTGGCGGCCTGTCGCCTCATCAAGAGCTCCTGTAGGCTCATCAAGGAAAAGTACCTTTGGCTTCTTGGCCAAGGCTCTAGCAATCGCTACGCGTTGTTGCTCTCCACCCGATAGTTCACTAGGGTATTGATGGAGTTTTTCTTTTAAACCCATGGCCTCGATGATTGGAAGGTAATCCTGATTCTTTGCAAGATGGGCTCCCATTTTAACGTTCTGCTCCACCGTCAACTCTTGTAATAAATAATATTGCTGGAAAATAAAAGCGACCTGATCTTTACGGAATTTGGTCAGTTGACTTTCACTCAAAGACGCAATATTTGCCCCATCATATAATACTTCACCCTGATCAGGTTTTTCCAAGCCAGAAAGAATATTTAGCAAGGTCGACTTACCTGATCCAGAAGCTCCCAAAATCACTAGATAATCTTGCTCTTCTATCCGTAAATCGATACCTTTTAAAACCTCATTGGCTCCGTAGGACTTTCTTACTCCCTTTAGTTCAATCATGATTTCCTCCTAATAATTCCTTTATAAGTGCTGTGAAAACTTGTGTCATCATGGCTGTTAGTTCTGATGGTGAAAAACGATAGATTCCTGCAGCAGTCATACTGGCAATTCCATGTGAATAAATAAATAGATGCTGATAAAGTTGCTCTGATAACTGTCTTGAAAGTCCATATTCCTCTTGAATGGACAAAATCATTTTTTCATAACTGTAATCTTTGATTGGTAAAAATTCAGAAAACTGATGAATTGCACGTTCAGGCTCATTCATAAAGATCAGTTGGAAAAGCTGGGCATCCTCAGCAGCAAAACGGATATAAGCAATTCCTACAGCTCGAAAGGCTTTTTCTTCCTGCAAAGCAACTTCAACTTGTCTGACAAAGGTTTCCTCAGCAGCAATAACAATGGCCTTGTCAAGCTCTTCCATGCTATCAAATAGACCAAAAATGACCTTAGGCGAAGACTTCAGTCTTGAAGCAACAGCGCGTGCTGTGACAGCCGACTTCCCCTCTTCTCGAACAAGATCTAGACAAGCTTCAATGATTTCTTCTTTGGTGAATTTATTTTTTGGAGGCATTGATATTCCTTTCCGATACAATTGTTGCGCAACAATTGTTTCTTTAAAAGATTTAACCATATCCTAATTCAAAAATCAAGGAAAAAGTAAAAAAATACTAGCTAAGTTTCCTTAGCTAGTATTAAAATGCTTACTTATTAAAGATTGACTGTCTGAAGTCATCTGTCTCACGAAGATAAGCATTATATATCTTCTTCTTGAGCAGGTTGACCCAGCTAGCTTCGACACGATTGGTAGCATTGGTAATGTTGCGCACATCCTCTGCTACGGCTGCGTCCATCAACTTCTGCATCTCTTCATAAGAGCGAATGGTTACTTTCTTGGTACTGTTTGGATTTTTAAGCTCGTACTCAATGGTGATTGGTTTAAGCCTGGTCAGCTGATCAATCCGCTCTTGGTACATAGCTTTCTTGAAGGCTACCCAGGAGTCATATTCACCCTTGAATACATTCTCCAAGACTTTCTGGTCAGTCACTAAACCAACATCTCTTCCGGACCATCCGTCCCACGTTTTTTTACCTTCATCAAAGGCTTCCTTAGAGTACTTACCAGAAACATAAGGGATAAATCCTTCATGGTAACCCTTGGCTGCCAGTAACTCATAAGCTGTGCGACGGAACATGACATCACCCGGCGCTCCATTTGGATTGCTCAAGGCTGAGTAGATTGGTGAGAAGAGGCTGAGACTGAGATAGCCATTTCGACCGTATTTCCCACTATCCTTGTTCTCCCGACGAGTGATCACATCATTTTCAATCAAAGAGTTAAAGGTCTTCAGCTGCTTGATTTCTTCAGCAGTAAAGCTTCGCGTCTGGTTACCAGCATGAGTCTCCTTACCATACTTATCTGTAATATAGTAATTCTCCATCTTTCTGAACCACTGAAGTTTAGCATCATCGCTCTGCTTAAGCATAGAGCTACCTTCTAGATAATCTAGGGTGTAGATCATGTCAAACATACCATGAACATAGTGCTGCAGGTCTTCTGCATTTTGAACGCGTCCCTTGAAGTTATATGCGTGTAGACGTGTCTTAGAGTCTTTGCCCACCTTGAAGAGGGTATTGAGAGTAATGGTAGCTTCATCTGCACTTGGAGTAGACTGCAAGAGTCCACGAGCATAGAGTTCCGCACCCAAGCCCTCACGACGACCATAACCTTCAAAGTAGATACCACCGTCAGAATTATGGGTCATCTCATGCGTATAGACAGAGTTTCCATAGTCTTCTAACAAGCGAGCAGCATCAAAGTGGGTTACACTTCCTGTAGCATAGGCATTGTAGCCCTTGCTTGGGTACCACTTACCAGCTGGTCCGAAGAACTCCTGCATAGCCAGTGATTTTTTGTCATTAGCTGGAGCCCAATATCTTTTACCATCCTTGTCAACCAATGAGAATCCATCATAAACCAGAACAGAACGGAAGAGCTTGTCCTTGCTTTCATCGCTTAGAATCTTATACCAGAAGTCATAGTGATCGCGCTGGTATTCAGCTGTTTTTCTCACTCGGTCTTCGACATATTCAGCTAGCTCTGCATCTGTCCGAACCCTGCCATTGGCATCAAGGCGATAGCGATCATAAGCTCCCATGGAGATGGTGGACATATTGGAGATAGCATAGACGCCCTTCTCAGTCATGGTCAAGAGCGGCAGTAGCATGCCCTTGTGTTCCCAATTATCTGCAGTAATCTTATCATAAACGCCAACAGAGTACTTGCTCTTGCCCTCGGCTGCATCCTGAAGCTGTCTCGCTTCTGCTACATCGGACTTAGCCTCAACGATGTAGGCTTTTGTATTGGTCTTGAGCCATTCATTATTGCTCTTTTCCGGAAGGAAGAGCTGACGGTAGCCTTCAAGATAATTGAAGAGTCCTTGTTTACCAGTTGCTTCAGAAAGCGAGGTATCATAAGCCATATAGTTGTTCTTGGCTTTAAGATTATTAAAGCCAGACTGACCTAGTGAAATAATGGTATCCAGCGTTGAAGCATTATTGTTTCCAAAGAAGTCAAACTTATAGGCTGACAAATCCTTGACATTGATATTGTCATAGTTGATATTATACCAACGGTTGAGATAGGTCAGACCCAGCAGGAAGGCTTCCTTATTGTCTGTAATCTTCTGGGCTACATAGTCAGCCACGACATTGCCTTCAGTATTGATGGACTTGTCCATAGCCAGAACTTTGCGCAACTCTTCTGACAGCTTGGTCTTGACTTGGTCAAAGGCTGTATCCAGATAGAGATCATCCAGAGAAGTATCAGTATTCACGCCTAAAACAGTTCGCATAGTTGGTGAGTCAAGTACAACCTTATTCAACTCCGGTAGCACTTGATTGAGAACCCTGCTATAGTCTGATAGGAAGGCTTCTGGTGTATAAAGGAGGTCTAAGCCATTTACACTGTACTCTGAAATGGCCTTATATTTGAAATCTCCCTTATAGGTCAGATCCAGGTAGTCAACCGTATTATCCTCAAAGTGCAGCATCAGACGGTTAATTCCGGTCTTGTTGCTATTGATATCAGTGATAATCTGGTCGCCCTTCATCGGAACAACATCCAGCAAGTACTCCGTATTGAGCTTGTGATTATCTGGAAGTTTATTTCCATAGGCAACAATGGTCTCCTTATTGTAGAATGGAAGGAGTTTTTCCATGTTAGCATAAGCTATTAGACGGTCTTCTCGGGCATTCTTTTCCTGAGCATAGTTGACAGAATAAATATTGAGATTCGTGTCTTCTAGCGTGGTCGTAATGTCTAGGTCAGCCAGCTTCTCTTCTGCCTCGTTCAGAGTCAGTGTTGATGTAACAAACTTGTCATTTTCCAGAGTTTTATTTCCTTCAACGGCATAAGCTTCTGTGATACGGTTATTCTCATATCCTTGATCGCCAGAAATACTGTAAACATTTGTACCACTGACATTGCTGATGACATTATCAATCAAGCCATTGAAGTAATTGGAACCTACTACCCCACCAATCTGACCGTTTTTAGAAGAATTTTGGATCTTTCCAGTTACATAAGAACGGCTAATGCGAGCATTGTTTTCTAAACGGCCAACCAGACCGCCGAAGCGTTGGTTGTTGGCTCTAGCGCCAGCTAGAATAGTCACATCTGCCCTGCTTTGGCTAATCAAGGAGTTTCCTCCCTTAAGATTGGCAACCAAACCACCGACATTGTATTCTTTGCCCTGCTTATCATTTGACACGATAGTTCCAGTAAAGGAGCTATTGGTAATTTGGGTGTTTGTCGCACTCACTACTAGACCCGCTACATTAGAAGCGTTTCCTACAACTGATACTCTACCTTGGACAGAGAGGTCTGTGATTTGAGCATTTTCAGCACTACGAGCTAGTGCAGCTGAGTCATAGGTACCTACAATATTGACCTCTTTCAGGTCCAGATTAGAAATAGAGGAACCACTCTTGAGGTTTTCAAATAAAGGCTTGGCTAGATTATAAATAGCGTACTGCTTGCCATCATGACTACCAGTCAGACTGCCTGTGAAGTTCCCTTTGAGGTAGACATAATCCGCAGGAGCAAGACTAACTTCGCTAGCATCCAAATCTGCTCCCAGAACATAGTTGCCAGCCATATTTTGCTTCATAGCGTCTACCAAACCAGCAAAGCTAGTGTAGACATTTTGCTGACTAGGAACAGCTGCCTTACTGATATAGAAGTCATAGCCAGACTTATAGCCTGTCTCACCTTCTTGGACCAGCTCAGGCAGAGAAACGGTCACCTTATAGACATCCCTGCCATCCTTCTGGTCTTCCGCTATGCTATGAACCGGCAGGAGCATTTCCTTAGATTCACTTGATTTGACTTTGACAAAGTAGGTAGACAGATCTGTAGGCATAGAGCTCATGGACACGACGCGCTTAAACTGGTCGTTTTCTTTTCTGTAAAACTCTGCTGAATCAATATCTAGGAAGGCAATCTTCTTGTATTCTAGCTCAAAGTTACGACTGTCTGTTTCAAGCTCAGTGAAGCTGCCATTATCCAATTCATAAGTCAGCTTGGTTTTCAGGGTATAGCCTGTGTAGTAGTCTAAATCTCCAATCTTCAGACTTCCTGCGAAATTGGTAATCGGAAGAGTGCGGACAAGCTGATCTCCCTGATACAATTCAGCAGTCGCTGAACGGAAGGACTGGGTCTGGTCTTCCAGTCTATATTGGACTGTAACCGACTTGTCATCTGCATTTTCTGTCAAACTTAGAATAGAAACTGTCGGCTTGACTTTAGGCACTCCATTTAGAGCTTCTTTGGCTGCTGTCAGGCTAGCAAATGCTTGATTGACCTGCACTTGAGTGGCAGTTTGATTGTTCAGAACACTTTCTGCCTTGGACAATTCGTCAGTATAAGCTGTCTGCTTATCTGAATCCGCATTCTTATATTTAACAGAAGTTTTAATTCTTGGATTTAAATCGTACTCATTTTGAAGATCCGTTTTGACAACCTCAAGACCGCTTAATTGAGCCTTTGCTTGATTGATTTGTTCCACCAGTTGGTCAACTTCTGCTTGACTGGCTTGGGATTGGCTCAAAATAGCTTGACCTGCCATCAAGGCAGTATCGTAGTTAGATTGATGACTCTGACTATCGTTAAAATAAAGTGCCTGAGCTTTGATCTGATTCGCTTCTGCTAATAGATTATGCAGTGGAATTAAATCGAACTCTTCTAAAGCTTCTGCTTTTGGTGCTTCATTTGGCACCATGGTTGGCTTAGCTGTACCAACTTTGACGATTTGCGTTACCGGAGCTAAGGTTTCTTCGTTAGATAGTTCTTGGCGGTCAACCACTTGACCGTTAGAACTGTAGATACAAGTCTTGATGGTTCGTTCACCTTGGACTCCCGGAGTTGCGATTTGACGAGCATCTCGGACCAATTCATCAGTATATTGCTCCTCGGTGTTGAACGCAACCTTCTCAACGCGAATTTCGTCAGTATAAGTCAACGGATACTCTGGTAAAGCTTCTGCTTTCGGCGCATCGTTTGGTACCATGTTCGGCTTAGCCGTGCCGACTTTGACGATTTGCGCTACTGGAGCCAAGGTTTCCTCGTTAGACAACTCTTGGCGGTCGATTTCCCGACCGTTAGAACTGTAGATACGAGTCTTAATCGTCCGTTCACCTTGGACACCCGGAGTTGCGATTTGACGAGCATCTCGAACCAATTCATCAGTATATTGCTCCTCGGTGTTGAACGCAACCTTCTCAACGCGAATTTCGTCAGTATAAGTCAACGGATACTCTGGTAAAGCTTCTGATTTCGGTGCATCGTTCGGTACCATGCTTGGCTTAGCTGTGCCGACTTTGACGATTTGAGTTACGGGAGCTAGGGTTTCCTCGTTAGACAACTCTTGGCGATCAACCTCTTGACCGTTAGAACTGTAGACACGAGTCTTAATCGTACGCTCACCTTGGACTCCCGGAGTTACGATTTGACGTCTCCCCTCTGGAATCTCATCTGTATACTGCTCCTCAATAGAAAAATCAATCTTTTCTATTCTAACCTCGTCATTTGTAGTCAATTCCAACTCAGAGTTCTCATGAATAAGAGCTGTCTCGGGACTAGTTCCATATTCTGTAACTTCAGGAACTTCATGCACTGGTGCTGTTTCTGGTGTTGTACCATAGTTGGTCAACTCAGGAACTTCATGCACCGGTGCTGTTTCAGGGGTTGTACCATAGTTGGTTAACTCAGGAACTTCTTGGACCGGTGCTGTTTCGGGGGTTGTACCATAATTGGTCAACTCGGGAACTTCATGCACTGGTGCTGTATCTGGTGCTGTGCCATATTCCGTCAGTTCTGGAGTCTCGTGAATTGGGGCTGTCTCGGGACTGGTGCCATATTCTGTCAGTTCGGGAACTTCATGCACTGGCGCTGTTTCAGGACTTGTACCATAATTGGTCAGCTCAGGAACTTCATGCACTGGTGCTGTTTCAGGGGTTGTACCGTAGTTGGTCAGCTCAGAAACTTCTTGGACAGGTGCTGTTTCAGGAGTTGTACCATAGTTGGTCAGCTCAGGAACTTCATGCACTGGTGCTGTTTCAGGGGTTGTACCGTAGTTGGTCAACTCAGGAACTTCTTGGACAGGAGTTTCTTTCGGAACAGATTTGACTGTAGCTGTTCCAACTAAAATAATTTCCGAAATAGGCGTAACAGTAACCTGGTCTGAAACCACTTCACTTTTTACAATTTCTTTACCAGCAATATAATTTCGTGTGATGACAGTACGTGTACCTGCGACACCTGCGCGAATGACCTGAGATTGCCCTTCTGCGAGCTCATTTGAATATTGGTACTCAGTTTGATAAGGCAGAACTTGGGTTTGGGTGCTGTCTTGGCTCTTGAGTTGCAATTCAGGTAATTCAGTGACTGGAAAACGTCGATCAGACTCGCGCTCCTTGACAGCAACGGCTTTTTCTTGCTCTGTCAGTTTCTCTGTTTCAGTAGATACTGGCTTATTGGGAGTACTTGTATTCTCAGAAAAACTCACAGATTTACCCACCTGCTTATTGACTTCAACAGATGACAAGCCCTTTTGAGTCGTAGGAATCTGGTAATTTCTTTCTCCATTCACCTTATCCTGTCCTTCACTTTTTAGATATCCGACATATTCAAAACCGTTTATCTCTAAAGGCTCAGGCAGCTTATCTCCCACTGTCAAATTCAGCCTTTGATTGTAAGCTGCCAATTCAATATTGGTCACTGCAAACACAGAAGGAGCTGAGAGAATAGAGCCTAGACCCGTCACCAGCAAAATAGAAGACAGGTATCGCTTACCATTTCTACCTCGTGCAATTACTAAGACTGCTAAAGTCAGCCCAGCGACTGCAAAAGTTGCTTCCCACAGACTTGAGTATCCCGTCCTCGGCAGATTATTCCCCAAAAGCCCCTGATTTTTTGGACGATATACTAAATAATAAGCGTCAGAGTTTTCTTCTACAAATTTTGGAAGCTCCTTAACGACCGCATTCTTTTCAGCCCCAGTCAGTTCAGACTCTACTACGTAGTGATATTGAACAGGAATAGTTTGCCTAGCTGATACTTCTGCAGCCTCAATCGTACTTACATTTCCTGCTATCGCTGTACTAAAAAAGAAGCTTCCGATAGTAGCGGAAACCAATCCTACTGATAACTTTCTTAAAGAATAGCGCTGGAACCTCTCACCAGTGATTCTTTTTTCCATAATAATTCCCTTTTCATAATATAATAATCTCTTAAAATTTTACTGAATTTTTTTCAAAAAAACAATTTCTTTGCTCAAAAATATATCTTTGAATACTGAAAATGCCTTCTTTTTCAATCAAATAAATTATTCATTTTTATCTTTTGTAAATATGCTTTAGTAACTACGAATACAATCTTAATTCAAAGAGACCATACTCATGCTTGTCTCCTTGCAATTCTGCTGCATAGTGGCGCGTGACGGTTTTTTGATGAATCAAGGCTCCGATAGCTGAGGCTTGTCGCTTCTGCGCTTCTTTAAAAATCGGATAGGCCAAGGCAGAGCCTAACCCCAAGAATTGCTCATCTACTCCTAGATACATAATCGTATAACATTTGGGAAAATGCTTGGCCCAGAAAAACTTGGCTAGGTTAAGAGGAGTCAGTTTTTGATAAACCAGAGAACCATAGTCCGGCATGGCAATCAGAAAACCAGCTAGCTTGCCCTCCTTATAGGCCAGTTTAACCATAGAAAAATCAAGAATATACTGGTATTTTTGAAAAATCTGACTGAACTGCTGACTTGAAATAGACCGATAAATCGGAAAATCCTGATAAAGGCGATTGAGGAGCTCAAAAACCTGCAGCGAAGCTTCTTCCCACTCCTGCTTCTTTGGAGAACAAATTGTGAAACCCGCTTCTTCAAAAGACTCAAAACGATGAGCCAGCTTATCCTGATGAGTCTGATTGCTGACCTTGGGATAAAAATTGGACAGATAGCGCTCCTTGAGCTCAAAACCAGCTGCCTGCCACAGCTCAGGATAATAGGCTGGATTATGAGGCTCCCCTGTAAAAGGGAGCTCCTCTGTTCCAGTCAGCTGCATTCGATAGCCTAGCCAAAAACTTGCCTGTACGGGACCGATTATCTTAATAGCTCCGAGACTGCGAGCAAAACCTGCTAAATGCTCGATAAAAGCAGATGCAACCTTCTGGTCATTGATCGACTCGAAAAATCCCAAGTAAGCAGCCTCATCATCTGGATAGAAGGTCAGAAGTCCGCGAATACAAGGCTGGCTCTCCTCATAGCCAATAAAGGCATAGGTATCTAGGCCAGAACTCAGCGGGTGACTGCCTTCAATTAAAGCCAGTTCTTCCTCTTCCGACTGCATGAGGTGATCTGGCTGGTAAATCTGCTTAGGCAGGGCTAGAAAATCGGCCAGCTCTGTCGTATTAGGTTTGACTGGTTTAATTTCAAGCATAACCTTCCTCCTTGATTAGTCGAATCTTGCCAGTAAGGCCATCCATCTCAATCCAATCACCGTTTTGCAGCTGGCTGCAGGCGCCTCTGACATTGACAATAGAAGGAATACCCAACTCGCGGGAAATAATAGCTGTGTGAGAGAGCAGAGAACCCTGCTCGGCAATGACACCCTTGGCTTGGGTCAGAAGATAAACCCATCCCGGATCAGTCATCTTGGTCACGATAATTCGGTCCTGTGCAGACTCAATCTCCTGCACATCTTCCACGACCAAAACCTGAGCCTTAACGCAGCCAGGTGAACAGCCAATCCCTTGTAAGGCTTGATTGCCCGTATTATGACTGCTGGTGCGGTTTTGCGGTTTCAGATATTTCTCAAAGACCTGTCCAGCAAAAACATAGCGACTAAAGGTTGGCAGCTCCTTGTCAGCCTCCAACTTCTCTCGACGCTCGGCTATCAAGCCACTAACATCTCTGGGCTTTCTGGTCAGCTCAAACAACTCTTCCTTTGTCAGGTAAAAAACTTCTTCAGGCGTAGCCAGCGGCCCTTGCTCGGCTAATTGCTGCCCAAGCGTTCGGAAAATCTGTCGCATCATGCCGTAGATTCGTGTGCGGTTTAAGCGGGAGCTCTCCCGATATTTAACACCAGTCATGGCTCGCTTACGAAGAAAATTCGTCCACCAGTCTGATTTTTGCACCTCTTCTTCAAGTTTCTGAGGGGCCAACTTCTTCTCCTCTTGCTGGCACATTTGCAGCAGGAGCTTAAGCAGACGCTCTGGGTGCGTTCGGAAGGTTGGTGTTTCTAACTTCAACTCTTCCGGAGCCCGGTCGCCAAATTCATGGATAAAATGGACTATTTCTTTGGCCAAAGGATGCTGGCTACTTAGAACAACTGCTGGACTTTCACTTGTCATGGCCTGTCTAATCTCTGCATTTTCTTCTGCTTTCAACTGAGCTGTTAAAGCCTGCAGGGCCAAAGCTGGCCTCATACTTTCTATCTGCTCAATTCCCGCAATCTCAGCCTGAACAGCTCCGCCGCGACGCGACTTCTTCAAGAGACCAGTATAGACAAAAGCATAGAGGTCATTGACCAGCGTAATGTCCCAGTGAGCCAGAATATCCTCTTTCAGCTTACTGACCAAGGCAATCAAGGTCTCTGCATCTGCGTCGGGAGAAAAACTCGCATCATATTCGCGCTGAATCTGGGCAAACTGTTCTTCCAATTGCCGCATTTGCTTGGGTGCTGTCCAAAACTCTCGGATGATACGGAGCATGATTTGCAGGCGTTTGAAAGCAGACAGGTGCACCGGCATCTGAGGCACCTCTGTCTCTCGAACTCCCAGCATATCCTGCCATATAGGAATGATTTTCTTAGAAAAAGGCAGAAGTTGCAAGAGCTGATACCAACTCTGAATCTGGTAATAAACCCGACTGTTGACCGGCTGCAGCATATTTTGAAAGGTGGCTTCATAGGCAGCCAACTCAGGGGAATCCTTGCCAACCAAGCGTTGGGCCAGACTGCGGAAAATACTGGCATAAGCCTCTTGAATAAAGCTAATAGTCAGAGGACTGGAAACGCCCGGATAGCTTTCTACAATGTTGCTGTTATCCAGAATAATCTGCTGTCCCTCTGGCAAGGTAGTAATAGGTCGTGCTTGCAAAAGATAGAGCTGGCCATTTGCGAAGGTAAATTCCATATCCATATAAGGTCCGAAAAGCTGACTTACCTGACTAGCCAAAGCTTGTAGCTCCTCGAGTTGTTCCTGTGATACGTCTGGTGAGTCCTCCGTCTGCTCTGTATAAAAGAGCTGGTCCTTGGGATGAAGCGTCACCATTGTCGTAGGAATCTTATCCTCGACAACCTTATTGCCCAAGCCCCGACCGATAACAATGATATGCTCGTTCAGAATGCCCTTGGGATTAGCTGTGAAGTAAATCCCAGACAAGTCTCCCTCCTGCATGATCTGAACAAGGCAAATCATCTGTGCCTGCTTCAACGATAGTCCTTGCTCAAATAGATAACTAAGAGCTGACTCCTGATAAAGAGAGAGCAAGGTCGCTTGGATAGCTTCTTTAAGTCCATCTGGCTTCACATTGAGCTGGCTCTCAAACTGACCGGCAAAGGAGGAGGCCTTCCCATCCTCAATGGTTGCTGATGAGCGAACCGCAAAGCGGCAGTCTTTCTGAGAAAACTCCTGCCGAATCCAGTTTTCTGCTGCTGTCAGATCTTCCTGCGCAAACTGCTCTTTAGCCCAGTCCTGGAGCTGCTGACTGAGTTGGGACAAGTTCAACTCTCCAGATCGATAAGCTTCTTCCATCCGCTCCAAGTCAGCAGAGCTGGCAGATTTTTGAAAAAAGTCAAAAGCAAACACTGCAAAGTCAGGAATCGGCAAGCCAGCAGCCTGCATTTTCAGCAAATGATAGGCCTTGCCTCCGACCTGGTCAAGCCCTGTCTGCTTGATTCTTTTCATCAAAGTACCCCCATTAAGAGATAAACAGCAACGGACAGAACCATGGTCGTCTCCGTGATATAAGTATAACGTTCCACCCGCTCCCGGATATTAAAGCGAGTCGGATCCTTGATAAACTGCTCAAACTGGATGGTCATCCAGATGACATTCAGCACCAAGACTAGCACTCCGACATGGGAAATATTCCAGAGAAGAGCGAAATTGGTCAAGATATCCAGCAGAGTCACCACCTCGATAAAGCGAGTGGCTTTTTTGTAGCCAAAAAGCTTAGAATAGGTCACATACTCTGTCTCGTCTTTTGGCGCCCGAATCTTGCGGCAGACTTCCCAGATCAGACTTGGGAAATACATGGTAAAGGCCAGTAAAACCGTCGGCAGGGACAAGAGGGGCAGATTGTACTTGTAGCAGACAAAAGAAATGGTATAGAGATTCAAAATCATCATGACCGGATTATGGGTCACTAGAGCCAGCGGCAGGGAATTTTGAATCTTATCACGCTTGAAGAACCAGAAGGACATGAGGGTGCCGTAGATATAGAGAAAGAGGAACCAGCCAATATTGTTCATAAAGAGGATATTGAAAAGTACAGACACAGCTACGATAAAGCTGAGGGCAATAGCCATGTCCTTCTTTTTCACCCGGCCAGACGGCAGAGCCCGATGAGGAAAGAGGCGTCGGTCGGTCTCGTAGTCCTTGAAATCATCCGCAATCCGAAGAATCATCAAAAAGACAAAAATCGTAAAAATCCCAATCAACTCCTGATGGTCAAAGTGAAAGGTGGTCACTCCGTCATTGAGCAAGAGGACAAAATAAATCTCAAAAAACATGATGGCAGCCACAAAAAAGCGCGGCAGCAAAGGAAACATTTCCTTATAATAAACAGCTAATCGTTTAAACATAGCTTTTCTCCAATCTTTTCACCCATTTGAATCTGGGTTTCTATTCCAAGGTCTGAGTAAGTCAGGATATCCTGATCCAAGCGAATCGTGCCTACTGGATAGAGGACAAGAATGGTTGAGCCGCCCAGACCAAAGCAGCCCTTCTCCTGTCCCCTGACCAAATGGTCCTGACTGTGATTGTATATTTTACCAACCAACAGAGCCCCTACTTCCATCTGCAGGACAGGTCCTAGGTCGGTATCTAAAAGACAGTATTCTCTTTTATTTTCCTTGTAAATCAGGCGCCACTTCTGGGCTACCTGTCTGACCGTATGCAGGCGTCCTTTGATTTTTCGGCTTTGGATAATTCTGCCGGATTCAGCAGCCAGATAGCGGTGCAGGTCTTCCACTCCCAAACGATAGACAAGGGCTGTTCCGCCACTAAACAGCTGAGCCAATTCTTCATCCAACAGTAAGTCAGCTAGACTGTATATCTGACCCTTTATCGTTAGCTGCAAATCCTGACTGATGGTAAAAGCCTCTAGCTTGGCATCCGCCACTGACAGTACTTGACTGTCAGGACAGACCGGACGCAGAGCGGGCTTGATTTTCCTCTGGAAAAAAGCAGCGAAGCTAGAATAGAGGCCATCTTCATAGTCAGCCAGATTCAGCTGATAATTTTCCACAAAAGCTGCTATTTTTTTGCGAGAAAAAGCAGTGTAGTCTTTCAAGGTTAGAAGATAAGACATGCTAGGTCGGGTCAAGATAGGCAATAGGAAGCGTCCCCAGGCAGTACCATAAAGCTTGTCTAACAGACCCGCCTTGTATTCTGTCGGTTCCACTACTTGGCCAGTCCTTCTCTGATAGATCTTAACCATGGGGGAGAACCCCCAGACCAATCAGACTTGCAACAGCTAAAATTGCAAAGACCAGATAGGCCAGCTTATTTGGCTTGGAAATACGGCAGTTGTAAACAAATAAGAAGGTCAGCAAAAGAGACAAGCCCAGCCACACCCAAGCATAGAGACCAGGCGCCAGCAATTGAAAGACCAGATAGGTCAGAGGGAAAAATAGGGCGCTGTAGGTCACGGGCAAGCCGATAAAATAAGAGCCAGATCCTTCATCATGCTTGGCCAAGCGGTTAAAATGCGCCAAGCGTGTGACCGCAGCCAAGACATAGAGGACAGCCAAGATGATATTGGCCACTCCCAAGGGCAACTGAGTCATGAGGAGCACAGCCGGAAGAGCCGCAAAACTAATCATGTCACAGAGCGAATCAATCTCAATGCCGAAGCGCTTCTGGCTTTCAGTCCGCTTCATCCGCCGCGCCACCACACCATCAAAGAGGTCACAGATACCGCTAACGATAAAGGCCATCATGGCCAGACGCAGCTGGGAATGAATGATGGCATAGGCTGCCAACAGTGCAAAAGCAGCGCCCATATAGGTCAGGATAACAGATTTATCGTATTCACCGATAAACAAAGGTTCATTCTTCTTCATGAATTCTTATTTCTCCTCTTCTTCCATCTAAGGTTACCAGCATGCCAGTTTCTAGCAGCTGAGTTGCATTCTTAGCGCAGACCAGAGCTGGAATCCCGCATTCCCGAGCGACAATGGATGCATGGCAGAGAACCCCGCCATACTCTGTCACAAGACCGCCCAGAATACCGAAAACATAGCTCCAACCCGTATCTGTATAGCGAGTGACAAGGATTTCTCCCGGCTCAATCGTCTCAATATCAGCCAAATCCAAGAGGACCCGAACCCGACCGGTCACCTGACCGCTGCTGGCTGGCATTCCCGTCAGCAGAGCTTGACTATCATGGGCCGCTTCTTCCAAACTCATCTCTTTATCAGTCAAATCACCAACTGGCTCAAAATTCCGATAGGCCTGGCAATAATGCCGATTATCAGCCACTTCTTCTTGGAGCTGGTCAGCAGTCTTTTGCCCTTCCATAAAGGCAGTCAGACTTTCTTTCTTAATGTAAAAAATATCTTGTTCATTTTTCAGAAAGCCTCGCTTTTCGTAGGCTCTGCCGAGTTTGAGGCTAATCTGACGAATGAGGTGGTAATAGCGCGTGGAAATATCCTTGAACTCCTCTCGCCACCAGAGCAAGTTCCGCAGGTCTTGACTGATTTTTTCTATCTTTTTCTGCTTGGCTCGAGATAGATGAGCAAGATCCAGATCTGACTCTGAGACAGGACTGAGCGAAGCTTTGGCCGCTTGATAATATGCTGAATCAGCAACCAACTGTTGGATCGCTGTCATAACTTGATGAACATCTTCTTCATAACTCGCTACTCGCAAGTCCAGCTCCCGTTTCGAGTGATAGCCAAAGTCCTTTTGGAAATCCTGAATCTTGATAAAATCAGCTCGTTCAGGATATTGTGCAGCCAGTTCCTGCAACTCTTCCACCGATAGCTTCAACCAATCGTCTGTCAGCTTCTCGTCTTCCAAAACAAAATCCGCAGCTTCCAGCATCCTAGCTAAAGGCTTGGTGTGCGAAACATTTCCTAACTTAGCTATCAATTGGAAAAATTCATCAACTGTCAGCCATTTGAGCAGACTGGTCTTTTTCATAGACAGCTGTACCGTATTGATGTAGGCCTGCCAGAAATAAGTTCCTTCACTGTCTAAATAAGCCTGATTTAGCACTAACTGCCAAAGACTCTCGACTTGCTGGAGCGGGCTTTGTTCGTTCAGTTCTTGGATTTCTTGATTCAGGAGGTTAAATTGCTGGCGCAGCTCTTGCAGCTTGTCTGGCGCCTGACGCAGAAAAGTCTTAGTTACTTTTTGCGTTTTCAAAGCTACCCGCAGGAAATTTAAGAGCAAGGCTGGACTTAATTTGCTGGTAAAACCTTGACCTTGGTAGTCTTTATTGACTCCCAGCTCATCATCAAAGTCACGTTCAATATAGCCTGGAATTTGCTCCATGCCTTGCTTGACTACGCCTAAGTTCCAGAAAGGTCGGGCATAATGGAGACGCATCAGTGGAGGCATCACACCTTCAGGCTCTAGGCCAATTGCCAGCAAAAAGCTAGAAAGGGCCTCTTGCCAAGAATGGCGATAAAGACTCCACATCAGGTTGGGACAGGGCTGGGCCGCCACGCCTCCATCCCGAAAATTCGCCGTCGTCCAGCGGCCACTGTCGATTTTAGTTGGTACTGTCGTGATGGGCCGAGCCTGCAGCAAATAGACTTGCTCTTGGACAGCACACCACTCAATATCCATCGGCCGACCAAAATACGCCACAATCTGCAAAACTTGCGCATGCAGTTTCTGCAAGACTGTAAGAGAGATTTCAGCCTTTTCAAATTGGCTCCAGTCTGGCTTGTACCAAGGAAGGGTCAACTGCTCAGGATTAACTAGACCGCTAACCAAGCTCTCAGCCGAGCCTTTCACATACTCTAATAGCATGGTCTGGTCCTGATTAGTCGCCACGTCTAGGGAAAAGCAGACACCGCTAAAGTCGGGCTCTATCTGCTCCTGAATCAGCACTGCCATGGCAAAATCCTGCTCAGACAGACCCTGACGCTGCCAGTAAACCAACGCTTCTGGATTAAAGAGGGAAAGCAGACAAGAACGAATGCCCTGCTCAATTTCTGACAGTGTCTGGCAATTGCCAATCGAGTCATATTGGCCGGCAAATGACATGGTCTGTCCGTCTTCTAAGAGGGCACTGCTGCGAACAATATAAGCTTGATTTTCCTGGCAAAAGTCTTCTAACTCCTGTAACCAAGCTGACTCCAAGGGATAATGTTGCAAACGCTCCGCAATTTCCTCCTTGCCCAGTTTGATTAACTCTTCAAGTCCTTGTTTTGAATATTCTGGCAGAGCCACTCTTAACCAAGCCATTACTTGATCCGCAGGAAAAATCAAACCCTTAGGAACCGAAAGCCCCAGCTGACAGAGGTTGATTAACTGATTGATTTTACCGCCATAGACGGCCGAAGGCTCTTTTTCCAGCCATAGTTCTTTCATCAAATACTCCCATCTCACATACGATTTTTTCTAAGCTTAGCCCAGTAGAGCAGACGATTGACTCCCAGATGCGTCCCTGCCCCTAGGATTAGTATGCCCAGCATCTGCTGCCAAGACAGAGGGATATAGAAAAGTAAGAAAATAATACAGCCAATCAAGGAATCAATCTGGTCAATCCAGATAAAGGTCCATTTCCAGCCATTCTCCGCCGTCTTGCCCTCTCTGATTTCCAAACGGCGCTTGATAAAGCTATTGGGCAACTCAAACAAAACATAAGCCAGCCCCAAAAGAGCCCCAAGCACCAGATTAAACAGCACTGTATTTTCGTAGAAAGCATAGACCAAGTGCAGCTTCTCTAGGGTAGGAATACTCTTTAAGAGCAAACCCCAAAGGATCTGAGCCAAGGCTCCCCAGACAATCATACCCAAGAAACCTTTCCATGTCTTGTTAGCTCCAAAAAGCCTATTCCCATCCTTTAAAATCAGCCCAGCATCCATTGGTCGATAAGCTGCCTCTAGCAGTGAAGACTTGCAAAAGATCATATTCAGAACCCCAGCTAGAATGACCGGCATCAGGGTGATATATAAAGCAAGAATCGAACGCATACTCATTTCCTATTCTTTTTTATAAGAGTCAAACAGAAATCTTCAGAACCCTTTAAATTATAATGAACCCATTATACCATAAAAATTACAGGCCTTCAGTAGGCCAAACTGTGAAGTGGCCTTTTAATTTCTTCTAGTTTAAGATTTGATTTAAACAAAAAAACCAGTAGATCCTACTGGTTTACTTTAGGGACTATTAAACTCTATCATCATAGCCATTTGGATGACTGGAATGCCATTTCCAAGCGGTTTCGATAATGGTTTCGATATTGTCAAATTTCGGTTGCCAGCCCAGAACTTTTCTTGCCTTCTCAGAAGAAGCAATCAACGTATCCGGATCCCCTGGGCGCCGCTCTGCTATTTCCAAAGGAATAGGATGTCCGGTCACCTTTCGTGCTGCTTCTACAATCTGCAGGTTGGAAAAACCAGTCGAAGAGCCAAGGTTAAAAGCATCTGATAGTTGACCTGCACGTAGGTAATCAACAGCCAAAATATGGGCGTCAGCCAAGTCGAAAGGATGGACATAATCGCGTACATTGGTCCCGTCCGGAGTATCGTAATCATCACCAAAGACGGCAATCTTCTCACGTTTGCCCTGAGCCACCTGAAGTACAATGGGCAGGAGATGGGTTTCAGGTCCGTGGTCCTCACCAATTGAGCCGTCGGGCTTGGCACCGGCTACATTGAAATAACGCAGGGCTACAAACTTGATGCCATAGGCCTGGTCTGCCCAGCGCATAATGGTCTCCATCATGAGTTTGCTCTCACCATAAGGATTGATCGGCTTTTGCGGAGTCGTTTCCAAAATCGGAATTTCCTCAGGAATACCATAAGTCGCAGCAGTCGAAGAAAAGACGATGTTTTTAACGCCGCATTCCTGCATGACCTCCAAAAGAGAAACCATGCCGGCTGTGTTATTGTCAAAATACTTGAGTGGATCTACCATAGACTCAGCAACCAGTGAAAAGGCAGCAAAGTGAATGACCGCATCAATGGATGGATGTTTGGCAAAGACATCACGCATAAAGTCCTTATCCGCCAAATCCCCCTCATAAAAGACTGCTTGCGGATGGACGGCTGCCCGGTGGCCAGTCACCAAATTATCAACGACAACTACTTCTTCCTTACCTGCTGCTACCAAACGATCCACCATGTGCGAACCAATATAGCCAGCACCGCCTAATACTAAAATTGCCATAAAACTTCCTTTCCCTGTTACGCTAGATTCATTATAACACATTTCCTAAGGCTGGATGCCGACGGATTGGACGAAGCGCATGAAAGCCTCCTGGCCCTCCTCTGTTCGCTTGTAAACTCCAGCATCTTCCAGTACTCGGCTGAAAATTTGTCCAACCGAGGCCTGAACTACTCCTTCCACCGTCTCAGCGGAAACATTCGGATTCTGGTTTTTGAGTTGCTTGGCCCACTCCTGATGATAGGTCGCGACCTGACAGTCTTCTCCCAGCAGAAACAGTTCCACCTGCTTGAGCTCTTCCTTGAGACGAGGTGGTAGAATAGCCAGCCCCATCACCTCAATCAGGCCGATATTTTCTTTCTTAATATGCTGCACATCTGCATGAGGATGGTAAATGCCGTCTGGATGTTCTGGGGAAGTTTGATTGTCCCGCAAGACCAAGTCCAGTTCAAAAGATCCATCTTTCCTGCGGGCAATCGGTGTGATGGTATGGTGGGGCTCACCCTCAGACTCTGCCAACACCTGCACACTTGGGTCAGAATAAGTGCGCCAAGCTTGCAGGATCTTGTCAGACAACTCAATCAACAATTGCTTTTTCTCAGACCTTAGACGAATGACGGACATAGGCCACTTGACAATGCCTGCCTCTACCTCTTCAAAACCGCTAAAAGTAAAGCTGCAATCCAGCTCTGCCATTTCCATAGGGAAGGTATGACGTCCGCCCTGATAGTGGTCGTGGGTCAGGATGGAGCCACCAACAATAGGCAGGTCGGCGTTGGATCCTGCGAAATAGCCTGGAAAGGTCTCAACGACGTCCAACAAGCGCTCAAAGGTCAGCCGGCTAATCGCCATAGGAAGGTGCTGGCTGTGCAGAAAGATGCAATGCTCATTAAAATAGGCATAGGGCGAATACTGAAAGCCCCACTCCTGTCCAGTCAAGTCAAATCGAATAATCCGATGGTTAGCGCGGGCTGGGTGATCCAAGCGACCCTGGTAGCCTTCATTTTCCATGCAAAGCTGGCAGGCTGGATAATTACTATTCTTAGCTTTTTTAGCTGCCGCAATCTCTTTGGGATCCTTTTCTGGCTTAGATAGATTGATGGTGATTTCCAAATCTCCATAAGCGGTAGGTGCTTTGAAAGCAATGTTTTTAGCAATAGCCTTGACCTTGATATAGTCATTCTTTTGACTAAGCTGGTAAAAATCAGCCACAGCTTGCTCAGGATTAGAAGCATAAGTCGTCCAGAAGTCCCGATTGAGCTGGCTAGGGGCAGGTGTAATCAAGTCCATGAGCTCAGCTCCCAGTATATCCTGCTCAGCTAGGGTATCACCAATTTTCCCATTCTTGACAGCCACAGCTACCATGTCATCCTTCAGGTCAATTAGCTGCTCAGCCTCGGTCTCCTGCTCAGCCTCGGTCTCTCCAACTAAAGCCATGATACGATTTCTCAGATAAATAGTATCCATTTCCTCAAAAGCACTATTATCAATCACAGCTGATACAAAAGTATCCAGTAACTTCTTGGTCATAGATTTTCCTTTCTTTTGTTAATAAATGGACAGGAAGGCTGTCATACCTGATTTTTTTCCTATGAATTAGTCCAGCACTCGGCTTCCGCCAGCTACTTCAGCAATGTAAAAGCTAGGGGCATAGCCGACAACTTCTTGATACTTGCGACCGACATTTTCTTTGAAAGATTCCACAGCATCCTTAGCAACTAAAGCAATGGCGCAACCACCGAAGCCAGCTCCAGTCATACGAGCCCCCAGAACACCTTCTTGCTCCCAGGCTGTGTGAACCAAGGTATCCAGCTCTAGACCAGTCACTTCATAGTCATGCTCCAATGAAACATGAGACGCATTCATGAGACGGCCAAATTTGTCAAGATCGCCTGCCTGCAAAGCTGCCCTCGCTTGCAAAGTACGCTGATTTTCCAAAACAGCATGGCGAGCCCGTTTGAGACGATTTTCGTCCTCTATCAGATAGCTATACTCGTCAAAGGACCACTCGTCCAACTCACCCAAGGTTGCGATAGATAGCTTGCGGTTCAGTTCTTCAACGGCTTTTTCGCACTCTGCTTGACGCTCATTGTACTTAGAATCCGCCAACTCCCTACGCTTATTGGTATTCATAATCACTACGATATTATCCTTAAGATCAAGCGGCACCAAATCATACTCAAGAGTATTGGTATCTAAGTAAATAGCCCGTTGGTCAGCACCCATTCCGATAGCAAACTGGTCCATAATGCCAGAATTAACCCCGATAAACTTGTTTTCAGTTAATTTACCGATTTTCACTAGGTCCAAACGTTCCAACTGCAAATCAAAGAGTTTCTCAGCAATGACACCCGTCAAAAGCTCTAGAGATGCAGAAGAAGACAAGCCCGAGCCGTTGGGAATATTTCCATAAACATAGACATCCATGCCTCGGTCAATTGTATGACCTGCCTCCTGCAGAAAATGCAGAACTCCTTTTGGATAATTGGTCCAGTTATGCTCAGACTCAAAGCGCAGATTTTCCAGTGGTACTTCAATAATCCCTTTTTCTTCAAAATTTCCTGAGAAGAATCGCAAGAGTTGGTCGTCCCGCTTGCGAGCCGCTCCATAAGTTCCTAGAGAAATTGCTGCTGGAAAGACATGGCCGCCGTTGTAGTCGGTGTGCTCACCAATCAGATTGATCCGACCGGGTGAAAAGAAAGTGTGATCCGCTTCTACTCCAAAGACCTTGGCAAAATCTGTACGGATTTGCTCCACTGAAATCAAATTTGACATAAGCTATACTCCTTTAAAATAAATGTCCGATATTGTAATCGTTTTCTTCTATTGTATCCAAGGTTTTTGCCAAAGTCAATCCTTTTTACTAAAGTTTTACTAAACAATCGGTAAAAAGAGAAAAATATGATATACTAACCAAAAAGGAGGAGCATTTATAGCTACATTAAAAGACATTGCACAACTAACCTCTGTCTCTATCGCAACCAGAGTCTATCTGTTACAGAAGAAATCAGACACAGTATTTTAACTGTCGCTGAAGAAATGGGCTATACTAAGTACCTCAAGACAGGCGAATCCCACAAACCCAAGCAAAAGATTACCATTATCCAATGAGTCAGCGAGCAGGGGGAACTGGACGACCTCTACTACTACCAGATTCGTCTCGGTATTGAAAAAAGAGCCCAAGAGTTGGACTATGATATCTTGCGCTATTTTAACGACCATCCTTTTACTCTGAGCGAGGAAGTGATTGGGATACTCTGTATTGGAAAGTTCAGCCAATCACAAATTTCTGCCTTTGAAGAATACCAAAAACCCCTGGTCTTTTTAGACAGCGATACTCTTTCATTGGGACATACCTGTATTATCACTGACTTTTACACTGCTGTAAAACAAGTTGTAGATTACTTCCTCAGCCAAGGGCTTGATCGTATCGGGATTCTAACAGGGCTTGAGGAAACAACTGACCAAGAAGAAATCATCCAGGACGAGCGTCTGGAAAATTTTAAGAACTATAGTCAAACAAAAGGAATCTACCATGATAAACTGGTCTTTCTAAGCTAGCTATTGAAGCAATGAAAAGCAAGTACTCCACGCTATTACTAGAAAATATGTTGCTAAGTCCGTTTGAAATGCAAGATACAAAAATCATGGCAGGATTGCAAGTCCATGTTTACCCCCTCTATGACGAACTGAAAGAATTAAGAGGGCTAAATAGTGTCAAAGACCACTTGTCTTATGTTGCCAGCAGACGTGAAGAATATTCTAAGCATAATATCGCACGCTACCTCAAAAAAGCCATTGAACAATATCTACCAACGGTTAAAAGGCAGGACTTAAACCATGAGTGAAGACTTAAAAACGATCAAAGAGCTGGCGGATGAGTTGAGTGTTACAAAACAAAATATTCAATATCACTACCAAAGGTTACCAAAAGAATTACAGCTTAAAAGTTCCAATGGGTCTAATCTAATAAATTCTAAAGCAGAAAAAATAATTTTAGGTAAAGTAGAAAGTAGTAGCAAATCAAATACCAAAGACCAACAAATAAGTAGCAAAGACCAATAAGTAGCAAAGACCAACAAATAGAAAAACTAACTAATTTGTTAGACCAGTAACAACGATTAGCCTTGCAAGATAAAAAGTTGCTAGAAGAATACAAGGCGGAAAATGATAACTTAAAAGCCCTCAAAATGCCCTCACAGGAAACAGAATTCAAACACTTAGACAATCAATATAAAGATGAAGTGAATGCTCTTAAAGAGAAGTTGGAAAATTTGCAGGAACAAATCAAAGATCAAAAAAGGATAGAAGAACAAGAAAAACCAATAAAATGGTGGGGACTATGGCGAAAATAGATGATTCAGTTAAAAAGAAAGTTCCAGAATTGCAATTTAAAGGATTCACGGATGAATGGGAACAGCGTAAGTTGGGAGACGAAGTTCGAATAGTGATGGGACAGTCTCCTAATTCAGAAAATTATACTGATGATCCTAATGGGCGCTAAAAATGCGAAGACCTATGAAGACCTATTTTGTATTAGTCAAACAAAAAATCCAAAAGAAATGGTATATGATTATGACCATGAAACAAAGTAAAATCAAACCGAGTGATCTGAGGAAGCACCCGATGATCATGAAACGTTATTAAACACAAAAGTCACCCATGTGAGTTCTTGCCAGAAGCTGAAGTTAATCCTTCAACCTGGAAAACCCGCAGAGGTGACTTTTTCTATACATCTCGATTTTTCTGGCAATAATCATTAACCGATAAATATGTCTGTGAATCACCCAGCGACTCCGCTATGTCCATAATCCGCGGTGGTAGTAATCCCACTCGCTGGACAAGTTCGTGATTGCTGAACAATTCCCGTGGACTGCCGGCGAAGCCAAACTTCCCGTGTTCCATAACATACACCGACTCAAACTCGGCGGCGACCCAATCCATGTCATGGGTGATGGTCACAACTTGGTGGCCCGAATCAGCCAACTGATGGAAAATTGCGGTCAACTTGCGCCGGCTTTCCCAATCAAGCGACATCATCGGCTCATCAAATAAATAAATCGCCGGATCCACTGCCAAAACTGTGGCAACGCTCAACAGCTTGCGTTCCGACAATGACAGGTCATATGGACTTTCAGCTGTTTTATCATCCAAGCCAACTCTTTTTAGAGCCGCTAAAGCCCGCCTCGTAATCGTGTCGTGGTCATCCATGACCTGCGCGACATTCCACTCCACCTCTCGTTGAACGGTCGGGTTGAAAAGCTGATCGTCAGGATTCTGAAAAGTAATCCCAACCTTCAGTAACTTTTCGACTGGTTTAAGATCATTAAAATTTTCTCCATCGATCTTAATCACACCGGTTTGTGGTGTCAGCAAGCCCGTCAACAATTTGAAGAGCGTTGATTTGCCGGCACCATTTTGGCCGACAATCGCCACCATCGGATCGGCGAAGTGTTTGTCTTCAACATCCAAGCTAAAGGACCGTTCCGGATAAGTGAACGTCAGGTGGCTCAGTTCAATTGTGGACATAACGAACCTCCTTCAGATCAGCGTAATTCACCGGATACCGGCCATCAGCCAAGTGCCAATCCATTTTTTGAGCAAGTTGCTGGATTGTCGGAGCTGGAATCTGCCAGTCAGCTGCCAAATGATTAAACACCTCACCCGGCCTGCCCTGGGCTACCATTTGACCCTCGTGCAGCACCCACACAACGTCGGCGACTTCGCACAAATCGTCAATTTCACTGGTGACAATGAAGACAGTCGTCTCTTTGACTTGGGCTAGCCATTGGAAAAATTGCCGGCGGCCAAGGGGATCCATCTCACTGGTCGGATCATCCATAATCAAAACAGCCGGATTAGCCACAATCGCCGTGGCAATTGCCAACCGCTGGATCTGACCACCGGAAAGGCTCTCGGGACGCAAATTCAGCTGTTCAATCAGCCCCATTTGCGTGGCAACTTCTTCAACCCGTTTTTGAATCAGTCCTTCAGCCATTCCCTGATTAATCAAGTCAAAGGCGATTTCATCGGCAACCGTGTCTGCCAACCCGCTTAGTTGGCCAGCTGGATTTTGCAGTACAACTCCATTCATGGCATTATAAACGGACCAATTGTCGGACACTCGCTGGCCAAACATGTGCCAGTCGCCCTCAATCTCAGCAGACACAATTTTGGGAATGACCCCTGCCAGCACACGGCACAAAGTCGATTTGCCGGAGTGGCTATTCCCGATAATCCCAACCACCTGGCCGGTATGAACCTCCGCGTTAATCTGACGCAGTTGTGGTTGCTCAGTACCCGGATAACGGGTGGTCAAATTTTCAATTACAATCCGTTTATCTTCGTCCATATCTTCCACCCAATCAATAAAATTGCCAATCCAGTCAGACCAATGTGCAGCGTCCGCGACAGGCGATACACGCGCTGGGAGGTTCTGACAGTCCGGTTGAGATTATCAAAACCTCTCAGTTGGAGAGAAATCGACCGCGTCATCGATTGATCCAAGGTCTTAATCACCAATGGAATTAGAACCGGCAGGACTGACTTTAATTTCTGAATCAACGTTTTTTGCGGATTGGTTCCGCGAACTTTTTGTGCCTGCTGGATTTTCCGCATATTGCGCATCATTTCCGGCAAAATATAACACACCGACATCAGAACGTAGACGGTTTTATAAGACAATCCGGACAGTTCCAAATAGGCCGCATTTTCTGAAATACTCGTGGTCACCATAAAAAAGCCACTGGTCAAAATAATCACCAATACTCGACAACCCAGAGTGGTGGCGTAAATCAGGCCTTCTTTGTAGAACGACACCCCAAGCACAGAAAACAGCACAGTTTGATTCCGACTGTAAAATAACCCTTGGATAATCAGCATGGTGCAAATCAGAAACAGGCTGAATCCCAGCGCCTTAAAGGTGGTAGAACTCAATTTGGAAAATAACAATAGCAGTGTTGCGACAAGAATTAATCCGGCCTGAAGCAATAAATTCATACTGGCAAAGCTCAACAACGTCATGTCCAAGATGAACAAGAGCTTAGTAATCGGATCAATCACCTGGTACCACTTGAGCTTGACCCGTGGCGCTCCAGAAATCAATGTTTTATCAGTCATCATTTATCATCGCTAAAGAAGTGCACCATCCGCTTCGGCAGCTGACGATAGATGAAGAATGCCAGGTAGGCCACGCAGACTTTATCCAAAATATCCAAGACAAACTCATCGGTAAATGAGGCCAGCCATACTGGTGCATGATTGGCGACCATTACCGCAAACAATGAGTCACCCCAAGCGATACCGGTCTGACCACCCCAAAAGATGACGTTGAGCGGCGTTGAAATGACAGCTGAAACGATGGCAATAATAATAGCAGAAACAAATACTCGTCGCGCTGACGAGAACCACCCATTGGCGTTCAAAACTCCGACAGCAATCCCAATTCCGATGCTGGTAATCGCATACACGGTTGAAATTGGCGATAAGGTCAGCCCATAGATCACGTTGTTGATGAAACCACTAATGGCACCGGCAACCGGCCCAGCCAACATGCTGGCAAGAAAGGTTCCCAAAGACCCCAGCCAAACGGGCAACTTTAACCCCTCCGCCAAGGCTTTGGCAACATAGTTAATCCCCACGGCAGCGGGAATCAAAGTCATGGTGGCAGCACTTAACTTAAATTTCCACATACTGGTACGATGAATCGGTTCTGTTTTCATAATCTTCTCCTTTTGTTTTTAAAGAGCCGTGTCTGGATAGACTTTCGGACGCAACGCTCTATTATATATCTACTGAACTGTCTATACACAAGATTTCCATCCTTAGTCGACATGAGCTGGAAATCTTTATTTGTTAAGTATTTCACAACACATTATACACCTATTCTCTGAATAGTCAAGTGTCTTTACAGTAAAATTTTAGAAAATCCTGAAAATTTTCTCTTCCTTTCCATTTTAAGTGACCTTCAGTAACTCTAACATCAAAAAAGCCCAGACAAAAATATCTGAGCACTCTTCTATATAGTCGTTTAAGGAAGTTGAGTTCAGCATTTTCAAGCTATTTCTTCAAGAAACCTTGTTCTTGCAAAAATTCCTTGGCTACTTGTTCTGCTGGCTTGCCTTCGACACCGACTTGATAGTTAAGCTGGCTCATCTGGCTTTCTGTAATCTTACCAGCCAATTTATTAAGAACCGTTTCCAACTCTGGATGTTTCTTGAGAAGAGCTTCTTTCATCAGAGGAGCCCCTTGATATGGTGGGAAGAGTTGCTTATCATCTTCCAAGACCTGTAAATCATAACGCGCCAACTCTGCATCGGTCGAATAGGCGTCCGTGATTTGAATATCACCCGACTGGATAGCTTGGTAGCGAAGGGCTGGCTCCATAGTTGACACATTGAGGTTGAGTCCATAGACAGACTGGAGTCCCTTGTTCCCATCTTCACGGTCGTTAAACTCTAAGGTAAACCCTGCCTTGAGCTTGTCTTGGACTGCCTTAAGGTCAGCGATGGTTTTAAGATTGTATTCTTTAGCAACACTCTTAGGTACTGCAATCGCATAGGTATTTTGATAAGCCATGTGATTGAGCAAGACTAGATTGTCCTGTTTTCTGATTCCATCACGCGCCGCTTCAAAAACTTCTTCAGCATCATTGCTGACCTTTGGAGCAGGCTGCAAGAGAGTTCCAGTAATCGTACCGGTAAACTCAGGATAGATATCAATATCACCTTTTTTCAGCGCTTGATAAAGGAAGTCTGTCTTACCAAAGTTTGGCTTGACTGTCACAGTAATATCCGTATTTTCCTCAATGAGGAGTTTATACATATTCATAAGAATCTCTGGCTCTGGCCCCAATTTCCCAGCAATAACCAGATGATCCTTCTCCTGCTTGGGAAGCAGACTCGGTGTGTAAGAAGCGCCTAGCCCAAGGATTAAGACCGCAAAAGCTGTAAATACTGTCCGAAGCTTAGCCTTTTCCATCCATTTAAGGAGACTGTTGAAAAGAATAGCCAAAACTGCGGATGAAATTGCTCCAATCAAGATCAGACTGGCATTTCGACGGTCAATTCCTAGAAGGATAAAGGAACCTAGTCCACCAGCTCCGACAAGAGCTGCTAGAGTTGCTGTCCCGATAATCATGACAGTCGCCGTCCGAACTCCTGATACGATGACGGGCATTGCTAGAGGCAGTTCAAACTTTTTGAGTCGCTCCCACTTGGTCATCCCAAAGGCGACTCCAGCTTCTTCTAAACTAGGATCAATCCCATTCAAAGCCGTGACGGTATTTTCTAAAATCGGGAAAATAGCGTAAATCACCAGAGCAGTCACTGCCGGCAGTGTACCAATCCCCATAAGAGGGATAAAGAGCCCCAACAAGGCCATTGAAGGAATGGTTTGAAAAATCCCTGCAATTTGCAGCACCCAATTGGCTGCCTTTTTGTGACTATGAAGATAGATAGCGAGCGGAATGGTCAGGAAGATGGCCACTAGTAAGGTCAAAAGAGATAGCTGGAGGTGTTGCCCTAAGGCTGCCAACCATTCGCCAAAGCGCTCCTGAAAGGTAGAAAACAAATTAGCCATGTTGAACACCTCCAAACAAATCTGCTACAAAGCTGGTCGCAGGTGAAGATAGGATTTCATCAGGTGTCGCCACTTGACGAATCTCCCCATCCTGCAGAACAGCAATCCGATTCCCCAATTTTAAAGCCTCATCCGTGTCATGGGTCACAAAGATTGTTGTCATCCCAAACTGGTCATGGATACTCTTGGTCAAGCTCTGCAATTGCTTACGTGAGATAGCATCAAGAGCTGAGAACGGCTCATCCATCAGTAGGATTTTGGGTTGGGCGATAATGGCTCGGACAATGCCCACCCGCTGTTGCTCACCGCCTGACAGCTCACTCGGCATACGCTGAGCATAGTCTTCAGCAGGTAAGCCCACTAGCTCCAGCAATTCATTAGTCTTCCGCTCAATATCTGCCTTGCTCCATCCTTTCATCTCAGGAATGAGAGCAATATTTTCAGCCACCGTTAGATTGGGAAAGAGGGCAATCGCTTGTAAGACATAGCCAGTAGAAAGGCGCAGCTCTCGCTCATCATAGTCTTTGATGCGCTTGCCATCCATATAAATATTTCCATCAGTCGGTTCCAAAAGACTGTTAATCATCTTGAGCATGGTTGTCTTACCGGACCCAGAAGGACCCACCAAAACCATGAACTCTCCATCCTCAATCCTTAAGTTGACATCTCTCAAGACATCCTTTTCTGTATAGCGTAGCGCTACATTTTTATATTCAATCATTCTTTGTCCTCAATTTAAAACTTTCCTCGATTAGTTAAGTCTTCTACCTTAGGCATGACTTCTTTATTATCCCAATGCTCTACAATCAATCCATTCTCCAAACGGAAGATATCGTACTGAGCATAAGCCACTCCATCTATCTGAGTCTGCCCATAGCTGACCACATAGTTTCCTTGTCCCAAAAGCTGGAAAACAAAATCAAAAGTGACACCATGTTCAGCCACATAGTTTTTATAAGCAGCACTTCCTTGGCCAATCTCATGATTATGCTGAATCAGATCGTCTGCCACATAATCATTCCACTGCTCCAGTTCCCCATTTTGGAAAATTTCTGTCAAGAAACGACGGACTAACTTTTTATTTTCTGCTGTCTTATCCAAATCTGTGATTTCAAAATCACCAAAAATCTGATCTAATTGGCCGTTTTCAGGTGTTCGATAGTAGTCAATAACATCCCAATGCTCCACGATACGACCATTCTCATCCGCACGGAAAGTATCTGTCGTCACCCATTGAGCTTCCCCACCATTGAGATATTGATGAACATGGACGAAGACCAGATTGCCATCCTCAATAGTGCGAACAATTTTCATCTCACGCTCGGGATGGCGCTCAAAGAAATTTGCAAAGAAAGCCGCAAACCCTTCTTTCCCATCTGGCACACCTGTCGAGTGTTGAATGTAGGTATCTCCTACAGACTGAGTTTGAGCCTCAGCAACTCGTCCGTCTTGAATAGCATGAATGTATAGATTTTGTGCATTTTCAACTTGTTTTGACATAATTTATGCCTCTTTTTCTTTTAAATTTGCTAAGATGCGTTCCTGATAACTTTCAAACTGACGAATTTCTTCCTCTGAGAAGCCTTTATAAAAAATAGCATCCAATTTTTGACTGATACGATGGCCCACTTCTTTCTGAGACCAACCCCGCTCTGTCAACTTTACATATTTTTTTCGCTTGTCTAAACCACACTGACTAAAGGTCACCAAACCCTGCTCTTCCAACTTTTTCAGCATAGTCGTCAGAGTATTATTGGCTAATCCTGTCTCCAGCGCAATATCTGTCGCCGTCGCGCAGCCCGTTTCACTATTCCATAAAACTGTGAGAATCTTGCCCTGCTCACTTCGATAAAGAGCTTCAGGATCCTGATTCAGTAACTTTTGAAAAATTCGCCCATTCAACAAACGAATATGATAGGCTACTAAATGACTGTCTTTCATACTTCCTCCAATTTATTTCTATATCGAATCGATTTTAAATTATTGTAACACAAGATATTACATCTGTCAAGAATTTTATTCTATTTCGAAATAATTTTAAACTGAATAAAGATTTTAAACTAAAAATTCCAAACAAAAAACTCAGTGTAAAGAGGAAATCCCCCTCTCGCACTGAGCTTCTTTTTATCTTAGTAGTATTCACCCTGACGGTAATCCCATGAGTTGAAAGTATCGGACAGGTGCATCATGATTTTGTCGATGTCCAAGCCTTTGCGGATGACCACTGGTGCTGGTGAGATGGAACGTTGCCCACCTTGTTCTGGAATCAGTTTTCCATCTTTATCCACCATAGAGACCATAACGCCTTGTTCATAGCGAGTTTCAATGGTCTTGTCTGGCTGGATAGAGGCTACATAGTCATCTGCTTCAATGACCAAATCAACAGCATTTTCGATGCGCTCGCCAATTCCTTCGACCTTGCCACGGTTTCCTTTACCGGATGGGTTGGCTGAGGAAGCATAGACCATCTTGCCTTCTTCCCAAAGCTTAGCTGCCAGCTGCTCGCCCGCCTTACCAAACTTAATAACAAAACAGCTAGTGCCACGAACATCTGTCATCAGCTCTTCACGACCGTCACCATAGGCTTTGAGCTTTTCGAAAGCTTCTGGCTTCCATGGAAGGATACAGCCCAAAAGGATATCTTCATCCCAATGTTTTTGATAAAAGGCTTCAATTTCAGGATTGAGCTGAGCCAAAGCACGGAGCTCATCCATGCTGCCACAGAGGACAACACCTGGCTTATTACGGTTACGTGCCTTAGCTTCGAACTTACGCTCCAAACCTGCCTTATCGCTGGTCATAATGATGTAACCTACCTTAGTCGGACAAACGATACAGCCCCCATCGCCTTTAAGAATGTCATAACCTTCTTGTGAAAGAGTTCCGTTCCATTGAATGTGTTTTGTCATAAGTTTATTCCTTTTCTATTAAATTAAGATTTATTTTACCATATATTCTTATTAGAGACAAGATATATTTAGAATTTTCTGAATATATCAAAAATATGGTTACTGCCAATAAGATGGACGATTTTTTTCATATTCTGCAATCAAATCCTCATACAGCAGGGTAATACCGATATCATCCAACCCGTTGAGGAGCTTATGCTTCCATTCTCCATCAATGTCAAAGGAGAATTCTCCCACCGGTGAAAAAATCTTCTGCTGTTCCAAATCCACAGTCACTTGATCCGTTGGCTTTAGATTCGCCAAGGCTTGCCGAACTTCCAGTGGCTGGACGATAGGCAACATGCCGTTATTAAGTTCATTGTTGTAGTGAATATCCCCGAAAGATCCGGCAATAACTACCTTAAAGCCGTAGTCAGCCAAAGCCCAGGCAGCGTGCTCCCGAGAAGAACCCGCTCCAAAATTGTCCCCTGTAATCAGAATAGTCGCCTTGCGATACTCAGGTCTATTAAAGACAAAATCAGGATCTTCGGTGTACTGATTGTCTAGATAACGCCAAGCGTACATGAGATACTTTCCAAAGCCTTTTTTATCAATCAACTTGAGAAACTGCTTAGGTAAAATTTGATCCGTATCAATATTATCGTTCATGAGTGGGACTGTTGTCCCTGTATAGATTGTAAATTTTTCCATAAACCTTCCTTACTGAACCTCCGGTAGCTGACGAATATCTACGAAGCGTCCGGCAATAGCTGCCGCTGCTGCCATGGCAGGACTGCAAAGATGAGTCTTAGCACCAAATCCCTGACGATCCTCAAAGTTCCGATTACTAGTAGAGGCACAGTGGACTCCGTCTGGCACCTTATCTGGATTCATTCCCAGGCACATGGAACAGCCCGGATCGCGCCACTCAAATCCTGCATCCATGAAAATTTTATCCAGTCCCATCTTTTCAGCAGCACGCTTGACTGGGCGAGAGCCTGGTACGACGATAGCGGTCAGATTAGGAGCAATGTGCTTACCCGCAACAAACTTAGCGGCCAGCTGCAAATCGCTGAGTCTGGCATTGGTGCAGGAACCAATAAAGATATACCCTAGGTCAATATCTTCTGCTTTTTTACCCGGGGATAAGTCCATGTAATTATAAGCCCGCTCGTCGTTCATATCGCGAATTTCTGGGAAAGCAGCACCGAACTCTACTCCCATAGAAGGATTTGTCCCCCAAGTCACCATTGGTGCCAACTGGGAAACATCAATCTCAATGACCTTATCATAGACAGCATCAGGATCACTGACTAGAGTCTTCCAATCAGCTACCGCTGCTTCAAAGTCCTTGGGAGCTCCTGGCCGACCTTGAACGTAATCATAGGTCTTTTGGTCAGGGTTCATAATGCCCATCTTGGATCCAAACTCTATGGACATATTGCAAATGGTCATGCGCTCTTCCATGGTCAGATGCTCAATCGCATCACCAGCATACTCGACCACATGACCAACACCTGCAGCCACACCATATCGGGCAATCAGAGCGAGGATAAAGTCCTTGGAATAGACACCTTTAGGTGGCACTCCGGTAAATTTGACCAACATTTTCTTGGGCTTGACCTGCCAAATGGTCTGCGTGGCAAAGACGTGCTCTACCTCTGAAGTACCGATCCCAAAAGCAATAGCTCCAAAAGCTCCGTGAGTAGCCGTGTGACTATCACCGCAGACGATGAATTTGCCCGGCTGAGTCTTGCCCGTTTCCGGTCCAACCATATGGACAATCCCCTGCAGTTCCGATCCGTGAGCCGCGTGTTCAATGCCAAAATCCTTGACATTCTCAGAAAGTTTATCAATCTGAGCCTTGGAAATCACATCCCGAATATCATAGATATTGACCGTAGGAACATTATGGTCAAAGGTACCAAAGGTCAAGTCCGGCCTTCTAACTTTGCGCCCTGCATCTCGAAGGCCTTGAAAAGCCTGAGGGCTGGTTACTTCATGAATATAATGCTGATCTACATACATAAGCTGGGGCTGGCCTTCTTGACCAGTTATTACATGCCTTTCCCACAGCTTATCAAAAATCGATTTTCCAGCCATACTAGCTTCTCCATATGTAATATAAAATTCCGATTTCCACTATTATTCCGCAAATCCAAGCCAACCAGAAATACCATTTTCTGGTCTTATGATGAAAGAGGCAACCGCCTAATAAAGCGCCCAAACCTCCGGCTACCAATGCTGACAATAGCAAAGTCTTCTCTGGAATACGGTAGTGATTTTTCTTAGCCTTTCGTTTATCCCAGCCATAAAGCAGGAAAACGACAAGGTTCCATAGCAGGCTAATACCTGTTAATATCCATTTCATAAATTATTAATAATGGACTCCGTCATTTGAGCTGTTCCTACCTGACCACCCAGATCTCGCGTTAAAATCCCCTGAGCCAAGGTCTTCTCCACTGCTGCCTCAATCGCTTCTGCAGCTTCAAGCTCTGCAAAACTATCCCTCAACATCATGGCTACAGAAAGGATCATACTGATAGGGTTGGCAATGCATTGCCCTGCAATATCAGGAGCCGAACCATGAATGGGCTCATAAAGACTTGGCCCATCAGCCGAATGACTGGCAGATGGCATAACTCCTAGCGTTCCTGATAAGACGCTGGACTCATCGGATAGAATATCTCCAAAGAGATTTTCCGTTACCACAACATCAAACTTAGCAGGATTGGTAATCATAAGCATCGCAGCGCTATCCACCAGCTGGTGCTCCAAGGTCACATCTGGATAATCCTTGGCGACTTCATCTGCTACTCTGCGCCAGAGTTTGGATGTTGCTAGCACATTTTGCTTGTCAATACTGGTCACGCGCTTTCTACGACCACGCGCAATGTCAAAGGCCTTACGGACAATCCGTTCTACCTCTTCATAGCTGTAGTCGTTGATATCCCGCGCAGATTTGTCCTCCAAAATATGCTCGCCAAAGTAAATCCCACCAGTCAACTCGCGCACAACTACGAAGTCCACGCCAGCAATTCGCTCTGCCTTCAAAGGCGACAAATGCTTTAGGGCATCAAAAATCTTAACTGGACGGATATTAGCATAGAGTTCAAGCTCCTTGCGTAGAGCAAGCAAACCTTGCTCCGGCCGAACCGGGGCATTATCATACTGAGGACTACCGATAGCTGCTAGGAGAATAGCATCCGCCTCCTTGGCCGCTTCTAGAGTTGACTGAGGCAGAGGATGACCTTCCGCATCAATACCAGCACCCCCAAAATCCTTCTCTGTGACTTGATAAGTAAATCCAAACTTGTCCGCAACAGCTGCTAGAACTTGGAGGCCCGCTTCCATGATTTCTGGGCCAATACCGTCGCCTGCCAGAGCTACGATTTTTTTTGTCATAGGGACTCCTTCCTATTCACTAGCGGGTAAATCATGATAAGAAACGCGACGTCCGATTTCACCTGCATTTTCCTTCTGAATAAAAGTATTGGCATGGATATAAGCAATAGCACTAGCCTTAAGAACATCAAAGTCAATACCTGAAGAGTTAAAGATCGTATCAGTATCCGTATTTTCAACAGCTACCAAAACACGAGCCTGAGAGTCGATACCATCCGTTACTGCCTCGATGTTATAAGACAAAAGCTGAACAGACTGGTTAAAGAATTGGTCAATCGCATTAAAGATAGCTTCAACACTTCCCTTGCCTTCTGCCACACAAGTGACTATCTCACCATCGCCATTAACCAACTGCACATCAGCTGTGATAGTTTGGTCATCATTGGTCGTCAACTGCAGATCATCAAATCTGAATCCTTCTGGATTTTCAACCGTCGTTCCAGCAATCAGAGCCCGTATATCAGCATCTGTGACTTCATTTTTCTTATCAGCCAAGACCTTAAATTTAGCAAAGAGATCATTGATTTCAGATTCCGCAAAGTCCAGAGCCAATTCTTTGAGTTTTTCGACAAAGGCATGACGACCAGAGAGTTTACCAAGTGGGAGTGAGTTGCTCTTGACACCGACTAGCTCAGGAGTAATGATTTCATAGGTTAGTGGGTTCTTAAGAACGCCATCCTGATGGATACCAGATTCATGAGAGAAGGCGTTGCCACCAACGACAGCCTTGTTCTTAGGCACTGGAATACCTGAGAAACGAGACACCAGTTCAGAAGTATTAATGGTTTCATTAAGGACGATATCCGTCTCAACTTGATAATAGTCTTGACGAATCTCTAAGGCAACCGCTACTTCTTCCAACGCAGCGTTACCTGCACGCTCACCAATACCGTTGATCGTTCCTTCCACCCGCCTAGCACCGTATTTAATCGCAGACAAGCTGTTGGCTACTGCCATTCCCAAATCATCATGACAGTGAGGACTATAAATGATTTCACGGTCAGTTTGGACATTATCAATCAGATACTTGAAGATATTGCCAAACTCTTCAGGTGTAGTAAAACCAACCGTATCTGGAATATTGATGTAGCTAGCACCCGCATCAACCGCTGTCTGAACAACTTGAAGCAGAAAATCTAGCTCGGTTCGTGTCGCATCCTCAGGTGAAAACTCGACAATCTCAAACTTAGAGCGAGCATAAGAAACATGCTCCTTAATGGCTTCTAAAATCTCTTCCTTGGATTTTTTCAGCTTGAACTCTCTGTGAATAGGACTGGTCGCAATGAAAACATGTACCTGAGGGTGCTTGGCATCCTTGAGTGCCTCATAGCAGGCATCAATGTCAGACTTAACCGAACGTGCTAGGCCAGTGACCGAAGCTTTGGTGATTGCTTTGGCGATTTCCCGTACTGCTTCAAATGAATCTGGACTAGCAGCTGGGAAGCCAGCTTCGATGGCCGAAATTCCCCATTTTTCAAGTTGTTTAGCAATAGCAACCTTTTCCTTAACGGAAAAGTTCACTCCAGGTGTCTGCTCACCATCCCGAAGGCTGGTATCAAGAAACTCAATTTTTCGTGTCATAGACAACTCCTTTTCTAATACACAAGGGCTCTTATAATCAAGGCATCAAAATGTAAACTAGCAGTAGAAAATATCTCTAAAAGACTAGCACTTTTGGGCCAAGCATAGAAACCTTAATCTATATTGAGGTGAGTAGGTATAAAAAAACATCTCACTTGAGGAACAAGCGAGATGTTGATTTACTCCCGCTTGGTAAGCCAAACAGGACTAATGCTTTTGCACTAGCCCGAGTAACGCAACAACAAAGCAAAGTTTGAAGATTGGGTTGACTTCATGTTTGACTAACTCCTTTTGAGATGATTTCTTATTGTTTAGAATTCTAACACAGTATTTTTGCCTTGTCAAGAAAAAGTCGATATTTTCTGAAAATTTTTAATATACTGTACTCAACTTTTATCCAACTAGCTCTTTCTGCAATTTGAAAAAGAAAGTTTCGATCCAACCTCGAGTATTAAGAAAATTGATCTTGACTAGACAACTGCTTTAAAATAGTCTTTAAGTGTCCAATTCCCCTCTCTACCAAAGCATCTACATCATCTTCTCCTTTTCCAGGATAGGTTGGATATAGGAAATTTCCCACTAAAATAATGGGATTTCCTGACGAGTCTTTTTCCAGACGATAAAAAGAGATAGCTGAAGCCTTGTTAGCTTGTTCTGAACGCTCATAAGCTGTCAGCCACTCCTTATCTCCAATAGTGACCTTTCCTTCTTTAGAAAAATGATGACCGTCATCCATCATTGTTTGCTTTAGAGCTTTCTCAGAAAGTTTCTGATTACCTTGAATACGTAAAGTATAAATTTGAACTAAGAAATAACGACCATCTTCTTGAGCAGTATAAGCCACATCTTCATTAGGTTTTAGACTTTGTTCAAGATCTAGTTCCCATTCTTTTGGAATCATATACTTCAGGCTATCCACTGTCTTATCTTGACCATCTTTAACCCAAAGATAATAAGTTTCTCCATCAGAAATAGAGACCGGTTTAGCCTTTGAATAAACATCAAATTGTTGGTCAAGACTTAGTGGTCCTTTCTTACAGGCTGTTAGGAAAAACAAGCCACATAAAAGAGTTGTTAATGCAAGAAAACTAATTCCAGCTCTTTTCATCTTTTATCCTCCTCATTCAAAGCTTTATTTTATTATACCACATACTATAATCTGCCCACTAATAACTATGACAAATATGCTGGGATGTTTTACTAAATTCTACTTTGTGATTTACTAATTTTTGATGTATAATGAAAGAATAGTAAAGAAAAAGGATTGAATCGTATGGCTACCATCAAAGATATTGCCCATGCAGCCGGTGTCTCATCTGCGACTGTCTCACGAGTTTTAAACCAAGATCAAGCCATGTCTGTCAGTGATGAAACACGTAACAAAATTTTTACCATCGCTAAACAGCTTGGTTATAAAAAATCAAAGAAAACAAATAAACGTTCTAAATCTTCTCACAGAATTGCCATAATCGAATGGTATACAGAACAAGAAGAACTAGATGATCTCTACTACTACTCAATTCGTTTAGGAGCTGAAAAAAGAGCTCAAGAATTGGGCTATGAAATCATAAGAATTTTCAACAACGATTCCCTGACTCAACTAGAAAATATTGATGGAATCATAGCTATCGGAAAGTTTAGTCCTGGTAAAATAAAAGAACTAGAGAATTACAGTGATAAACTAGTTTTTGTTGATAGCGATACCTTAAAATCTGGTCATTCTTGCGTCACAACCGACTTTGAAAACTCCGTTATCAATGTTATAGATTATTTTATCAACAGTGGCCTAAAAAAAATTGGTATGATTGCTGGCCAAGAAACCTCTTCTGATAAAAGCACACTCCTATCTGACCCTCGACTCAACACTTTTCAATCCTATCTCAAACAACTCACACTATATGATCCCAACTTGATCAAAATTGGGAGTTTTTCTTCAGAAGCTGGATATAAAATAATGAAAGAGTTCATTATGGAGCTTGGTGACAATCTACCTCCAGCCCTCTTTGCAGCAAATGATGCCTTAGCCTCAGGCGCCTTGCGTGCTTTGCAAGAAGCTAAAATCCCTGTCCCAGAAAGAGTTGGCTTGATTTCTTTTAACGATACTTCTCTAGCCAAATATATGTATCCAAAACTCAGTACTGTGACAGTTTTTACTGAAGAAATGGGAAAACAAGCCATTCAAATTCTTGAGCAAAGTTTCCAAAAAGATAGTTTTTCAGTTCCTTATATGGTCAAATTAGCTACAAGATTGACTATTAGAGAAAGCAGCATTTAAATTAGAAAGACATACTATGAAAACCTACGAAAAACTCTATGATATTCTTAGTCAGGCCGATGATTACGTCAATGGTGAAAAAATAGCCCAAGAACTAGGGATTACTCGGACCTCTATTTGGAAGGCCATTCAAAAACTTGAGAAAGAAGGCATTCAAATCGAATCAGTCAAGAATCGTGGCTATCGATTGCTTGATGGAGATTTGCTGCTTCCTTCTTGGATTGAGGAACACTCACCTGTAAAAGTTTCCTTCAATCCTGACTGTAAGTCCACTCAAATCGATGCTAAAGCTGGGATGGAAGCTGGCGCCCCATCCGATACCCTTTATCTAGCCACTTCCCAGTCAGCTGGTCGCGGCCGTTTCAGTCGTGTTTTCTTCTGCCCTAGCCAAGGTGGTTTCTATATGTCTCTCCACCTCAAGCCCAACCTTCCTTTTGACCAGATCCCTTCCTATACTATCTTAACTGCGGGAGCCATCTATAAGGCTATAAAAAATCTAACTCTTATGGACATTGACATCAAGTGGGTCAATGATATTTATTTTAAAAATAAAAAGATAGCCGGTATTCTAACAGAAGCTACTACTTCTATCGAGAATGGACAGGTAACTGATGTTATTATCGGAGTTGGCTTTAACTTCTCTATTAAGGATTTTCCTGCAGATCTCAAGAATAAGGCCGGATCATTATTTGATGAGAAACCGCCAATTAGTCGTAATGAGCTCATCGCTGAGATTTGGAACTGCTTTTACGAAAGTGATCCAGAAGAACTCATCTACCTTTACAAACAACATTCCTTGGTGCTAGGTCGGGAAGTCAGCTTCAATCAAAATAATACTAACTACAAGGGTTTGGCTAAAGACGTTTCTGACAGTGGTCAACTCCTCGTTCAGCTTGATAATGGTCAGGAAATCTGGCTTAATAGTGGCGAAGTTTCTCTAAGCAGTTGGTAATAGGCCACATAAAATCACAAGATAAAAGGACTGAGTTTTCTCAGTCCTTTTCTTATATTTATTTTAAATGTTTATCAATTTCATCAACAATCCGACCCATGACATAGGAAATCTGAATATTTCGCAAAATCAGAAAGGCCCAGAAAATCGCCATGAAATAGTGTTCCGACATTATGGATTCATTAAAAAAGTATGTTTCAACAGCCGTAAAGAGAGCCACTGTGATAAATTGTCTTCTATTCATAAATGTATTATATCATGAAAAATTCAAAAAATCTTTTATTAGTCTTCTTGCACGGTAATTTTTTCAGCTAAAAAGTCAAATCCTTCTGGAATCAGTTTTTCCTCTTTCTTCTCTTCGACTTCAACTTTACCATTTCTGCTACGAGCCGAGAAATCCGCTCGGATCTTGGTCCATTCTTCTAAGGAAATAGCCAAAATTTCTGGTGAAAACCCTGCAGCGTTGCTAAGAATATTGCCAAACATGGTATTGAGATTGTCTCGCTTCATGGTCTGCTCAGCGTTAAAATTAGATTCAAAAGCTAAGATAGCATGGCTTTCATTGGCTGCCACAGGTTGCGAGCCAGCTAATAAAGCCTTGTCCGCCCCAGATAAACTCTCAATGACCTCTCCCCAAGCATTCTGTAGCTTAGTCAGATTGCTACGAGCCAAACTAGGATTCTCAACAGCCTCTTCTAAAATAGCATTAACTTTATGACGATCTACCCGATAACCTTTTGACTTCTGTGGACGAATATCTGAAGTTTTGACAGCTGCCACTGGTTTCCCATTGCCATTAGATAGCTGCTGCTTGAGATTATCAATCTCTTGTCTCAATCCCTTAAGTTCATCAGCTAGATTATCTGGAATGGCTACAACTGCAGGAAGATTGCTGGTCTCTGCCAGTCGAATGGTCATCATTTCTGTATAAATCTTAGGCTGCAGGCTGTTCTTGATATCAGGCAAACTCTTGGTTGCCATATCAATCATGGCAAAGAGAGTCTCCTGCGGTGTCTTGAGATTTTCCAGAAAGAGCTCACTGGCATGATGATTTTCCCCGCCAGTTTTGACAATGATTAGGTCACGCAGGTATTGCAGAAGATCCGTTACGAAACGAGCCATGTTTTTACCGCTATCAAAAATTAAATTGAGATTATCCAAGGCTGCTACTGCGTCATGCGCAATCAAGGCTGCTACATAGGCATCCAAGGCTCCTAAGCTGATCGAGCCAGTGATTTCTTCGGCAATGTCTGTAGTCAAACGATTTTCCTGCGTTAAGCTAAGAGCCTGATCAAGGATAGACAGGGCATCCCGCATACCACCTTCTGCTCGACGGGCAATAATCTGCACACCTTCTTGCTCAAAGTCAATACCTTCCTGATCCAAAATCCACTCGATATGGGCAATAATGTCCTGAGTCTTGATAGACTTAAATTCAAAACGCTGGACACGGGAAAGAATCGTGGCTGGAATCTTATGCAACTCAGTCGTCGCTAGGATAAAGACAACATTTTTTGTCGGTTCTTCCAAGGTCTTGAGCAAGGCGTTAAATGCCCCTGTTGAGAGCATGTGCACCTCGTCAATGATATAGACCTTGTGCTTAGCCATACTAGGTGCATAGGTAGATTTATCCCGAATATCACGAATCTCATCTACCCCATTATTAGAAGCTGCGTCGATTTCTATGACATCTTCAAGGCTTCCCTCAGTAATGGCCTTACAAATATAGCAGTCATTGCAGGGCTCGCCGTCCTTTTGATTCGGACAATTCATAGCCTTGGCAAAAATCTTGGCAACACTAGTTTTCCCTGTTCCACGTGGTCCAGAAAAGAGATAAGCATGGCTGATTTTCCCTTGCTCCACAGCCTGTCGCAGAGTGGTTGCCACTACCTGCTGACCCACCAGCTGACCAAAGGTCTGACTGCGGTATTTCCGATATAAAGCTTGATACATTAGGCTTTTTCTCCAAACATTTCAAAATTCCAAATCGTTTTTTCAAGCAAAATCTGGACGAACTTTTCCAGATATTCCTGATCTATCTTATCATAATCCCCCGTCAAAGCTGAATCCAAATCCAGTACTCCAAGAAGGCGACCGTCTTTTACCATGGGCACCACAATTTCGCTTTTCGCTCTGCTGTCACAAGAGATATAGTTGGCATGCTGGGTCACATCATCTACGATAATCGTCTGCTCTTTCTCCGCAGACTCCCCACAGACACCCTTGCCTAGCGTAATATGGACACAGGATACACCGCCCTGAAAAGGCCCCAGAATCAGCTCACTCCCATCAAAAAGATAGAAACCAGTAAAAACCGAATGAGGCAAAGCTTGATTGAGCAGCGAGCTAGCATTGGAAAGATTAGCTAAAGCATTGGTCTCACCCTCCAACAAAGCTTCCAGCTGGGCTAGTAAAATTTGATAATTTGAAATTTTATCTTTTGTGTTCATAGAGTCTATTATATCAAAAAAACAGTCTGATGGCTGTTTTTGAAATAAAAATAAGAAGCACAACTAAAATAGACTTTAAACTTTTCGTCAAGTGAAAATCCCAATAGATAAAGCAAAAACATCTCCCACCTTTAAGATTCTATTTACACCTTTTTTGTAAATCATCAATCGCCCGAATAAAAATCTCAGGTTTTTCAACATGAATATCATGACCACTCTTGATATTATCTATTAGATGATTGTTCAACAAAAGTTTGTCTACTCGCTTAGCATCTTTGTCATCCATAGCACTCAAGAGAATATCATTTTTATCATAGTAATTTTTCTGATTCAAAGGCCTAGCCACATGAAGCAATATAGATGGACATTGAACTTTTTTCAAGATTTCTTCCTGTTCAAATCCCTTGAACCAAGAAAAATCATAAAACGTTGTGCCAAAACGAAGATCGTAATTTCCTGTTCCATCCTGTAAATTAGCTGTTAAGTCATAGATGAGATTCACTTGTAATTCTGGCGGATAGTACCAAATTCTAGGAATCTTTCCTGGATGATTTTTCATATAGTTCAGAGCTGGTTTTTTGACAATTTTATTAAAATTTTCCTCACCAAAAAGTTTTTTTAAATAAGTATGTTCTAAAAAATAGGCAGTATAATTTTTTTTACCGCTTTTTAAGAAATCATACATATCTTTAAATCCTAACCAAGAAAAAGTAGAAAGTGCTCGACTAGGCTCTGTTGAAAAGAACGGTGCATCTTCTATCAACAGTCCTCTAACAGTATCAGGAGCTAGTGCAGCTACCATTGTTGCCAGAATCCCACCTGATGAATGTCCTGAAATGAACACAGGAGCTTTTATAATATTATGAATAAACCAAATGAAATCCTGACTATTTTCTAGTGCTGAATATTTAGCAGGATTTTTACTAGACCCACCATGTCCATAACAATCTACTGCATATACATGATATCGCTTAGACAATTCTCCAAAAACCTTGGCGTAGTCCTCCCAAGATACTTGCTGGCCATGGATCAGGAGTAAAGGGGGACCATTTTTTGGACCTTCGCCATAATTAATAAGAGATCCATCTGGTAAAGTCACTTGCTTTTCTATCATCCCAGCTTGTCGTATATATTCAAGATTAGCCTTATCATAGTGAAGATTGCGATAAGCAAACCACCCTGCACTTACCAATATAACAGCTATCAATATCAAAATAACTAACATCATTGTCCTTTTCATTCATCGCCTGCTACTTTTCTGAAAAATACTTAGGAGTTTCTAGAAAAAAATTCGGATCTAATAACGCCAATCCTTGATTTTCATCTCCTAGCAAAAGAAGCTGATCTCCCGCTTTTATTTGAAAAATATTTCGTGCCCGAGGGGGTAAGTGGATTTCACCACGCTCTCCCACCGTTACTGTTCCAAAAATATATTTCCCTTTGATACTAGGAGTTGTCAATAAATTGCTTTCTAAATGTACTAGTTCATCCAAACTCACATCAAAATAATCAGCCAATTGAGAGGAATAAATCACATCTGGAACGCTTTCTCCTGCTTCCCATTTTGCTATAGTCTGTCTTGATACACCTATTTCCTCGGCCAGTTTTTCCTGAGAAATATTCTCTCTTTTTCTTAAAATAGCAATATTTTTAGAAATCATTTTTTAATCTCCTTTTTATGATTACACTGTTAGTATAGCAAAAAAGCTGGTTGCTTCAACCAAGCTTTTCTTACTTTTTATAGACTTTTTGTTAAAATTCGTGGCAAAAATATTTTATTCCTCCTCCAAAACCTTCACTTCTTCTCCTTCCACAAGCACAGCTTGGTGATTATGGAGGGAAAGCAGATTTAGCTGGGCGCTGTATGTATCCAGAGTTGCCTGAGCGCTTTCAACAAAGGGTTCTTCGCCTAGATGAGGAAGAACATAAAAATCAACCTCGCTTAGTGCCTCTGTATCATTCAGTTCCTTAGCAACCGCCTTATCGTCCATAAGCTTATTATAGTCAATGTCTTTGGCTGTGATGATAGCACCAGCAGATTCGCCCACATATACCATGCCATCCGCAATCTGCTCTTTTATCAAGGACAGAAGTTGCTTTTTCTTAAGTTCTTGCAAAAGGTAAAAGGTATTGCCACCAGAGATATAGAGGAGTTTACTTTGGAAAATCTTAGCTTGAGCTGTTTCTCTATCACAAGCTGAAATATCTAAAATTTCTACCTGAAATCCCAAATCTGCAAAGGTCTGCAGGGCTTCGTCAATATAACCCCTATACTCTTCTACATTTCCAGCCGTCGGTATAAAAAGTATTTGTTTGCCCAATTGTTTTTCAGACGCATATTGTCTGAACAATTCCTTGACTCCCGCAAAATAAGAGCATAAAAATAATTGTTTCATAGGATACCTCCCTTAGTTTTTCACGATTTGATAAAGAATCCATTGACCTTTTCTTTGACTATTGAGGAGATGTAGGTCCAAGGCTGTCAAGAAGCTTTCCAGTTTTTCGCGCTTTTTAAAGTCTGGTAGGTAGTAAGCTAATTTGCTCCATTCACATGCCAGTAAGATGATTCCATCTGGCTTCAGTATCCGCTTAAGTTCTAACAAGGCCTTCGTTAAATTTGACCAATGAAAATGAGTCTGAAAGGCTGTAATCAAATCAAATTCCTCAACAGGAAGATTTGTTTTCTCAACATTTTTCACCTCGAAAGATAGGCCAGGCTCAGACAATTCTTCAGCTGATTTGATGGCTGTAATTGAAATATCAATCCCCAAAACTTGGCTATCAGGAAAGTGCATTTTTAAATACTTCGAGGAAGCTCCATTTCCAACTCCAACATCCAAAATGGCATGAAATCGCTTCTTATGATCCAACTGACTGACCGACCAGACAACCATGGGCATATAAACACGATTCCAAATTTTCATCATCCATAGTCCAATAAGGCCTGATGGTTTCTTAGATTGATAAATTAAGTAAGGAAAAACCAGAATAATCATAAGGACTATTATCACAAGATAAATCATAGGACTTACCTCTTATATCGTCTACTATAAAGCTTTTTAGCTTTCTCGGTGTATTTCCTGATAAAAACCGTCTTGGAGTCTGTATAGGCATCACGATTGTGTTCATACTGTTTCCACAAAGAAAGTTTGAGCTGTTCATAGTCCTTAGCAACAGCAGGATGTTCCTGCAAATAGTCTCTAAAGTAAAGCTCATCGTGATCACCTGCATAGCGAAGATGCAGATGGAAAACGCGCTTTGCAAAACCACTCGGTGTGTAGCCCTTATTAAAAGACATCCTCCCTTGGCTTTCTGACATGAGCAAATAGCCATTCTGTAGAAGTAAGTCTCTTATTACCGCCATATCTATTTTTTTAGGAATCTCCAGCATGATATCCACTATGGGCTTGGCCCAGATGGTCTCTACCGATGTTGAGCCAATATGGCTAAGACAAACGATCTGATGTTCTGGCAAAAAACTCAAGAGCCGAAGTCGCTCCTCCTCATACCAGTCTTTCCACTCAAGCTGATGTTCTCTTAAAAAAATCGGAAAAAGCTGCCATAGCTCTTCCAAAGACATATCCTCTAATGCTTTAGTCATCATCCACTCTCCTTTAGATTCGAATATTCCTTAAACATATTATATCATTATCCAAAACAAAAGAATTGAAATGTCTAACTTTCATAATAAGAAAACACCCTGAGAATTATCCTCAGAGTGCTTATTTTAATCTTTTTTTTGAGCTTTTTCTCTTTCCAATCGTAATTTCCGATTTGGATTAAGACGTGTGAAGAGTTCTTCTAACTTTTCTGCGTTCCAAACGTCTGCTGCTGAGACAAAATTTCCTTTTTCATCACGGAAAGATATTGGTTTATCACCCATTTCAAGCCTCCTTAGTCAACGAATTCAAACTCGAACTTGCCGATGCGAACTAAGTCGCCATCCTTGGCTCCACGAGCACGAAGAGCTTCATCAACTCCCATACCACGAAGCTGACGGGCAAATTTCATAACGGCCTCATCACGGTCAAAGTTGGTCATATTAAAGAGTTTCTCAAGCTTGTCACCTGACAGCACCCAAGTCGCATCATCATCACGAGAGATTTCAAAGGCAGGAGCTTCTTCGTCAAAGCCATAGTAAGCTTCCTCTTCCATTTCAGACTCATCGTAAAGAAGAAATTCAGGTGTCTTATCCAGTAACTCTGCAGTCGCATCCAAGAGGGTTGCAAGGCCTTGCTTAGTCAGACTGGAAATTGGGAAGATTTGTGGCAGTTCCGCAAACTCATCATAATTAGCTGCTAATTTCTCTTTGAATACCTTGAGATTTTCAGCACTATCTGGCATATCCATCTTGTTAGCAACGATAATCTGCGGACGCTCCATGAGACGAAGGTTGTAGGATTCCAACTCTTTATTGATAGCTAGATAGTCCTCATAAGGATTACGCCCCTCACTAGCTGACATATCAATGACATGCAGGATGACCCGTGTCCGCTCAATATGACGGAGAAACTGGGTTCCCAGTCCAACCCCTTGGCTGGCCCCTTCGATCAAACCTGGTAGATCTGCTACTGCAAAGGACTCTCCAGAATGAGTGCGAACCATACCAAGATTAGGCACGATAGTCGTGAAATGATAGGCACCGATCTTAGGCTTAGCTGCTGTGATAACACTAAGCAAAGTAGATTTTCCGACAGATGGGAAGCCGACCAGACCAACGTCTGCTAGGACCTTAAGTTCAAGTAGAAGCTCCCGCTCTTGTCCTGGTTCTCCATTTTCAGAAATCTCAGGTGCAGGATTTTTAGGCGTTGCAAAACGGATATTTCCACGACCGCCTCGGCCACCACGCGCCACGATGAACTCTTGGCCATTTTCTACCAAGTCCGTCAGCACCTTGCCCGTCTCTGCATCTCGTACTGTTGTCCCCTGTGGCACACGAACAATCAAGTCCTCAGCCCCTCGGCCATGCATACCCTTGGTCATACCCTTTTCACCAGACTGAGCTTTAAAGTGGCGATTGTAACGAAAATCCATCAGGGTGCGAAGACCCTCGTCTACAACAAAAACCACATTACCGCCTCGGCCGCCATCGCCTCCCCAAGGGCCACCGTTAGGAACATACTTTTCACGGCGAAAGGCAACCATACCATCTCCACCATTACCAGCCTTAACCTGAATCTTAGCTGTATCTAAAAACATACTCATTCTTTCTCTACCTTCTCTTAAATTTCACTTTCATATTCCTAAAAAAAACGCTGAAAGAGCGTTTCGGATTTAAAATTATCTCAAAATAGCGCTGACTGCACTAGCAATTATGGCTCCGACTGTTACCACAATCATGATTACCACAACGACCATTGTTAATTTTTCAAATCCTGTTTTTTTGCGTTTTCCTTCATCTCCAAAAGCCACAATAATTACCTCTTATATTTTTATAGACTTATTCTAACATGATTGATAGTATTTTTCAAATGCTAGTCGCTTCAAATAAAAAAAGAAAGAAGAAAGGGATAAAAATTATAAACCTTATCTTCTTTCAAATTATTTTGATCGCTTAAAAACTTACTTCTTATTTTTTAAGCCATCAATTATTGTTTATTTTTCTTTCTTAAGACTACAAACACACCGCCAAGAATAACCAAAATTGAGACTCCGGCTGCTGTCAACCAGATAGCCACTTGCTCACCAGTCTTTGGCAAGGTTGGTTTATTTTCAGATTTCTTAGTTTCTGTTGTTTTTGGATCTTGTTTATTTGAACCCTTTGGATCTGGCGTTTTACGACCAGGATCATTCGGATCGCCTTCACCTGGCTTACTTGGTTTATCCTTTCCTGGCTCTGATGGAATAGTTGGCGGATCATAGGTATTGATTAAGTCATAACCTTCAACTTTTGAACTATAGTTTACAATGGCATCTTCACCAATTGTATAGATAATTTTTTGACCATTTTGATCATTCACTGGAAGACCACTAAATGTGTAGTTCCAGCCATCAGCTTCACTGACAACTTTAGATGCTACTACTTGATTGTTAGCATATAGATTAACTGTAATGCTCTGTGGACGAGTCATGTTTGTATCATTAACCCATGTTTTATGACCTGATACAGAGGTTACTGGTTTGTATGTGTTGGTAAAAGTCGCGTCTCCATCATAAGAAACTGAACCGAATTTTTCACCCAATACATCAACAACTTTAACTGTTACTTTAACCTCTTTAGAGTCATAAGTGTAGCCATCTTCCTGCCCTGGAATTTCTTTAATTACATAGTTGAATGTACCAGCTTGGCTATAGTTGATTGCTGCGAAATTAATAGAACCATCAGCTTCATTAGTCGCTGTCTGTAATAGTTGCCCCTTGTCATCATAAAGGCCAAAACTAAATTGTCCCTTAGTCAATTCTTTACCGACCAGAGTTTTTTGAGCCTTGATTACAACATCTTTTGAGCGTTCGGCACTTCCATCTCCCGAACCAGCTTCCAATCTAAGTGAGCGATTGATTGTTCGTTCTCCTGGGAAGTTTGTAGCTGACCAAGATAATTTATTATTTACTGTATCACCTACTTTAGTTCCTGGCGCTACACGAGTTGAGTATTCAATATACATTGGCCAATTGTAATTATCACCAAAGTTGATTGTGAAGCCATTTACGTCGCCATTTGCATTTTTAGAAAGAACTGCTTTCTTTGTAAAATTGTCAAGAACAGGTAGAGTTAAAAGATGGGCTTCATTACGAATTCCCCCTTGAACTGGTGCATAGCGCACAGCTCGTAAACTTCCTGGAACAAGAGTTAAGCCGTCACCAAAATTATCAGAAATAACCATTCCACGAAGCATGTCTTGTCGAGCGTTTAAGATAATACGCCATTTAACAATACTTGGGTCTGATTTGTCTTGGTAACCATATTTCATCTCGTACTCACCAGCTTGACCATCATCCTTTTTATATTGGAAAGAAAAGTCAGTTTGACCAAAACGGAATGAAACAGGGCCAGACTCTTTGACTGTGTCATTATTTAATCGAACATTGAAATTTAGAGACATTCTCTTATTTTCAGGCAAACGAGAGAAGTAATCACTGAAAGTTACTGTCACCGTCTGATTGTTCGGATCTACTTGAGCGGTACCAACAACTTCACCCTTATCATTTTTGACATCAATGACATTAAAATTCAAAACTGTAATAAGAGTTAACTCTTGAGGCAGCTTCAGAGTAAGGGTATCACCGCTATTAATAGCTTGTGAATCCGGAAAAGTAATGTCACTTGTCACAGCTAAGGTCTCATTTGTCGTAACTGTTGTATCGCTAGTTAGAGGACTACCATTTTTAGTTATAGTAACATTGTTTGTATAGTCAGTAACTTCAGTCGCTTGAGCTGATTTTGTTACTCCAAGACCAAAAACAATAGCCGACAACAAAATAAAGAATTTAAGAACAAGATTATTTTTTTCTTTCATTCATTATTCCCTCCTTCATATTTTATTATACCTAAAATACAGAAAAGTAGGAAATGTTTTATAGAAAAATAACAAAAAAATCAGTTATAGTACAAGATATATACGTAAATTGATTCATTTCATACAAAAAAGTAGCAAAATCAATGCTACTTCTTTGTTTTCATAGTTATTTATTCAATACCAATTTCCGCACGAACAACATCTGCAATCGTATCAACATAGAAATCAACTTCCTCATGACTTGGAGCTTCCGCCATTACGCGAAGTAATGGTTCAGTTCCACTTGGACGAACTAAAATTCGTCCATTTCCTGCCATTTTTGCTTCCATTTCTTCGATGATTGATTTAATAGCAGGGACTTCCATCGCCTTGTCCTTCATGCTATTCTCCACTCGAATATTGACTAATTTCTGAGGATAAATAGTTACTTCGGATGCGAGTTCTGATAACTTTTTACCAGTCTCTTTCATGATTTTGGTTAATTGTACAGCAGTTAACTGGCCGTCACCTGTTGTATTATAGTCCATGATAATCACATGTCCAGACTGTTCTCCGCCAAGATTATAGCCAGATTGGCGCATCTCTTCTACTACATAACGATCTCCAACAGCTGTTACAGCCTTTTGAATTCCTTCTCGATCTAATGCCTTATGGAAACCAAGATTAGACATAACCGTAGTAACAATAGTATTTTGAGCCAACTGGCCTTTTTCAGATAGATACTTACCGATGATGTACATAATCTTATCACCATCTACCAGCTCACCATTCTCATCCACAGCAATCAGACGATCGCTATCTCCATCAAAAGCTAAACCAATAGCAGCGCCCGATTCTCTTACAACCTCTTGCAAAGCTTCAGGATGAGTCGAACCAACATTCAAGTTAATATTAAGTCCATCTGGATTTTCTCCAATAACAGTCAATTGAGCGCCCAAATCAGCAAAAATCTGACGGGCACTTGTTGAAGCAGCACCATTAGCTGTGTCTAGAGCAACATGCATTCCTTCTAACTCTAAACCAGTTGAAACTAGATATTGTTGATACTTGCGTAGTCCTTCTGGATAGTCAACAAGAGTTCCGAGTCCCTCAGCACTTGGACGTGGCAAAGTATCTTCAGTCGCATCAAGTAGTGCTTCAATTTCTAGTTCTCGATCATCATCCAACTTGTAGCCGTCACCACCAAAGAACTTGATACCATTATCAAGTGCTGGGTTGTGGCTGGCAGAAATCATAACTCCGGCGCTTGCTTTTTCTGACTTAACCAAATAAGCAACACCTGGTGTTGCAATAACTCCAAGTTTATAAACATGAATACCAACTGATAAAAGACCAGCAATCAAGGCGCTTTCTAACATTTCTCCTGAAATCCGTGTATCACGTCCAACGAAGACCTTAGGCACTTCACTTTCGTGCTGGCTCAGAACGTAACCGCCAAAACGACCTAATTTAAAGGCCAATTCAGGCGTCAATTCCACATTTGCTTCTCCGCGAACACCATCGGTTCCAAAATATTTTCCCATTATTCTATTATTCCTTTCAGGTTATAAACTGTTTTATTAATGATTAGAAGAGCTCGTAGAAGTTGAGCTTGTACTTGTCGAAGATGAACCTGATGTCTTAGTCGTAATCTTCACTGTCGTTTCATAAGGACTAATGACACTTGGTATTGCAGTCCCAGTACTGTCTACAGCTCTCAAAGTTGCAACGCCTGTATAATTACCACTAATGACGTCACTCTCTGGTAAGACTGCTTCTACATGGTCAATTCTTTCCATGTAATCCTCATCAGTAAAGACGGTAACCTTCGAATCACCGAAGTTGACACTTGAAATTGAAACTCCTTGAGCAACCTGACTTTCTGTGATAGTAGTCTGTACAGGAAATGTCTTACTCACGCGCTTACCTACTTTTACAGTGATTTTATCAGGATTTACTGTTGCTGTCAGGCCACTAGGTAGATTATTAATGCTTAGTTTCACCTCTGAGATACCAGTCTTAACATTGGTCAGATCAGCTACTATTTTGAATTTACGAGTACTTTCCTGCATTTCACTGGCCAAGGTCAAGCGATTTGATCCCGTCAAACTAACTGTTGCTTCGGAAGAGAAACCACTTATGAAATATTCATCGCTGTCGTATTTCACGTCAATTGGAACATTTGTAATTGTATTAGTGTATGTTTCAGACTTATTTAAGCGAATGTTGGCATTGTTTTGGAAATTGTTTGAGGTTGCATAAACAAATAAAACCAGAGCAAAAAAGATAGAGGAGAGGATATACCAGATTTTTTTATAGTTTTTCATTTTCTATGCCCTCCCAGTATACGCTGATGCCAACCTTTTTTATCAGGTTGATCAGGAACCAAAACCTTACGAAGCTCCTCTTCAAATTCCTGCAGAGACAAATCATGCTTGAAGACACCATTGTGAGTGATAGAAATACCTCCCGTTTCCTCCGATACAATAAATGTAAAAGCATCAGAAACCTCAGATAGGCCGATAGCAGCCCGGTGCCGAGTACCAAATTCTTTGGAAATTCTTGAATTTTCTGTGAGAGGAAGATAAGCACATGATACAGCAATCTTATTATCTCTGATAATGACTGCACCATCGTGCAAAGGAGTATTGGGGATAAAGATATTAATCAGTAATTCACCTGATACATCAGCATCCAAGGGAATTCCAGTCGAAATATATTCTTGCAAGGTTCTGCTACCTTGAATCGCAACCAAAGCTCCAATCTTACGTGGACTCATATACTCAACTGCTTTGACAGAAGCTTGGATAAGCTTTTCTTCCGAGCTCATAGGAGTTGCTGAAAAAAGATCCGTTGCTCTACCTAAGCGTTCGAGTCCTGTTCGAATTTCTGGAGCAAAAATTACTACTGCTGCAATAACCCCATAAGTAATAACTTGATTAATCAGCCAAGAGATCGTTGCTAGGCCTAGAACATTTGCAATAATTTGTCCTAATACAAAGAGAAAAACTCCACGCAGGAGAATCATGATTTTTGTTCCTGCAACAGCCTTAGTAAAGAAATATAAGATCCAAGCCACCAAAGCAATATCAATGATATTAATCAAAATACTCCAGGGGCTGCCAAACAAACTGGACCAGTACTGGAGATTAGACAATTGTTGAAAATTCATAATCAATCCACCCTATCAAAGAAAACGTTCTTTTCTATTATATCACTTTTAGTAGTTTTTTTCTGTAATCAAATTTACTTTTTATGATAAAATAATTCTTATGAAGATAAATACACTTTTAGGCCTCTGGGCAGGTAAATCCTCCCACTTTGTCCTCAGCAAAATGGGACGTGGATCTACTCTTCCTGGAAAAATTGCCTTAACCTTTGATAAAAATATTTTACAAAACTTAGCTAAGAACTATGAAGTCGTAGTGATTACGGGAACCAACGGAAAGACACTAACCACTGCTTTGACAGTGGGCATTCTCAAGGAAGCTTTTGGAGAAGTTACTACTAATACTAGTGGTGCAAATATGATTACAGGGATCACCACTACTTTCTTGACTGCTAGAAAAGGCAAATCTGGTAAAAATATAGCTGTGCTAGAAATAGATGAAGCCAGCCTATCTCGGATTTGTGACTATATCAAGCCCAGCCTCTTTGTCTTTACAAATATTTTCCGTGACCAGATGGACCGCTATGGTGAGATCTACACAACTTACCAGATGATTTTGGATGCTGCTGCAAAAGTTCCTGAAGCGACAGTGCTAATGAATGGGGACAGCCCTCTCTTTAACTCAGTTAGCCTAAAGAATCCTGTCCGCTACTATGGATTTGACACTGAAAAAAGCCAGGCTCAGCTGGCTCACTATAATACTGAAGGCATCCTCTGTCCCAAGTGCGAGCATATCCTCAAGTACGAGCTCAATACCTATGCCAATCTAGGAGCTTATATCTGTGAAGACTGTGGCTTCAAGCGTCCTAAACTAGACTACAGCTTGACTGCTCTCAATGCTCTTGAACATAACCGCTCTGCCTTTACTATTGATGGACAAGACTATCAGATCAATATCGGCGGACTCTACAATATCTACAATGCGTTGGCTGCAGTGTCAGTGGCTCAATTCTTTGGAGTTGATCCTTCTACAATCAAGTCTGGTTTTGATAAGAGCCGAGCTGTCTTTGGCCGTCAGGAAACCTTCAAAATCGGAGATAAAGAGTGTACCTTGGTTTTGATTAAAAATCCAGTTGGTGCTACCCAAGCCTTGGAAATGATTGAGCTTGCACCTTTTGACTTTAGCTTATCTGTCTTGCTCAATGCTAATTATGCGGACGGCATTGATACCAGCTGGATCTGGGATGCTGATTTTGAGAGAATTTTAGAGATGAATATTCCTCATGTCATCGCAGGTGGTGTCCGTCACTCCGAGATTGCTCGGCGACTGCGGGTAACGGGTTATCCAGCAGATCAGATTAGCGAAGTCAAAGACTTAGAAGCAGTTTTCAAAGCCATTGAACAACAAGAAACCAAGCATGCCTATATCTTAGCAACTTATACTGCTATGCTGGAATTTCGAGAGTTGCTGGCAGAGCGTCAGGTTGTTAGAAAGGAGATGAACTAATGGTTTATACTTCCCTCACTTCTCTTGATAACCAGGATTTCCGTTACGATATTAAAATTGCCCATCTTTATGGAGATCTCATGAATACTTATGGAGATAATGGAAATGTGCTCATGCTCAAATATGTAGCAGAAAAGTTAGGTGCTAGAGTTCAAGTCGATATCGTCTCTCTAGAAGATGGTTTTGACAAGGACAGCTACGACATCGTCTTCTTTGGTGGTGGCCAAGACTATGAACAAACGATCGTAGCTCGTGACTTACCAGCTAAAAAGGATGCCTTAGAAAATTTTATCAACGAAAATGGCGTAGTGTTAGCTATCTGCGGTGGTTTTCAACTCTTGGGAAAATACTATATCGAAGCATCCGGTCGACGGATCGAAGGATTAGGCATCATGGGACATTACACCCTCAATCAGACTAATAATCGTTACATTGGCGACATCAAGATTCATAATGATGAATTCAATGAGACCTACTATGGTTTTGAAAATCATCAAGGCCGCACCTTCCTCTCTGATGACGAAAAACCACTGGGCAAGGTTGTCTATGGAAATGGTAACAACCAAGAGGATGGTTGTGAAGGCGTTCATTATAAAAATGTCTTTGGTTCTTACTTCCATGGTCCCATCTTGTCCCGCAACGCAAACTTGGCCTACCGTCTGGTAACAACAGCTCTGAAAAAGAAATATGGCTCAGATCTTAAATTGGCAGCTTATGAGGACATCTTAGCACTAGAAAAACAGGAAGAATATGGTGATGTCAAAAGTAAGGCTGAATTTGAATAAATATATTGGAGAATTATTATGAAAGAAAAACTACATTATATCCTACTTTTAATTACCGTTCTATTGGTTGCTGGTATTTCATTGGCCAATATGCAGAGCGTCAATGTTAGCTTTATCCTATTTAGCTTCAAACTTCCCTTGATTATATTGATTTTAATCTCAGTACTTCTAGGATCTATCACAACCTTTCTCATCAGCATGGTAAAAAATTTCTCACTGAAAAAAGAGCTTAAGGAAACAAAAAAAGTACTTGAAAACTCACATTCAAAAAACTAGGTTGGAATTTA
>NZ_KI391974.1:314920-339260 GCF_000161955.2 Streptococcus sp. 2_1_36FAA
TGTTTTTGTATTCTTTTTTGATAGATATAGGAAAGAAAAGCTAGTCCTATCACCCCTAGGCCAATCAGTAAAAAGGATAGAGTGTGGACGCTTGGAAGCAGAGTCATCAGAAACGTCGCAGGAGGCATGAAAAGAATTGCTAGCGTGTAGATAGTCGAAAAAACTCTTCCTAGGTACTGCTTGTCCACCTTGGTCTGAACCTGGCTGAAGAAATGAATGTTGAAAACAGTCATAAATAGCTCGCAGATAAGATTACCAGAATAGGAGAAATATGGATGAACCGGTAACAAGGTAGAGACGCCCATGACTGCGACTCCAACACCTGTCAATAGCAGGGCTACAAGTAAGTTGCCCATACTGGCCTTAACCTTGCTGGCTAGAATGGCTCCAATGATTGAGCCTACAGCACCCAAACTCAAAATGGTCGCATAAGAGCCTGTCTTACCGTAGAGCTGATTGGTAAAAGGCAATAGATAATTAAAGGCCGCAAAGAAAAAATTGACTGCCGAAGCTACCAAGAGCAGAAAGAAGATTTCTTTTTGCTGACGGATATAGACTAGCCCTTCCTTGATATCTCTCAGGATATTTCCAAGATTGATGGGAAACTTCTGCTTGCTTGGCTCATGATTGGGCAGAAAGTAAACCAAGGCAAAAGCCAGAAAGAAGCTAAGGGCATCCAGCTGAAGGGTCATGCGCAGATTCGCATACTGCATCACGATAAAAGATAAAACTGGGGCTGAGACACTGATAACTTGCAAGGCCAATTCCAGATGAGAATTGTAAGCCACGATGTCTTCTTTGTCTACAATTTCGGTAATATAAGACTTATTAGCTGGCCGAGAAAAAGCAAAGGCTATAGCCTGAACCACATTAGCAAAAATCAGCGCTCCAATCATGAGCTGGTCATTAGAGATAAAAGAAATCAGCAAACAAAGACCGGCACAAATCAAATCTGTTACCATCAGCACCTTACGTCTGGAAAAGCGGTCCGCAATGGCTCCACCAAAAGGATTGAATAAGATGGAGGTGACTAGCTCCGATATCTGGTAAATACCCAATACTGTCTGTCCCAGAGCTCCCAAAGAAGCAAGCCAGATGCTATTTCCATAGTCATAAAGCATATTCCCAATTTTATTAATAGCAGCCCGTGTAATCAGCTGTGCTGCCTGTCGATTCATAAAAATACCTCCTTCCGTTTCTGAAACTATTGTATCAGGAATGGAGGGAGGTTCTTTATTTTTCCCATATTTGGGAAATTATACTTTCACAAACTTATCGAAATGCTCTTGATAATAAGCAACTTGCTCAGGTAGGTCCAGCACTTCAAAGATATGCATGGCTTCCTGCATTTGCTTGATTCCCTGCTTCTTCTCTCCCATCTGATAAGCCGCAAATCCTTTGAGATAGAGGAATACATTACGTTCATAGAGTTTGATGCCCTTGCCGATGATTTTCTCTACGTAAGCCTCAAAATAACTAGCCTTATCAAAAGAACGACTTTCCAAACAATGCTGGTAGCAATTAAGAGCTAGAATCAAGACTAGTCTCTTATGGCGACCGATTTCTTTGTAGTAGTCCTCCCGCTCCATAACTTCCTTGCCCAGACGGTAGACATAGTCCACATCATAAAAACTATAGAGATTGCCAAAGAGGATAAGCTCGTACATGGTCCAATCTTCCACTTGAAAGAGATAATCGGCCACCTTATCTAAATCCTCTTGCCTCATACGAAACTGGCTGTCTCGCTGACAAATCAAGCCCTGCATCAAAATCCAATTCAGCTCATAGTAAAGAGGAGCGTTGCTGGCCTTGGCCTTTTTCAACTGCTCTGCTTGCAAGTCTTGAAAACCCTTGATGTCATTTGAGTAGTAAAGAGGGATAATCTTGCCCATCATGGCCACGTGCTCATGCTGCTGGAAATTCCGAGCCTTGTCCATAAAATTTTCAAGAGTCACATGAATATTATCCAAGAGATCTAAAAATTTCGAGAGAGTCATGTCCGACTCACCCAGCTCAAAACGAGACAGCTGAGAGGTCGAGCAAACCTGACCGGCTGCTTCCTTCAAAGAATAATGCCCATTTAAACGAAAATCACGAAAAACTTTGCCTAAATTTTCCATTTGTTTACCACTTAAATTCTTTCAGTTGCTTTTCCAAATCCTGTAAATAGGTTTCATCCAAGCCATTCCGGTCTTTTACTGGGGCTTCCAGACTGGCCAGATAAAGCAAGAACTGGTCCGCTAGTATCTCATATTGATGGAAAGGCAGGTGCTTCATCTGGGCCTGAACGAAATCAGCTGCCTCTGCAAAATGCTCGCTTTCCACCAGCTCTTGCAAATAATCAGCTCCATCAAGCTGCCGGCCATGCTCATCTTCAAACTGCCCCAGATCCAAATGCTGGATTGTTAGGCACAGAGCCGAACCAAGCATATTGGCCGCTCCCTTGATCTGCCGCATAAACCAATCGTTTTCTGTCGTCATCAGTAACTCCTTTCAAAGCGGGCGGACTGACTGCTCCTAAAAATACTAGACCTTCTCCGCCAGTTCTTCCCATTCTAGCATGGCTTCTTCTTGGGCGGCAGTCAGCTGGTCGATTTGCTGCTGGCTCTCCATGAGTTCGCCAGCGTCGTTGGTGGCCTCCATGGCTTCCTGAAGCTGACTGATCTGGCTGTCCAAGTCCTCGATTTGCGCTTCCAGTTGTTCTAGGCGACGGGCCAGCCGGCGCTGTTCTTTCTGGTTTTCCTTTTGAAGCTGATAGTCATTGGCAGGTGCTGGCTTGTCAGGACCGGCCTGCGCCGTCTCCTCACGCAAGGCTTCCTGCTCTGCCTTTTTCTCCAGATAGTAGTCATAATCACCCAGATAAAGGGTGGAGCCTGTCTCAGAAAGCTCGATGATCTGGGTTGCCACGCGATTGATAAAGTAACGGTCATGGCTGACAAAGAGCAGGGTGCCGTCAAAGTCAATCAGGGCATTTTCCAGCACTTCCTTGCTGTCAATGTCCAGATGGTTGGTCGGCTCGTCGAGGATGAGGAAGTTGTTATTTTCCATGGACAGCTTGGCTAAGAGAAGACGCGCCCGCTCTCCACCCGATAGCATGCCGACAGACTTCTTGACATCGTCTCCCGAAAAGAGGAAAGCGCCTAAGCGATTGCGAATCTCAACCTCCGGCGTCAGCTTGAAGTCATTCCATAGCTCATCGAGAACTGTATTGCTGGAAGTCAGTTTGCTCTGGGTCTGGTCATAGTAGCCCACTTCCACATTAGCTCCCAGCTGCTCTTTGCCTCTGATGAAGGGCACTTGACCGATTAGTGATTTAATCAAGGTCGTCTTTCCAATCCCATTTGGCCCGACAATAGCGACCGCATTGAACTTGCGAATATCAAGGTTAATCGGCTCCGACAGAACTTCCTCGCCATAACCAATAGCCGCATCTTCCAAGGTCAGAACAACATTGCCCGAAACCTTATCCGATTTGAAGGTCATATTGGCCGAGCGGCCGCCAGTCTCCGGTCTGTCCAAACGCTCCATCTTTTCCAGCTGCTTGCGGCGGGACTGAGCCCGCTTGGTTGTGGAAGCCCGAACTAGATTGCGATTGACAAAGTCCTCCAGCGCAGCGATTTCTTTCTGCTGCTTTTCATAGTTCTTGGCTTCAGTGGCCAACTTCTGCTCCTTCTGGACCACGAAGCTAGAGTAATTGCCCACATAGCGATCCAGACTGTGCCGGGTCAAGTCTAGGGTCACAGTCGCTACCTTGTCCAGAAAATAGCGGTCGTGGCTGACGATAATCAGGGCACCGCTGTAGTTGACTAAGTAAGTCTCTAGCCAGGCAATGGTCTCAATATCCAAATGGTTGGTCGGCTCGTCCAGGACCAGAAGTTCTGGCTTTTCCAAAAGCATCTTTGCCAGAGCTAGACGGGTGTTCTGCCCGCCTGAAAGCTCAGAAATCTTCATCTGCCACATGGACTGGTCAAACTTGAAGCCATTTAAAATCGCTCTAATATCGGCCTCATAGGTAAAACCACCCTTTTGTCGAAAATCCTCTGACAGCTGGTCATACTGGGTCATGAGAGCAGTCAGGGCTTCCCCCGACAATTCTCCCATTTGCAGCTCCATCTGCCGCAAGCGCTTCTCTTGCTGGCGCAGACTATCAAAGACCAGCAGCATCTCGTCGTAGATAGTATTCTCCGACTCAAAGCGGCTGTCCTGAGCCAGATAGGACAGGGACAGGTCTCGTTTTTTATTGATCTGACCAGAAGTAGGCTCTTCCTCGCCCACTAAAATCTTGAGCAGGGTTGACTTCCCAGCTCCATTTTTACCGACTAGGGCAATCCGATCGCCCTCATCCACCTGCAGGTTAATATTGTCAAAAAGAAGCTCCCCTGCAAAAGAGCGCTCAATCTTGCTTGCTTGTAAAATAATCATAAGACCATTATAGCAGATTTGCTTCTCTCCTGCTATCTACCAGATTTTAAAAAAGTTTCAGCAGGTTCATTATCCTAGAGATTTTTCTGAACGCATAGCTCTGTCACAAAAGGCTTTGTAGAAGAAAAAAACATCTCAAAACTTAGATCTTTCAATTAAGCTTCAAGATGCACTATAAACTTTCGAAAGTAATAAGCAAGAAACTCTTTCAATATTGCCTTTACAATCACTTAATCTTTACCAGGCTGACCCCCAATCACGACTTTTTTGGCTCTATTATTGTTATCAAAAAGAATGAAATAATACAACTTTTTACCATGAGTTTCAAAAACATTCTTTTCTTGTCCTATATAATATCCCTTTCGGGCGCCGGGTTTCGTTTCATAATCAAATTCACCATAACGCTCCACTATCTCCCATTCTCTTTTACCTATAATCCACTGATCATCGTATTTCCAGTAAATGCGCCTGAAAAAATAGAGAAAAACTGAAAGAGCAATCATTGCCAAGAATAAAAGAAATAGTGTAAGCTTAGCTTTCTTTTACATCGTGTTCCTTTCTAGTTTTTTGAAGAATAAAAGTAACAGTAACTCATCTTCCAGGGATTAGTCAAAACTAGCTATATTTTTTATTAAACCTTATTAATCCCATTTCTTCATCTAAATAGCAAAACAAACTGCTTTACTTATGATTTCCGTTGCAAGATTTCTAATGAGTATTTCTCATATTGCAGCGTAACAAATTCAAAAAGCTACCCATCAAAACGGTTGCCATTTATGATTATTTTATTCAAAAAAAGACAAGCCTGTCAACGAAAAACAGGTTGCCTATAAATGGGTTTAATAGATCGCACAAGCTTTTTAAAGCTTTATCGAACTTGAGTCAGCACTCCGTCTTGCATCTCATAGACCTTATCTACTTCGTCCAGCAGGCGGGTATCATGAGTAATCATGACCACACTCTTCTGGAATTTCTGGGTCACCTCTTTGAGCAAATGAACCACGCGCTTAGCCCGTTCTGTATCCAGACTAGCTGTCGGCTCATCAGCCAAGATGATATCTGGGCTATTGTAAAGCGCTCTAGCGATAGCAGCTCTCTGCCGTTCCCCGCCAGACAATTCTTTCGGATACTGCTTGAGAGTTCCTTTTAGATCTAGCAGCTCAATCAGACTGTCTAGTTCTGTTCTTTCCTTTTTAGATAAGCGGTCAATCAGCTGGAACTGGTCCTCAATTTTCAAAAAAGGTATGAGATTGGAAGCCTGCAAAATAAAGCCGAAATCATTGAAACGCAGAGCAGCACGTTCCTTTTCCTTGAGCTGGGAAGTATCTTTCCCATGCAGGAGAATCTGTCCTTTTGAAGGCGTTTGTAAATGCCCCAGCAAGGTCAGAAAGGTTGTTTTACCCGATCCTGATGGCCCAATAATAGCTACAAACTGCCCCGCTTCCAGTTGGAAATCAGTTGGTTTCAGGGCTTGAACCAGTGTATGCCCCTGGCCGTATTCTTTGGTAACCCCTTTTAATTCTAAGATTGGCATTTACTCACCTCCTATTGCTGTGATAGGGTCAATTTTTAGAACCCGACGAATGGACAAGAGCCCACCCGCAAGTGACATGAGAACAATCAAGGCAATCAGTCCTCCATAAGCTCGCCAATCACTGTAAAATGGCACAGAAGCCGGCAATACTAACTGGGTTCCTAAAAGCAACAAAACAGCTAGACTTATTCCCAGACAAGACAGGATGAAAATCTGCCAGAAAATAGAAGCAATAATCTTTCTACTGGCAATTCCTTGGGCACGCATAATACCATAAAGATGCGTCTTTTGTATGGTAATGATGTACATGAAAATTCCCAATACCAAAAATGTAATCAGAACCATGGCCCCAATCATGAAGGAAAAGGTCAGTACCTGAGCCTGATAACCTGGAATATTTTCTATCAACTCCCTCATAGAGAGTTGACTCAGGCCAGCTTCTTCAATCTTCTGATCATCTTTTACTACAAGTGCGCTGATATTCTTAACCTGACTAGAGCCGTACTTTAATTCCCTGAAATCATCTAGAGTCATAAAAATTACAGGTTGCGTAAAGAAGCTATTATCCTCTGTAAAACCAACAACCTGATAGAGGCGTTCACTACCATTGAGCTGAAGCTGGTCGCCTATTTTTACACCTTTTTGCTGTAGGCGCTTGTCAGCAATGATTTCATAAGCATTATCAGCTGATCTCCCCTCACTCAGTTTTGGAGCTAAAAAACTATTCCATGACAGACCAAAGACTTGGGCATTAATTTTTTCTTTCCCATCTTCATGATTGGCCACTACTGCCATCTGTCCCAAAGCTGCTATTAAGTCACCTTGAAGCAGGCGGCTGTACTCTTCTTCCTTGAGAGTCGACGAAACCAGATTCTTATTGGCATACTCAGATAAAACAACTGACTGCGCTCCCCACTGATCTATTGCCAAGCGATTAAGCCGAGCCAGACCAACTGAGAGACTAGATAAAAAGAAAACCATATAGGTAATGAGAAAGACCACAGCAACCACTAAACGATAGCGTCCGCGACTGTAGACAATCTCTTTAAAAGCTAAAAACAAAGCTGTCCTCCTTTGAGATATTCGAGACTATTATACCATACAAAAAGCAAGCTGGAAAAACTATCCTGTCAATCCCCCTGCATGTGCTCTCTAACAAAGCCTGCTAGACCGACAGTAGTCACCTTAGTATGAAAATCACTCATTTGCTGAGACTTATAATGAGGATGAGCCAACCAGTAAGTCAAGGTTCCCATAAAGGAAGCAGCCTGATGATTCAGCAGTAAATCCGCTTCTACCTCCTCTAAAAGTGGATCACCCAAGGAAATACTCTGCGAGAAAATCTCTCTCAAAACTTCCTGCAAGCGCCACGAACTAGTTGAACTGCCATTTGGTCCCAAAAGAATGGCCAAATCTTCCAAGTAAGGCTCAAAAAAATGAAAAAGATTTTGTTTATCATGGATATAGTCTTCCACTTTAAATTCCTTTTCTAACTTGAACAAGCAGGAAGAATCTAGAGCATCTTGATAATAGGCCTGTAAATCATCTAGCAAGCGGTTTTCAATCTTCTCTAGCAGATCATACTTGTCCAGATAATGCCGATAAAAAGTACTGCGATTCACCTCTGCCAAATCAATCAATTGGCGAATGCTGATTGTCTCAAAAGTCTGCTCTTTCATCAGCTGCAGCAAGCTAGTCTCTATCCGCTTTTCTGTCTCTCTTCTTTTTTTCTCATACATGCCATTCACCTCAAAATGCAACAGTCTCTCTAAAATTGATGCTTGTATACCATCCAGCTCCCACTATATAATAAATATAAGCAGAAGACAAGAACAAGAGGATTAAAAGATGAAGATTATGATCAATCAAAAAGAAGTCAGTCAAGAAAGAATCGAGCAATGGCGGAAGCATAGAATCCTTAAAGCAGCTAAGATGCTTAATCTACAGCTGCCTAATACTGACAACACGGAGATTTTAGACCAAGCTCTACTGGAAGCAAAAATGAAGCTGACATACGAAGAGCTAATCCAAAAAATCGGAACCAAACTCAAATGGAGTCAATATTTGATGAAATTGGCAGCAAAATGGTCAAAGAAACCACGAAAAAGAGCTGTTGTAACGATTTTTGCAAGTGTACTGACTGCCGCTTCTTTCAGTAAAAGGCTAGAAAAGTTGATGTTAGAAAATACAGATGCTCATAAAAGAGCCAATCTTGGTGCCTGTCCAGACCATTATGCCTTGCAGCGGCGCGGCGACATACTTGAAGTCATTGAAACAGCAGGAAACAGCCCCCTGCCGACACAGTTTTTTCTTGATCTTGGTGGTGAGGCTGAGATAGAGGAACCTCGTGATGCGTCTTATCCCTTCCAATCTGTCGGTGTCGCCAGACTAGCGAACGGTTGCAATGTCGGTGGTATTCGCCATCAGTTTCGCGACACAGAAAAAGGCTTAGAAGTCCGATTCTGCATAGAATTCCCTAGCCTTTGTCCAGACAGCCTTGTCAAAGAACACCAGTTCCATCTAGCTGCCGAATGGTCAAGGTGGATAGCCTGGTGTAGGGAACAAAAATAATGAATTTCCTTCCACACAAAAACAGCCTACTGCAATCTTAAAGAGACAGCAGTTAGGCTGTTTTCATCTAGACTTAATCAAAGACAATCATGGACTTAGTGGTCTTGCTCTTACCCATGAGTAAATGAATCAATAGCAAGATCTTCAAGTTTAACAGTTGTCCACCTCAGTACAAATTTTTCAACAACTCCAATAGGTTGTAACTACTATTTTTATGTCACTTTGCAATTATCCTGAGATCCGTTTTTTTCTACTGCAGGTTGTTGCCTAACTTACTGTTTTGTAAAGTTTAGAGTATCTGGATCGTCATCAGGTTCGCTGACAATTAACTGATTGCCATTTTGTTGATAAGTTTTAACATCGTCACCAACAATCAAACGCTGATTAGTTGCATCAACCTGGACTTGCTTGATTTCCTTACTTCCATCTACCTCTGTCTCCGTCCATGTCCCAGAGGCCCCATTAATTTGAAGAAGGTGTTGATCCCCATCATGGTCAGTTGCCTTATAACTACCATCTAGATTCGAAGTTTGGGTAGACTTAGAAGAGTTAGCTTGACTAGAAGAAGATTCTGTATTAGAACTAGATGCTGATTGGGAACTTTGACTTTTGACATCTTGAGATTGAGAGTTAGCATTGGTCCCTTGGTTGTTATTTCCTGAGCAAGCTGTCAAGAGAACAGCTGCTGTAAGGGATACAATTGCTAAAATTGTTTTCTTCGGAATAGACATATCGATTCCTCCTTTTCTACATTTGTAGTTTATACTTATGTTCTACACTTGTCTGTTTTATTTGTCAAGAGAAAGAATTTTGTTTTCTATTAAGAATTCTATATTACTGATGCAATCAATCAGATCTAGATCTTTTCTTTTAAACATAAGAAAAATCCCCAGTCTAATTTGACTGAGGATATAGATTATTGTTCTTATCATATGTAATCACTAAGCCACTAGCAGAACAGGTATACGATGTCTCCTTGATAGCAAGGCATCATTCCTCATTCTGAAATAAGAGAGTCGATTTTTGCAAATATGGGTTGGGGTACTTGAGGAGCAGGTCTTTAACTGCTGTAACCAAATCTTTCTGCTCAGCCTGACCGGATTGGTAACGAAGCAAGAGTAGCATAAAATTATCTTTTTCAGCTGGGCTGGCTTTCTTCTTAAAATAGCCCCAGATATGCTGAAAGGCATTGCAGACCTGACCTCGATTTTCTGGTAGGGTAACAGCTTGGTCAATCAAGGCTTGAACATGAGCTACTTCTACCGATTCACTTTTTAAATATTGACGAATTTCCAGATAGATATTACTGGAATGACTGAGGACTAGATATTTATTCCGAGCCCAAAGAGTCTGACACAGAGACATTTGGTTTAAATCTTTCATACTTACTTTTCCTGCCAATCCTTAATATTGAATTCCTTCATCATCATTCAAATCATTAGTCACATATCCTAATTCTCAGATTTTCAAAATATAAGCCCAACCACAAAACTCAACATGATTGGAAAAGAAGGATGATTTGCTAGTCTTTCTTTTATTCTGGAAAAATCCATTCGATATGAGGTGCCTGACGACTAATTTCCTTGTAAATATCATTAAAATCAGCACCAGATAAGTTATTTAAGTCAATGGAGTCTAGAGAACTACCATTCTGATCATAAAAGTAAAGCATACGATTTGTTTTCTGCATATCATCAGAACTATAGGTTTTGATTTTATATTCAATCTTCTTGACATTGTCCAGATCAAGTTCATTCATATCTTGGAAAATCGAAGATTTAATATCCAGTCTCCCTTCTGAGATTGTCATTGCTGGAGGTTGTTTAGACTTTATAAAAATAGAAATCAACAATAAAGAAACCCCAACTGCTGAACCAATCAAGACAGTTGTAGCAAAATCGTCATCTCTTTTCTTTTCCTCTTCTTTTTCCCTTTTTATCTTATCCTGTTCTTTCTTTAATTGATTATTATAAGTATCTACAACGCTTTGGAGCCTGGCTTCTTTTTTCTCTGGAGTCTCATCTTTGGGACCATCTTCTGAACCAAACATTAGTTCTGCATCTCGGATAGTTATCGGTCTTTCTTCTAGTTTGTATTCATCCATCTTGGCGTCAAAACTCACTTCAGGATCTTTAGAGTTACTTGCACTAAAGGTAGAAGACGAATTTGACCATACAGCAAAGATTGCAAAAATAGTAATCAAGATAATACCAACAATTTCACCTGCATAACTTCTCTTATACTGCATCAGACACCTCTTTAATAAATTTTAATATGACTAGAATACCATAAATCAAGCCTTTTATAAAGCTTCTTTTAGCAATTAAAAAAAACAGCATGTAAAGACTGCTTTTTTCGACTCTTCTAACGCACCTCTGCGCCGAGTTTTTCGATCAGAGATTTTTCGATTTTTTCCATGTATTTAGCCACTTCTTCGTCAGTCAGGCTAGCTTCTGGATTTTGGAAAGTCAGGCTGTAAGCCATAGATTTGAGGCCAACACCCAGCTTGTCACCAGAGAAGATATCAAAGAGTTTAATATCGGTCAAGCGCTTGATACCAGCTGCTTGGATGGCATCAAGGACCTCTTGGTGAGTGATTTCAGCCTTGAGCAATAGTGCCACATCACGGCTGACAGCTGGGAATTTAGTGATTTCTGTAAATGGCTGTGCTGGTTGGAGCTGCTCTTCGATGGCAGACAGGTTGAGCTCAGCAACATAAGTTTCAGGAATATCGTAAGCCTTGGATGTCGCAGGATGGACTTGGCCAACAAAACCGACAGGCTGGCCATTGATAGAGATTAAAGCAGTCCGACCAGGATGCAGGCTCTTAATCTGGTTGCTAGCCACGTATTCAGCTGCCAAGCCCAACTTAGCAAAGAGTGCTTCCACTACACCCTTAGCATAGAAGAAATCAACTGCTACTGGCTTGGTCTGGAAGTCTTTTTCATTAACCAGACCTGTCAAAGCAAAGGCAAAGCTATTGATTTCATTTGGCAGGTCTTCCTTAGGATTGCCAGTCTGCTCAAAGACCTTTCCAATCTCATAGAGGGCTAGATTCTTATTTTTACGAGCTACATTGTAGGCTAGAGAGTCCAAAATGCCAGAAACCATGTTCTGACGAAGAACAGAACGCTCCACTGTCATCGGCCACATAAGCTCAGTCAAGTTGCTAGGATTGAGAGTGAACTCAACCGCCTTTTCTGGCGTTGTCAAAGCATAGGTAATGATTTCTGTCAGTCCAGCTCCCTCTGCTAAAGTCCGCACTTGACGGCGCAGTTGCTGCGTCGCAGTCAATTCACCAGCAGTCCCGTCATCTTTTGGCAGGCTAGCTGGCAATTTGTCATAACCGTAAATGCGGGCAATTTCTTCATAGAGGTCTGCTTCGATTGAAATATCCCAGCGACGACGAGGGACACTGACAGTGAACTGTTCAGCATTTCCTGATAAGCCAAAGCCAAGTCTACGGAAAACATCCTCAATATCTGTATAAAGCAAGTCTGTTCCCAGCACACGGTTGACATCCGCTAGACTAGACACCACTTCTACATCGCTAGTATCTAAACTACCAGCTGATACGATACCAGCCTGAACAGTCGCTCCTGCCAAGTTCGCAATCATACTTGCTGCTGCGTCCAAACCTTCATTGACAGTTGCCACATTGATGCCTTTTTCAAAGCGGGAAGATGATTCTGAGCGCAGGTTAAGGCGACCGCTGGTCTTGCGGATTGATTTCCCATCAAAGACTGCTGCCTCTAGAACAACACGAGTGGACTTACCGGAAATTTCAGTCGTTGCTCCGCCCATGACACCAGCCAAAGCCACTGGCTTATCTGCCACAGTAATGACTAAATCGCTGACTTCCAGCTCGCGCTCTTCGCCATCCAGCGTCACCAGTTTTTCACCAGCACGCGCTTCCCGCACAACGATCTGGTCACCCTCAAACGTATCCAGATCAAAGGCATGCATAGGCTGACCAAAGTAGAGCAGGATGTAGTTGGTCACGTCCACTACATTGTTAATCGGACGGATTCCTTCGTTCATGAGGAGATTTTGCAGCCACTGAGGGCTTGGGGCAATAGTGACATTTTCCAAGATACGAGCCGCGTAGTAAGGGGCTTTCTCTGTCTCAAGGGCTACTGAAAGGCTGTCAGCTGCCTGCTTTTCATTTTCCACCAGCGGAAAATCTTTGAACTGTACTGACTTGTCATAAATCGCAGCCACTTCATGAGCCACCCCACGCATAGACAGAGCATCAGCCCGATTTGGTGTGATGGAAAGTTCGATAATCTCATCGTCCAAGTCTAGATAAGAGAAGACTTCCTCACCTGGCACTGCTTCTTCAGGCAGGATTTGAATGCCATCCGCAAATTCCTTTGGCACGACAGAATCAGAAATGCCCAGCTCACCCAGAGAGCAAATCATGCCCAGTGACTCCAAGCCACGGATTTTTCCTTTTTTAATCTTATAATTGTCGGCAATGCGAGCACCCGGCAGAGCCACCATGACCTTGATGCCGGCGCGAACATTTGGAGCACCACAGACAATCTGACGGTTCTCCTCTTCTCCGACATTGACTTGACAGACATGCAGGTGAGTATCAGGAACATTCTCACACGATATTACCTCACCAACAACAATTTTTGACAAGCCAGCAGCTGGTGATGTCACACCTTCCACTTCAATTCCTGTCGTTGACATTTTCTCAGCCAGCTCAGCGCTCGCCACATCAATGTCTACTAACTCTTTTAACCACTTATAACTTACTAGCATATTTAAGATACCAAGGGCGTCAAAAACGACTGAAAAATAGGAGATTTGCTAAGCATTCGATGAATGATCGCAAGTCTATCTTTTTTCCGAGTTTTTAGCCCGGGTTCAATTCCTTTCTCTAATTCTATCGCTGAGGAACTCGACTTGCCAAAATTTAGGGATTTGTCTCTGAAATCCTGATTTCAGAGACAAATCATCTAAATTTAAAGCTTTTAGGTCGTATCATTTCCTCTCTTTAAATTTTCTTTTTTATTTCAATTTCTTGCGCAGTAGCCAGTCTGTGTCCACTGTCTCGCCTGTGATATAGTCATGCTGACTGAATTTTTCAAAGCCATATTTGAAGTAAAAATCTTGGGCTCTAAAGTTCTTCTCCCAGACGCCCAGCCAGACCCAGTCAAAGCCTCGTTTCTCGGCTTCATCTAAGGCAAATTCAAACATTTCCTTGCCCAAACCTTGACCATGATAGGCTTTCAAGACATAGATTCGCTGAACTTCAAAGGCTTGTGGCAGTTCGTGCTCCGTTTGAGCCTGTCCCCAGTTAAACTTGAGAAAACCAGCAATTTTATCATCTTTGACAACAAAATAGGTCTCTGACTCAGGATCTGACAGTTCCTTTTCGATAGTTGCAAGCGACAGCTCATTGTCAAAATAATGAGCCATATCAGCCTCCTTGATAAATGGACCAAAGGTTTCTTGATAGGTCGCGACCTCCAACTCCCGAAGGAGGCTCACTTCTTCTTTTTTGACTCTGACTAGCATACTGCACTCCTTTCTCAGAAAAGCTGTATCTATGAATACAGGTTTCTACTTAAACTGCTGAGAAAAACGAATATCTCCTTGGTAGAAGCCACGAATATCGTTGATACCGTAGCGGAGCATAGCTACCCGTTCTTGACCAAGACCAAAGGCAAATCCAGAGTATTTCTCTGCATCAATACCGCTCATTTCCAACACACGCGGATGCACCATACCAGCTCCCATAATCTCAATCCAGCCGGTCTTCTTGCAGACATTACAGCCAGCACCGCCACACTTGAAGCAGGAAACATCCACTTCAACAGACGGCTCTGTGAATGGGAAGTACGACGGACGCAGACGGATACTGCGGTCTTGGCCAAACATCTTCTGTACAATCAGCTGCAGTGTTCCTTGCAGGTTGGCCATGGAAATATTTTCCCCAACTACCAAGCCTTCAATCTGATGGAACTGGTGGGAGTGAGTCGCATCATCGGTATCCCGACGGAAGACACGCCCTGGTGAAATCATCTTGAGCGGTCCTTTAGAAAAGTCATGGGCATCCATAGCTCGCGCCTGTACCGGACTCGTATGAGTTCTGAGTAGGATTTCCTCTGTAATGTAGAAAGTGTCCTGCATATCCCGTGCTGGGTGGTCCTTAGGCAGATTCATCCGCTCAAAGTTGTAATAGTCCTTCTCCACTTCAAAGCCGTCCACGACCTGATAGCCCATCCCGATGAAAATATCTTCAATTTCTTCACTAGTCTGACTAAGAATATGACGGTTCCCTACCGGAATTTGACGGCCTGGTAAGGTCACGTCTAAGGACTCCTCAGCCAGTTTCAGAGCGACTAATTGCTCTTCCATCTCTTGTGCAGTCTTTTCAAAGGCTGCTGTCAGAATGTCTCGCGCTTCATTGACGTGCTTCCCGATAATCGGTCGCATTTCAGCTGAGATATCTTTCATCCCTTTCAGGACTTCAGTCAGCGAACCCTTTTTACCCAATACAGCTACACGCAAATCTTGCAGTTCTTTTTGATTCTCCGCCTTAAGCTGCTTGAGAGAAGCTAGAGTCTCTTCACGCAGGCTTTTCAGTTGTTCTTCAATCGTTTTCGTCATTTTCCCTCCAAAATAAAAAGCGCGCCAATCTCCATAAGCGGAGCGTTGACACGCGGTACCATCCGTTTTTTATCTGGCAAGCCAGACCTTACTTATCAATCCCAGAGCAAGTGAATTCGCCTAGCTTTCATCTAGAGAGCTTTCAGTCGATGGCTCCCCTCCCTGTTAAACTTCCCCTAGGTTACTGGTCTTGCGGATTGCTATTCAGTTACTTAATATTCTAGCAAATTTACCCTATTTTGGCAACAAAAATAAAAAGCTCCTGGCGTCCATTTAAAACGGAATAGCCAGGAGTGCGTCTTGTTTACTGATTACTAACGAAGCAACTTGAGTAGCTAAAAGCTACAGACAAACAACTTACTTAATGATTGATTCAATCTTTTATAGCCCTAAAGAATGATTTTCTTTTATATCGATCTAATAAGAAAATATATTTTATCGTACAAAAGCAATGACGATTGTATTATTCGAAGTCCGAAAACCATTGAAAAGCTTCTCTCTTCATTGTCGCTCACTGAAGTTTTTTTCTCATTTTAAACTCTTATTTTCCATAGCAACAATCTACAATCGTCACAAGAGATAATTCGGTTCAGATATTTTTTAACAATACCTCCAACTAAGACGAACAACAAATCAGTAAACAAGGACATAAGCTAAAATATAGATAACTTAAAACAGATTTGAATTTCTGAAACCCATTGGAATCAGTCCTTTCTATTTGCTAAGCCATGCATCCCTTATCAAAGGAACGAAACGTTTAAAGAAGGAAAGAAGAATATCAAAATCCTTAATTTCCCACCTATCTTTATCTACTATTAGTGTACTCCTTTATCTTTGAAAAAGCAAGCGTTTACATTGTTTTTTTATAATATTTTTTTGCAAAACAAAGAAATAAAAAAAGCCAATAGGACAGCCATTTAAAGCTCCTTATTAGCTTTGTTTCTATTCAAATAAACTATAATAATCTGAAATAGTCATTTGAGCTTTTTCTTCTTGCTTGAGATCCTGAATAATCTGACCATCCTTCATAACAATCAAGCGATTGCCGTACTTAAGTGCATCTTCCATATGATGTGTTATCATGAGAGCAGTCAGACGGTCCTTTTGAACAAAATCATCTGTTAACTCCATTAAAGCCACGCTAGTCTTGGGATCCAAAGCTGCTGTATGCTCATCTAGTAGCAAAAGTTCAGGACGTTTGAGCGTTGCCATTAAAAGACTTAGGGCCTGTCTTTGACCACCTGATAGGAACTCAATTGCTGTATCCAAATGCTTTTCCAGACCATTGCCAATTTTATCAATAGTCGCTTGGAATTCTTCTTTATAATGGTTCAATCGGCGAGGAAAAAGACCTCTTCTCTCTCCTCGAAATTTTGCGATCAAGAGATTTTCAGCAACTGTCATACGAGGCGCTGTCCCCATCTTTGGATCTTGAAAAACTCGAGAAAGGTATTTTGCTCGTTTTTCTGGTGAGTAATGAGTCACATCTTCACCCAAGATATGGATACTACCACTGGTTAAAGGTAAGGTCCCAGCAATTACGTTAAAAAGGGTTGATTTTCCGGCTCCATTTCCACCTAGAATAGTAATAAAGTCATGCTCATGGATTTGGAGAGACACATCATTCAAAATGACTTTTTCTTCATCTAAACCATTATTTACAACTTTTGTGGCATTTTTTAATTCTACAATGACTGTCATTTGCTTAATGTGACTCCTTTAAAGAATTTATTTTTAAGCGTGGGAATCATGAGGCAGATTGCCAAAATCACCGCACTGTAGAGGCGTAGGTAGCTTGTATTAAAGCCTAAAGCGATAACCGCCCAAATCAGAAATTGATAAGCAATCGCACCTACCACAATCGTCATCAGTCTTTCAGCCAAAGTAAGACTCTTAAAGAGAACCTCTCCAATGATTAAGCTGGCCAAACCGATAACAATGACTCCAATCCCTCTTGAAGCATCCGCATAACCTTCTTGCTGGGCAATCAAAGCTCCAGCTAGGGCAATCACTCCATTGGACAGCACCAAGCCCATCAGCTCCATCCGACCAGTATTAATCCCAAAACTTCTGGCCATATCAGGATTGTCCCCAGTAGCAATGTAGGCCTGGCCTAGCTTGGTATCAAGAAAGAAAAGCAAAGCTAGAATTACCAGAGCTACAAAAATTAGGCCTAGAAAGATTTGATTCATTTCCTCTGAAAAAGGAAGAAAGTCTTGAATCTTTTTTGCCCCTAGTAGCCCCAGATTGGCTCTTCCCATGATCATAAGGATTAAGGAATGGCATGAGGTCATAACCAAAATCCCAGACAACAGAGTCGGAATTTTTCCTTTGGTATAAAGCAAACCCGTTGCAAAACCAGCTAAACATCCAGCTAGAATGGCAATCATGGTCGCCAACAGTGGATTGACTCCCTTAGTAATCAAGGTGACAGCGACAGCTCCTCCCAGAGGAAAGCTGCCTTCTGTCGTCATATCTGGAAAATTCAAAATCCTAAAGGTCATAAAGATTCCTAGGCCCAAGATAGACCAGAAAAGACCTTGTGAAATAATCGAAATAATCATATTCTATCCTAACTTTGTATTAAAACTTGCCACTAAATTAAGGCTTGAGTTTTTAAGTCTCCTTCCTTATTCAATCACTTGTCCAGCTTCTTTGAGGGCATCTTCTGGTACAGTAATTCCAAGTTCTTTGGCATTCTTCTTATTGATGACTGACTTACCTTTGTTAAAAATTTCAACTGCTGTTTCTTCTGGTTTTGCGCCTTTCAAGATTTTAGCAGCCATTTTTCCTGTTGCAACTCCAAGGTCATGTTGATCAACAACAACTGATGCTAGTCCACCTTCTTCTACCATAGCAGTCGCACTTGGATAGATAGGTTTTTTAGCGTCTTTATTGCTAGATACTACAGTCGCAAACGCTGATGCGATGGTATTATCAATCGGAATCCAGATAGCATCAACCTTTCCAGTCATGACATTCATGGTTGAAGCAATTTCATTGGTTGATGGAACAGAGTATTCCTCTACCTTGTAACCTGCCTCTTCGGCCAATTTTTTGAACTCTTCCACCTGAGTTTTAGAGTTATCTTCACTGCTAGAATAGAGGGCACCGATAGTTTTCACATTTGGCGTCAATTTTTTAATCAACTCTAGCTGTTGTTTGGCTGGATTGTGGTCAGAAACACCAGTGATATTTCCACCTGGTTTTTCAAGATTTTTTACTAGATTAGCTCCGACTGGATCAGTGATAGCTCCCATAACGATTGGCTTGTCCTTAGTAGCTGCAGCCAATCCTTGAGCTGAAGGAGTTGCAATCCCAATCAGCACATCATTGTCATTGGACACCAGCTGCTTGCTCATGGTAGCAACCTTACTCTGATCACCCTCAGCATTCATAAAATCAATTTTAATATCATCGGCCTTGTAACCTTCTTCAGCTAATCCGTCTTGAATCCCTTTATAGATTAAATCAAGTGAAGGATGGCTAACATACTGTAAGACTCCGACTTTGACTGTTTTCTTATCTGTAGTAGACTTTGACCCACCACCTTTATTCAAACTTGAATAGATCAAAGATCCTCCAACCAAGACTATTAAAACTGCTAAAACAGCGAGTAAACGTTTATTCTTCATATTTTTTCTCCATTTCTATTTTTAAGCTTTTAGATTTCAATCCCTAGGGACGCCATCGTTTAAACATGGGCAACTCTCCTTCTCTTTTTTCCAACAAAAAACCTCACACAGGTATTCTGTGTGAGGGCGTAAATCGCGGTGCCACCTCAATTATGGAAAAATAGATAGCATTCTCCCATATCTCTGCCTTGTCTACCAACAAGTTGCACTGTAAGGTGTGCCAACCGAATTCTTATTGTTTCGAATTCATTTATTCTAGTCTATCAGTAAATTACTAAAAGACTCTCTAATCATTAGCCCAATTTCGCAAAGATTTGCTACTTGTTTTCACCACCCACAAGCTCGCTAAAAACAAATTCATTTACTACTTTTCTAATTTCCTATATTGTAAGTTTTTCCTAATAATATGTCAAGGCTTTTTTTACAATTTTTGTAAAATGTTCGGATTTTTATTGTCTAGTCCATTTTCGATTAAACCTCGAATAATTTGATATCTCATTAGGAGCTTTTACCTTGGTTTTTTGTTATAATTTTCTATAGTAACTTTCAAGGAGATAAGCATGTCTTTCGACGGATTTTTTTTACACCACATGACTGAGGAGCTCCGCCACGAATTGCTGGGCGGCCGCATTCAGAAGATTAATCAGCCCTTTGAACAGGAGCTGGTTTTACAGATTCGCAGCAACCGCCAAAGCCACAAGCTGCTCCTATCAGCCCACTCTGTCTTTGGGCGCGTCCAATTAACAGATACTACGTTTGAAAATCCAGCAGTTCCCAATACCTTTATCATGGTGATGCGCAAATACCTGCAGGGTGCTGTCATTGAAGCAATCCAGCAAGTTGAGAATGACCGAATTTTAGAAATCAGCGTCTCCAATAAGAACGAAATCGGCGATAGCGTGGCTGTGACTCTGGTTATTGAAATCATGGGCAAGCACAGCAACATCATTCTCTTGGACAAGGCTAGCGGTAAGATTATTGAAGCCATCAAACATGTCGGATTTTCGCAAAATAGCTATCGAACAATTTTACCTGGCTCAACTTATGTCGCACCGCCTCAGACAGGCAGTCTCAATCCTTTCACTGTGGGCGATGAAAAGCTCTTTGAAATCCTGCAGACTGAGGAAATAGAGCCCAAACGCCTGCAGCAGATTTTTCAAGGATTGGGTCGAGATACGGCTACCGAACTCAGTGGTTGTCTGACAACTGATAGACTCAAAACTTTTCGTGCATTTTTTGCCAGTCCGACTCAGCCTAGCCTGACCGAAAAATCCTTCTCTGCTCTGCTATTTTCCGACAGCAAGACCCAAATGTCCACACTATCCGAGCTTTTGGACACTTTCTATAAGGACAAGGCTGAGCGAGATCGAGTTAACCAACAGGCCAGCGAACTCATCCGCCGAGTAGAAAATGAGTTGGAAAAGAACCGGAAAAAGTTGGGCAAGCAAGAGGAAGAGCTCCTAGCAACGGAGAATGCAGAAGAATTCCGCCAAAAAGGGGAGCTTTTGACCACCTTTCTCCATCAGGTACCTAACGACCAAAATCAGGTGGAGCTGGACAATTACTACACAGGTGAGAAGATTATCATCTCGCTTGACAAGGCCCTAACCCCCAACCAAAATGCCCAGCGCTATTTCAAACGTTACCAGAAGCTCAAAGAAGCCGTCAAACACCTGACTAGCTTGATTGAGGAGACGCGGACTACGATTCTCTACCTAGAGAGCGTGGAAACAGCCCTTGCTCAGGCCAGTCTGACTGAAATCGCAGAAATTCGGGAGGAACTAATCCAGACTGGCTTTATCCGCCGGCGCCAGAGAGAGAAGATCCATAAAAGGCAGAAACCAGAGAAATATTTGGCAACAGATGGCAAAACTATTATCCTTGTTGGCCGCAACAATCTACAAAATGATGAGCTGACGTTTAAGATGGCCAAGAAGGACGAGCTTTGGTTTCACGCCAAGGATATTCCAGGTAGTCATGTGGTCATCACAGGAAATCTTCAGCCTAGCGATGAGGTTAAGACAGATGCTGCCGAGCTAGCAGCCTACTTCTCCAAGGCTCGACTCTCAAACCTAGTTCAAGTGGACATGATTGAGGTTAAAAAGCTAAATAAGCCCACTGGTGGAAAGCCTGGATTTGTAACTTATACAGGACAGAAAACCCTTCGCGTCACACCTGACGCAGACAAAATCATGAGTATGAAAATTCAATAACTAAAAAAGCGATTCGGATATTCCGAATCGCTTTTAAACTTAACTCAATCTGTCGAATGGAAAGACAGTAATCTCTCTCTTAATCTTCTTCAGATTTCTTCTTCCGATTTGCTAAACCAAAGAATGTTAAGCTGGCAATGGCTGCTAAGAGGCCTGAAGCAGTCTGATCACTTGTCTGACTTCCTGTTCTTGGAAGAACCGCTTTTTCATCTTTTGGATCGACATAAACAGGTTCTACTCTCTCTTCAGCTTCTGGTGTTTGAACTGCTACCGCAGGTTCAGCTGGAATTACTGGAACCTTTGGCTGTTCTGGAGTACTTGGTCTGTTTGGAACGACCGGAATTTCTGTCACTCTCGGTGTGTAGCTTGCAGAAATTGTTTGACCATTGCGATCCTTACGGATTACAACGACTCCTTTAGCTGTACCAACAAAGTTTGGCTCTGGAACAAAAGTTACAACACCGTCTGGCGAGATGGTATAAGTGCCTTCTCCTGGAACAACTTTTTCAGTTGAGCCGTCCTCAAAGGTTGGTGCTACTGTTAAGTCTACATCACCTTCAAAGATTGGTTTACCAGTCTGTGTTTGACCCTTGAGTCCATCTGAGGTTACATCTTCTACTCGTGTTTGGCCGATGACCGTTGGTGTATACTGCGCTGTAACAACGTTGCCATAAATATCCAAACGTTTTACAACCACTCCTTTGGCTGTACCAACAAAGTCTGGTTCTGGAGTAAAGGTAATCTTACCACCTTTATCAATTGTATAGCTTCCTTCTCCTGGAACAACCAGTGTCGTGCTGCCGTCCTCAAAGGTTGGTGGAACTGTACTATCGATATGTCCTTCAAACGCTGGGGTTGCCACTTGCGTTTGGCCTTTAGCTCCTGTTGAGGTTGTATCCTGTCCAGTAGACGGATCTACAACTGTTGGACGATAGCTTGCAGTAACTGAGGTACCGTTCTTATCCTTACGAACAATTGTTACGCCGGTTCCTTTTCCTACAAAATCAGCTTCTGGAGTAAAGGTTACTGTGCCATCTGGTGAGATGGTATAGGTTCCTTCACCTGGAATCACTTTTTTAGTTGAGCCATCTTCAAAGGTTGGTGCTACAGTTTCATCAATTGGAACCCGTGGATCGCCACCTTGGAAGGTTGGAGTACCTGTTTGTACAAGTCCCTTAATATTTTCAGAGGAAGCATCCTTACCAATTGGTGTTACTTTCGTAAATTCTGGACTGTAAGTCGCAGTCACTGGAGTGCCATTCTTATCCACACGTTTCACGGTGATTGGATCTGGTTTACCAACGAACTGCTTGTCTGGAGTGAAGGTTACTGTTCCATCTGGTGCAATCGTGTAAGTTCCTTGGCCTGGAATAGATTTCTCTTTGCTTCCATCTTCGAAGGTTGGTTCAACTGTTTCATCGATTGGAACCAATGGGTCACCACCTTGGAAGGTTGGGGTACCTGTTTGTGGAAGGCCTTGAGGGCCTGTGCTAGTTGCACCAGTTCCTGTAGGAGTGACCTTAGTGAATTCTGGACTGTAAGTTGCAGTGACTGAAGTGCCATTCTTATCCACACGTTTCACGGTGATTGGATCTGGTTTACCAACGAACTGCTTGTCTGGTGTGAAGGTTACTGTTCCATCTGGCGCAATGGTGTAAGTTCCTTGACCTGGAATGGTCTTCTCTTTACTTCCATCTTCGAAGGTTGGTTCAACTGTTTCATCAATTGGAACCAGTAGATCGCCACCTTGGAAGGTTGGAGTACCAGTTTGCGGAAGTCCTTGAGGACCTGTGCTGGTTGCACCAGTTCCTGTAGGAGTGACCTTAGTGAATTCTGGACTGTAAGTTGCAGTGACTGGAGTACCATTCTTATCCACACGTTTCACGGTGATTGGATCTGGTTTCCCTACAAACTGCTTATCTGGAGTGAAGGTTACAGTTCCATCTGGTGCAATCGTGTAAGTTCCTTGACCTGGAATCACTTTTTCCTTGCTTCCATCTTCGAAGGTTGGTTCAACTGTTTCATCAATTGGAACCAGTGGATCACCACCTTGGAAGGTTGGAGTACCTGTTTGTGGAAGGCCTTGAGGGCCTGTGCTAGTTGCGTTAGTGCTGGTTGGAACCACTTCTTTCACCACTGCTTGGTACTTGACAGTAACAGGAGTGCCGTTGGCATCCACACGAGTCAATTCAAGTTCTGGTGTTTCACCCTTGAACTGTTTGTCTGGAGTGAAGGTCACCTTACCATCTGCGTTCACCTCGAACTTACCAACATTTGGAACTTCCTTCACAGCTGTCCCATTGTCAAATAGTGGAGTCGAATCCGCTGGGAATGGAACAGAGTCATGGCCTGTAGTGAAGGTCACTTTACCTTCTTGGACCTGACCTTGAAGTCCTTCTGTCTTATCGCCCGTACCAGTTGGTGTTACCTTAGTAAACTCTGGACTGTAAGTTGCAGTGACTGGAGTGCCGTTCTTATCCACGCGTTTAACTGTGACTGGATCTGGGTTTCCGACAAACTGCTTGTCTGGAGTGAAAGTTACAGTTCCGTCTGGCGCAATCGTGTAAGTTCCTTGACCTGGAATGGTCTTCTCTTTGCTTCCATCTTCGAAGGTTGGCTCGACTGTTTCATCAATTGGAACCAGTGGGTCGCCACCTTGGAAGGTTGGGGTACCTGTTTGTGGAACACCCTGCGGACCTGTGCTGGTTGCGTTAGTGCTCGTTGGAGTTACCTTAGTAAACTCTGGGCTGTATGTCGCAGTAACTGGGGTGCCATTCTTATCCACACGTTTGACTGTGACTGGATCTGGGTTTCCGACAAACTGTTTGTCTGGAGTGAAAGTTACAGTTCCGTCTGGTGCAATCGTGTAAGTCCCTTGACCTGGAATAGATTTCTCTTTGCTTCCATCTTCGAAGGTTGGCTCGACTGTTTCATCAATTGGAACCAGTGGGTCGCCACCTTGGAAGGTTGGGGTACCTGTTTGTGGAACACCCTGCGGACCTGTGCTGGTTGCGTTAGTGCTCGTTGGAGTTACCTTAGTAAACTCTGGGCTGTATGTCGCAGTAACTGGGGTGCCATTCTTATCCACACGTTTGACTGTGACTGGATCTGGGTTTCCGACAAACTGTTTGTCTGGAGTGAAAGTTACAGTTCCGTCTGGTGCAATCGTGTAAGTCCCTTGACCTGGAATAGATTTCTCTTTGCTTCCATCTTCGAAGGTTGGCTCAACTGTTTCATCGATTGGAACCAGTGGATCACCACCTTGGAAGGTTGGGGTACCTGTTTGTGGAACACCCTGCGGACCTGTGCTGGTTGCGCCGGTTCCTGTAGGAGTTACCTTA
>NZ_KI391974.1:339360-340723 GCF_000161955.2 Streptococcus sp. 2_1_36FAA
CTCAGTTCACCCTTGAACTGTTTATCAGGTAGTGAAGGTCACCTTACCATCTGCGTCCACTTCGAACTTACCAACATTTGGCACTTCTTTCACAGCTGTACCATTGTCAAATAGTGGAGTCGAATCAGCTGGGAATGGAACTGAGTCATGGCCTGGGGTGAAAGTCACTTTACCTTTCTGAACTTGACCTTGCAGGCCTTCTGTCTTATCACCCGTACCAGTTGGTGTTACTTTCGTAAACTCTGGGCTGTATGTCGCAGTAACTGGGGTGCCATTCTTATCTACGCGTTTGACTGTGACTGGATCTGGGTTTCCAACAAACTGCTTGTCTGGAGTGAAGGTTACTGTTCCGTCTGGCGCAATCGTGTAAGTTCCTTGACCTGGAATGGTCTTCTCTTTGCTTCCATCTTCGAAGGTTGGCTCGACTGTTTCATCGATCGGAACCAGTGGATCGCCACCTTGGAAGGTTGGAGTACCAGTTTGCGGAAGTCCTTGAGGGCCTGTGCTTGTTGCATTAGTGCTTGTTGGAGTGACCTTGGTCACTGTTGGTGTATAAGTTGCGGTAACTTCTGTACCATTCTTATCCACTCGTTTCACTGTGACTGGATCTGGTGTACCAACATATTGTTTGTCTGGCGTAAAGGTAATAGAGCCATCTGGATTGATGCTGTATTCACCTACACCCGGAACAGTCTTCGTTGACTGACCATCTTCGAAGGTCATTGGTTTCGTATCATCAATTGGAACCAATGGATTACCTTCTGTGAAGGTTGGGGTACCTTTTTGCGGTTGACCTTGGATACCATTTGAAGTGGCATCCGTTGAAGTTGGTGTTACTTCTTTCACTACTGCTTGGTACTTGACAGTAACAGGAGTGCCGTTGGCATCCACACGAGTCAATTCAAGTTCTGGTGTTTCACCCTTGAACTGTTTATCAGGAGTGAAGGTCACCTTACCATCTGCGTCCACTTCGAACTTACCAACATTTGGCACTTCTTTCACAGCTGTACCATTGTCAAATAGTGGAGTCGAATCAGCTGGGAATGGAACTGAGTCATGGCCTGGGGTGAAAGTCACTTTACCTTTCTGAACTTGACCTTGCAGGCCTTCTGTCTTATCACCCGTACCAGTTGGTGTTACTTTCGTAAACTCTGGGCTGTATGTCGCAGTAACTGGGGTGCCATTCTTATCTACGCGTTTGACGTTGGAACCGAAAGGGTTTGAAATTCAAACCCTTTCGGTTCCAACGTTGCAGTGACTGAAGTGCCATTCTTATCCACACGTTTCACGGTGATTGGATCTGGTTTACCAACGAACTGCTTGTCTGGTGTGAAGGTTACTGTTCCATCTGGCGTGTGACTGA
>NZ_KI391974.1:340823-571517 GCF_000161955.2 Streptococcus sp. 2_1_36FAA
CGGTAACTTCTGTACCATTCTTATCCACTCGTTTCACTGTGACTGGATCTGGTGTACCAACATATTGTTTGTCTGGCGTAAAGGTAATAGAGCCATCTGGATTGATGCTGTATTCACCTACACCCGGAACAGTCTTCGTTGACTGACCATCTTCGAAGGTCATTGGTTTCGTATCATCAATTGGAACCAATGGATTACCTTCTGTGAAGGTTGGGGTACCTTTTTGCGGTTGACCTTGGATACCATTTGAAGTGGCATCCGTTGAAGTTGGTGTTACCTTAGTCACTGTTGGCGTATAAGTCGCAGTGACTTCTGTACCATTCTTATCCACTCGTTTCACGGTGACTGGATCTGGAGTGCCAACGTACTGTTTGTCAGGCGTAAAGGTAATAGATCCATCAGAGTTAATAGCGTACACACCTACACCCGAAACAGTCTTAGTTGACTGACCATCTTCGAAAGTCAATGGTTTCGTATCATCTAGTGGAACTGCTGGATCACCTGCTGTAAAGGTTGGCTTACCGCTTTGTGGCTGTCCTTGCAGACCAGTTGAGGTATCATTTGTACTTGTTGGAGTGACTTTAGTCACTGTAGGTTGATAAACAGCTTCAGCAGTAGAACCATTCTTATCTGTCACACGAAGAGTTGCAGGAGTTGGTGTACCATAGAAATCAGGTGCTGGTTGGAAGCTAATATCCCCATTCGGTTGAACAGTATAGGTTCCTTGAAGTTTACCGCTAGCATCATGTACTGGTAAGCTGTTACCTTGTTGAACTTGTCCATTAACCACAAATTGTGGACCTTCTGGTGCAAATGGTACAGTCTCATTTTGTCCATTGATAGTTGCTTGACCAGGGGTAAAGGTGAGGTGGCTATCTTGCTTTTGACCTTGGAGTCCAGTAGTTTCTGCTCCTTGCCCTGTTGGAGTTGCTGCCTTAACATCTGCTTGGTAAGTAGCTGTTACTTCTGTTCCGTTCTTATCTACACGCTTAACGGTTTCTGCAGTTGGGCGTCCAGAGTATCCAGAAACTGGTTGGAATGTAACGCGGCCTGTACTATCCACCTTATAAGTTCCAACACCAGGAACCTCTTTTGTCGATTGACCGTTGTCAAAGGTTGGCGCAATTGATTCATCAATTGGAACACGGTTATCACCTGGAGTAAAGACCAAGTTCCCAGATTGTTCTGCCCCTTGAATACCTTCAGAACTTGCGTTTTGAGATGTTGGAACAACTCGGGTAACAGTTGGTTGATAAGTTGCAAAGTGATCATTACCACTTGCATCATTTACTTTTAATTTAATCGGATCAACAGTTCCTACAAATGATTTATTTGGGGTAAAGGTTACTCGACCTGTAGTTGGATCTAAGTTGAAGGTACCAACCTCTTTCCCACCTGATGTTGCAGGAATACTAGTTCCTGAGATAGGATCTCCATTTCCATCCAAGAAAGTAGCAGGATTACTTGCAGATGGTTGAACCGGTGTGTTGGCTGGATTACCATCTGTAAATGAGATGTCTTTTACTTGCGCTAAACCTTGGGCATCAGTTGAACGATGTTCAGTGTAATCAACTACTGTAGGAACATAACGAGCATCCATAGAATTTAGTGGCTGATTGACAACAGGCTCTGAATTATTTTTTGCAGTCCATTCAGTGCTTGCACCGTTGCTATCAAAGCGACGGATGTTAATACCTGATGTAGTCCCTACGTATCCAGCATTTGGAACAAAAACAACATCGACATTATCACCATTTGGCGTCACTTTGTAACGGCCTTCTGCAGTTGTATACCAACCTTCTGCATCTGCCGTTAATTCACGTCCATTATTATCTAAAACAACAGGCGCCTTATTAGTATCAATCGTTGTTCTAGCATTCTCGTCTTCTTTAGAATAACCACGAGATGTGAAGTGTAGGCTTGCTTGTTGTTGTTGATCGCGTAAGCCCTTGGTTTCCTTCTTCTCACCCTTTGGTGGGTATGTAAGGTTGACTTGTAAGTCTTCAACTTCACCACTGAAGGCTGTACCGGTAGGCTTCTCGATATCACCTTGATTCAAGGCAATACGAACACGCATCCCTAACTTCTTGACTGAGTCGTCATTCATTGGAGCATGATTTCTGAAAGTAACTGTGTAGTCTCCTTCAGAAGTGACTTCAGTAAACTCACTGGCTTCGTTCTCGTCAAATTTCCCGTTATTGTTAAAATCAATCCAAGCTCGAACATAGGCTTTTTCATTTCCATTAGCTGAAGCATGGAAACGAAGCGAATAATCACCATCACGAAGACGATCTGCTTGGAACAAGTCATGAGTCTTACCAACTAAATCTGATGGTAAAAGCTGATCAATCCCTTCATCAGCGTGATCAGTGCTATCATCGTGAGTCCAATCGTTTCCTGAAGTTGTATCAATATCCGCAGGCTTCCGACCAAGATATGGTTGTGGATTTTGTGCTCCCGTAGCAGCATTGTAACCAGAAATAGCATGAACTGCATTTCCATAGCTTTCAGGCGCATCCCCAGTATCTACAACCATGAAACCAATCATAGCAGCTTGCTGACCAGAAGATGCAATATAAATACCTACCTCTGATGCTTCACGAGTCATCACAATTGGTACTGTATGATCCTTCGAAGTGTTAGGACCAAAGACTTGTGAACCTAAACCACCCGTTCTTTGATCAGGATTTGTAAATTTAGTCCAGTCAATTGTTGGAGTAGTCGCGTTATCACCAATATACTGACCAAGTCTGTTAGGATTCATAGGCGCATAAGTTTCGGTAATTACTTTACCGCTTGGAGAAACACGTTTCCATTCTGCTAGATGCTCCCAGCCTTGCCCATTTGTAGTAAAGATAGCATATTCACCTGGGTTAGCTTCTTCACCATCCGCCATAACGACGGTTGCTTTAACTGGCTTGTTAAGGTAAGTTGCTTCGACCTTAAACTTCACACCATAGCTAGCACCATTTTTAGGTACTTGTAACTGAGTCTTACGGCCATTAGTATCAATCCCCTGTTCACGTAGAGATGTCCATTGGTTCATAGGAGCACCAATGATTTTTGGTCGTGCAGAATCGCCTTCTTTAACTTGTCGATTATAGTCCGCAGGCACGTATCTAAACCATGTGTTTTTGGCATCAGGATCATAACTATTTTCATACTGAGTGCCTGCTACACGGTTACGATAAATCTCTGTAGAATGAAATGGTTTTAGTTCTGTAACTGTTAATTTAACTACATAGCCCGGAGAAATTTCTTTCTCATACACACTACCTACTTTAAGAGAGCCGTCGGTATCAAGATTTCTAAACGCCTGAGAATCACCAAAATCTAGCCAGTTGATCTGTTTCACTAGGTCTGCTGGTCTCTTCTTTTCAGAATCCGCTAAAGTTGGTTTTTCAATAGTATTATTTGGATCGCCATCTCGTAAACCTGTAGGTGTAGCGTCTCGACGTGCTCGACGAGAACGTGTAGGTTGTGTAGCTTCCCTAATCGCTACTGGTTGTTCTGTAGCTGTTGAAGTACTTACAGCTTCTGAGCTAGCTACAGTTGAAACTGGATTAGCATTCTCTGCAGGCTTAACCTCTGCAGGGGCAATTGGCTTCTCAGCTGAAGGCTGAGGTGTTTCAGAAGCTACTGGCTGCTCGTCCTTTGGTTTCTCATTAGACTCTGGAGCTGAGTTTGTAGGTGCAGTATTCTCAACTGATTGTGGTGCCTCAGTAACTGTAGTTGCTAAAGTAGTTCCTGAATTTTGTGAAGCTTCAGAAACTACTGGTGCTGTAGCAGTTGATGATGGTTCAGCAAGGTCGGTTCGAGCGACCTCATTTTGGACATTAGAAGCACTTGTTTCATCAGCGCTAACCTGACTTGCCGCCCCCAAAAGAATCAAGGTTGACAAGAGCACAGAACAAACACCAATGTTTAGTTTTCGAATAGAAAACTTACGCAGGTGTGGATTAAACAAATCTTTTCCCATAATGATCTCCTAACTATTAATTATATTCCAAGCTATTATACAGCATTTTTTTCTGTTTGGCTATATAAATACACTAAAAAATTAGATTTTCGATACTTTGAAAGGGCTCAGCAAACATTATATATTACAGACCATTATAAAAAGAAATTGTCTAGCCTATACTTGACAGTATGAACATTAGAAATGAATTGATACAATTTACTTACTTGATCTATAAAATCGCATTGATTAAATCCCTATTATTCTCCTTTATCTTACAAAATAAAAGCCCTGACCAAACTAACCTAAATTTAGGCTGCTGGCCAAGGAATTTATCTTATTATTCTACTTGATCAATATCTTCTTTCATTTCATCCATATTGAATTTGGCAAATAGATAGTCACGATCCTGAACAGGGAAACGTTGATCTAACTGGTCAATTGCTCCAAGTTCAACAATACCCTCTTTGATTACAAAGTCCATGACATGTCCACCGAAGCTTAAATCGTCTGATACAAAATGAAGATGATAACCTGCTAAGCTGACTCCATGAAAAATCTCTGGTGTCCAGATACCAACGATTGTCCCAGTTACATTTTCCTTGCTGTATTCAGGTTGGTTAACAGCAACTTCTGCAAACTTTCGGTCTGACGTTGACTTAGGAATCATGCGAACTCGCATATGAGAAAAGTCGCCATGAATCTTGATGGAACGAAAAAGATTTTCCCCATCATAATAGGACTCAATTCTCTCCTCCAGCTCCTTATCATTCATTTCAAAACGCTGGCGGAAAATCACCTCTGCCTTGTGAGGGACTACCGCTGCATAAGGAACCTTCTCTGACGGATCCACCTCAACTACTTCTGGCACTTCTCCAGATCCCTTAGCTTGATAAGCCTTACCATCTAAAACAATCAGCTCGCCGTCAATAGAATCCAAAGTACCTATACCTAAATCACCATAGTGAAGCAACTCACCAATCGTCATTGTCCCACCATAAAGACCAGACATCAATGCACCCAAAGTATTATATTGAAATAATTTAACTGGTTCAAACATTTTTAATCCTCTACTCTTCTTTCATCTTCTCTTATAAAGCAAAATTAGTATAACACAAAATTTTATAATTGCAAAAAAACATATCTAGATGATATGCTTTTACAATTAATTATAAAAAATTTAACAGTCTAGGCTATCATAAAATTCTTGCATTGCACTGTCATCTGGCACCAGACTCAAATAGTGCTGAGCTTCTTGTTTGGCTCTTTCAAGCTCGCCACATTCTCTCAACAGGTAAATGTATTCTTCCAAAAATTCTGGATTATCTCTCAAATCCCTATGCAATTCTCCATAGAGCTCTCGAGCTTTTTCTATGTTCTCCAAAGCCTGATAACTTCGAGCTATGTTCCATCGAGTCAACACATTATCCCAATCCTGATCCTCCAAAGCAAGAATATCTTCATATCTCTCCTGTTCTAGATAAAGGTTAGTCAGGCGCAGAGCTAGCTCTTCTAAATCATCAGCATTATCCCAGGCATCTAATAGATAGCTCTCTGCTTTTTCAGTATCATGAAGTTCATAGGAAACTTGCGAGGCTAATAGTGCTAGCTGGCTATCAAACGGATTTTTATTCAAACCTTGCTGAGCCATGAATAGAGCCTCCTCAGCTTGATGGTCTGCATGAAGAGACAGTGCATAGATATATTCATAACCTTCGAAATCCGGTGAAAGAGTGTCCAATTGCTTGAAATAGAGATTCGCCTTCTGATAGTCTTCTTGATCGTAAAGGATCACGGCCAATTCAAATACTGCAGATTCGTCATATTCTAATTCGATAGCCTTTTGAAGAAATTCAATGGCAGCTTCAAACTTTCCTAAGCTAGCATAGCTCACCCCTATTCTCTGGTAGGTTGAGATCCCTGTCTGCTCATAAATTGTCCGATTATCAAGACTGGCATATTCCTTGATCGCCTGTGTGAAATTGCCTAATTCGAAATCTATTTCAGCCATTCCAAAGGTAATGATAGGATCGTCACTTAATTGACTGGCTTCAACTAGTTTCTCACGCGCTACATCAGGCAGACCTTCCATCTGGTATAAATCTGCCTTAATCAAAAGAGCATTGACATACCACGGATCGTTCGATCTGACTTCTTCCAAGTAGCCAAAAGCTTCCTCTAAGTCTCCATCTTCACTGGCAATAGCTGCCAAATTTAGATTAACCTGCGGATAAAGGGGAGCCAGTTTATTATAGATACGCTTGGCTTGTAAAAAGAAGCCGATACTTTCTAAATATTCTGCTAGGTCCAATAAGATAGAATCACTATCCTCTAACAAGGCTTTTTCAAACCACTGTTCTGCTTGCACTAAATCCTGAGCCTCAATGGCAGACAGCATTTTCTCACTATTTTTCACTTACTTCTTCCTCTACTTCATCATCATACAAACCACTCACTACTTTGTACCACTTAAAGATAGCTGTAATCACCACTTTTGCAGAAGCGTAGACTGGAATTCCCAATAAGACACCCCAAATTCCAAACATTGATCCAGATGTTAAGAGTACAAAGAGAATAGTAATCGGATGAATACTTAATTGACTACCTAAAATAAGAGGAGAGACAAAACGTCCTTCTATTGTTTGCTCCACAATAAAGACAATGATAACTTTCAAGAGCATAACAGGTCCCGCAATCAGTCCCAAAACAAGCGCTGGTAACATAGCTAAAAAACTTCCTAAATACGGAACCAAGTTGAGAACACCGGCCACGACTGCTAAGGTCACTCCATAGCGCAGGCCAATAATCTTAAAGAGAATCATAAACATAAAGGCAACAATGATTGCAACAGTTATCTGTCCGCGAACATAATTAGCTAACTGACTATTCACTTCAGACAAAACTTGACCAACCGGCTCACGTAATTTCTTAGGTAGGAACTGAGTTACATAGCCTTTCAAATTTTTCCCATCTCGAAGGAGGTAGAATAGAATGAAAGGCATAATAATGACAGCAACAATAACTTGAGAAGCAGCACTGACAAAGTTACTTGCCCAGTTAACTGCCCGAGCAGAAAAGTTACTTGCCCAAGTAGTTAATTGAGAAGAAATATTATCCGTAACTTGCTCAATCTGTGGACGAAACTCTTCAGACAAGCGGCTATCCAGTAAATCATCAATTATTTTTTTAGATTGCTTGAGATAAGCAGGCATGTTCCTAAAAAAGCTAACAATCTGAGTCTGAAGGTTTGGAATGACAACTGCCAAACCCCAAATCAAAAGCACAGTAATCAATACAAAAACAATCGTAATAGCTACTAAACGATTGATCTTCCGCTTTTCCATCATGTCTACCAGAGGATTGAGCAAATAATAGAGCAAACCTGCCAGAATCACTGGTAACATAATAACCGAAATAAACTCAATAATAGGGGTGAAAACAAAACTAATTTTACTCAAGACCAAGAGATTGAGTCCAATCAATAAACAAACTAAGAAAACCGTAATGGCTTTATTATCCAAAAACCATCTAAAAAACCAACTCATGCTAAATTCTTTTTCTTTAGGTTCCATCCTTCTCTCCTTTTCTTTTATCTTCTTATTGTAGCATTTTTTACAGAAAAACTCCCGATGAAACTAAAGAAAAAAAGAGAGAACAACAAATCCTCTCTTCCTTCCCATATATTCCGTCTTTTGACTATTCTATACTTTTTAGGAAATATCTTAGCTTACTTTTGCAGCTAAGCTAGCAGCGAAATTCTCCAGATTTTCAATATCATCTTCTTCTGCTGCTAAATCAACCTTAACATTTTCAGCACCTTTTGTTGCACCAGTTGAAACGAAAACAGCATCAAAGTCATCTACTGCTTTACAGAATTCGTCGTAGAAAGTATCACCTGAGCCAACGACACCATAAATCTTATCAGATAAATCCAAATCAGCCAAGTCTTCATAGAAATCCATGATTTCGTCAGGTAATTCTCCATCACCGTACGTATAGGTCGCCACAATAGCAATGTCTGCTTCTAGAAAATCTGAAGCATCAACTGTCGTACACTCATCAACATCAACATCTAAACCTAAATCTCTTAACTTATCAGCAACGATATCAGCGATTTCTTCTGTATTACCTGTCATACTTGCAAATACAATTTTTGCTAAAGCCATAGTTTCCTCCAAAATATCTTCTATTGATAATTATAGCACATATTTTTCATTTTAAAAATAGAAATCTTGTGTTACAATTAAACAATAACTCTAAGCAAGAAGGAACAATTTTTTCTATGACAATTCAACATCAAATCTTACAAAAGATAAAGGAATATAAAACGATTATTATTCATCGCCATGTAAATCCGGACCCTGATGCTTTAGGTAGCCAAGTCGGCTTACAAAAGCTCCTTCAGCTAAATTTCCCTGAAAAAATAGTTAAAGTAACTGGATACGATGAACCAAGTTTAACCTGGCTAGCCCAGATGGACGATGTCTCAGATCAAGATTATGAAAACTCCTTGGTTATCGTATGCGACACTGCTAATACAGCTCGAATTGATGATAAACGTTATCCAAATGGATCCTTTTTGATTAAGATAGACCATCATCCTAATGACGACGTTTATGGTGATTTAGCGTGGGTTGATACCAATTCAAGTAGCACCTGCGAACTAATTTCTTTATTCGCTTTAGACAATCACCTAAAAATGGATGCATATATCGCTAAACTCCTCTACGCTGGAATTACTGGTGACACGGGACGTTTTCTTTACCCTGCTACTACCGCTCGGACTTTACAAGTCGCTAGTCAATTAAGGGAATATCCCTTTGATTTTGCTACGCTGGCTCGGAAAATGGACTCTTTCAGCTATAAAGTTGCCAAGCTTCAAGGCTATGTTTACGATCATCTTGAACTTGATGAAAATGGTGCTGCACGTGTCATCATCACTCAGGATTTACTAAAAGCGCACCAACTGACAGATGCTGAAACTGCAGATATTGTCGCAACTCCTGGTCGAATTGAGGACGTCAAGTTGTGGGGAATCTTTGTTGAACAAGAAAGCGGTCATTTCCGTGTACGATTGCGCAGCAAATTCATTCCAATCAATGAAGTCGCAAAAAATCATCATGGCGGAGGACATCCCTTAGCTAGTGGCGCCAACTCCTATTCACTAGAAGAAAATGAAGAAATCTTCCAAGAATTAAAAGAATTAGCCAAAAAGCAAAGAAAATGAGCGAAAAGGCTTGTCAAAGCAAATGAAATTTGATAAACTATCAAAGTAACTAATCTATGGCTCGCAAAGAGACCATGGCAGAAAGGAAATTTTTTAAAATGAGAAAAGATATTCACCCAGAATACCGTCCTGTTGTCTTCATGGATACTTCAACTGGTTACCAATTCCTTAGTGGTTCAACTAAGCGTTCAAACGAAACAGTTGAATTCGAAGGGGAAACTTACCCATTGATCCGTGTTGAAATTTCATCAGACTCACACCCATTCTATACTGGACGTCAAAAGTTCACTCAAGCAGATGGACGTGTGGATCGTTTCAACAAAAAATACGGTCTCAAATAAGAACATCTATTCAATACATTCGATTATTGAATTCAAGCCACTTCCGATTAATCGGAAGTGGTTTTTGTTTTGCTTTTAGCAATATAAAACTTCCTCCATCTAAAAGATGGAGGAAGTTCTCGGTTAAAGGAATAGACCATTATATTCATTTATTTTATTTATAATTAAACACCCAATAATATGTACCATCACCTGCTTGTACACAGGCAACTGCACCTTCTTTGGCATCAGGATTTAGAATCAATTCTCTATTTCCTGAGTTTAGCCATTTGTTAGCAACTACTTCAGCATTTTCTTCTCGACGGAAGGTGATACCAGCGCTACTATCATAATTGACAGAAAGTTTCTGAGCTGTTGGTAAAGATTGATTGTTATAAAGTTCATCAGACCATGTTAGTTCTTGTAAGCCAAGTCTTCTACGTTCCGCATTTAATTTTGCAAAAGCAGCTTTAGCCTTATCAATATTAGGGAAGTTTGAGTTTTCAGTTTTTTCCACACGATAAATAAACTTCACATGGCCAAATTCTGTCTTTTCATATCCTTTGACGCTACTTGTCAAATATGCTGTCAAAACGTAATCTCTAGCCCAAGCATGATCCACTGCTTGATTAAAGACATCTTCTTCTTCAAGTTCATATGTAACCTTACAGTCATAGCCTGCATTATCTATCATTTTTGGTGCCAGATGTTGCTGAACATAAGAGATGAATTCTTCCTTGCTCTTGAATGGAAGAGGATCTCCTGCTTTACCAGTACCAACTAGATTCTCTGAGTATAGTTTAACTGTAGAAGCATTATCATCATAATTATATTCATCGTCCTTTGGATTAGAATGATTATTTGGATCAAGAGCCGGATCGTCTGGATCCGTTCCATTAAATAGTTTCCAGCGGTCGCCCATCCACTTGTAATATCCATCGATACCATCAGGGTTTTCGTCTCCAAGATGGACTCGGTAATAATAGGTGCCGTTATCATCTACAAAGCGAGGATCATTCTTCATCCGAGGGTCATCAGGTCTGTAGAGAGGTTTTGGCAATTTACTATAATCTATATTTGGATTTGGTGCCCAATCAGGCTTCTCTGGCTTAGGTGTTTCAGGATCTGGCTTAGGATCTGGAGTCGGATCTGGTTCTGGAGTTGGATCTGCTGCTTTCTTAACATAAACCCACTTACCATTTTCATAGTAATAGTATGAACCATCATCCAACACATAATAGTGATAGCCATTTTCATAACGATAATGCGGATCATTCTTCAGTTTATTAAAGCCATCTTGGTAATAGAGTTCCCACCTACCATTCTTGTAGACATAATAGTCTCCGTTTTGGTTTTTATAGTAGTAATTTCCATTCCAATAAAAGACATTATAGTTATACCATGGATTGTAATAACCAGGGTATCGACCGTAATTATAGTTATTTCTGACTCGCGGATTATAATAGTTAAATCCTGGACGATAGCGAGAATAAAATACGTCATTATGTTCCTCTGCCTGAGCAGTATTTGTAGCAAGAAAAGCTAATACTAAGGCAGAACTAAACAGCATCACTCTCGATAGATACTTTCTTTTTGATTTCATTACTTATACTCCTTTGTAATAAAAACAATGATAGTCTACTCCTCCTCTATATAATATTTTATCCCCATCTAATCTCTTAGTCAAACAAAAACATAAATATTATCCTATTTTTTTTGTGTTTTTTGCATATATACTACTAAAGGTTTAGAACAAAAATCCCTTAAGAATTTGATCTTAAGGGATTTTCTAGTTAATTAAGTGAAATCATTAGGAAAAGATTGATTATTTGTAGTTGTAAGTCCAGTAGTATACACCGTTTCCATCTACGACTGTCGCTACAGCTCCTTCAGTTACGTTTGGATCAAGAAGCAATTCTCTCAAACCACTGTTCGCCCATTTCTTAACGACAGTAGCTGCATCTTCATCACGACGTCCGACAAAGCCAGCGCTATCGTATTGACGTGAAATTTCGTTTACTTTCGGAAGTGCTTGGTTTTGATAAATGTCTTCTGACCAAGTCAACTCTTTCAAACCTTGAGCTTTACGAGTTTCATTGATTTTAGCGAAAGCTTCTTTCGCTTTTGAAACATAGTCATAGTTTGTATCGTTTGTCGCTTCAACACGGTAAACAAACTTCACATAACCAAATTCTACGTCACTGTATTTCTTGTCCTCAACACCACTCTTGAGGTTTGCAATCAAGACATAGTCCTTAGCATATGGGTTTTCTTTAGTCTTTTCAAAGATATCTGCATCTTCGATTTCCCACTCAGCTTTAGCATCCCATCCAGCGTTATCAAGGAATTTAGGATTCATTTTTTCGATAACGTATTTCTTGAACTCTTCAACGTTCTTGAATGGCAATGGTTGACCAGCTTTGGCAGTAGTTACCAAGTTTGTTGAGTAGAGTTTCACGCTAGAGTTTTGATCACTGTACATGTACTCATCGTCAGCAGTATTTTTGTGAAGTTTTGGATCAATACCTGGATCGTTTGGATCTGTCATACCTTGAAGTTTCCATTTTTGTCCAATCCACTTCCAATATGCTGAATAACCTGTACGGTCTGAGTTAGATGGTACATAGTAGTAATGTGTGCTACCATCGAAGTAGTAGTTTTTATCATTCTTAAGGGCTTTATCACCTGGTTTTCCTGGTGGGTAAACCAATTTAGGAGTTTGCCCATTTGGTGCCCATGCCAAGTGCTCAAGTCCTTCTGCTGGTTTTTCAACATAATCAGGGATTTGGTTTTCACTAGGTTCATCAGTTGTCACCAAACCTGAATTTCCAGGTGTTGCTGGTTGATCTGGTTGCGCTGGTTTTGGATCTTCTGCTGGTTGTGCTGGTTTTGGATTAAATGGATCAAACTCACTATCAGCACCGTTAATTGGCGGATTTTCTGGTAAATCAACACTTGGAGTTGTTGGTTGTTCTGGTTTTGGTTCAGCAGGTGTAGTAGGCTCTTCAGGCTTATCGCTAGGTGCTGGAGTTGGAGCCTCAGGTTGTGCTGGAGTTGGGGTTGGAACTTCTGGTTTTGGATCCTCTGCAGGTTGTGCTGGTTTTGGATCTTCAGCTGGTTGTTCTGTACTTGGAGTTTCCGGCTGAGCTTGAGGTGATGGAGTCGTTGAATTGTTTGTTGAAGTCTTAACCAATACCCATTTACCATCTTGGTAATAGTAATAGTCACCATTTTCTAATACATAGTAATGGTAGCCATTTTCATAACGGTAATGAGGATCGTTTTCCAAATTGTTAGATGATGAGTTGTTGTTGCTATTGTTTGTCAATGGTTTCCATTCACCGTCACGGTAAATACGGTAGCTACCATCGTTCATACGGTAGTAGTGATTACCATTCCAGTAGATATAGTTTTCATCGTTTACTAGGTTGTTGTAGTTGTTCCAACCATTGTAACCATAGTTATTGTAGTTGTAATTTGGATAGTAATAATCCCAAATATTAGAACCTAAATAGTAGTTATTGTAACCATAGCCATAGCCATATCCGTAGCCATAGTTATTGTAACCATAGCTGTAGTTGTTGTAACGAGAGTTACGACGACTGCTATGACGACTAGTACGGCTGTTAGTTACTGTATTACGGCGACTTGTGAAGCCAGTATTCCAGTAATTAACACCTGGTTGGTATAAGTTACTATAGCGAGAACTATAACCATAGTAGTCAGCGGCCTGAACAGTATTTCCAGAAAAAGCTGGAATCACTGCTGCTGCAGCTAAGACTGAACAAGATAAAAATCTTAAACGTTTCGACATTATAATAAACCTCCAAAATCATTCATTTATCTTTTAAAATGATCTTATATTTTAGACGTGCCATGACAAAAAATAATTCTTCAGTAAATAAGACATCTTGGACATAAAATCTTTAGATCAACATCAATCATATTTTAATCAGTCAGTTTCACGTAAACTTTTGAGACAAATAATTTGACAGATGAGAAAATTCGCCCGACATCTATATTGCTAAAAAATTCTTTTTTATGCATATTTCACATCGACCTAAACTATAACACAAAAATTTAGGCAAAGCAAGAAATTTGTTCTTATTTTCAAAATTATTTTTTTCAATATTGTTCTTAATGTAATTCTATTTTTTATCTATGTTCGTTTTTGTTTTATTTTACATGCAATTTTCTGATTTTTTAAGAGATAATCCTAAATTTTATTTGTAATTAAAATAGTAAGCGCTTTTATAGTTTGATTAGTGAAGCTATTTCATACTAAAAGGTATTATAGCTATAAAACAGTGTTTATTTTTGTTTTATACATGAAATAAAATATGCTTTTAATATATCACTAATTTTTGAAAGATTCGTTATTTTAAATATTTATCTAAAATAGAAGAATATTACATTCTTATAAATGCTTATTTTAAGGCTATCTAGATAGACTCGTTTATTTTTGCTTACAAATGCAAATAATAAATATGCTTGAATAAATTAGACATTTCTGTTTGTTTGAAGAATAAAAGAAAATATGTTATCTTAACTGCAGTAACACTTCTCTCTGTGAAATTTTTATTTCACTCCAGCTGAAACCTTTGAAGGAGGAAAAAATGAAACGTCGCACGCTATTCCTTGTACAGCTTCTATTGCTAGTTGGTCTATTAACAACTTTGGTGACACAAGATGGTATTTCTGTTCAAGCCCAACAGATTCGACCGCAAATCACTAATCACACAGATGGACAGTGGATTAAAGATAAGAAGGGTTGGTGGTACAAATATCCAGATAGTAGTTTTCCCAGAAATCAATGGCAACAAATTAATGGAAGGTATTATTTCTTCAACGTCAACGGCTATATGCTGACTGGCTGGCAAGAGTTAGATGGTTTTGGATACTACAAAGAAAGATCTTGGTATTATTTCGACCCAGAAAACGGAGATATGAAAACTGGATGGCAGAATATTAAAGGCAAGTGGTACTATCTTGATCCTGCTGAAGGTTATATGCTAACTGGAGTCCAGCAGGTGGGTGAAAACGGTGAATGTTATTATTTCCATGATAAAAATGGGGATATGCAGACTGGATGGCAACAATTAACAGGTGCTGGTAACCATGAAGGACCAGCCTGGTATTATTTTAATCCAACAGACGGAAGCATGCTCACAGGCTGGCAAAATATTCAAGGAAAATGGTATTATTTTCAACCGATTGATGGCTATATGCTAACAGGACTTCACCAAATAGGAGATGCCGGAAAATCTTATTATCTTAATCCAGTAAACGGGGAAATGTTAACTGGTTGGCAACAGATCGCTGACGAATGGTATTACTTTGCAACTGAAGATGGATCCATGCTCTCAAATGCTTGGCAAGGTTCGTATTACCTTAAAGAAGATGGGAAAATGGCTCACAGTGAAACTCTTCTAATCAATGGCAAACAATATACCTTTAATGAACAAGGTCTTGTAACTACCAATCCATAACTAGAAGATCCACTTCTCTTTATTTAATCCACCTTAGAACTCGATAAAAAAAGTCTGATGTTTTACATCAGACTTTTTTGTTTTTAATAAATCAATTGCTGAATGACTAGGACATGGCTTTCTTCCACACCATATAAACTGTGCAGTTCATTGGGTTCCATTGTAAGAAAAGTTCCTGGAAGCATTTGAACAGTTTCTCCTAAAGCAGTAAAATTCACCTTGCCTTCCAAGCAAACTACTGTCACTAATGCATCAGCCTTATGTTCAGGAATCTGTTTTCCTTTTGCCAAATGAAGATGACGGATCAAACGACCTCTTTCTTCAACGGGTGTCTCAACAACATCAATTGATGGATCAATTTTGTAAAATTTCATAAATTTGTCCTCCTTGTTTTATTTTATAATGACCTATAGAAAAGACGAAGCCACATTCGATCAATCTTGATAATCTCCTCCGGTAATACCAAAGTATTCTTCTAATGATTTACCTGAATCAGCAATCTCCTTAGCTTCTTGTCCAATATAACGCAGATGCCAGCTTTCTGCCATATAGCCTGTTGAAGTTTCCTTACCTTTTAAGAAGCGCACAATGAATCCATAATTGGAGGCATTATCCAAAAGCCACTGACTGGCACCGGGTTCTTCCAGCAGATTTCCTTCTGTATCAATCAGGTCAAAGGCTAAACCAGACTGGTGTTCACTGTATCCAGGTCTGGCTGAATAACGATCGGCAGCCTCCTTTCCATCTCGATTGACATAATTTTGGTAAAGTTCCAGCTGAGTATCATAACTACGAAAGCCACTGTATTGGTCACTTACAGCATAACCAGCGGCTTTCATGTCCGCAATCAACTTGAGTAAGGCTGCCTTGGCAGTGGGATTTTCTCCAGGATTGTAATGAGAAGAGAGGGGGTACTTTTTATTTACAATCAGGATCTCCTCATACTTTCCTTGTAGACTATAATAACTTCCGTTATAAGAAAGCTCTGCATCCTTTTGTTTTTTATTTGTTTTCTTATCTTCTGCTTGATTTTCTATTTGCTGATTGACAGAAGATTGCTCTTTCTTTTGAACAGAAGTTGATCCTGACGTCTTAGAACTTTCCTTAGCTTTCTTATCAAGTGAACAAGCAACTAATGTAAAGGCAGAGAAGCCAAGCAATAAATAAGCTATTGTTTTCATTTTCATAGGAAAAGATCCTCCATTCACAAGACATATAAAACAAGAGAAATTCTTACCTACATTCTACAAAAAGACCACCAAAAATTCAATGAATTTTAGTGGTCTTCTCAAAATTTCTATTGCGTCAATTCATCTGGATAAGCTTCGACTCCGCCCTCTACATTGGTCACTTGATAACCTTGGCCTTCCAAAAATTCACATGCCCGGGCAGACCGACCTCCTTTTTGACAGATGACATGATAGGAAATCGTCTTATCTAGACTGAGATAGTTTTCTGCTAGGCCACTAAGAGGCAAATTGCGAGCGCCAGCTACATGCCCATTCGCAAACTCATCTACTTCACGAACATCAATCAATTCAATCTTTTCAGTCTGTAAAAGATCTTGTAATTCTTTCGCACTAATCTTTTTCATCATACTTCTCCTTTTTATTTTCATTGATAATTACAACCTTACCAAAACCTGTCTTCCCTTCAATATATGCATGTGCTTCGGGCACTTCTTCCAAGGAAAAAACGCGCCTCGGGGAAACATCTACCTGGTATCGGTCTATATAATCAAACAACTCATCCATCAATTCTTGGTTGACTTGAGCTGAATGAAAAGTCGTCATAAAACTATTATTCTTTATTTCTTCAATTGGGTTAAAGCCTTCTAGCTCCCACTGTCCCCCTAAGAGACCAGTTACGCAGATAATTCCGCCCGGAGCAATATGATCAAATGAATCCTTAATAGTCAATGGACCTACCAACTCTAGAATTTTATCGAACTGCTCCTCAGTCTCCAAACGACCATCTTGATCAATAACAATGTCATCATAAGCTTGATGCTTAAGTAAAAATTGTTTAGAGCCACTTCGAACCGAACCAACGATATGAACATCAGGAAACTGAGCCTTGGCAAGGCGAGCAAACGCTAGACCAACACCGCTGGTTGCCGCACGGACTAAAATCTTATCTTCGGGCTTAATATGCAAATTTTTTAAAGAGCCAAGAGCTGTATAATAGGTTTCAGGAACTGCAGCTAACTCAGCCCAAGACAAACTGGTTTCGATAGGATAAACCTGACCATTTGGCAGGAGAACGTACTCAGCATATGAACCATCGTAAGCTCGCCCCATTTCTCCCATGATGGAAACTACTTTCTGACCAATCTCTAAATCTGTCCGAGTCGTCTCAGCCACCTGGCCAACACATTCAATACCTAAAATTCTAGGGAAGCTAACACTAGGTGACAAGCCTTGCCGTGTAAAGATTTCTGAATGGTTTATTCCAAATCCTCTAACCTTAACTAAAGTCCATCCTTCTCGTAATTCAGGAATGGGTCTTTCTTCTAATAGAAGTTTTTCTGGTCCTCCCGGCTCATAAATAACAATAGCTCTCATTTTTTTCATAGGATCACCTCCCTTTTTTGGATAGTGTAACTAATCAAACTTAGACTTAACTCAACCGACAATGCTCATGATGGAAATCAAAAGCTGTAAGAGTCAATAGAAGGTATTTTATATTTGAATGCATCCCAACTGAAGCAAAATATTTTTAAATTCAAGATAATACTATAGGCTCACTCATACTTCTTCTTTTTCTACTCTCTCCAAATTGAGCAGAATTTTTTCAAGACAAGATTCAAAATCTTTTGCTTCTTTTGGAGAAAAATCTTGATATATGATCTCTGTCATTTCCTTAGAAATTCGATCATAATCATCTTTCAAACTCTTAGCATGATCAGTCAAACAAATGACTTTCTTTCGCTTATCCTTTTCATGGGGACAACGTTCAACTAGATTCATCTCCATCATCCGCTCTAACATCTTGGTTAGAGTATTGAGTGTAAGACCTGTCTTATTTGCTAGTTGCGTTTGGCTCAGTCGATCTTGCTGCCACAAAGCATGAAGAATCCGTCCTTGTTCACCATTAAAATCCTGAATCTCTTGGTCCAGTAATATCCGATTCATGAGTCGGTTGGATAATCTGTGGATCTTCCCGATATAAAAACCACAGTTAACCTGTTTCGTCATTTTTCCTCCTTTATAATCTACGATATAGAACTATTTTCTAATTATATTAAATAGAATAATAGCTGTCAAAGATTTAGTTTCCACTGTAAAACACTTACAATCCTGTTAAGAAGCATTTCATTATGACAAAAAACTAGTTTGATCAGAAACTGGTTTATTACTACTTATTTTTTCTTTTAGCTTTTGGGGCGGGAAGCTCATCAAACATAGCTTTAAATAAGGTGGTTAGGTAGTCTTTACTGTCCAAATTGTCTACCAGTAGCATTTCTTTAGCACCTGGGTAAGGAGACACCAACACAGCTTCAGACATATATTTCTGAGCCGCTTTGACTGGTTTGATCAAGAGCTGATCATCATAGATGCCACCGACTATTTTCCCTTTGTAATAAATAATATACTCCCCCATCATAGCCCGATAGCTGATCTCATCTAAATCAGATAACTGCTCCAAAATGAAGAACAAATATTCTTTGCTTGAGGCCATCTTCTGCCCTCCTCTTCTGTTTTAAATAGTCCGCAATCTCAGAAAAAGCTGACTAAAGCTCTAAGATTTCATAAGAATATCCCAAATCTTGCAGGAACTTAAACAAATCTATTGTAGAGACAAAGATGGTCTTTTCATTGGTATTGGGATGGAAAGTCATGATATCCTCTGATACAATGTCCTTATCAAAATAAACTTGAATGTCCTTCTCCTCATTGTTAAGCAGGCCAAAAGGTGATACCGTTCCTGGTGACAACTGCATTTTTTCATAGAGGGAATCCGCTGAAGCCATGCGAATACGGTTGGCTGAAACTAGCTCTTTAAATAGGTCCATATCCAGATTTTTCTTGTCATCCATAATCAGAAGATAATACTGGGTTTTCTTCTTGTTGGTCAAAAACATGGTCTTAGTCCGAACGCCTTCCATGCCTTCAATATAGCTATCCGCCTGCTCTGTCGTAAATGCAGGTGGGTGCTCCACCACATCAAAAGTGATCCCCAACTCTTGCAACTTGTTAGCCACTTGTTGATATGCATCCATAGTTTTTCCCCTTTATTGATGAATAATCTTTTGTACTAATGCTTGCAATTTTGGCACTACTTCAGCCTCAAACCAAGGATTTTTAGCCATCCAGATTTGGTTGCGGGGCGATGGATGAACTAAAGGAAAAAAGTCAGGCAAATAGTCTTTATAACGTTGGACCGTCTCAGTCAACTTGATATTTCCTTTTTGATGCAGATAGTATTTCTGTGCATACTGACCAATCAAAATAGTCAGCTCAATATCTGGCAAAAGATCTAAAATAGGTTGATGCCATTTATCTGCAAAGTCCTTACGAGGTGGTAAGTCCCCAGACTTTCCATGACCTGGGAAATAAAAATCCATGGGCAAAACTGCAAAGTAACCAGAATTATAAAAAGTTTCTTCATCGACACCCAGCCATTCTCTCAGTCGGTCACCACTCTTGTCTTTCCAGTAAAGTCCAGCCTCTTGAGTTTTAAGCCCCGGTGCTTGACCAACAATGTTAATTCGAGCATTCTTTGGTGCCGCAAAGAGTGGCTTGATTCCCTGCTTTGTGTATTCTTGATTTTCTGGGTCGGCCATGATGGCCTTAGCAATATCCTCTATTGTTCGCATGATATCTCCTTGCAAAGAAACTCATTTGGAAAGACCAAACGAGTTCTTCTTTTTTATTTGATTAATTCGTAGATAGCTTCTGCGTAAATGGCCGCAGCACGGAAAAGGTCTTCTACATCTGTAAACTCGTTAGCTTGGTGCATAGTGTTGACATAGTCTGGGAACATAGCACCAAAAGCCACACCACGCTTCAAAAGACGGCCAAAGGTTCCACCACCAATGACTTGCTCATGTCCCTTGAGACCTGTTTGTTTTTCATAAACACTCAAAAGAGTTGCTACCAATTCATCATCTGCTGGGACATAGTGTGGAGTGTGTCCGTGGTCAGATAGACTTACTGACACAACACCAGCAACTTTTTCAAGACCGTTCTGAATCGCTTTCGGATCAGTTCCTTGCGGGTAACGGATGTTCAGAGCAATAGTATTGTCTGACTTAGCACTGTCAAAATGGAAGACACCAGCATTCATGCTGAGAGAGCCCATTTTAGCATCTGTATAAGCAATTCCTAACTTCTCACCAGCAAAGTCCTCGTGCAGTACTCGAGCTGCCACTTCCAGATAAGACTTGGCAGCACCACCAAAGTCAAATTGGTTCAACAAGAGGGCCAAGTAGGTCCCACCATTGATCCCATCTTCAGGAGTTGACCCATGAGCAGACTTACCAATGATCGTAATGGTATAAGTTTTTTCATCAACAGTTGAAATTTCATACTGAAGCTTGTGTTCCTTGGCAAAGGCATCTAAGAGACCAGCCAGATCTGGTAATTGTCCAGATACAACTGCTGTTGCAGACTCTGGCACCATATTTTCACGGAGGCCACCTGTAAAGCTATGAAGTTTAGCATTACCAGTGTTATCATTTCCAAAATGGAGGTACTCGGTGATATTCCCTTTTTCTCCGTTAATAATTGGAAATTCCGCATCTGGTGAGAAACCAAAGTCTGGTTCAGGCAGACCAACATGCTTGAAATAATAGTCCATGTCTTGCCAACCAGATTCCTCGTCTGTCCCCACCACAAAGCGCACACGCTTAGATACTGGTAATCCCAATTCTTTGATAATTTTCAAACCATAGTAACAAGCCATAGTTGGCCCTTTATCATCTGATGAACCACGCGCATATAGCTTACCATCAATGATTTCAGGTTTGTAAGGATCTGTATTCCAGCCACTTCCAGCAGGGACCACATCCATGTGGGCAAAGATTCCCAGTTCTTCTTCACCCTCACCAAAAGTAAAGTGACCAGCATAATTGTCCACATTTTTGGTTTCATAGCCATCGCGCTCAGCGATTTCTAAAAACTTATGCAGAGCTTGAACAGGTCCAGGTCCAAAAGGATGTTCCTTGTCCGCCTTGGAGTCATCACGTTCTGAGTTAATTTCCAAAAGGCTGAACAGATCGGCCAAGAGAGCTTCTCTGCGTTTTTCAACTTCTGCTTTAAAATCAATTGTCATTATATTACCCCAATCTCTAATTCGATTTAAATCAATGCAGCTGTATCAACGTTTTTCAATGATCTCGTCAACTGGCAAACGATAGCTAGGCTCTAACTTTTCATCAGTATAACCAACCGTAATCAAGAGTTCCGGACGGAAACGCTCATCAATCTCCAAAACTTCATTAATCTTAGATTTATCAAAACCTAAAATAATGTTAGATCCGATACCTTGGTCAGTCAAAGCCAGAACAAGATTCATGGCTACCAGACCAGCATTAAGGGCCAAGTAATCACTCTTTTGTTGGTCGCTATAGCGCGCAAACTCAGCTGGTAGATTCTGCATGTAGAATTGAAGCTGCTCATCAGAGAAATTTTTAACTCCAGCCACACGTGCAATCTTACGAGACCGCTTGGTCAAATCTGTATCCGTAAAGAGTGCTATGGTCACTGGTGCTTCTTTAACCTGATCTTGGTTAGAGCCAAAAGCAATTTCTGCTAAGTCTTGATTGCGTTCTCGTACTACTACAAATTTCCATGGCTGGCTATTGTGGGCACTAGGTGCCAAAGTCGCAATTTCAATCGCTGTACGGACATCCTTTGGATCCACAGGCTTATCATTGAAATGCTTGGTTGCGTGACGCTTTTTATTGAGTTCTAGAAATTTCATAGGTCTCTTCCTTTTCTTAATATACTAGCTTCATTTTATCATATTTTGTAAGAGTTTGCAGAGGTTTTTCATTCTCTATAAGAAAGAACTATCAGCCCTTACTACTTAATAAGATTATTCTGTAGTAGAGGTTTCGTTTTCTCCATTCTGGCTACTTGAATCTCTTAAGCCCTTTATTAAACCGCTATAACTAGAGCTTCTTTCTTGCTCAAAAACCTTGTTTAAATTTTGATCTATCTTAGGTATCTCCACTTTTGGTTCAGGTTTTCGAAGGGTCAATTCAATGGCCCCTAGAAAAAGAACAAGAAAAAGCACCAAGAACATCAAACCTGTCTCCTTTTTAGGAAGACCACTTCCCTTGGTCGGAAGACCTTTCCAACGAGGATACTGCTTCAAAAATCCATTGATCTTCAAGCCAGTGATATAGAGTGTCAAAAAGCCATACATGGTAATAAAGAGAAGCGAAAAACTATGGACAGATACTCGACTAAACTGAATCCTCATTCTAAAGGCTTTATAACCTGCTCCAGCCATATAAACCTCTATGACAAACGCCATAATTATCAGGATAAAGAAAATCAGAAACTGCAGTTTCCACAATTTTCTCAATCCCAAATAAACTTCCTTGTCTGCTTTTTCTTTCGCGAGCACCTCATTCTTTTTTCTTGCTTGGGCTTTAATTTGATGGATTAGTTGAGATTTACTCATATTAGAACTTGATGGCTTTTGTTCTTTTTTTAGATGACTAGCAAAATATGTCTCAGCTACCTTTATCACTTTTCTAAGATTTTCCTCAGTTAACTCATAAGGGTAACCAAATAAATCCCAATGATCTTTCAAATCTGCTTTATTTGGCCTAGTCACGTGAAGATAAAAGTGCCTGCCGATCAAAGTAATAGAAAAGATTGCCGAATAAAAGTTGGATTTTGCAAAAAAATCAACCTCATAAAGACTACCATCCTCCATCATCTTGGTCGTTTCAAAAAAAGAAACGTCCTTTGTGAAGCTTGTGCTGATAATCCTCTGTACTTGTAAAACCTTTGCCCCTACAGTATCAGGCTTAAGAGGAGCAGTCAAAATGAGCTCGGAGACAGACATTGAGTCAGTTACATTATCTCCACTTTCCAACTCAGCTTCTATAAATTCCTTAAATCGACTCAAGAAAGAAGCCATATTTGAGGAGGTTAAATCAATCGGCTGATGCATCTGCAAACCTTGACTTTCTATGCCAGCCTTGAGAGGAAAAATATATTTCACGATAAAGTGTTGTTCTGTTAACTCAAGTGTAAAAGAAGCCTGGTAGCGAGGCAAGATATTCGTGATAAGAGCTTTATAATCCCCATCCTTTTGGTCCGATTTTTCCCAGCAGTTGGTTCTCGTTTTCCCCTCAAAGACATTAGCAATCATTCTTTCAATACCTTTTGACTTCAGATGAACATTTTTAGGACTCAGAGGCTCAGAAAAAATCAATTCTGGTTGATCTAGATAGAGCTTAATTCTTTCCAGTCCTTCCTTTAGACTTTCGCGATCATACTTATACTGAATCGCGTATTTTTCCTCTCCCCACTCTAGTATCAGATCACTACCATCAACTAAAATATCTAATCTATCCTGATAGTCCTCAAGCTTTATCTCAAATAAAAAGATCGGACAATAGGGACCCAGGACATTCTCTTTAATGTCTAGTATTTTGAATTTGTCTATATAAATACTCTGAAGTTCTTCTCGAATATCTTGTTCCAAATGATCTCTATGTTTGTCAAAATTTAAGGTCATCTCTCTTTAACTTTCATTTTTTATTTTCTGCAGGAAATCTTTGACATCCTCCATATAACCATGTTTCTTAATCAAGGAGGTTAACAGCTCCTTATTATGTCCTGGATAGTTATCTTCACGTCGTAGTTCTTGATACATCTCAATAAAGGGAAGTCCTTTTTCTTTGGCCAATTCTAACTCCGCTTCATAGTCATAAGCTACTTTTCGGAATTGAATGTTCACCAGTTCCCCGCCTTCAACTTCTAACAAGGCATACTGGGCACGGTGATTTTTCAAAGCTGGCCAATCAAAATAGGGCATTCCAATCGTACCTGGATTAATAATTTGTTGTCCTTGACTTCCATAACGAAGCAACTGCTTGTGAACATGACCGTAAACGGCTATATCCGTTTCCCCATCCAGCAAATGATCAAAATTTGAAGTATCATTTGTCACCTGTAAAGCTCCACCGTAGTTTTTATCAGGTAAGTTATGACTAAGTGAAAAACGCAAACCATCCACCTCAATCCTGTCAAGAAGTGGCAAACTTCTCAACCAGTCAATATAGCGAGTATCAAGTCGTTCCATCAAATACTGAGTTAGGCGCAAAAGTTGTATTTCTTGAGGATCTTCCAAGCCATAGACACCATCTAAAGCTTCTAAAACACAGTCATCCCAATTTCCCCTGACTGCTACAGTGATTGGCAGACCTTCCAAAAGATCCATCAAATCATTTCCACCCGGTCCAGGAAGAAAAAGATCACCCAGAAGCCAGTATTCGGTCGCTCCTAGCTCTTTAGCATCATTTAGGACTGCTTCTAAGGCAGTCGTATTTCCGTGTATATCTGATAAAATGGCAATTCTTTGTTTCATCTTCACTCCTTAAATGAATGGCTGCTTAGTTTGAATCTAGTATATCAAAAACTGACTGAAAACGTGAAAACCATCCTCTGGGTGGTTTATCTTCCAGAACTTATGGATCATTTTAGAAACGGTATAGTTTATGATTTTTACTCCTCACCAGCAATCACAGTTCATCTACTTCTTATGTGTCACACGCTATCTCTTTTATAACTATTAATTTTAAGTACAAAAAAAGCAGGTGACAATCACCTACTTTGTTGAGATATTATTGTCCAGAAATAAGCGGAGCAAGAGATTTATAAGCACCTTCAATAGCCTGCTTCATAGCATCACGTCCTGTTTTCAACTGTTGAAGAAACAGATTACGACTTTGTTCTGGAACTACTGTATCATCCGGACCAGCGGCTGAAAGTGTATTGTTAAATGTTTCTCTTGAAGTTTCCATAGACTCAATTGCTGGTTGGACTTGTTGATTATATGCTTCTTTTCCAGCTTCTGGAACTTTATTACCGATTTCAGTAATGTATTTCTTATAGTTGTCAATCAACTTACCAAAAAGAGCTTTCATATCGCCGATTGTTTTAGCATTGTCAATTTCTTCATCTGTCAAAAGAACAATTTCTGGAGTTTTTAGATCAGAACTAGCTGTTTTTGATGAAGTTTCAGAGCTACTTGATGAACTCTTTGAAGTAGAAGTTTTTTCTACAGAACTTGAAGCTTTATCAGAAGATTCTGAAGTTGATTTTCCAGAACATGCTGCTAAAGTTATAACCGATAAAAGCGCTACACTAGCTGTAACAATTTTTTTCATTAGTGTCTCCTATTAATAAAGAATAGGAATATTATATTATAAAATTATTTCAATGTCAAATTATTTCGATATCAAATATTCTAAGCCTTCTAATGCTTACTTCACATTGCTTGAATTTTTCTCACTATGTGACCGATTGTGATTTGAAAATTAAGTAAGTTCGATTATAAAATCGAACTTACTCTGTTGTAATACCTAGCTTTTCACTACTTGAACAATATCTTTAAAATCCTCTGAAAGAGCATCATATTGATTGTCTGCATATAGAAAATATCCTTCTATGCCTCTATGAATAATAGCGTTAACCGTCGGGTGAAATTCTTTATCAGTCGCATTAATGACAAACCGTGTCATTTCAAAGGCTACCTAGGGAGTATATTGAAGTTTCTCAATACCAATTCGAATCATCAAGGCTTGGACATTTTCTGGTGAAATAGAATCCTTTTGTGCCTTTCCGTTTAACATCCCAAAAATATAGGCTGCTGCTAACTGTCTGTCAAGATCCTCATCAAAATCAATCGTTGCTAAACTTAAAAATTTATTGACCATTTCAATAGTCTCGTTTGTAATGGTATCGTTCATAATAATTCCTTTCTAAATCAAAATCTAATTCTGTCAACTCTATATTATTTTCCATAAAACATAAAAAATAATTCTATTTTTGTATCGTGAGGTTAGATCACTCCTACCTTCATCTAAGATAAAAGAAAGAATGAAAAAGAAAAACTACTGTTTATAGTCTCTTCCATTCTAGCATTGATGTTGAATCAATGACTTGCTCACAGCCTGCGAATTCATCGATTTCTTCTTTTCTTATCAGCGTTCTGTCAATATCTGTACAAACACAAGAAAAATTCGTTATTCAGTATTCACCTATTAATATTAAAGAATAATATTTAAATCTTTTCCTTGTACCCCATCTATAAGCACAGGGTCCAGTGCAGGATTTAATTTCTTCAATTTAAATTTTTGAATTTTAGTTAACTCCGGGTTAAAGGTAATATTTCCTATTTGAAATTCTTTATTCAAAATCCTTCTCAATACAGATTTCAAAAATATTTCCCAGTCTTTTGTTAAACGATTTAAAATAATACTGTCACCTTCTGACAAGTATCTATAGCCATCCGCTCTATAAAAAGCTAGTAATGCAGTTGAAAGTGTACAATGAGGGTTACTCAATATTTCTGTAGGTACTTCAAAACCATTATCCCAATTGTAATTATCAAGTAATACAAACAATTCATCCTCATTTGAAATTGTTCTAATGATTTCAAATGTCTCGTTCTTATTTTCAGAGTTCAATATGTAAGAAATTGTTTTTAATCGCTCTATCTCCATTAAATTATACCTCAATTAAGTTTTTCGTAGAATCGTTCCCATAATTCTTGTGTTGCACCTTGATTAGAATATAAAGGTAAACCTTTACTTTGAATAGTTTTCAATTTATTTTGAAGATTAAGTACTTCATTTTGAAGTTTTTCCGGCGGTAAATCTAAGTCTATATTATCAAGTTTTGATTTGACAAAATCGCTATATGCAGAGTAATTAACCTCTATGTCTTGACATTGGGCTAATTTGATCATCTAGAACTCGTAAAAAAATTCCATTAGAAGCCTCATCTAAATCCATTCCCATTTTTTAAATCACCAGACGTTTCGACATTTCAGCCGGAATAACGTGTTGAGCTTGATAACCAGTCCATTTTTCAGAACGATTACCCCCCCATTTCTTCAAGATCGACTGGGACGTCATCTACAGTCACAAAAGCAAATCAATTCTTATTCCCAAGGGAATCAAGCGTGTTGTGAATATTTTGACGGCCAGTTTCAATGGCATCGCTAAAGTTGCGGACCTTATTTGAAAGCGCCTCTGTGCTAGCTGAGATGGCTTGATTCTTCACATTTGAGACACGCTTCTTGAAGTATTCAAAACGTTCTCCCACTTGGACCTTGACATCACCTGCCTTGGTCTTAATATCCGTCCAGGCTGTGTTGGCTCGCTCTTTGATGTTGGCCTTGAAGCTGGTCGCTTCACCACTGTGAATATCGACATCCGCCACTTGACTTGCTCGGTAGGCCTTGTATTTACTACCAAGGTAACCAATGGTACGACTAGGTGGTTAATTAGAGGAATAAGTCAAGTATAACAAAAACTTTTGAGAATATAAAAAATGTGACAACACTAGGCTATCACATTTTTATAACGAACTAGCCTTATGGCCAATTGAAATTTTTTAATTCCCAATTTGTAAAATTAAGCTAGACAGAAAAAGCCATTTATGTTAGTTCCTTTCAGATAAACACCACATTTGTCTGAAAGGAACTAACATAAATGACCTATACTCATCTTACTACAAACGAGCTTGTAATGATAGAGGCTTACTATCAAGAAAACATAAAAGTTTCAGATATTGTGACTTCACTTGGCAGATCAAAACAGACAATCTACAATGTCATCAACTATCTGAAAGAGGGGCACTCTACTTATGATTACTATAACCGATATAAAATCAATAAGAAACGCTGTGGCAGGAATAAAACCAGTCTTACGCAATCAGAAAAAGAATTTATCCAATATTTTCGAGCGTCCAAGCTATGTATTTTTTATTGCTGTTATAGGGATTTTTTATCATAGTCCTAGAATTTCTGAAATTTCCAAACAAAATATTTGAAAAGTTTTGAAAAAAGAGTTAAGATACCTTTGTAATATACAAAGTAAACGCTTACTTATCAGGGAGGGCATTTTATGTCATACAAAACAAGCAATGCAGAAGGTCATGTAGATTTCATCAATACCTATGATTTGGAGCCAATGGCGCAACAAGTTATTCCTAAAGCGGCATTTGGCTATATCGCTAGTGGGGCGGAAGATACTTTTACTTTACGTGAGAATATTCGCGCCTTTAACCACAAACTCATCGTTCCGCATACTCTTTGTGATGTTGAAAATCCAAGTACAGATATTGAATTTGCTGGTGAAAAATTGTCTTCACCAATCATTATGGCGCCTGTTGCGGCTCATAAATTAGCAAATGAACAGGGTGAAGTGGCGACTGCGCGTGGTGTGCATGAGTTTGGGTCCCTCTATACAACTAGCTCTTACTCTACTGTAGACCTTCCAGAAATTACGGAAGCACTTCAAGGGACACCTCATTGGTTCCAATTTTACTTTAGTAAGGATGACGGGATCAACCGCCACATCATGGACCGTGTGAAGGCTGAAGGCTACAAAGCGATTGTCTTGACGGCAGATGCTACTGTAGGGGGCAATCGCGAGGTGGACAAGCGTAATGGTTTTGTCTTCCCAGTTGGCATGCCGATTGTTGAAGAATACCTGCCAGAAGGTGCTGGAAAATCAATGGACTTTGTTTACAAATCAGCTAAACAACGCCTATCTCCACGAGATGTAGAATTTATCGCTGCATACTCTGGACTTCCTGTTTATGTCAAGGGGCCACAATGCCGTGAGGACGTTGAACGTTCGCTTGCTGCAGGAGCTTCTGGTATCTGGGTAACCAACCACGGTGGCCGTCAAATCGACGGTGGACCAGCTGCCTTCGACTCACTTCAAGAAGTAGCAGAAGCAGTTGATAAACGTGTGCCAATCGTTTTTGACTCTGGTGTTCGTCGCGGTCAGCACGTCTTTAAAGCCTTGGCATCAGGAGCAGACTTGGTAGCTATTGGTCGCCCTGTCATCTATGGTTTGGCTCTCGGCGGTAGTGTTGGTGTGCGTCAAGTCTTTGAACACTTGAATACGGAATTGAAGACAGTCATGCAATTGTCTGGAACTCAGACTATTGAGGATGTCAAGCACTTCAAACTTCGTCACAACCCATACAACCCAACCTTCCCAGTTGATCCTCGTGACTTGAAATTGTATTGATAAAACAGATTGCCTCCACTAAGTATGGAGGTTTTTGCTTGTGTTTTAATCACTTTTGTCATAAAGAATCCCAATTTGTAAAATTAAGCTAGACAGAAAAAGCCATCTATGTTAGTTCCTTTCAGATAAACACCACATTTGTCTGAAAGGAACTAACATAAATGACCTATACTCATCTTACTACAAACGAGCTTCTAATGATAGAGACTTACTATCAAGAAAACATAAAAGATTCAGATATTGTGACTTTACTTGGCAGATCAAAACAGACAATCTACAATGTCATCAACTATCTGAGAGAGGGGCACTCTGCTTATGATTACTGTAACCGATATAAAATCAATAAGAAACGCTGTGGCAGGAATAAAACCGGGCTTACGCAATCAGAAAAAGAATTCATCCAAATTTCATTTGGAACAAAGTTGGAGCCTTGATGTCATTAAAAGAACTTATCCAGATAGGGTTTCTTGTTCTATGAGAACTCTCTATCGACTAGTAGACCATGGTATTCTAAAGAAAGAGGATCTCCCTTGGAAAGGCAAAAGAAAACCAAATGGTCATAGCGAAAAACGAGGAAAACAAGCGTTGCGCAGAGATTTACGTGAGAGAGCAGACAGTTATCCTAATTTTAAGACGGAATTCGGTCATCTAGAAGGAGATACAATTGTCGGAGAAAAACACAAAAGTGCAGTCATTACCTTAGTAGAACGCCTCTCAAAATCTATTATCACACTGAAAACCAATGGACGGAAAGCAAGTGATATTGAGGCCTCCATCAATCAATGGTTGTCTCAAGTTCCCAGTCATCTCTTTAAGTCGATAACTTTTGATTGTGGGAAAGAATTTTCTAACTGGAAGTCTATTTCGAATGCGCATGACATTGATATTCTCTTTGCGGATCCAGGATGTCCTGGTCAACGAGGTCTCAATGAACATTCTAATGGCTTATTAAGACGAAATGGACTTCCGAAACAAATGGATTTTACGAATATTTCTCAAAATTATTTATCAGCTATAGCTGATAAAAGAAAGCCATAAAAGAAGAGTTTGAATTTTGAACAAAATCGACATACTCTTGAAGTGTATTTCGATTGGTCTTTAATTTACTTGACGCATTTTCTATATAAAAGTAACCACTTTTGCTATCAATCTTTTGGGTGATATCGTCAATATAATTAATGTATTCATCCATCTCCGATGTTGAACGATTATAGTTTAAATGATTATTTTCAATGCCCTGAGCAACCTTCTTGTATCGGTCTCGTTTAGCCTTGATACTATTGTATTGACTTCTTAATGCAGCATCGCTTGACATAAACTACCTTGCCTTTCTTTTATTTGTATTAGTTTACCATAAATACAGAAACATTTACACTACAACCCGGCATTATGGATCTTACATAAACATTTTTACCAGTCAGACAATTTAATTGTTCATTCCATATTTTCAATTGGCTCTGCTACTTCAGGTGATGCTGCTTTCTGCTGGTCTGCTAAATGTAGCTTTTCCAGCACAGCTTCTGCTACCGCTCGTGGTACACCAACTTCGACGATTTGGTCGACACTGGCTTCTTTAATCTTGGTTAGAGATTTGAAGTGTTTCATGAGATTTTGCTTGCGTTTCGGTCCCAAGCCTTCAATACCATCTAGCTGCGATGAAAAGGAATTTTTAGAGCGGAGCTGGCGGTGGAAGGTAATAGCGAAGCGGTGGACCTCATCTTGGATACGCTGAAGTAGGAAAAATTCCTGCGAATTGCGGGATAATTCTACCACTTGCAAAGGATCGCCAAAAAGCAATTCATGAGTCTGGTGCTTGTCATTTTTTTGCAGTCCAGCGATGGGAATATCTAGTCCCAGCTGATCCTGGATAACTTCTTTAGCGATATTCACTTGACCTTGTCCACCATCAATGACAATCAAATCAGGCGGAGTCAGTCCATCCCGAATCACCCGACTGTAGCGTCGCTTGATGACCTCTCGCATACTGGCGTAGTCATCAGGTCCCACCACAGTCTTGATCTTATACTTGCGATAGTCCTTCTTGCTTGGTTTACCATTGACAAAGACCACCATAGCTGATACAGGACTGGTCCCCATGATGTTGGAGTTATCAAAAGACTCGATGCGAACTGGCGTCGGAATGTTGAGGAGCTGCCCTAGATTCTCAATAGCACCTTGAGTCTTTTCAATTGATTTCTCCAAGAGGTCAAACTTCTGCTGGAGACTAACTCGGGCGTTTTTGATAGCCAGATTGACCAGCTGCTTCTTCTCGCCTCGCTGAGGCTTAAGCACCTTGGTATCCACCATGGCTCGGACAGCTTCTTCATCAATATCTGCCGGAATCAAAATTTCATTAGGCTTGAGGTGGGATTTTTCCTGGTAGAACTGGCCGATATAGGTCAAGAAATCCTCGTCCGGATCATTGTAATAGGGAAAAAGGTTGACATCGCGCTCAATTAGCTTGCCCTGGCGGACAAAGAAGACCTGTACGCACATCCAACCCTTATCCACATAGTAGCCAAAGACATCGCGATTCTGCAAATCCTTGGCCATGACCCGCTGCTTGGTGCGCAGCGTGCCAATGGACTGAATCAAGTCGCGGTACTCAGCTGCCTTTTCAAACTCCATAGTTTGCGCTGCGCCAGCCATTTTCCCCCGTAAATCCTCAATAATCTGGTCATCCTGTCCCTTGAGAAAGGCCGCTACCTCCTGGGCTAGTTCCTTGAAATACTGGCTGTCTACCTGGCAAATAGTGTGGGCCTTGCACTGTCCCAGATGGTAGTAAAAGCAGACCTTTTCAGGCGGATTGGTACACTTGCGGAAAGGAAAGAGCCGATCTAAGAGACGCTTGATTTCATTGGCCGCACCGACATCCGGATATGGACCAAAATAAAGCCCACCGTCCTTTTTGACTTGGCGCGTGATGATTAGGCGCGGATAGGTTTCATTGGTGATCTTGATAAAAGGATAGGACTTATCGTCCTTGAGCATGATATTGTACTTAGGCTTGTTTTCCTTAATTAGATTAATCTCAAGAAGCAAGGCCTCAATGTTGGACTCGGTGACAATAAACTCAAAATCGACAATCTCTGATACCAGAGCCTCCGTCTTGGTATCATGGCTTCCGCGGAAATAAGAACGAACCCGATTGCGAAGATTCTTGGCTTTACCGACATAGATAATGGTACCGTTTTTATCTTTGTGAATGTAACAGCCGGGACTGGTCGGCAACAGTTCCAGTTTTGATTGGATTAGCTTATTCATAGGTCTATTATAGCAGAAAAGAGGCCGAACCGCCTCTTCTTATTATTGTAACAACAAATCCAACAAATCTTGATAAGACTGAAGGGTATAGGTTGGTCTAGCCTGTGTTTGGTTAGTAACCCTCTTCGGATTATACCAAGCCGTATCAATCCCTGCATTGTTTCCACCGGCAATGTCAGCAGTCAACGAATCTCCGATCATCAAAGCCTGGCTCTTCTCAAAAGCTGGTATTTGCTCTGCTATTTTTTCATAAAACAAAGCTTCAGGCTTCTGTGTCCCCATCTGCTCCGAGATAAAGATATGGTTAAAATAGGGTGAGATGTCGGAATGGGCCATGCGACCAGTCTGAATAGCTGTGATGCCATTAGTCGCTCCGTAAATCTCATAATCAGCTGCTGTCAGACTGTCCAAAAGCTCGCTTGCACCAGCATAGGTTTGTCCTTGCTGAGCAATATGCTGCTGATAGAGAAGGGCCAGCTCGGCCCCATCCTTCTCAATGCCAAAATGAGCAAAAAGACGAGAAAAGCGCGTATTGACCAGATCCAGCTTGGTGATTTTCCCCTGTTCCAAATCCCGCCAAAGCCCCTTGTTCATGGGAATATAATAGTCTTTGTAGATCTGAATCTCCGTCACGCCCTGTTCCTCCAAAAACTGAGTCAGGGCAATGTCTTCTGCCGTATCAAAATCCAGCAGCGTATGGTCAAGGTCGAAAAGTAGAAATTTATATGACAAGGTCGAAATCCTTTCTGCATCTTTAGTAGGTTTATTATACCACAAGCCACAAAAAAACGAGAGTGGGACAGAAATCGGTAATTCGTTAGAATTCGATTTCGTCGTCCCACCTCCGCACAGTTGAGTTGGGCTGTAAAAGCTGATGGAATCAGCGTAGTAGAGCCCACTCAACCACTGCGTCTTGCTCGACAATCCAAAGACAATTGAGAGGCTAGGACTTTTGTCCCAGCCTCGATTCACATTTTATTTCACTACAGGTATCCAAAGTTCCATTTGATAATCTGGGGAATACATGTCTCCCTCGGTGTAAACTTCAAAATCTGGTGCTCCTGAGTGGCGATAGCCAGTTTCTGGGAAAAAGACTTCCAAGACATATTTCCAAGCATGGTGAATGCTGGCTGGTATAGCCCCCTTGACTGGTACGATAGCATATTCAGCTTCTGCTATTTCTTTGATTGACAGACCTAGTTCTTCTGCTTTAGCTTTATCCTTCACATCATAGGCAGCCATATAGTTGATGATTTCGCCTTCTTTGACATCCGAGCAGACGCCAAAGGATTGGCCACTGCCCAGACTCTCTAGGCCTTCAAAACTATGATTGGCATAGAGCTGTTCCCATGCAGATGGGCACTGGCTATTGTCAATAGCTTCCAATAGGACGCCTGCTACGGTAAAAGCAGGTTTCTTTTGAATCTTGATATCCATGTTCTTTCCTCCTGTAATCTTTAAGGATAATTGAAGTCTAGGAAAGACCCGATAAGGTTTTCCATTTCGAACTTCTGAGGGGGTCACACCATGGAATTTCTTGAAGGCTGCGCTGAAGGCATCCGCAGACTCATAGCCGTATTTCATCGCTATGTCAATGACTTTCTCAGAGCTTTCCCGCAAGTCTGTCACAGCTTCTGATAGCCTGCGATTGCGTAAGTATTCTGCTAAAGTCATATCTGCCAAGATAGAAAAGAGCCTGCTAAAGAGAGCATAAGAATAACCTGATAGCTGCTGAAATTTCTGCAAATCCACTTCTGCGTCCAACTTACTTTCTAGATATTCCATGGTTCGATTGAATTGATGCATCATATTCTTTTTCACCTCACAAAAGATACTAAGGCCCTTAAAAGCAAAGTGAAAATAGGAAAATTGACGGAGGGGCTCCTGCTCCGAGAAAATTTTATCTTTTTCACACAGCTTTTAGGCCATGTTCAATTCTAACTATAGTCTAACAGATCGAAGATACTTCCACCCTAGAATTTTTGTACAAGATTTAGAGGGGAATGCTACAACCTATCCCGCAGCTTCTCCACAAAAAGATAGGCCGCTGGACAGGTCAGAGTATTTTTGATTGTCAGATGATTAATCTGATGAATCTTCTTGCGATCTGTATGAGGGAACTCGCGGCAGGCCTTGGGACGGACATCGTAGATCGAGCAGAGATTGTCTCCACCCAAAAAAGGACAAGGCATGGCCTTGAAGACCTTGTCACCGTCTTCGTCCACCTGCAGAAATTCATCTTCAAAAGCCGGCAGCTTCATCTTGAAATACTTGGCAATACGGACTATATCAGCTTCCTTAAAATCTGGTCCTAAAGTCTTACAGCAATTAGCACAAGCTGTACAGTCGATCTCCTCAAAGACCTCATCATGGATTTGCTGAGCAATCTTATCTAGGTTTTTTGGTGGCTTTTTCTTGAGACTGGCTAAAAATTTTCGATGCTCTTTCTGCTTTTGCAGCGCTAGCTGGTGATACTTTTCAAGGTCGATTTCTTGAGTCATATATTTTTCTTTCTGTCTTCAAATTGCTTTTATTATATCATAAAATGAACATTCTTAAATCTTATCAAACTCAAAGAATATAACATATTCTATCTAACAAAAAATCTGAGAACGAGTCCCAGATTTGCTTTTTATGAACTTAGAAAGCAATCATCATATGGTGTCGCCAAATGCTATTTCCACCGTCCTTGTTGCTAGCCCAAGCTTCTTCGATTTCTTTACTTGTATCACTGTCATCTCTCAATAAGACCATACTGGTAGAATAAAGTGATTTCCTAGAGGTATAGATACTGATAGGTCCACAAGAGGACAAAAGGTATAGCTAAGTAAAGAGAGACATTGTCGCATCCGATTTCTTTTCCGTTTATAGGACTATGCTTTTTTAGCCGCCTTACTCCACTGGTACCATCCAACCAAACTGTTAATTAAATAGATCAAATATTTCCCTTGAATCTGAAGACTTTCACCCCACCAGAGGTAAATAGAAAAAATATTGGTTGCTGCCCAGAAAATCCACTGTTCACGATAAACAGCCGTCATCAGGATTTGCCCTACACCATTTGTCGCATCTGTAATTGAATCACGATAAGGACGATTAGCCCCCACAGATTGGTAAATCAAGCCAAAGACCAACCACCAAAGCACACTGAGCGATAGATATTTTGTCCATCCTTTGGCATCTAGCTTACGAGCAACAAACTCTTGCTTTTCTTTTTTGAACTGACCTTGGTAAATCCACACCAAGAGTCCAATCGGCTGCATGATGGTAAAGTAAAGAGTAGTTAGTACCTCGCCATAAAAGCCTTTCTGCAAAGCTAAAATCAAGTAAATCACAGAGTTAATTAGACCAAAGAGGTAATTGCTAGCCCGCCCTTCTGAAACGAAGATCACACAGATAATCCCAGTCAGGCTACAAATCATCCCAGTCCAATCCACAATACGATGTTCATATATCAGCTCCAGCCAGAGCGGAAAGCTCCCTAGAATTAAGAGATAGACCCATTGACCTAGGCTGCGATGAGCAAACAAATCGTCCCATATAAGCTTCAAGGTACCAGAAAAGCCGAGCTTCTTCATACTAGTTACCATCCTTTGATAGCCACCAGACATTTCAGAAAGCGTCAGCTTCGTGTTTGCGATTTTCTTTTGAACATAAGTATTCATTCTTTCTCCTTTTGTTTTTTAAGAGCCGTGTCAAATTGACTTACGGATGCAACGCTCTATTATTTTTTCGAACACGCGCAAGATTTGTCTCATGCAGTGTTCACATTTATCATATTCCTTTTTCAGAAAATGTCAAGAAAAAATACAAAAAATATTCTTAATGTTCGGATTTTTAAAAAAGACCTACAATTTTTGTAAGTCTTCTTACTTAGATTCGCTAGTAGTCGAACATTGTCCCTGATTTATCACTATCTTTTTGTGAAACATAATTAAATACATCATTAAAATTTGACGATTTATGATTGCAATAATTTTCATTAGACTATAAGTAACAAGAGATAAAGCTACCAAAAACATCAGGAAGTTTAGAAGCCATCTTTGAGCCTAGGACATTTCATAGCTGAAAATGCAGAATAATGACCTAACTAATCCCCCAAAAATACAGACTCTAATTATAAATTTCTAGAACTATCAAAATAAAAACAATGGTTGAAAAAAATAATATAAGCAACTTAAAGAGCTTCTCAAGTCCTTCATAACATTATGTAAAGACTTTTTTCAGACTGGCTAAAAATTTTGGGTGTTCTTTCTGCTTTTGCAGGCTAGTTGGTGGTACTACTCAAGATCGATTTCTTGAGATGTTTTTTCTTTGGTATTTATCATCAACACATCAAAAAAATGAGACAACTCTCAGTCAATCTCATTTTTTCTAAGTCTTTTAAATCTTAGCATTTGAACTTTTTTCGTCAAGACTCCATGTATCCTTCATGTTTTCCAAGAAGTCATTGATAGTTTCTTTGTCACCTTCAATGGACAGTATATAGACTTTATCATCCTTTTGGAAAACCAATGTATTAGCAAGTTGTCCTGACTTCAAGATGATGTTAAGTTGAAATGCTTCTTGGCCAGATACGGTATTCTTAGTTCCCCACATCTTTTCAAGATTATCTTTTTGACTCCAATTATAGGCGACGCGTTGAGCAATCGTTTCTGCATTGAATGTCTCCCCCTCACCTACTTCTGCCTCTGCCTTAGAAATGGCATTCATGGTAACGATATTATAGGTAGAGCCATCTGTATATTGAACGAGTCCCTCAACATCTACATCAACAAATTTAACCCATTTACTTGGGATATCGATATAGCCAAACTCAGGGGAGCCAACACGTTTTCTTTCTTGATTGTCTTTGCTCTTGCTTTCCTTAGAAGAAGAGTCAGAACTATCCTTTTTCACTTGAACACTTGAACTGGCCGAAGAGCTCGTTTGTTCACTTTTTTGCTGAGATTTAGCACAAGACATAAGTGTAAGTGAAGTCAATACAAGGACTGCACCAAGTAAGTACGATCGTTTCATGATTTTCCTCCTTTTTGGAACATATTACCTAGGGATTTAAGAGATTATTCATCATCCATACTCAGGACACTGAGGAAGGCTTCTTGGGGAACTTCGACAGAACCGATAGCTTTCATCCGTTTTTTACCAGCTTTTTGTTTTTCTAGGAGTTTACGCTTCCGGGAAACGTCACCACCATAACACTTGGCCAAGACATTCTTACGCAGGGCCTTGATGTCTGTCCGAGCCACGATTTTCTGACCGATAGCTGCCTGAATAGGTACTTCAAACTGTTGACGAGGAATGATTTTCTTGAGCTTGTCTACAATCAGCTTACCACGCTCATAGGCAAATTCCTTGTGAACGATAAAGCTGAGAGCATCAACCTTGTCGCCATTAAGGAGAATATCCATCTTCACCAGCTTGGATGAGCGATACTCGGAGATTTCATAGTCAAAGCTAGCATAGCCACGGGTAGAAGACTTAAGCTTATCAAAGAAGTCAAAGACAATTTCAGCAAGCGGGATTTGATAGATGACATTAACCCGATTATCATCAATATAGTCCATGGTCACAAAATCACCGCGCTTGCGCTGAGCTAACTCCATCACCGCACCGACAAATTCCTGTGGCACCATAATCTGCGCCTTGACATAAGGCTCCTCAATCGAATCAATCTTAGTCGGGTCCGGAAACTCGCTCGGATTGGACACATCAATCGAGGCACCATCTGTCATATTGACCTTATAGATAACGGACGGAGCCGTCATAATCAGATCAATATTAAACTCACGCTCCAAGCGCTCCTGAATGACATCCATATGCAGCAAGCCCAAGAAGCCACAGCGGAAACCAAATCCTAGCGCTTGCGATGTTTCTGGCTCAAACTGCAAGCTGGCATCGTTTAGCTGGAGCTTTTCAAGAGCTTCACGTAAGTCATTGTATTTATTAGACTCGATCGGATAGAGTCCAGCGAAAACCATCGGGTTCATCTGCTTGTAGCCATGAAGAGGTTCTGTAGCTGGATTGTCAGCCAAGGTTACAGTATCTCCGACTCGGGTATCCTGTACCGTCTTGATAGAGGCAGCGATATAGCCAACATCCCCTGTAGCCAAGAAATCACGACCAATTGCCTTGGGCGTAAAGATGCCGACCTCAGTTACATCAAAGGTCTTGCCATTACTCATGAGCTGAATGGTATCTCCCGGCTTGACCACACCGTCCATAACCCGTACTTGCAGGATTACCCCACGATAGGCATCATAGACTGAGTCAAAGATTAAGGCCTTGAGTGGTGCTTCTACATTTCCAGTCGGAGCTGGAACTTTTTCCACAATCTGCTCTAGAATATCTTCAATCCCGATACCAGCCTTAGCAGAAGCTAAAACTGCTTCGCTAGCATCCAGCCCAATCACATCTTCAATCTCAGTTCGTACTCGCTCTGGGTCCGCAGCTGGCAGGTCAATCTTATTGATAACCGGCAGGATTTCCAAGTCATTGTCCAGCGCTAGATAGACATTAGCCAAGGTCTGAGCTTCAATCCCCTGAGCCGCATCAACGACCAAAATAGCTCCTTCACAGGCTGCTAAAGACCGCGATACTTCATAGGTAAAGTCCACGTGTCCTGGCGTGTCAATGAGGTGGAAGATATAGGTTTCACCATCTTTAGCTGTGTAATTAAGCTCGATAGCATTTAGTTTGATGGTGATACCGCGCTCCCGCTCCAAGTCCATGCTGTCCAAGAGTTGGGCCTGCATTTCCCGGCTGGAAACCGTCTCAGTCGCCTCCAAAATCCGGTCAGCCAAGGTTGATTTTCCGTGGTCGATATGGGCAATGATGGAGAAATTTCGGATCTTCTCCTGACGTTTTTTCAAATCTTCTAAATTCATTTTTCTCATCCTTTTAGGGTATTCTATTTATTATAACACAAGACCCGCGATTTTTCCTATAGACTCAGACTTTATCAATAAATTATGCTATACTTATCACAGATTAATATTGGAGATAAATAATGATTAAATTACTTGCACTTGATATGGATGGGACTCTTTTGAATTCTCAAAAAAAGATTAACCAAGAAAATATCTCTGCCATCCATAAAGCTATAAAGGCTGGTGTGAAACTGGTCCTTTGTACAGGCCGTCCTCCTTTTGGTGTTCGACCGTATTATGAACTCTTAGGTCTGGCCCAAGAAAATGAATATGTGATTGTTGACAATGGCTGTGCCATCCACCGAACCAGTGATTGGAAGGTGATAGACTCAGTCGCCTTGGATAAGCAAGATATCCATTATCTCTATAGCTTAACCCAAGATAGCTCCATTCAACTTACCTTATTTGACGAAGAACACTATTTCGTTGTCGGAGAGACACCAAGCCCTATCGTAGTTCGAGACACAGACTATGTTTTTACCTCACCCACTGAAATCAGCCTTGAGGAGGCAGTTAGTGGTAAGTATACGATGTTCCAGGCCATGTTCTTAGCTGAAAAAGAGACAGTCGATTTCTTTGAAGAAAAATATGCCTCTGATATCTGCCAGCATTTCAGCGGTGTACGCTCACAGGATGTGATTTATGAAGTTATGCCAGCAGGTGTCACTAAAGCATTTGCATTAGAAAAATTAGCCCAAAAATTAAATATCAAAGTTGAGGAAATCATGGCTCTTGGAGATGCCAACAACGATCTTGAAATGCTAAAATTTGCAGGTCTAGGTATTGCCATGGGAAATGCAAGCGACTATGTTAAATCACTCGCTGATGACGTCACTGACTCCAATGACGAAAATGGGGTAGCAAAAGCTATTGAAAAATATCTTCTAAACTAAAAAAGTAGGCGAGACCAACCAGTAAGGTAGGTCATCATCTACTTTTTTTCTATGTTCATCTGTAGTTCTTATATCCTTTATATGATTTTTTACTCAAGTTGCCTAAAAAGCCTGAAAGTCGCTTGACGACTGGCTTAGCGTTGGTTACAATATATCTACAATTTATTTCTTGATACTGTTTTCCAGTTATAAGAGAATAATATAACCTTAACCTTTCCAGGAGGAATCTATGAAGAAAATTTCACTCTATAGTTTAACTGCCCTATCATTTATCGTCTTAGCTGCATGCTCTGCGAAATCAACTGAAGAAACATCTTCATCATCTTCTTCAGAAGTCACTTCATCAGTATCTACTGCCAAAAAAAGCAAATCAGCTGGTACTTCTCAAGAAGATGTTATCAATGAGCTGAAATCAATATTTGATCCAAATGGAAATTCTAAAGATTTTGATATTAAAGTTGAAAAAGATGTAAAAGACGAAGCTTTCCCGAATGGACATACCGTCATTACAGCTTCTATCAAAGGTGATACAGCTGCTGGTACTAAGGAAATGATGGCCGCTTTTGATAATAATACTGCCACAGAAGAAGACAAACAAATCCTGCAAGGTTTCCGTCAGACTATTGCTGACATTGCGCAAAAATTACCAGACGACACCACAACCATTGCATTCCAATACGAAACAAAACCAAACGAATATCGTGTGATTGCTCATTCTGGAAAAACTAAAGATATCATCCCTACAACAGTCAAATAAGCGACTCCTTCTCTTTGCCATTCATTAAAAATTGGCAAAGAGTTTTTTATTGACTTACTTTAAACGACATCCCCTTTCCAAGACATCATGCCTCCAGAAACATTCACAACATCATAGCCTTTCTTTTTAAGCTTTTTCGCTGCTAATCTGCTACGAACACCTGAGTGACAAATCACATAAAGCTTCTCTTCTTTTGACTGCGAATAGCGATCGATTTGCCCTAAAGGAATATTTAGGGCTCCCTTGATATGCCCTCTGTTATATTCAGATGGAGTTTGAACATCCAGTAACTTAATATTCGTCTTCAACCTTTTCTCTAATTCTGCCGTTGAAATACTTTCAACTTTTGTAAAAAAATGGAACATATTCCCTCCTAATAATCTTTTTTTCAATTCTATTCAATCATTTCAATACTTTAAAGTCAAGGAAACGGTTTCTCCCATTATCTAACTTATTAAAAACAGGTTTCAAAACAAAAAAATAAGCTCTCTGATTTCTCAGAAAGCCTTTTGTTTAGTGGTTTTATAACCTTATTTAGCGATTGGGTAAACAGAAACTTGTTTTTTATCGCGTCCTTTGCGTTCAAAGCGAACTACGCCTTCAACTTTTGCAAACAAAGTATCGTCTCCACCGCGGCCAACGTTTACACCTGGATAGATGTGAGTTCCGCGTTGACGGTAAAGGATTGAGCCACCTGTAACAGTTTGACCGTCAGCAGCTTTAGCACCAAGACGTTTCGCTTGTGAGTCACGTCCGTTAGATGTAGAACCTCCACCTTTTTTGTGGGCGAATAATTGCAAGTTAGCAAGATTCATTTTTAACATAATGTTTTTCCTCCGTGTTAGTTTTCTGTGATAACTCTTGTTTGGACGAACTCTGATGAGTTCTCCGATAGGTTTGCCATTCCTAAGAAAAAGGATTCAAAGAAAAGCTGAGTCATTTCTCTCTGGTTCGGTGCAATATCTTTTGGGATTTCAACCCGTAAGAATCCACCTTGATCTTCGTTTAATTCTAAGGTCGGTTCATAGCCCGCGAATTTTTCAATTGAATTGACAAAATTTATGGCAAGCGTCGAAACCGATGCACACACGACATCAAAGCCGTATTCGCCGCTTCCGGCGTGTCCAGTAATCTCTGCACATCTCAGTTCGCCATCCTCAGCTCTCTCAAAGACTGCGTATATCATGTGTTCTCCTGAAAATTAAGCGTTGATCGCGTTGATGACAACCTTAGTATATGGTTGACGGTGACCTTGTTTACGGTGACTGCCTTTTTTAGGTTTATATTTGAAAGTAACAACTTTCTTTTGTTTACCTTGTTTTTCAACAGTTCCGACAACAGTAGCTCCGGCAACAAGTGGAGTTCCGACAACAGTTTTTTCACCACCAACAAGAACAACTTCGTTAAAAGTAACATCTTGACCAGCTTCAACGTTCAATTTTTCAACGTAGATTGCTTGACCAACTTCAACTTTAACTTGTTTTCCGCCAGTTTTAATGATTGCGTATGTGCTCATTATGCACCTCCTATGATTTTTTTTGGGGGGTTACCCCGTATTTTTGTGAAGACTCGCCTAGCATCGTGGGACGAACCACTTTATACTCACTATGTGAGCAACGATGTTCGTGCGGTTGCACAGGAATGTGCATAGTCAACTCTCTAAGTATAGCACTTCTCTTCCCTTTTGACAAGCCTTTTTACCCAATGAAAACGGATTTTCAACTAAATATCCTCATTCTATACTTCCTTTTATTTCAAATATACAATCTGCCCTTCTTGATTAACATGAACCTCAATATCTATCGGAGGTTTTAAATGTTTTTTAGCTGATCTGGCAAGACTTTTATTACTATCTGAAACATTAACCTCTCGCTCTTTTCCATCAACGTTAATAGTAAAGGTAATACGAGAATAGGTAGACTTACTTCCTCCGGTCTCGGTATCAACACCAGTAACTAAAGCCGTTTTTAGCTCGGTTATCTGATTAGTAAAATAATGATAACGCCAAATACCATTTGTAATTCGATAGCCTTCATAAGCAGGAAAGATAAAAAAAATTAGAAGAAGGCCTGTTATTGTAACAAATCTAGCTCTGCCTATACTTTTTTGGCTTTCACGTATGGTATTCCATTTATTTCTCATGGACTTCTTGATAGAGCCAGATTTCTTAATATCTTTATGATATCCCCAAAATAAGAAAGCATACAAGCTTAGGAAAATCTGGAAATGAACAAATAGACCAAGTAAATAAGTCCAACTGGGTATTCCAAACAGCAAAGCATTATCTTGCCCATCTCTCCATGACAATGCTCGCACGAGCCCACTCAAGAAGTAATCCCACTCGTTCATAAATATCTCCTCTTATCTTCAGCATCGATGGATATAATTCAAGATTCTTTTAGTAAAAAGCTACTTCTATACTCTTACAACAACCCCTCAATCAGCTCGTCAACTTCATCAGTCTCTGCTTGTGGTCTGATCTCAGTAATCATGATGCCTGCAACGGCACGCTCTACCAAACCTTCAACATCTAAGCGAGCTTCGTACTGCTCCGCATTCTTGATCTTCGGATTGGTTTTAGGCCGGTCTGGTGCAAAAATGGTACAGCAGTCTTCAAATGGCTGGATAGAGATTTGGAAAGTATCGATTTTTTCTGCAATCTCAATGATTTCCAGCTTGTCCATGGTCACGACAGGACGGATAACCGGTGTATTAGTTACAGCATTGATAGCCTGCATACTTTCGATGGTTTGACTAGCCACCTGACCTAGACTTTCTCCGTTGACAATGACTTGAGCCCCCCGCTCCTCTCGAATCCGATCCGTAATACGCATCATAAAGCGACGAGTCAGGGTCATTAGGTAGGCTTCTGGAGCCTTGGCCTTGATTTCCTCTTGTATCTCTGTAAAAGGGACTTCAATAAACTGGATGTTGCCGCCAAACTTGGTCAGTTTCCGAGTCAGATCCTGAGCTTTTTTCAATGCACCTGGGCTGGTGTAAGGCGGACTGGCAAAGTGAACCGCCTCGATATCTACACCGCGCTTGAGAGCCAGATAACCAGCCACTGGTGAGTCAATCCCACCTGACAACATAAGCATTCCTTTTCCTGAAGTCCCGACTGGCAGGCCTCCAGCACCACGAATCGTCTCGTAAGAGATATAGGCTGCTTCTTCACGGATCTCGACACGAAGCTCAATATCAGGCGCTTTCATCTTGACCTGAACATTAGGAATGGCCATAAAAACAGCATCTCCTAATGTCTGATTGAGCTCGCGGCTATCTAACTCAAAGCTGTGATCACTGCGCTTGCTGGTAATCTTAAAGGTCATGCCTTCCTGATAGACTTGCTTCATGATGGTTTGAACAGCTTCAATCAAGGCTGGTACAGACTTTTCGATTTTGTAAGACGGCGAGAAATTTTGAATCCCAAATATCTGCTTGAGCGACTCAGCGACTGGCTGATAGTCTGTTCCATGCAGGTAGACATGGGTCCGGTCACGGTCAGCCTTGACATGAACCTGTGGATAGACTGACAAAACAGCCTGGATATTGCGTTTGAGTTTGTTGATAAAGCGCATGCGGTTCTTGCCCTTAGTAGAGAGCTCACCATAGCGCACCATAATTTCTGAATATTGCATTGTTTACCTTACTTTTCTGGTTTTTTCGTAAATGATTTTAAAAGTCGTCAAAAACTGCTCCATCTGGCTCATATCGTTGTCAAGATCCAAACTGATACGGACAGCAGTTTGAGCGCGAAACTTTTCGATACCCATAGCGATTAGGGTTCCCGCTGGCTTACCAGCCTTAGAAGAGCAAGCGCTGGTCGTCGAGATATAGATCTCGTAGTCTTCAAACGCATGGACGATAACTTCGCCTCGTACTCCTTTGATACCAAAGGTCAGTATATGAGGCGCAAAATCTTCCAGGTCTGAGAAAATTACCACATCTGGATACTTCTGCAGCTCTTCAAGGAGAATCTTCTTCATCTGAGCCGTTCGCTGAGCAAATATTTCTTGCCTTTCCATAGACAGTCGCAGAGCCTTGGCTGTCGCTGCAATGCCAGCTAAATTCTCCGTCGTTGATCGCTTGTCCGATTCTTGACCGCCACCAGTCAAAAGCGGACTGATTTTCTTGCCAGACTTGATATAGACAAAGCCTACTCCTCGGACACCGTGAAATTTATGACTGGAAAATGTCGCAAAATCCACACGGTCCGTCAGATAAGCAGCTATTGGAATTTTCGCTACAGCCTGAACAGCGTCCACATGAAAGGAAATAGTCGGCCTGTCTGCTAGCAGTTCGGATATCTTCTGAATGGGCTGAATACTGCCGATTTCATTATTGACAGCCATGATAGAGACTAGTGTGGTGTCTGGTCGAATCAACTCCGCTAGCTCATCTACATCAACAAAACCTGCCTTGTCCACTGGTGCAAAATCTATTTCAAACCCTTGACTCTGTAGCCAAAGGGCTGATTCTTTAACCGCGGGATGCTCAATGTTGGATACGATGATGTGTTTTCCAAAGGGAATCTTTTCAAAAGCAACTCCTTTAAGCACCCAGTTGTCTCCTTCGGTCCCTCCAGAAGTAAAAAAAATCTCCGACGAAGACTTGCCTAAAAGCTCTGCTATTTGCCGACGTGAAGCTTCTAAGAGACGGGTTGCCTGACTGCCTAAACTGTGCAGACTGGATGGATTGCCCCAGATTTTAGAAGCAACCTCTGTGTAAGTGGCCAAAGTCTCAGGATAAGGCTTGGTTGTTGCTGAATTATCTAAATAAATCATGTTCTTTCCTCTAAAATTCAATACTCCTATTGTAACACGAAAGAGAAGCTGGAACAAGAAAGAAAAAGCCCTAAATTCAAGAAGAATCTAGGGCAAGTTTTAAAAGTCATAAAATTCATGTAGCAAAGCACAAAGTTCTTGTTGCTAGGTCATCGTGGATGCCGTCTTGGAATTACCCAGCCAGAAATTTACAAAATGCAAGTCGAGGCTATTTTTAGAAGTGCCATTAGACTGCATCAAGAAGGACTTAAAATCAAGCCAAAAATTATGATCCCTTTGATAGCAGATAAAAAAGAACTGGACTTTGTTAAATCATATCTAAATGAACATATCCAATGTCTCTTCAATGAGTATGAACAAAAGGCCTTCCCATATGAAATTGGTACTATGATTGAATTACCACGCGCTTGTCTGACCGCAGACAAGCTGGCTCAGGAAGCTGATTTCTTTAGTTTTGGAACCAACGACTTGACTCAAATGACCTATGGCTTCTCTCGGGATGATATTGGAAAATTTATTGGCCATTATAAAAAGAAGGATATTCTCTCATCCGATCCATTCCAAAATATTGATAAGGATGGTGTTGGTGAGTTAATGAGAATTGCAATCAGCAAGGCACGCAAAGTAAGACCAAGTCTATCCATCGGTATTTGTGGTGAGGTTGGCGGTGATCCTGCTTCTATCTCTTTCTTTCAGGAAATCGATGTTACCTATGTTTCCTGTTCTCCATACAGGGTTCCTGCAGCTAGACTTGCCGTTGCGCAAGCTGTTCTCCAAGAGGAAAGAAGTTAAAACTCTTTATGGTTGTTTAAGGGAGGCTGGGACAATGAATGCTCAGCCTTACTCTATGATAAAACTACTTTTCCTTTAGAAGTATTCTTTTCACTATTTTGAAAGTTTAACCAGACATCTCTTATCATTAAACTTCTGCCTTTAGATAAAAAACTACTGACTGCGTTTTCAGAAATAAAATTTTTATTTTTTTAAGACATTTTAAAATAAAAGACGTATAATGGAAAATATGAAATGAACTTGAATTCATATTTAGTTTTTGCAAAGGAGTTTGAAAAACATTATGACCAACTATTCTCGTCAAAATAAGAAAACTAATAAAGATAATCAGGAATCTGGAAAAGCTGGGCGTCATATCAAAAAAGGCCTATCTGCTTTTCAGAAAACCGTAACCTTGATTGGTAGTGTGCTGGGTATTATCACAGCGACTATTACTATTATGAATGCAATGAAGTCCAATGAACAAAAAAAATCAGATACCAGTTCTTCTGCTCAAACGACTACTATTATCAAGGAAGTCGAAAAAGAGACGACTACTGCATCTACTTCTGAGGCCACTGAGACCTCCACTCAAGAGAGTTCAGTTGCAACTAGTACGGAGACCAGTTCAAGTTCTTCAAGTAATGACACCACTTCTTCTAGCCAGGCTGAGACAAGTGCTAGTAGCAGTGAGCAGAAAAACCAACAATAAAATGAGCCAGAACATCTGTTCCAGCTCATTTTTTTATTTTCTATACATCTTAACCTGTAAATAGAGGTCATTGTAAATTCCTAACCATTTAGGGCCTAGTTGCTGATAAACTTCTAGGTGCTTCATGGTTTCTTCTGTAGGATAGAAGGCCTGATCTTCTTGAATTTCTTTTGGAAGAAGCTCTTTTGCCTTTGGAATTGGGGTTGAATAGCCAACATAAAGCGCATTCTTGTAGGCATTTTCTGGACGCAGCATGAAGTTAATAAATTGATAAGCTGCTTTTTTATTTTTAACCGTTTTTGGAATGACAATGTTATCAAACCAAAGGTTGCTGGCTTCACTAGGAACTACGTAACGCAAGTCTTCGTTCTTCTCTAGCATCTGCCTAGCTTCTCCAGAGAAAGTTACACCAATCGCCGCATTATTTTGAATCATGTAGCCCTTCATCTCATCTGCTACAATAGCTTTGATATTTGGTGTAAGCTTGTAGAGCTTGTCCACAGCTTCCTGCAAATGATCCGCATTTTTGTCATTTAATCCATAGCCAAGAGAATTAAGACCTAAGCCCATAACCTCACGCGCTCCATCAATCAACATGATAGAGTTTTTGTATTCTGGGCGCCAAAGGTCATCCCAATGTTCTGGAGCCTTGTCAACCATCTTGCTATTATAAACAATACCCAGGGTTCCCCAGAAATATGGAATAGAATATTGGTTCCCTGGATCAAAAGGCTGGTCTAAGAAATCTGAACCGATATTCTCCATCCCTTTGATCTGCTTGTGATCTAGTTTTTCTACCAAATTCTCTTTGATCATCTTGGCAATCATATATTCACTAGGGATGGCAATGTCATAGGTCGTCCCTCCCTGCTTGATTTTAGTGTACATTGATTCATTTGAATCAAAGGTATCGTACTGGATTTGAACTCCCGTTTCTTTGGTGAATTCTTCTAGCAATTCTGGGTCAATATAGTCACCCCAGTTATAGATGACCAGTTTATCTCCACCACTAGTTTTGGTTTGATTTTCAAGCTGAACACTAACTAGCCATAAGACAGCGACAATGGCAACAATACCGATTAGAAAGGAATAGAGTCTTTTCATGCCTGCTCCTCCTTCTCTCGTGAAATGAAGTAATAGCCAATCACCAGTAAAATACTAAAGAGAAAGACTAAAGCAGATAGGGCATTGATTTCCAAAGAAATTCCCTGACGGGCACGAGAATAAATTTCCACTGATAAGGTAGTAAACCCATTCCCTGTTACAAAGAAGGTCACTGCAAAATCATCCAAAGAGTAGGTAAATGCCATAAAATACCCTGCTATAATAGCTGGTGTCAGATAAGGCAACATGATTTCTTTCAGCATTTGTAACTGGCTGGCACCTAAGTCATAAGCCGCCTTAATCATATCGTCGTTCATTTCTTTAAGCCTTGGCAGAATCATCAGAACAACGATCGGAATAGAGAAGGCCACGTGGCTAGCCAGAACTGAGATAAAGCCCAGCTGGAATTTCATATTGGTGAAGAGAATCAAGAAACTGGCACCAATCATTACATCTGGTGCTACCATCAAGACATTGTTGACAGAAAGGAAAGCTTCCTGGTATTTTTTCTTGGCTTGATAGATATAGATTGCTCCAAAAGTCCCAATGATTGTCGCAATTAAAGCAGAGAGAAAGGCCAGAAAGAAGGTTTGAGCCAAAATCAGCATCAAACGCTTGTCACCAAAGAGGTTCTCAAAGTGAGTCAAGCTAAAGCCAGTAAATTGATTCATATCGTCACCAGCATTGAGGGCATAACCGATCAGATAAAAGATTGGCAGATAAAGAATCAGAAAGACAAAAGCTAGATAGATACTGGATAGTTTCTTCATCGATCTCTCCTTTCTTTGGTTGCCCACATAATCAGAAGCATGGCAATAATCAGAACCACTCCGATGGTTGAGCCCATACCCCAGTTTTGTGTCGTTAGAAAGTGTTGCTCAATCGCTGTCCCTAGAGTAATAACTCGATTTCCTCCAATCAGACGAGTCAGCATGAAGAGGCTGAGACTAGGGATGAAAACTGACTGAACTCCTGAGCGCACTCCATTCATCGAAAGTGGGAATATCACGCGACGGAAAGTATCCCAACGATTGGCTCCCAAATCACGACTAGCGTTAATGAGATTTGGATCCAAATCATCCAACACATTAAAGATTGGCAAAATCATGAAGGGAAGCTCAATGTAACTAGCAACAAAAATGAAAGAAAAATCGGTAAAAAGAATTTGATGAGGTCCAACTCCGATAAAGCTAAGGAATTGATTGATAGAGCCATCCTGACCGAAAATTCCGATAAAGGCATAGGCCTTCAGCAAAAGATTAATCCAAGTCGGTAGGACAATCAACATGAGCCAGAGTTGCTTGTGCTTGAGCTGAGTCAAGAAGAATGCCGTTGGATAACTGACCAATAAAGTGACCAAAGTTACAATTCCCGCGTAAAAAATCGAATTGAAACTCATTTTTAAATAGGTCAAATTCTGAGAGGCAAAATAAGTCCGGTAGTTTTCTAAGGTGAATCCTCCTTCAATATTAAAGAAGGAATTCCAGATAATCATAGCCACTGGTGCTAGTACAAAAAGCACAATCCATAAAAAATATGGAACGATAAAGAGGTTAGAGGTTGTTTTCTTCATCTCTTTCCTCCTCGATTGCGTTAATCAGACCAGCTTCTTGTTCTTCAATTTCAACATATTCTTCGATACGAGCATCAAATTCTTCTTCTGTTTCATTGAGACGCATGATGTGGATATCTTCTGGTTCAAACTGAAGACCAATGACTTCACCGACAATGGCTTTGCGGGTCGAGTGAATCATCCATTCATTTCCCAGTTCATCATAGGCGATGATTTCATAGTGGACTCCACGGAAAAGCTGAGTATCAACCTTAACCTGCAGTTTTCCTTCCTCTGGCAGAGTGATGCGCAGATCTTCTGGTCGAATAACAACTTCAACCGACTCATTAGGACGCATTCCACCGTCCACCGCTTCAAAGCGTTTACCATTGAACTCAACCAAATAGTCTTCAATCATCTTACCCGGAAGGATGTTAGACTCTCCAATGAAAGTCGCAACAAAATGGTTAATCGGCTCATCATAAATATCAACCGGTGTACCAGACTGGACAATTTCTCCGTCATTCATGACAAAGATCCAATCGCTCATTGCTAGAGCTTCTTCCTGGTCGTGAGTAACAAAGACAAAGGTAATGCCTAGGCGCTGTTGCAACTCACGAAGTTCATACTGCATGTCCGTCCGCAATTTCAAATCAAGAGCTGATAGTGGTTCATCTAAGAGGACCACTCGAGGTTCGTTAATGATCGCTCGAGCAATGGCTACCCGTTGTCGCTGACCACCTGATAATTTTCGAATAGAACGGCGATCAAAACCTTCCAGCCGAACCATTTTCAACACTTCTCTGACACGACGTTCAATTTCCTTCTTCTCAACCTTACGCAAACGTAGCGGAAAGGCCACGTTTTCAAAGACATTCATATGTGGAAAAAGGGCATAAGACTGAAAGACAGTGTGTACATCACGTTTATTGGTAGGTACGTCATTGATCCGTACCCCATCCAAAAAGACATCTCCTGTAGAGGCATCTAGGAGGCCTGCGATAATATTTAAAATCGTAGACTTACCAGACCCTGAAGCCCCCAGAAGAGTATAAAATTTTCCTTCTTCTAGCTCAAAGTTAATGTCTTTTAAAACAACAGTATTGTTATCCTCAAAAACCTTAGAAACATTTTTGAATTCGATAATTGGTTTTTTCAATTCACATAAATTCCTTCTTTTTCATGTATTAACAGATTGGGGCTCTGTCAAGCCGCTACTGCTTCTCGAGGGCAACTAGTGCCCTGCATACTTGCGATATCGATAGGCGTCACCCCCTCAACTAAAACGTAGCGGTCAGAAAAAAGCAGAAAGTCGTTCATTACTAGACAACGACTAACCTTCTTATCTAATATTTCAATCACAGTAAAATTTTACTGTAAAGTCTCTCCAATAATCCGGACTTCACGCTCCAACTTTATACCAGATTCCTTTTCAACAGTTTGAATCACGTGAGCAATCAAATCTTCATAGTTCTGAGCATTTCCATCTGCAATATTGACCATAAAACCAGCATGTTTGGTTGAAACCTCAACGCCACCAATCCGATGTCCCTTGAGACCAGCTTCACTAATCAACTGGCCAGCAAAATGTCCTAAAGGACGTTTAAAGACCGAGCCACACGATGGATATTCTAGTGGTTGCTTAAGTTCACGCAGGTGTGTCAGGCGTTTCATTTCCTGCTGGATGGCTGTGTAATTTCCTGGAGAAAGAGCGAATTTAGCAGAAATGACAATATCACCCGTTTCCTGAATTACCGAAGAGCGGTAGCCAAACTTCATTTCCTCAGCTGAAATCGTCTTGATTTCTCCTTCTGGAGTCAGGACCTTACAAGATACTAGGACATGAGCGATTTCGCCACCATAGGCGCCAGCATTCATGAAGACAGCTCCACCCACACTTCCTGGAATTCCACATGCAAACTCAAAACCTGTCAAGCTATGATGCAAGGCCACATGAGTCGTGTCGATTAATTTAGCTCCAGCTTCAGCTTCAATCGTATAGCCGTTAACCATAATGGTATGTAACTGGTCAAACATAATCACAAAGCCACGAATACCACCATCACGAACAATGATATTACTAGCATTCCCCAGAACCATCCATGGAATCTGCTCTCTATTAGCAAACTTGACCAGTCGAACTAATTCGTATCGGTTACGAGGAAAAGCTAAATAATCGGCTGGACCACCAACTTTCGTGTAAGTGTATTTCTTCAGTGGTTCATCAAAACGGATATCAATTCCCGCTAATTCCGACTTTAATAATTCTATATTCACCATGATTTCTCTTTCTTATCACAAATTGATTCTATTATATCAAAATTAATCGGCATTTTCGATAAAAATACAAAAAAACTGGCCTCAGCCAGTTTTCTTTTATAATTTACGGGTGACATACTTCAAGGTATGATTACCTAAAGCATTGTGTACCATAGAGTAGGCACCAATTCCTGTAAAGAGATAGAGCAATCCAAGGTTAAGCCAGTAGGTATAATGAACTTCTCCACCAGATAAGAGATAATTTGTGAAATAAGAGAAAGCTGAAAAGACATCCGTACCTACTTCTCTTGTAATTAATATAGCCCAGTCAAGCTGGTGAACAAATAAGATCATCACAAGCATAAAGAAAATACTGATACCAATTCCAAGTTTAGATAATTTCTTTCCTAAAAGTTCATAGCCCTTAATGGTACAAACTCCCATAACTAAACCAGATACAAAAGAAACATAACCCAATTGAGCGATTCCCAATGTAACTGTTCCACCGATCAAACACCCAACAAAAGCACCGACGATTCCGCCAATCACATTTTCATTTTGCTGATCATAGCTTTGATTCTCAATTGCAAGATTAGAACTCAACTGCTGGAAGCTATCTGCTGATAAAATCAACAAATTTGTTCCTACTTGATAGACTGCTGTTGGCTCTGCTTCTCCAGTGTGCTCACAAACATTGATTAACCCATGCTCTTTTAAGAAGGTGACACTAGCTTCTAAACATTCAGCAATTGTTTCTTTGGTTCTACCCTTAGTCATTCCACCTTTAACGGTAATAACAAGCTTGTAACGTGTAAGCTGAGCATTTGTCATACCCTTAGTGGACTTTTTCAATTCTTTCAAGTCTTCTGCAATGGAAAGTGCTTCATCACCTTTAACTGAAAAGCAAATTCGGTAGATTTTTTCACCAGCATCTTCAATAAAAAGAGTGTACCCATCTTTCTGACCGAAAATAATTTTCGCATCTTCATCGTACTCAAGTCCTAGCTGGCTAGCAAGATCCTGCCATTCAAGTTTATCCATTCGTGTAAAACCTCCTAGTTGGATATTCATTTGATTATATCATAATTTTTTTGGTAGGCATAGACAGTCTCATTGTCTATTTTAAAGCATTCAAAATTCTACTCGAACACCATCTCTGTCAACATCTAGTATAAAGACTTCTCCATTATACTTGCATCCCTCAATCCGTGTTTGAATTAATTTGGCCCTATCTTTTGGAGCTAAAATCATAATTGTTGGACCTGCTCCAGATAAATAAGTAGCATAAGCTCCATGTTTTTTAGCCAATTTCTTAATGTTAGGAAATTCTCTGACGAGTTTTTGGCGAAAACGCTCATGGAAGCGATCCGATTCAATGGCTCGGCCTGCCTTGACAAGGTCCCCCTGAAGAAGGGCTGCAATTGCAACATTGGCAATCGAACTAGCTGCTACTGCTTCCTTATAAGAAAATTTAAAAGGCAAAACACTGCGACTATCCCGTGTCTTCAGTTCGTACTTTGGAACATAAGCAATGAAAGAGCACTCAGGAAAATCTGCCCTAACAGAGGAAACAGCCCCTTTAAAAACACTAGATATGATTAGATTTCCAAAGATAGCTGGAGCCACATTGTCTGGATGGCCTTCAATCTTGTTTGCCCAATCCAGCTTTTCATCATCCGTTAAATCCAGTTTTCCTAATTGGTTAGCCAATTCAATTCCAGCTACGATAACTGAGCTAGATGAACCCAAACCACGTGCCAAAGGAATATCACTAGTCATCTTCAGACGGTAAGGCTGAAGGTTTGGTGCCAGTTGCAAGGCTACTTTGATTAGCAAGTTTCGTTTATCCTTAGGAATTCTTGGATTTAAGTCATGTTCGATTAGCCACTCATCGCGTTCTTCCAGAACCTCAATGGTCAAATATTTACTGACAGCCACACCGACTGAATCAAAGCCTGGACCAATGTTAGCACTGGTAGCGGGTACAATAATCTTCATCTTAATCTCCTAATACTTTGAAGGTATTGAGCAAATCGAACTCAGCAACTTCTTTGAGCTTAGCAGTGACATTTTCTAGCTGTGTCTTGCTGACAGCATGGGTAATAATCACCACACGAGCCTTCTCACCGTCTGTACCTTCCTGTAGAATCTGCTTAAAGGAAATATCCTCAGCATTGAAAATCTCAGCCAAATGCAGAACTTGACCTTTAGAATCAGGCGCCAAGATAGAGAAGTAATAATTACTCTTCACATCTTCTGGCTTAGCTAGCACTAACTCACGGCTATATTCATTAAAGGCTTTGCCGACTGTCCCTTCATTCAAACGACGGCTGATACGAACGATATCTGCCACAACACTAGTTGCAGTTGGTTTTTGACCAGCTCCCGGTCCGTAGTACATAGACTCTCCGATACCGATTGACTCAACAAAGACAGCGTTCATCACCCCATTGACACTAGCCAGTGGATGCGCTTTAGGAAGGAATGTTGGAGCAACTTCTGCTGCAATACCTGATGGCGTCTCTTCGATAGAACCAACCAGCTTGACTACATAGCCCAACTCCTGAGCAACAGCTACATCTTCTGGCGTGATATTTCGAATTCCTTGATGACCCACGTCTTCAAACTTAACGTTCATACCAAAAGCGAACTGACTGAGAATAACCATCTTGTAGGCTGCATCAATACCATCTACGTCATTGGTTGGATCACTTTCAGCATATCCAAGTTTCTGAGCTTCAGCAAGAGCATCTTCATAAGACCATCCTTCTTCTACCATCTTGGTCATCATAAAGTTAGAAGTTCCATTAACCACACCTAGGATACGGGTAATTTTGTCAGAAGCCAATGAATTGACCAAGGTACGAAGGATTGGAATCCCACCGGCAACAGCTGCTTCATAGTAGAGAGCTACATTTTGTTTTTGAGCAATTTCCAGTAGCTCTGCTCCATGAACAGCCAGCAAGTCCTTATTGGCGGTTACCACATGTTTGCCAGCTTCAAGAGCACGAGTGATAAAAGTTTTCGCTGGCTCAATCCGTCCCATCAATTCTACGACAATGGTAATCTCAGGATCATTCAGAATTTCTTCGACATTTGTGACAAAGTTAAAGTCATTTCCGGCTGCCAAAAGACGCTCTTTTTCAGCATCATCCTTAACCAAGACTTTAGCAACCTCAATCTCTGAATGGGCTGCTTGAACAATTTTATCTCCGTTTTCCTTCAGTAGAAATGGCACACCACTGGCCACTGTTCCAAAACCAAGTAAAGCTATTTTAATAGACATGAAGCACTCCTCAAATTTTTTCTGTATAAAGTCTATTATATCAGAATTTAGCACAAAATTCATACTATTCCTCTCTAGATTTGATATAATAAAAGCAAATATCTAGCCAAGGAGAAATTATGACTTATCCTAATCGCAATCGTTCTGCAGAAAAAAAGGCTCGGAAAAAAAGAGATACCTTACTTCTGTTGAACCTCATTCTTCTCATCTTTATCGTTACTGGTGGTATTTTCCTTTGGAAAGAATACAGTAACAGTCAGCAAGAAGCAAGCAAGCCTGAAGCTAGCCAAGTTAGTAAAGCAAGCCCTTCAAAAGAGGCAAGCCAGCCCTCATCTACTAATCAAAAGAAAGAGGAAATCAAATGGGTCAAGCAAGATAAACCTGTTAAATTGCCTATCTTGATGTATCATGCTATCCATGTCATGGATCCTTCTGAAGCCGCTAACTCTGGACTAATTGTTGATCCAGAAACTTTTGAAAGCCACTTAAAAGCTTTGAAAGAAGCAGGATACTACACTCTTTCTCCTGCTGAAGCTTATAAGGCCTTGACTGAAAATGTCCTCCCAGAGAATAAGAAGGTCATTTGGTTGACTTTTGATGATAGTCTTAAGGACTTCTATACTCAAGCCTATCCTATCCTACAAAAATACCAAATGAAGGCTACTAACAATGTCATTACAGGTTTTGTTCAAGCAGGTCGCGAAGATATTCTAACACTTGATGAGATCAAAGAAATGAAAAAAAACGGCATGTCTTTTGAAGATCATACCGTGAACCATCCAGATTTATCCGTATCTAGTGCTGATACTCAAAACTCAGAATTACAAGATTCTAAAGAGTATTTAGATCGTAATCTTTCTCAGACAACCACTACCGTGGCTTATCCTTCTGGCCGTTACAGTGAGACAACTCTTCAGCTTGCAGAAAAGTTAGGATATAAAATGGGGTTGACGACCAATAATGGCTTGGCTTCTCTCTCAGACGGACTTCTATCACTCAATCGTGTTCGTGTCAATCCAACGACCACTGCACAGAGTCTCCTAGATGAGATAGCAAATTAAAGACCATAACAAAAAAGGCTCTCATTCAAGAGCCTTTTTAAATTTATTCGCATAGTGAAAATAGAGAAGACCAGAAAGGACCATGATAATAAGGAAAAATCCTAAGGTAATACCATAGACTATTGCTTCTTTTAGGTAGAATATCAAGGCATAGGAACCACCAATTGCGGCAATAAAAACAAATAAGATTAGAAAAGCAATAATTGTCTTTAGAGTATTGTTAGATCGGTTGAATAATTCTGTGACGTTAGACCAGTTGGTAACCAAGAGACGATGGTCCCGTTGGAAGCCCCAGATACTCCATGCTAAACAATTACTGATCCAGACAAGGACCATAACCAAAAGAGATAACCAATGGGTGCCCAATAATAGGTTGACCACAACAAATATCAAGAGAGGCAAGATTGACTGGATCAAGAAAAGATACCAGAATTTTAAGCGAAGATATGCTTTCATATCAAAGGGAAGTACTTTCAAATAGGAAAAATTCTCGCGCTCCAAGGAAATCCCAATCATAGTTAAGTTGGTCGAACCTGCATTAAAAGTAGCAATGAACACCGTGATCAACATCAATGGTAACAGAAACTTCGGTGTTAAGTACGGGCTAAGCTCAAATCCTCCTCCCCGAATAAAGCCCATTAGTCCAGGAAGTATGAAGAGATAAGGCATAACACTAGACATAAAGACTGATTGAAGAAAAACAGAACCGTCACTGATCAAGCTAAGCTGATAGCTCCAAACAAAGCGAGGGAATGACTTCTGATTTCCAAGTTGAAATTTACGAACACGTTGTTTCTTATTAACAGTCTCAGAAGTTTTCAAAGCAGCTTCATAAAACTCTGGTAGAACCTTCCATTTTACGATTGAAAACAGAAGCACGGCAACCAAGGCCCAGGCACCAATTCCAATAAGAGATTGGGCCTCAAAAGGAGCAACACCAAAATAATAAAAGGCTTCCATCGGTGGCAAATAACTACCTGTATCTTTAAGCAGTAATTCTCTATTTTGAGTATTGACCAAAATAATTGATCCAAAAATCAAGAGATTGGTCACTCCCAAAAGAATATTAGAGGCCACTTTCTTATGCTGACGGAAAACAGAGGTTTTAGTAATAAAATGAACAGCTGTCAAAATCCCAAAAGCCAGAACAGATCCCAAAACCACTAGCGAAATCAGAACGATTGGAATAGCCAGCCAAATAGGATTCCCACTTTGAATCTGAAGGTTAACAAAATAGGCCAAAATCGGAAGAGCTCCAAGCAAAACCGTCAGAACAACAGAGATACTCTTACCAATCATGATTTCTGCTTCACTAAAAGCATATGGCCGATAAGACTGCAAGTCCTTACTTTCATAGAAAACGTTATAGAAAGATAAGAATCCCTGTGATAGAACCATCAGACTAAAAATAGATACCATATTGGTAAAGATACCCGGATGATCTACTAAAGGATAAAAGGCACTCATCACTCCAAAGATAAGAAGATAAAGTAAACTTGTAAACAAGTGGGTCATAATCAACTGTCTAGAAACATTGATTTTCTTATCAGGCTTTTTGGCTTGCTTCTGACGAAAGCGTGTTAGACTTGACGGAGGTGTTGTATAGATAATATTCGTCCGAATTAAACTTTTTAAGGCTTTAAAGCGCATCGTGGACCACCTCTTCTTTCCGTCCAGCCAATCCCAGATAAATAGTCTCTAGACTTTGCTCAGGGTGTTGGGACTTGAGTTCTTCGATCGTTCCATAAAAAATTAACTCCCCTTTTTTCAAGATAGCCAATCGATCACAGAGCTGCTCAGCCACTTCTAGGACATGGGTTGAAAAAATAACAGTATTTCCCTTGTCTGCATGTTCCCGCATCATGTTCTTAAGATCAAATGCCGCTTGAGGATCCAAACCTGTCAAAGGTTCGTCCAAAACCCAGATATCCGGGTCAGAAAGTAGTGCACCAATGACGAATACTTTTTGACGCATACCATGTGAGAAGGATTCGATGACCTCATATCGATGATCTGCAAAGTCAAAAGTTTCCAACAAGTACTGCAAGCGTTCCTCACAGTCAGCTTCATCCATATCGTAAGATGTAGCTACCAACTCCCAGAATTCATTAGCTGTTAAACGAAGAAAGAGGTCTGGTGAGTCTGCGACATAACCAATTTTCTTCTTGATGGCCAGTCGGTTAGCAGACAACTCTTGTCCGTCAACAATGATTTGACCACTCGTTGGATTAATGACACTGACTAGTGACTTGATTGTCGTTGATTTTCCTGCACCATTATGACCAATCAGACCGACAATTTCACCATTTTGAATGGTCAAGTTTAGATTTCTAAGGGCCAGATGACCATCGTAATCCTTAGTTACATTTTTCAATTCAATCATCAGAGTTCCTCCGCTCTTATTTATAATATATTTATTATATATCTTTTAAAATTGTTTGTCTCTCTTGTAACGATAATGTTCGTTTTTTCCTTTATTACACAATAAAAAGGCTGAATTAGTTCCTTTTGACTTCGTCAAGGTGTTCTAAAAGATAGAGAAAGAAAGCTGGTATGGTATCTAACATATCTTTCTCATAAACCCGTTCTGTCAACTGATGAAGGTCCTTGCCCCAAGGGCCCAAATTTACAGCAGCTACATTAATTCCAGCAATTTTTTCCAAATCAAGCGGGTAAATCTCTTTTGAGACAGCCATACTGTTCAGAAGAGATTGATAGTCACTCAAAGGTTTCTCCAAAGCACAGTAACTCATATCACAAATACCCATGAAAAACTCTTCAACTTTCAACTGGTAACTACCCTTATTTGCCAAATAATTCTGATAGAAAGAAATGAATCGATCCATGTCAAGATCCTGTTCTTGAAGTCGTCGGCTATTCATTGTTGGGTAATAAGGCGGGGCAACAGCAAGTACAGCCAAGGCTTCTTTTTTATCGTAAAAATCAAGAGCTTTTTGTACATTAGACAGAGTAACTTCTTGATAGGACAAACCCTTTTGTAATTCTACTTTAGCTTCTTGATTGACCCTTTCCATGAAGTCTTTGAAACCTGCCTTTTTTTGGCATTCTTCTAACAAGTCTTGGTAGGTTAGCACTCTTGGCTTAGCAATCGATTTGCTTTCCTGATATTGATCCTGCAAGTTGGAATACTTATCATAAAATTCATCTAGTGCTTCTTGCATCAGTCCTCGGATCAGTTCTAGCAAGTCCTGAGGACTTTTATCCAGATACAGTAGACTAAAGTATCCAGCTGCACGTAGGACTGTTGACACATCATACTGCTCTTTTAGGTCTCTCATAAAGGACCAAGAAGGCAAGGGAGACTGTTCTCCGTAAGCCGCATCAGACAGCAAAGGATTTAAGTCTATTTTTTCAACAATTTTAGCTAAAAGAGAAATCGCATTTACACCTTTTAATGGTTCTTTCATATGAGAAAGCAGACCCTGGGTCACGATCAAGGGCATCAATTTCCCAACTGTACCAACATGTAGGACCTTTTCTGATTCAGATGTACTTTCAAAAGGCTCCGAATCAATGGCAAGAATGTAATTAAGATCAAAACGTTCTTTTAAATCATAGAGCAAACCAACAGCTGCCCTCATACCTTGAGAATATGCTTCCTCATCGCCAACAGACAGGTAAAGCAAGTTTGCTTGGCCAGTGGAGACAGACGAGTATTCCTCTAAGACCCCCAACTGCAGGGCTAGGGCTGACTTCATATCACAGGAACCTCTACCAAATTGCCAATCTCCTGAAGAAATGTCAGCCAGGACATCTTGACGTATAGACTCTTCTTTTAACTTTTCTTTCAGTGCCTGATTATCAAAAGCCAAATCTTTCAATGAACCAAAGTCTTCCGTATCCACTGTATCGTGATGATGGAAAAGTATGACTGTATCAGCCGAATCACGACGCACCAAGGCCCAATTAATACTACGCCCCAAACCATCCTCAGGAATCGGACAAGAGCCAAAAAGTTCTGGATGAGTTTGAAAATAAGGGATTTGTCCTATATAGTTCATCAAAAAATTTTCGATATCCCGTTCGAAAGCAGTGTGAGTAAAGCTTTTAATGGCCATACTTTTTTGAAATATATCAGCTATTCTTTCCTTCATTTTCTTCACCTGAACAGAGAACCTGTCTTTCTTCTATTTTGCCTATATTGTAGCACTCATACTTTCAATTAACAAGGAAAAATAGGTATTATTTTAAACAAAAATTACCCAACCTAAAAGTATCAAACTAAGGAGAGATTTATCATCAGTATTTCATCTTCTTAAATCGACCAACTAGAAAAGCTACTAGCTCTTTTTCTATCCCACAACTCTAAATTAAAAGGACAATCAAATCTGAATACGTCACGAATCTATCATAACTACTCACATTTTTGTTAACTCGCTGGCTTTTCCTCTACCATCCAATCCAACTTTTCCAAGGATAAAATAGTTTTCTTAGAAAGAAATGAAAGATGCCTAATTCTGTGATCTAGATAAAAGAAAAATAGATCTTAGCTCGAGTCTTTGAATTGAAAAGCCCCTCTCCTTCAAAAGGAGAGGGGAATAACATTTCTTCTGAACTTAAATATTTCTGTCTTTAGTCTTGGTATAATTCCTTAACAGCTTGGATATCTATTGGCTGTATACTATAGAAAGATCCTGCTGACTGCATGACAGACTCCGACTCATTATGATCCAGCCCAATGGCATGGCCCAACTCATGAGCTGCTGTGTTCACAATCCTTTCATGAGAATATCCGTAGTAGCTGTTCAAAAGATAATAAGCATTCAAACGAACAGTTACTTTAGTAAAACGCTTGGTCAAGACATTTGTCTGAGACTCAGCTTCTCCAGCTGCCGTAATAGTACTATCATTCATTTCAGTAGCGATGATATTAGCTTGGCTTTTATCCTCTACAAGTTGAAAAGTAAAGGCTCCTGTTGCATTCCAAGACTTCATCGCCTCCTGATAAGCTGCTCGAAAAGTAGGATTTTCCGTCTCAATATAAACTGTCGCTCTAGCAGTTTCCCAACGTGCTCCATCCGAACTCGCTACATGTTCATCAGTTAAATGCTCTCCCAGATTCTGAACATTTTGACCAAGGCCAGTGTGAATACCTTGTTGATCTAAAAAAGTATCTAACTGATTAACCGCTGTCTGTACAGCCTGTCTTACAGCTGTTAGTCCAGTTTGACTAGGATTCGTTAAATAGAGAACGCTCACTAAGATAATAAAAGCTACGATTCCTGCCCATACAAGGCGCCAGAACATTCGCCATATAAAATGAAAAAGGTTTAAAAGAAATCTCATTCTCGCCTCCTCTCACTCCTAGATAGAAACAGATTATAAAAGACCTTGCTTAAAGTTTTCTAAAGATACCAATAGAAGAAAGTGGATTTCACTAGATAAATCAACGACTTCTACCCACTTTCTACTCGTCTCTAATTTTATGACAAACGCTCTTCTGGCTTATAGTCAATCGGCAACCACTCTAAGAGATATTCCAGTTGCTTTTCCCAATAATACCATTCATGCTTACCAGGACTATGTTTGTAATCCAGTTTTAAGCCAAGTTTCTTCAACTCTTTGACAGCTACTTGGTTAGCCTTATAGAGAAAATCTTGCTCTCCACACCAAGCATAAAACTTAGTTTTCTTGTCTGACTCTGCTACCATACTTGTTAAAAAGTGTTGCTTCATATCAGGAGAATCCAAGTTGCCAAAGACCCCTTCCCAGTAAGCACGATTGTCACCAGGAAGATCATCAAGACTAGAACCATCAATTCCTAATCCAAGCGCACCAGAAAAGGAAGCTGCATAAGAAAATCGATTGGTTTTCAAAGCAATTTTATAGGCTCCATATCCTCCCATAGAAAGACCCGCAATAAAAGTTTTCTCCCGCTTACGGCTCATATTTGGAAAGAAACGTTGTAAGACCTCGGGCAACTCGTTAACTATAGCGTCATAATAACGGTGCCCATAGCTTGTATTGGTATACCAGGCCAAGTCAGTTGAGGGCATCACAACAATCAGATTTGTGTGTCTCAATAAACGTTCAATATTGGTTCTCTTACGCCAAGAATTTTCATTTCCCCCCATCCCATGTAGAAGGTATAAAACTGGAATATCTTTATCTTCTACTAGGTCTGGATCAATCTCACTGGCATCTGGATAGATAACATTGACATGTCTTTCCATTTCTAAAACTTTGGAATTATATTCAATTTCAAGAAAAGCCATCTTAGTCTCCTATTCTATGATTTAAAAACAGCCTAGAGGCTGTTTTTCATTTATTTTACTTCCATCACTACTGGTAAAATAGCTGGGCGACGTTTGGTCTGTTCGAAGAGATATTTTGAAAGTACATCGCGAACGTTTCCTTTTAGTTCACTCCAATCAAATTCATCTTTTGCAAGGTAGTCTTCAACTGTTTTATTAATTAATTCAGCACTTTCTATCAAAATATCACGGCTCTTTTTGATATAAATAAAGCCACGAGTATGAACTTTAGCCTTGGAAATAATTTTTTTCTCCCGACGATTCACACTAATTGCAACGATAAAGATCCCGTCTTCTGATAAGACCTTGCGGTCTCTGAGGACGATATTGCCAACATCGCCAATAGCATTTCCATCAATAAGGACATCTCCTGCTGACACTGAGCCTGCTGGAACAAAATCTCCTCGATCATATTCCATAATGGTTCCGCGTTTTGGAATGAAAATCCGCTCAGGTAAAATGCCAATTTCCATAGCCGCCCTAGCATGGGCGTCCAGTTCTCGGTATTCCCCTTGAATTGGGAAAAGGAATTGAGGCTTCAAAAGATTGAGCAACAATTGCAAATCACGAGCATTTCCATGACCAGATACACGTAAATGCTGGGTAATCAATTTCACGATTCCGCCTGCCTGGTAGATCATATTTTCTACTCGGGCAACAACTGCTTCTTTAGCAATAGATGGTGTCGTTACAATATAAACTAGGTCACCCTCTTTGATTTCCACATAGCGGTGACGACCAATTGACATTTTGCGTAAGCCATTGATAGGTTCACCCATCCGACCAGTCTCCAAGATAATCAGCTCATGGTCTTCGAACTTAGACATTTCTTTTGGCTTGATTAAGAGACGTTCATCTGCCAAAGAAAGCTTCTTCAAACGAATGGCTGTCCGGACAATGTTTTCCACATCAAAACCTGTCAAGACAACACGGCGTCCAGTATCCGCTGCGGCATCGAAAACCTGTTGGATCCGAGAGAGGTTGCTGGCTACTGCAGCCACAATCACACGGCCGTCCCAGTCGCCAATGGTGTGCATAATTTCATCGCCCACTTCACTCTCACTTGCTACTTGAACATTGCTGTCTGCGTTGGCAGAATCACTTAGGAGAGCTAATACACCTTCCCGTCCAATCTCAGCCAAGCGGCCAAAATCAGTCGCATAAGACTGGCTAGCTGATTGGTCGAACTTGAAATCGCCTGTGTAAACAATATTTCCTTCATCAGTCTTTATCACAATACCCAAGCTCTCTGGTATCGAGTGAGTCGTTCTAAAGAAGGAAACAACCACATTTCCAAACTCAATTTCTGTATTTTCATCAATCACATGGAAGTCATTAAACTTCTTGACAACATCATTATTTTTAACAAAAAGTTTAGCCAGTTCAATAGTCAATTCTGAACCGAATACAGGCACCTTGGTTTCAGCTAAAAGATAAGGCAAAGCTCCAATAGCATCCGCGTGACCATGGGTCAAGAAGACACCTGCAATTCTATCGCTATTTTCAAAGAGGTAATCCATGTTGGGAATCACCACATCGACACCTAACTGCTCATTTTCTGGATATTTTAGACCTGCGTCCAAAACAAAAATTGATTCATCCACCTCGGCGATATAGAGATTTTTACCATTCTCTCTGACACCACCTAAAGCGATGATTTTCACTTTACTCATTAATTTTGTATCCTTCCATACATTTATATTTTATTACTAACGGTCCTTGGAATCCAAGTCGAATTACAGTCTTGCAACTTTCGCTGCATATCCCCTATATTATACAACTTTTTCACTCTTTTTTCAAAAATGAGGTTAGTCTACTGCAAACAAAAAAGATAGAATTTCTATCTTTCTTGCTTTAATAATCGTAGTTTTCCTTTACAGCGACCACAGCGGTATCTCTTGAGATCAATCCGTCTTTGTCGATAAAAATCTGCATGACATTGCTGGCATTGGTAATGTAACTTGCCTTCTGGACTAGAAATACTGGGTGTATAGCGCAAGCCTCCTACCTGTTTAAGCAGTTCCTTAAAATCACTATCTTTATGCCGATACCCCTTGCCTTGATAATAGAGATGATAATGAACTAGCTCATGGCGGACAATTTTTCGGAAGGTTTCCAGCCCAAAAGCTTCATAGATTTTCGGGTTGAAATCCAGATGACCGTCTTTGGGAAAGAAGCGTCCTCCAGTCGTCCGAAGACGCTTGTTCCAAAAAGCTTGGTGGCGGAATTCCCATCCGAAATCTTCAAGCGAAACCTGCTTGACATACTCATTTAGATTCATTTGGTGCTATCAGAGAAAGGTTGACCTTCTCTCGCTCCACATCTAGCTTATCCACCCAGACAGTGACCAAATCACCAACAGACAGGACTTGACTGGGATGCTTAACAAAGTTTTTACTGATCTTAGAAATATGGATGAGACCGTCTTCGTGGATACCAATATCCACAAATGCTCCGAAATCGACGACATTCCGTACGACACCTTCCAGCTTTTGACCGATGCGTAGGTCCTTGATATCCAAGACATCCTGCCGCAGAACTGGCGCGTCAAAGGAATCACGCAAATCTCGGCCAGGCTTGAGCAAATCATCAATAATATCTTTTAGGGTTTCTTCGCCCAAGCCCAGCTCAGTAGCCAAACTAGCAGTCTGAACTGCTTTTAATTTGGCTTGGGCTGCTTCATCCAAACTGCTGATTTCCAGACGCTTAAAGAGCTCTTCTACAGCCTTATAAGACTCTGGGTGAACGCCTGTATTATCTAACAAGTTATCACTTTCAGGAATACGTAGGAAGCCAGCTGCCTGTTCAAAAGCCTTTGCACCTAGACGTGGCACTTTCTTGATGGCCTCACGAGACCGAATCAAGCCTTCTGTTTCCCGATACTTGACGATATTTTCTGAAATAGTCTTATTGAGACCAGCTACATGGGCCAGCAGTGCAGGACTTGCGGTGTTGATATTGACTCCGACTTGGTTAACCACGGTATCCACGACAAAGTCCAGACTTTCAGACAGCTTTTTCTGGCTGACATCATGCTGGTACTGGCCAACCCCGATAGACTTAGGATCAATCTTGACCAGCTCTGCTAAAGGATCTTGCAGACGGCGGGCAATGGAAATAGCTGAGCGCTTTTCAACCGTCAAATCTGGAAACTCATGACGAGCCAGTTCACTAGCAGAGTAGACAGATGCTCCGCTTTCATTGACGATAACATAGCTGACATGTGGATGAGATTTCAAAACTTCTGCTACAAAAGCTTCGCTTTCTCGGCTGGCCGTTCCGTTTCCGATGGCGATGATTTCCACGCCAAACTCCTCAATCAGCTCTGACAACTCTTTCTTAGAAGCTTCAATCTGAGCTGACTTTGCTGGTGGAACTGGATAGATGACATGAGTCGTCAGCATTTTTCCTGTCGCATCAACAACAGCTAGCTTGGCTCCTGTCCGAAAGGCTGGGTCAAAGCCCAGTACTACGCGGCCTTTGAGAGGAGCAATCAGAAGGAGATGACGGAGATTATCTGAGAAGAGCTGAATCGCACCATCCTCAGCAGCCTCAGTCAGCTCAGTCCGAATACGACGCTCCATGGCTGGAATGATTTTCTTTTTAACTGCTTGCTGGATAGCTTCACTAATATAGGCATTTTTCACCTTGAAACGCACTTCAAAGAAGCGCAAAATTTTCTCAAGATTATGCTCAAAACCAACCTTGAGAATACCTAGCTTCTCACCACGGTTAAGAGCCAGGGTACGGTAGCCTTGCATGGTCGCTACTTTTTCGGAAAAATCATAATAAATCTGGAAGACTTGCTTTTCATCCAAATCACCGTCTTTGAGACTGGATACGATAGAAGAATTGGTCTGCATCTCGTGGTAGGTCCAAGCCCGCAGCTTGGTATCTTCGGAAATCGCCTCAGTTAGAATATCCACCGCTCCAGCAAGAGCAGCTTCTGCTGTCGGAAAGGCTTCACTAGTCAGTTTTTCAGCTTCTTCCTGCAAATTAGGCGCATCCTGAAGGATTAAGCGGGCCAAAGGAAAGAGACCTGCTTCACGCGCAATAGTAGCCTTGGTACGGCGCTTCTCCTTGTAGGGCAGATAAAGTTCTTCCACATCAGCCAGCTTTTCTGCAGCCTCAATCTCAGAGCGAAGAGCATCCGTTAGTTTGCCCTGCTCCTCAATCTTAGACAAGACCGTTGCTTTGCGCTCTGCTAAAGCAGTCATACTCTTATCTAAATCAATGATTGCCTTAATCTCGACCTCGTCTAGATTTCCCGTCATTTCCTTACGGTAACGAGCAATAAAAGGAATCGTATTTCCCTCAGCAGTCAGATCTAGGACCTGTGATACTTGGCTTTCTTTAAGGCCCAATTTCTGAGCAATTTTTTCAATATTTATATTTTCCATAACGTTTCTATTATACCACAAGATTGATCTTAAAAATTCAGAAAGTCAAACTTCTATTATTCTTTTATAACTCTAAGTTCTCATTAGAAACTAGTTCCTATGTCTCAAAATATCATTTTTTCCTTTTTGGTAGTATAATAGAATTATTATTTTAGAAATGAGGTGGCCCTATGGCTGTAAAATATAATAGAACAGATGATTTAGATAAGATGTTCGAGGAATTTGCAACCCTTCCTAAGCTAGAAAAAGTAGAATTCCCTGATGATAAAAAGAAAAAAGAAACAGAAGAAAAGGCTAAAAAAGCATGAGTCTCTTTTCAAATCTACCTGCTAGTGTTTTACAGGCTGGCGCTATCTTTCTCTCCATCATCATCGAGGCCCTACCTTTTGTTTTGATTGGAAGTATTATTTCTGGCTTTATTGAGGTTTATGTCACGCCAGAAAAGGTTTATCACTTCTTACCCAAAAATAAATGGGCTCGGATTTTCTTTGGAAGCTTGATCGGTATTGTCTTTCCCTCCTGTGAGTGCGGGATTGTTCCCATTATTAACCGCTTCTTAGAAAAAAAAGTCCCCAGTTACACAGCTGTTCCTTTTCTGGTGACAGCACCGGTTATCAATCCTATTGTTCTCTTTGCGACCTACTCAGCCTTTGGTAATTCCTTCCGAATGGCTCTGCTTCGTGCCTTAGGTTCTATGGTAGTGGCTATCGTTTTAGGGATCTTTTTAGGTTTCTTTGCAGACAGCAATATTCAAAAAGAAAACCGCAAGGCTGTTCATGAGCATGACTTTTCACATCTCAGCAAAGGACAAAAGTTCTTTCAGGTCTTTGTGCAGGCCATTGACGAATTTTTCGATACAGGTCGCTATCTAGTCTTTGGCTGTCTCTTCGCCAGCCTGGTTCAGGTCTATGTGCCAACCAGAATCCTGACATCAATTAGCTCGACACCAGCTGTTGCTATTCTTCTCCTCATGCTGCTGTCCTTCCTGCTCTCACTTTGCAGCGAAGCTGATGCTTTTATCGGGAGCTCCTTGATTGCTAGCTTTGGCTTATCGCCAGTCCTAGCTTTCTTGGTCATTGGGCCTATGCTAGATGTCAAGAATCTACTGATGATGAAAAATTACTTTAAGACACGCTTTATCTGGCAATTTATCAGTCTAGTTACTGTCGTCGTCTTTCTTTACTCTTGGCTTGTGGGGGTAGTGCTATGATTCGATTTCTAATCTTAGTCGGCTACTTTGAGATCACCATGTATCTGCAGCTGACAGGCAAGCTTAATCAATATATCAATCTCCACTATTCCTATCTGGCCTACTTGTCTATGATTCTGTCTTTTGTCTTGGCAGTGGTGCAACTCATCATCTGGATGAAGAAGATGGAGGTTCACAGTCATTTAAACACTCGCTGGGCCAAACTAGGTAGCGTGCTGCTCCTTATCATTCCGCTTTTTGTTGGAATTTTCTTTCCAACCGTTACCTTGGATTCGACAACAGTTTCTGCTAAAGGTTTTCATTTCCCGCTGGCTGAGGGAACTTCAACTGCTATTCAGCAGGACGAAGGCACAACCAGCCAATACCTGAAACCGGACACTAGCACCTACTTTACAAAAGGGGCTTATGAAAAAGAAATGCGGGCTGCTGCCAAGAAATATATCAATAAAAGTACCATTCAGGTCACGACTGAAAATTACATGGAAGTCATGGAAGTTATCTATGATTATCCAGATGAATTTGTTGGTAAAACTCTTGAATTTACCGGTTTTGTCTACAATGACCCAAGCGATCAGAAAAGTCAATTTCTCTTTCGCTTTGGTATCATCCACTGTATTGCTGACTCTGGAGTCTATGGCCTCTTGACAACTGGAAATACCCAGCATTTTGAAGACAATACTTGGATCCATGCCAAAGGAAAGATTGCTGTACAATACCATAAGAATTTAGGACAGAGTCTGCCTATCTTAAAGGTCTCCAGTTTTGAAAAGGTAGAAAAACCAGCCAATCCTTATGTTTATCGAGTATTTTAGAAGAGTTAGACAAGTAGTCTAACTCTTTTTCTTAAACTCAGACAAATTATATTCTATTCGTAGCGTCATTTACCATTTTTGAGGCATTTGTGATAAAATAGATACATCATTTTAGAAAAAAAGGATATTAGGATGTCATCTAAAGTTATTGTTACAATTTTTGGAGCTAGTGGAGATTTGGCTAAACGTAAGCTCTATCCCTCACTTTTTAGATTATATAAGTCTGGCAACCTTTCTAAGCATTTTGCTGTTATCGGAACAGCTCGCAGGCCATGGAGCAAGGAGTACTTTGAATCTGTTGTCGTTGAGTCTATCGCTGATTTAGCTGATAGTCCTGAGCAAGCACAGGAATTTGCCAGCCACTTCTACTATCAAAGTCATGATGTGCAGGATACCGAGCACTACATTGAGCTACGCAAGCTTCAAAACCGACTCAATGAAGAATATCAAGCAGAACACAATAAACTCTTCTTCCTATCCATGGCTCCGCAGTTTTTCGGAACGATCGCTAAACATCTCAAATCTGAAAACATTGTCGATGGCAAAGGCTTTGAGCGTTTGATCGTCGAAAAACCTTTTGGAACAGACTTGGAAACAGCTAGCCAACTTAACAACGACTTGTTAGCAACTTTTGATGAAGAGCAAATCTTCCGAATTGACCATTACCTGGGCAAGGAAATGATCCAAAGCATCTTTGCTATTCGTTTTGCCAACTCACTTTTTGAGAATATTTGGAACCGCGACCACATTGACAATGTCCAGATCACCTTTGCCGAAAAACTGGGTGTAGAAGAACGTGGCGGATATTACGATGAATCCGGCGCCCTAAGAGATATGGTCCAAAACCATACCTTGCAATTGCTGTCTCTTCTTGCCATGGATAAACCCAACAGCTTTACAAAAGATGAGATCCGTGCAGAGAAAATCAAGGTTTTTGAACGTTTGACACAACCGAGCCAAGAAGATTTGAAAAAATATTTCATTCGTGGCCAATACAAGTCTGGAAAAGTCAATGGTAAGAAATATATTTCTTATAGAAGTGAACCCAATGTCAATCCAGAATCTATGACTGAAACTTTTGTTTCAGGTGCCTTCTTTGTTGACAGTGACCGCTTCCGTGATGTTCCTTTCTTCTTCCGTACAGGTAAACGTCTAACAGAAAAAGGGACCCATGTTAACATCGTCTTCAAACAAATGGATTCCATTTTTGGTGAAAAACTAGCACCGAATGTTCTGACCATCTATATTCAGCCAACAGAAGGTTTCTCACTCAGCGTTAATGGCAAAGAAGTCGGCGAACTCTTCAGTTTATCCCCTATTTCTTTAGATTACCGTACAGATGCGACTGCTTCTGGAGCTTCACCTGAACCTTACGAAAAATTAATTTTTGATGTACTTAACAATGACTCAACTAATTTTAGTCACTGGGAAGAAGTAAAAGCCAGCTGGAAATTAATTGATCAAATCGAAGAGCTCTGGAGAAACAATCAAGCGCCACTTCATGAATATGCAGTTGGAACAATGGGACCAGCTGCTTCAGCAGAATTATTGGCTCAGTTTGGAGCTGAGTGGCAATGGAACCCTCAAAATTAAAGATAGAAAAAGAAATCCAAGGAATCTGGATTTCTTTTTTTGTATTTAAAGCAATCCTTCTAAAAGGCCACGCATAAAGTTCTCTGAATTGAATTCACCAATATCATCAATCTTCTCACCAAATCCAATCAATTTAACAGGAATATCCAATTCCTGACGAATAGCCAGAACAACACCTCCACGCGCTGTTCCATCAATTTTAGTCAGAACAATTCCTGTAACTGGAGTAATCTTTGAAAATTCCTTGGCTTGAACGAGAGCATTTTGTCCTGTTGAAGCATCTAACGCAAGGAAAGTCTCGTGAGGAGCATCTGGATTGACCCGCTTAATAATCCGACCAATCTTTTCCAATTCAGCCATGAGATTATCTTTATTTTGCAAGCGACCAGCAGTATCGATCATCAGAATATCGATATTTTCAGCTTGAGCACGCTCTATACCGTCAAAAACAACACTGGCTGGATCACACTTTTCAGGACCAGTCACAACAGGTACATCAACACGTTTCCCCCACTCAGCTAACTGGGCTACTGCTCCAGCACGGAAGGTGTCTGCTGCTACCAACATAACCTTCTTGCCTTCTTGCTTGTACTTGTAGGCCAACTTACCGATAGATGTAGTTTTCCCAACACCATTGACACCGACAAAAAGCATGACTGTCAAACCATCTTGGAAATTAATTTTCTCATTGTAACGACCATCTTTTTCGTAGATATCAACTAGCTTTTCGATGATAACCTTTCGTAAAGCATCAGGTTTCTTGGCATTTTCTAATCTAGCCTCATATCGTAGCTCTTCTGCCAAATTAGAGGCCACTTGCACGCCAACGTCGCTGGTAATCAACAGCTCTTCCAAATCTTCAAAAAAGTCTTCGTCGACAGTCCGGAAATTAGCAAAGAAAGCATTGAGCTTAGCTCCAAAACCTGTCCGAGTTTTTTTCAAACTGCGATCATACTTTTCTTGAACAGTTTCAGTATGACCTTCTTCCTGGTCTGACTTTGTAACTTCAGCCTCTTCGCTTGTATCTAGACCTTGCTCCGCTTCATCTGGTAAATCTTGCTTCTCTTCCTCAACAGCTTCTGCTTGGGTTTCTGCTTGATTTGAGTCTTTCGCATCTTCATCAGCCTGACTTGGTTCATCGACAGTTAGAGGTCCTTGGTTTTCTAACTTGATATCTTCAATTGCTGGTGTTTCTGAGCCAAGTTCTGATTGTTTTTCCTCAGACTCCTCTTGGACTGGGACTGGTTCTTCAGCAAGCTCTTCTTCACTTGAATTGTCAATTTGAGCTTCTTCAGACTTTTCAGCAATGCTTGCGCTCTCTTCAGTCTCTTCTTGCTGGAGTACATCCGCTTCTTGCCCCACGAATCTATTCTGAGTCTTGTCTTCTATGACCTCATTTAAGACCTGATCTTCTGCTAAGCGCTCTTCTAGCTCTTCGTAAAATTCCTGCTTTTCCTCTTCTTCAAAAGGTTGATTCTCCTCTTGTAAACTTACTTCAGCAGCATTTTCTACTTGAGACTGATTTTTATTTTCCAGTTTTTCTATTGCATCCTCTGTTTCAGAAACTTCCGTCTGAACAGGCTCCTCTTCTCGGATGTCTTCTTTTTTTTCTTTTTTTCTGCCAAAAAGGCGGTCAAATAAGCCCATGGTCTGTCCTCCTTTTCTCTATAAAATATAGTTTTCAATCGCCCAAGCGACTGCGTCTTCATCGTTGGTCAGCGGGGCAATTACCTTGGCAACTGCTTTGATTTCTTCCGTAGCATTCCCCATGGCCACACCAAGTCCTGCCCACTCAATCATGGAACGGTCATTTCCTTCATCTCCACAAGCCATGATCTGACTGGCATCTAAACCAAGATGCTGACTTAATTTTGCTAAACCAGTTGCTTTATGAACATTTTTCGGAGACCACTCTAACAGCATATCCCGAGATTTAAAAATTTCATATCGCTCAAATAATTCACGTGAAATCTGTGGTAAAGCCCTATCAATGCTGGATGGATCAAAGGCTGAGACACATTTATTGTAGGTCACCCCCTCAGATAAATCGTTCAGCGATACATGTTCAAACTGGAGATAAGGATTGGCTTGGGCATAGAGGGATTTCTGTTCTGACTGCAGCTGATACACAACTCCCTCACTAATAGCATCGAGTGGCAAAGAAAGCTTCTGCGTTTCTTCAAAAATACGAACCACATCAGCATGGGAAAAGACGGTTTTATCTATAATTTCACCAGTATTTCGCTGAACCAAGCCACCGTTAAATGTAATGGTATATTCATCCTCTAAACCTGCTGTTCCCAGCTCATCTAACAAAAACTCCATAGCCTTGAGTGGTCGGCCTGTCGTCAATACAACTTTTACTCCCTTTTCCCTGGCTGCTGCTAGAGCCGTTAAATTCCTCTGAGAAATTTTCTTGTCAGAAGTCAACAGGGTTCCATCTAAATCAAGCGCAATTAGTTTAATAGCTGTCATACTAATTTCTCCATATAGGCAATTACAGACTGATCTTTGTGAGAGCCAATTACCTCAGTTGCTAACTCTAAAATCTCTGGACGGGCATTCTCTGGTGCAATCGGATGACCAACAACCTGCATCATATGAAGGTCATTAAGATTGTCGCCAAAAGCCATGACTTGGCCCATTTCTAAACCAAGTTTCTTGGCTAATTCGACAATCGCAACCCCCTTATCCACATAATCAAGAACAATATCAATGGATTCATAACCCGTTGTCATCGCTTTGACTCCAGGAACATTTTCATTGACCCAAGCTTCTCCTTCAGCTATAGTTTCAGGTGTGAAATTAGTCGTGAATTTGAAAATTTCATCATCAATATCAGCTAAACTAGCCACCTTTACAATATTTTCATTGTAGTGAGTTGAAAAATGTAGATAGGTCGGATCTACACTGTCTAAAACATAGCAAGCTTTTTTACCTGTTAGCAAGAGCTTACCAGTATTTACATATGGTGACTCCTTTAACTTTTCAAAAGTATCAAGGTAAAAATCTCGGCTCATCGTAGCCTCATATAAATCCTGTCCATGAAATTCAACCAGACTGCCATTTTCGGCGATGAAAATAATCTCATTACGAACTTCAGCAAACAGCTTCTCCAGAGACAGAATCCCTCGACCACTGGCTACCGCAAAATAGAGACCTTTCTCTTTAAATTTGACTAAAAGACTTTTCAGACGCTCCATGTCAAATTGTCCTTGACCATCTAAAAAGGTACCGTCCATATCGGTTGCGACTAGTTTAATATCCATTTTACATACCTTCTAAATCTTTTAATTTCACCGAAACAATCTTCGACACACCGGACTCCTGCATGGTCACTCCATAAATAGAGTCAGCTGCTGACATGGTTCCTTTTCGGTGGGTAACAACGATAAACTGACTCTCCTTGTCAAAGCGGTTGAGGTAGTCTCCAAAACGTTTAACATTGGCTTCATCCAAGGCCGCTTCAACTTCGTCCAAAATAACAAAAGGAATGGTCTTCACTCGAATAATGGAGAAGAGCAAGGCGAGAGCTGACAAGGCCTTTTCCCCACCACTCATGAGATTGAGGGACTGGATTTTCTTGCCAGGTGGCTGCACCGAAATTTCAACTCCAGCTGTCAAAAGATCGCCTTCTGTTAAAATTAAGTCTGCAGATCCTCCACCAAACATTTGTTTGAAGGTCATTTTAAAGCTTTCACGAATGGCCTCAAAAGTTGATTTGAAACGCTCTTTGACTTCATCGTTCATTTCTTCGATAGTTGTCAAGAGAAGATCCTTAGCAGACAAGACATCATCTCTTTGCGTATTGAGGAAGTCCAAACGATTTTTCACTTCATCAAATTGTTCAACAGCATCCAGGTTTACTGGACCGAGCGCACGTATAGATCGTTCCAAGTCTTTGACTTGCCCTTCAGATACTGCTAAGTTTTCCAGAGGACGAGCCTTCTGATTGGCTTCGTCAAAGCTCATTTGATATTCTTCCGTCAGACTGGTTAAGAGACGACGTAAAACATCAGTAATCTTTTCTTTTTCAGCCTCAGCCTTGGCCTGATTACGTATCAATTCTTCATTTTGCTTACGTGCCTGATCTAAATGACTGAGGATGTCTTCAGACTGACCTTCCAAGTCTTCCAATTCAAATTTCAGACGAATCAATCCTTGGTTTAATTCTGTCTTTTCCTGATTAGCAGTCTTCAACTGATCTTCTAGAACTGTAATATCCACCTTTTGGAGACTGGATTCTTTTTGTTCCATTAAGAGTTCCAGTGTTGACTGTTCTTTGATGAGAGTAGCTTTCTCTTCTTCCAGACGCTCCAAATCATTTTTCTCAAAACGTTGGAGAGAGGTCAGCTCCGTCCGAGATAGTTTCAAGTCTGACAATTTATTGGAAAGTTTATCAAAGCGTTCTTGAACAGCATCTTTATTCGATTTAACCTGCTCAATTTCCTGTGTCACATCCAATTTTGCCTGCTCAATTTCAGCTAAACGAGCCTGTAATTTTGCTTGTTCGCCAGAAATATCAACTCCAGACAACCTTTCCAGCTCTTGCTCTTGCAGATCTTTCAGATTCGTCAGCTCTTCCACTCGCTTTGCAATTTGCTCATAAGCTAAACTAGCTTTTTGTTCTGCCAAGCGCGCGCTTTCGCCATCTTCCTTGATTTGATCTAAGACATGCTTAGCTTGACTCAGTTGATTATGTAGGACTTGGACAGCCTCTTCTTTTTCCTTCAATTGGAGATCTTTTTCCTTTATATCAGACAAAAGAGCGTCCAAATCCGGTTTGATAAAGATTGTATTGTTGTTTTTATTTGCTCCACCAGCGTAGGAACCACCTGTTCGCAGTTCTGTCCCGTCTAGAGTGACTATTCTGACTTGGTAACGAACCTGACGGGCCGCAGCTCGTGCATTGTCTACCGTATCAAAAATGGCTGTCGTCCCAAGCAGATTTTGGAAGATGGTATCCAAGCTTGCATCATAAGTGACCAGCGAAGATGCCAAACCAAGGAAACCTTTACTAGACTCAATGCTTGTCCGATGATGATCAGCTAGCTGACGGGGTTTAATCGTTGTCAGTGGCAAGAAAGTGGCTCGACCAGCTCGATTTTTCTTCAAGAAATCAATAGCTTTTGTAGCAGCCGCTTCATCTTCGACAATAATATTCTGACTGCTAGCTCCTAAAGCAATCTCAAGAGCTGTCTGATAATGCGGATCAAAACTTAATTTTTCACTAACAGCACCAACAATCCCACCTAAGCGTTCTGACTCCTGCAGGACACTTTTTACACCAGCATAGAAATTACTATGATTTTTAAGAATAGCTTCCAAACTCGCAGAACGAGCCTTCTTATTTTTCAAATCGTCCAACAAATCAAACATAGTTTTCTGCTGATTTTGGTAACTTGTCTGCAGTTCTTGTACTTTTTCCACCTGCGCCTGGTAAGCATTCAACAAGTCTGTTAGATTCTTCCGAGCTGTTTCCAACTCTTCTATATGGGCTGTTTCAGCATTTTGGCTTTCTAACAAGTCCCTTTTAATTTTTTCAAAATCAGCCTTTTTGCTCTCATTTAGTTTCAACTCATTAGCCTGACGGCTTTCCAGAGCAGTCAAATCATTGGATAAATCTGCCTCTTCTTTCATGAGTTTGACGTATTGATCACGTAAATGCTCAATCAATTGATCAGGATCCTCAGAAAAATCGGCAATCTCTTTTTCTAGCTCAGCCATTTCCTGCTGATTCTTATCCAATTTTTCTGAAATAAGACTCAGATTTTCAGACTTAGCCTGACAATCTTTCTCCGTTTGCTCCAACTTCTCTGCTAATACAGCCATACGAGCTTCATTTTCCTTACGGCTAGTAGCCGCCTGACTCGATTCAAGCTTAGAAAGGTCAATTTGTCGCTCCAAGTCACTGATCAGACGAGTTAATTCCAGTAGCTTAGCTTGGTCAGCTGCCAAGGTCTGATTAAGCTCATGGCGCTTAGATTTGAGAGTTTGGTTCTCCAGTTCCAATTCATCGCGTTTGCTATAATAGGCGGACAGCTCTTCCTGAATCTTGGCCAAATTCTCCTCTGCCTGGTTCAACTTTTCCTTATTAGCTGTCATTTGAGCAACCAAGACATCTAGGTAAAGTTCTCGCCTTTCCTGATCTAACTCCAAAAAGCGTTTAGCAGTTTGTGCTTGCTTCTCTAAAGGTTTGATTTGCCCATCCAATTCGTAAATAATATCTTCCAAGCGATCCAAATTGTCTTGGGTTTGAGCCAATTTACTCTCAGTTTCCTTACGACGCGTCTTATATTTCAGTACTCCCGCAGCCTCTTCAAAAATAGCACGCCTCTCCTCTGGCTTACTGTTAAAGATCTCTTCTACCTTACCTTGGGAAATAATAGAGAAGGAGTCCCGTCCAAGCCCTGTGTCCATAAAGAGATCATGAACATCACGCAAACGAACCTTTTTACCATCTATCTTGTACTCACTATCACCACTGCGATAAATATGACGCTCTACTCTAATCTCCTTAGCTGCATTCTTGATAAATTTGTCGCTATTATCAAGAACCACTACTACAGACGCATAATTAAGGGGCTTGCGTGTTTCTGTCCCGGCAAAAATAACATCGGGCATCTTACCACCACGTAAACTCTTAACACTGGATTCTCCCAAAGCCCAGCGCAGACTTTCTGTAATATTGGACTTACCTGAACCGTTGGGGCCGACAACCGCTGTTACCCCTTGGTCAAAAACTACCTTAGTTTTATCCGCAAAAGATTTAAAACCCTGGATTTCAATTTCTTTTAAATACATGAATGATTTTCCTTTTCAAAGGCATTCTTAGCAGCCTCTTGTTCTGCCAGCTTTTTAGAACGCCCTTGGCCTTTTCCTACTAAACGACCATCAACTGAAACGCTAACCTCAAAATTTTTGGCATGAGCTGGGCCTGATTCAGACACGACTTGATAAAGAATCTCTACATCTCCATTAGACTGAAGTAACTCTTGCAATTTTGTCTTATAGTCTGTCACCTGCTCAAAATCACCTGCCTCCACCTTAGGAATCATGACTTGATAAATAAAGTCCTTCACAATTTCCAAGCCTTTATCAAGTAACAAAGCTCCTAAGAAAGCTTCAAACAAGTCACCTAAAATCGTTTCGCGCTCACGGCCCCCAGATTTTTCTTCTCCCTTACCCAGCTTGATGAAGAGATCAAACTGACAATCACGACTAAAACCCGCCAAACTTTCCTCACGAACAATCGTTGAACGAAGCTTAGTCAAATCTCCTTCAGGTCTCTTGGGGTATTTTTCAAATAAATACTCAGAGATAATTAATTGCAGAACAGCGTCTCCTAAAAATTCCAGGCGTTCATTGTGTGAAATTTTTAAGAGGCGGTGTTCATTGGCATAGCTTGTATGAGTAAAAGCTGTTTCTAGCAATGAAACATCCTTAAAAACCAAGCCAAATCGATCAAACAAAAGGTTTTCTAATTTTTTCATAAACCTCTACCTGTGTTCAAACTGATAAACACAAGTCCAATCCTTTCTATCTTTATAGCAAAGTAGAGTAGAAAGACACTCTTAACAAACTGTAAAAGTAAGTTCTACTGCTGTTTAAATCTTCTATTAGAAAGAAGACTGCACAGCTACTATTATACCAAAAATTAAATTTTCCTGCCCTCTTTTTCTTGCTTTAGACAAAGGAAAAAAGACAATTATAACAATTGTCTTTTCTATTGTTCTTACTTATCAGGAATGACCTTAAATAAGTAGTAGGTGATAAAAATTGTCAGAGCAAATAGACCAATCTTTACAAGTAGAAGAGGAGCAAAAAAGATAGAAATTCCCATCAAAATGTAGATAGATACGATAATCTTTTTCTTACGCTCCTTAGCTATTGAACCTGTCTCCCGAAAATCCGCTACATAAATCTGATACATTTTGGTATGATAGAGCCAATTTTCAAAACGTTTGGAACTCCGAGAGAAGCAAGCTATGGACAAGAGCAAAAAAGGCGTTGTAGGCAAGATTGGAAGAAGAATTCCAACAACTCCCAGCCCCAAGGACACTAGTCCAACAAGAAAATAAATGGGACGCATAAAATCTCCTGGTTATTTTTTATTTTCAACATGATTAAATTGATGTCAGAGGCGTAGCTGTATCTGGCGAAGTATCCAAAACTTGAAAGTCATGATTGACTGCCAAGTCAGCTTGAGCCAGCTGATTAACCATAGTCATATGAGCCAGCTCCTTGATATTATTCTCCTTACTCAAGTGACCTAGATAAATCTTTTTGGTACGGTTCCCCAAGGTTCGAATCATCGTATCAGCACCATCTTCATTAGATAAGTGACCTTTATCGGATAAAATACGTTGCTTAAGACTCCAAGGGTAAGCTCCACTACGCAAAATTTCTACATCATGATTACTCTCAATCAAGTAACCATCAGCATTTTCAACCACTCCAGCCATACGGTCACTCACATAGCCCGTATCCGTCAGCATGACAAAGCTTTTATCGTCTTTCATAAACCGATAAAATTGTGGTGCCGCCGCATCATGGCTAACACCAAAACTTTCAATATCTATATCACCAAAAGTCATAACCTTACCCATTTCAAAAATATGCTTTTGGCTGATATCAATTTTTCCTAAGGCACTATCCATAGCTTTCCAAGTATCTTCATTAGCATAGATATCTAAATTATACTTGCGGGCTAAAACACCGACACCATGAATGTGATCCTTATGTTCATGAGTTACTAAAATAGCATCTAAATCTTCTGGTTTACGATTAATTTCACTTAGGAGACTAGTGATTTTTTTACCAGATAGTCCCGCATCCACCAAAATCTTCTTTTGGGCTGTTTCTAAATAAAAACAATTACCACTAGATCCAGATGCTAAAATGCTATACTTAAAACCTTCCTTAGTCATCTTTACTTTCTACTTCTTCACTTTCCCAGCCATCATCCAAAACAGCATCCTTATCATACGGCAGGACAATTGTAAAAGTTGATCCGACTTCATACTCACTCTTGGCCCAGATAAAGCCATGGTGCTGCTTGATGATTTCTTTTGCAATCGCAAGTCCTAAGCCCGTTCCACCTTGCGCACGGCTTCGAGCCTTATCCACTCGATAAAAACGGTCAAAGATCTTAGGCAAGTCTTTTTTGGGAATTCCCAATCCTTCATCAGAAATTGAAATAATCAGCTGATCTTCCGTCGTTTTCATCCCTACGGTAATCTTTCCACCATCTGGAGAATACTTGATAGCATTATTCATGATGTTATCAATGACCTGCGTCATTTTATCAGTATCAATTTCAACCCAAATAGGCGTGATTGGATAATCTCGTACAATCTCATATTTTTTGGTTTCATCCTGACTTTTAATCTTATCAAAACGATTCAAAATAAAAGTGATAAAAGCTGTAAAATTAGTTAATTCTACATCCAAATGACTACTATCATTATCAATCCTTGATAAGCTAAGCAAATCAGAAACCATCCGCATCATTCGGTTCGTTTCAGTAAGAGAAACCTTAACAAATTCAGGAGCAACTGGCTCAGAAAGAGCGCCTTCATCCAAAGCTTCTAAGTAAGACTTAACACTTGTCAAAGGGGTCCGGAGCTCATGACTAACATTTGATACAAAAAGTCGACGTTCCCGTTCCTCTTTTTCCTGTTCCGTCGTATCGTGCAGAACAGCTACCAAACCAGAGATAAAACCAGATTCCCTACGAACCAAGGCAAAACGAACACGCAGACTTAAATATTCTCCATTTTCATCCTGCGAATCAATCGTCAATTCCGGCATCTTGGTAATTAAATCTCGCAGATCATATTCATCCGCAATATCTAACAAGTCTAAAATACTTGTATTTTGGACTTCCTCTGGATCAACACCTAATTGCTTAGAAGCCATATCATTAATCATGATAATCTGACCCCTACGGTTGGTTGCCAAAACCCCATCCGTCATGTAGGACAGGATACTAGTCAAACGTTTGGTTTCTTGCTCCAGATTTTCTTGTGTTAATCTAGTCACCTCAGACAAATCATTTATACTATTGGTCATATCCGTAATTTCTGGACTGCCTTGCATATCCAGAACCTCGGAATAGTCTCCTGCGATTAAATCTTTGATCTTTTGATTGAGCAGACGAAGTTGGCGATTATCCCTTCGATTCTCTAAAAAGAGCAGGGCAACAACCAAAATAAAACCTAAAACAATTAAAACAAAAACAAAATCTACAGAAAACACAAATTGTCTAATATTTTCAATCATTGTTTCTCATATAATAGCCAACACCACGACGAGTTAAAATATACTCTGGTCGGCTTGGCGTATCTTCAATCTTTTCACGTAGACGGCGAATCGTCACATCAACAGTGCGTACATCACCAAAATAATCATAACCCCAAACTGTCTCTAGTAGGTGTTCGCGTGTCATTACTTGACCAACATGACTAGCCAAATGGTAGAGTAATTCAAACTCACGATGGGTTAATTCTAGTTCCTCACCATGTTTCTTAGCAACAAAAGCATCTGGTAAAATTTGCAATTCGCCCACTGTCAACTCATTTGAACCCTTTTCACTTTCTTGGGTATCTACAGCAAATTCTGAACGTCGCAAAATAGCCTTGACACGAGCTTGGAGCTCACGGTTAGAGAAAGGCTTAGTCACATAGTCGTCTGCTCCGATCTCAAGGCCGATAACTTTATCAAACTCACTATCTTTAGCCGATAGGACAATAATTGGAACATTACTGGTCTTCCGAATGGTGCGTGCTACTTCTAGCCCGTCCAACTCTGGTAACATCAAATCCAAAATCAAAATATCAGGATTTTCTGCTTCAAACATCTCAAGAGCTTCACGGCCATCAAAAGCCGTAACAACTTCATAGCCCTCTTTTACCATATTAAATTTTATAATATCTGAAATTGGTTTTTCGTCATCTACAACTAATATTTTCTTCATATCTTTCACCTTTTTTTCTGTCTCTTTTATTATAACAAACTTTCTTAAAATAGACTAATTTCCCCAATTAAAAATACTATTTCTTTATCTTACAATTTAAAGACATTCGTGACAATACTGTAAAAAAATAGCTTATAAAAAAATCTAAAATTAACAGTCAAAAAAGAAACAGAACTCAAAAAGAGTCCACCAAATACTAATCTCAAAATTAGCAAAAAATCTATCTTTTAGAAATTCTATTCTATCTTAACTCATGAAAACCACGTCTAAATCCACAATATAAAGAATCAATAAATCGGCTTAAAACAAAAGGACTTAGTCCCATTCAGCACAGAACTAAATCCTTTACTTAAATAATTTGTTTACCTATTTGGTTTAGTTACACTCAGCGCCCCTTTATTATTCTTTCTTAAATAGTTTATCAGCTAAAAAAACAGCATTTAGCACTCTAGGAAATCCAACATAAGGGATGCACTGCAAAAAGCATTCTATAATCTTTTCGGGAGTTAAACCAACATTTAAAGCTGCTTGAATATGTACTTCAAGCTGTGCTTCACAACCTCCCTGTGTCAAAAGGCTAGCAAGAGTAACGATTTCTCGCTCCTGTAGATTTAGTCCCTCACGACTGTAGATATCACCAAAAGCAAATTCTACAATATAGTCTCCTAGATCGGGAGCTATTTCTTTCAGAGAGGAAATGACCTTCTCACCGCCCTCACCATCAATCTGATTGAGTCTTTCTAATCCACGTTCAAATCGCTTATTTTTCATTTGCATTTACCTCCTTAAACGATTACAATGCCATTATAAAACTTAGACTATACTCTAAGTCAAGAAATTAAAGGAGTTTTTTTATGAAAATTGGTTTATTTGCGCAAAAAGTAAATTTATCAGCGCATACACTCCGATACTACGAAAAACGAGGATTGATTAAAGTTGATAGAGATCAAAGCGGTCAGCGTTCCTACGACGAGAACGATCTTGCCTGGGTTCAGTTTATTCAGCGTTTAAAAGATACGGGTATGCATTTGCAAGATATTCAGAGATATGCTGATTTGCGCTACCAGGGTGATGGCAGCCTGAAAGAACGCTTAGAAATGCTGCAGAAGCACCGCAGTTTTGTTCAAGAACAAATTAAAAGTTGGCATATGTCACTAAAAAAATTAGATAATAAAATTGAATGGTATCAAGCAGAAATCAGGAATCTTCCTAAATATCTATAAACGAAACCCGAGCTAATTGCTCGGGTTTCATCGCTATCTAATAAATTCTATTTTTCAACGCGTGATTTGTTGGCGATATCAGCTAGGATAGCTTCAACAAATTCGTCTACTGCTACCGTATGTGTTTCTTTTTGGCCGTAGCGACGAACATTGACAGTTCCGTCTTCCATTTCCTTGTCCCCAACGATCAATTGGTAAGGGATCTTGCTGGTTTGTGAAGCACGAATCTTGAACTGCATTTTTTCATTACGCTCATCCACATCAGCGCGGACACCGCGGTCACGGAGTTTCTTAGCCACTTCCCAAGCGTAGTCCACGTGTTTTTCGTTAGAAACTGGGATGAGGGTCACTTGATGTGGTGCAAGCCATGTTGGGAAGGCACCCTTGTAGTTTTCAATCAAGATAGCTGTGAAGCGTTCCATGGTTGAAATAACACCACGGTGGATCATAACTGGACGGTGCTCTTCACCATCAGCTCCGATGTATTTGAGGTCGAAGCGTTCTGGAAGCAAGAAGTCAAGCTGGATAGTCGAAAGGGTTTCTTCTTTTCCAAGGGCGGTTTTAACCTGGATATCCAATTTTGGTCCGTAGAAGGCTGCTTCACCCTCAGCTTCAAAGTAATCCACGCCCATTTCATCAAGAGCTGCACGAAGCATAGTTTGGGCATTTTCCCACATCTCATCGTTGTCAAAGTACTTGTGAGTATCTTGAGGGTCACGAAGAGAGAGACGGAAGCGGTACTCAGTCAAGTTGAAGTCTTCGTAAACATCGATAATCAACTGAAGGGCACGTTGGAATTCTTCTTGGATTTGTTCAGGAGTAACAAAGAGGTGACCGTCATTAAGAGACATTTCACGCACACGTTGAAGACCGGTGAGGGCACCAGATTTTTCGTAGCGGTGCATCATACCGATTTCAGCGATACGGATTGGCAATTCACGATAAGAATGAACATGGTGTTTGAAGACTTGGATGTGGTGTGGGCAGTTCATTGGACGAAGGACAAACTCTTCACCGTCTCCCATGTCCATAGTTGGGAACATATCTTCACGGTAGTGATCCCAGTGACCAGAAGTTTTATAAAGCTCTACTGATGCAAGTGGTGGAGTGTAAACATGTTGGTAGCCTGCAGCGATTTCCTTGTCGACAATGTAGCGTTCCAATTCACGACGGATAGTCGCACCGTTTGGCAACCAGAATGGAAGTCCTTGTCCAACCTCTTGTGAAATCATGAAGAGGTCAAGTTCTTTACCAAGTTTACGGTGGTCACGTTCTTTGGCTTCTTCACGCATTTGAAGGTAGTTCTTCAAGTCTTTCTTGTCAAACCAAGCTGTACCGTAGATTCGTTGCATCATAGCATTATCGCTATTTCCACGCCAGTAAGCACCTGCTACATGGAGAAGGTGGAAAATTTGGATGCGACCTGTTGACGGAACGTGTGGGCCACGGCAAAGGTCCACGTATTCACCCTGACGGTAGATAGTCAAACCGCCTTCGTCCTCAGAGTGTTCTTCGATCAATTCCAACTTGTAAGGGTCGTTCTTAAAGATTTCACGTGCCTCGTCTTTAGTAACTTCCTCACGAATAGATGGGAAGTTTTCCTTGACGATCTTCTTCATTTCTTCTTCGATACGCGGAAGGTCTTCATTGGAAATTTGACCAGCTTGATTGTCCGTATCGTAGTAGAAGCCATCTTCGATAGCTGGACCAACTCCCAAGTGAATGTCTGGGAAAAGGCGACGAGCTGCTTGAGCAAACAAGTGAGCAGCTGAATGGCGCAAGATTGGAAGGGCATCTTCGTGATCAGGTGTCACGATTTCGATGGAACCATCTTCGGTGATAGCACGAGTCGTGTCGATGAGTTTGCCGTTGAATTTACCAGCCAAGGCTTTTTTAGCGAGGGAATTGCTGATGCTTTGCGCAATTTCAAAAGTTGTAACGCCAGATTCGAATTCACGAACAGCACCATCTGGGAAAGTAATCTTAATCATGGTTTTCTCCTTTAAAAAATTATCGTATTTTTATAACTGAGGTTTGAAGGAATAGGGAAACTAGTCATTTACAATGAATGATATCAGTTGATTATTTAAATAAATGATAGTTTAACTTTCTCATTCTATAGATAAAGAAAGCTGTAGAAATAAATAGATAGCATACCAAAGAAAGGATTAGAGACAAGTATTGCTCATCAGTCATCTCACCTTCCATGTATATCCTTATCGGATAGCTTTTTATCGCATTGACCAAATAGATAGCAACTGTCAAACTTAAAAGATTTCCCGTTATAATGAGTTTCTTGTTGTTGAAAAACATTAAGATACCAAGAAAGGGGGCAAGGAAGGGCAAGAGAGGAATGAGTAGAAAAAATGAAAAGACGACAATATACTCTAAGCCCCATAGGCAGAGAGTTTTCATTAGCCATACATAGACTATAAGGAATGTACAAGCCATCATCCAAGATAAATATTTCTTCAAATCTATCACCTCATTCAGCTCTTAGCTAAATTTCATTTTAACTTTGTCATAACTATTCTCCATACAAAAAGCGACATCCTCGAAAGGACGTCGCAACGTGGTTCCACCTTCATTTATGTTCCTCAAAAAAGAGGGACACCTCTGATTGGCTCTAACGTAGCCACCGTTTTATGTTTTCATAAAATCCAGTAGAGTAGTCCCAACTGCATCCTCTACGCGATTTCCAGCTCCACGCGCTCTCTAAAAGATTTCCTGCAGGTGATATGTCTCTAGGAAACATTATAGCACGATTGAAAAAATTTGCAAGAACTTTTACATTTTTCTAGCTCTGCTATTTTTTCTCAGATGATAAAACAAATGCCCTAATCCATTACCAGACAGTGAAGAAAGAAAATAAACCAAGTGATAGAGAGGAATCCATTCTCCAAAGATAAAAATTGTCAGCAAAAACAGAAGGCCAACTAAAATAGAAAAATGCAATGAAAATCCATAAATTACTGCATATAGCAAGGATACTAATAGAGTGACAAGAGGTGAAAAGATAAGAATGTTTCCAACCACAAGGTTTTTACTTACCATTGAATCAAGTGGCAAATATATTGGCAAAATATCAAATATTAAATAGAAAAAAACAAGGGGAAGTAAGAAAAGAAATTCATTTTTTCTGTCTTTCATCCCCTCATCTCCTTTTCACCTTTCAAAGGGTCAACTTATTCTAGGTATTTGCGAATTTTTCTAATTTGTTTTCTTGAAGCCTTGATCATCCGAGTGGAACCATTTACCGGAAGAAGGATAATTTTACCCGGCAGTTTTATCATTGATTTTGCAAAGCGCTTTGTTCTTGTTTCATCCGGCCTAATTTCATTTTGAAAATCCTTAGAAATTCCTAAATCCAAATAAAATTCATAAACACGGCGCCCAAAATTTTCTGCTGAAATTTCATAGAGTTTATCTGCCAATCTCTCTTCGTCCATTTTAGGCGTTGTCATAACTGCTTCTAAAATAGCACCAGATAGGTCGTTGTCCTCATAATAAAGCGTCCCAAACATTTTATCCGTCACAACATTATCTAGATAAGGATTGCCATGTGCAATAATCGGTGTACCACTAGCAATACTTTCCAAATATGTTAGACCTTGTGTCTCACTAGTCGAGGCAGAAATAAAGAAATCAGCCGCCTTATAGTAAAGGGCAGTTTCATTTGGAGGAATCATACCTGTGAAAATGATAGAATCAGTAATACCTAAACTCTCAGCCTGTTCCTTCAAGTCCGCCAAATAAGGCCCATCTCCTGCTACTACCAATTTTACAGCAGCATTTTCTTTTAAGACATCTGGTAAAGCTGCAATAACTGCTTGAATATTTTTCTCATAGGAAACTCGAGACAAACTGAGCAACATAGTTTCTGAGTCATTGATTGCCAATTTCTTTCGTAAATCTTCAATATGATCTTTGGTGATTTCAGGTCGTTCAAACTTAGCCAAATCAATCCCTGTAGGAATGACCCTCTTTTCAGTTGTAACCTTGTAGCGTGTTAACAAATCATAGACGATCTCACTAGGACAAATCACACCATCCATATCATTCAAAAAACCACGGACGATATACTTAACCATACTAGGCCGAATCAGCATTCCATTTGCAATATAGCGGACGTAATCTTCATATTGAGTATGATAGGTATGCAGGACAGGAATCTTTAATTCCTTAGCAATCCAGACCCCTAACAACCCCAATGAAAATTCAGTCTGTGTGTGAATGATATCAAGCTGATACTGGCGAGCAATCTCTAAAGCCTTAGAAAAACCTCGGTATGCAACCCGACGATCTTTAAAGGCAAAAAAGGGTACACTCGGTATCCGAATAATCTGCCAATCCTCATAACGATTCACGTCTTTATCAGTTGTCGTAAAGATAAAAACTGTATGTCCTTGCTTTTCAAGTTCCGTCTTCAAAGTCCGAATACTCGTCGCCACACCCGAGACCTGAGGGAAATAGGTATCTGTAAAAAGACCAACTCGCATATTACATCTCCAATACTTTTCGATAGGCTTCTACTAGCTGATAGGCTACATCATCAATTGAACGACTTTGAGCCACTCGATAACCAGCTTCACGTTTATCAACTTGACCGTCTAGAACCTTTCGAAGTGACTCAACAAATTCATCAACATTATGACAAAGCTCAGCAGATTCTTCGCTAATCCATCCCTCATACACGGGAATATCTCGAAGAATGACATGTTGCTTGCTAGCTAGGGCTTCCAAGACCACAATACCTTCTGTCTCTTCGTATGATGGGAAAAAGAAGGCATCACTTCCTGACATAGCTCCTTGAAAAACAGCTCCCTTAAAATAGCCAGGGAACTCCACATTAGAAGGATGATCTTTTTCTACTAATCTACGAATCGAAGCTGGGATCAGCCACTTATTGATTGAGCCTAGCCAGATAAAACGAACATCTGGCATCCTTCTAGCCACTTCAACAAAGTCTTCTATTCCTTTTCGCTTAAAATAGAGACCTGCACAGACAACAACCTTTTGGCCTTCCTTAACTTGAAAATGTTCTCTAAAAACCTTTTCCTTTTTAGGATCCGCTTGGTATTTCCCAAGATCTATACCATTTGACACAGCAATAATCGGTGTCGTTACCCCGTAGCCTGCAATAAGCTTTTTAGAATACTCTGACGGTGTAATAACAAAGTCAGCCTTTTGATACATATGAGCCAGATATTTACCAAATAAAGGTGCAAAGAAATTTGACCCAATAAAAGAATTCTGAAAATCCTCCTTGGTAGAATGGCCATGCATAATAACCTTCTTCCCATGTCTCTTGGCGGCATGTAAGAGGAGCAAACTTCTTGGTCCATAAGTATTAATATGGACTACATCATAATCACCTAAAATATCTGTCGTATACGGAATACCAGCCAAGTCCAAGGCATGCATTTGGTGTTGCAAAGCTCGACCAATACCAGATTTTTCTAGAACTGATTTTCCTTCTAAATACAATAAAACTTTCATAAATACTATTATACCTGAAAGCAGAAAAAAATTAAACTTTAAATGGCAAAAGCAGGTATGGATCTCTCAATCCTATTGCTTTTCTTGCCAATAAGTAGCCTCAAACTGCATACAAAAAAAGCCACCAAATGGTGACTTTAACTTTTATTTTCTAGTTGAGTCCCGTTCGTAAATACCATGAGATAGAACAACTTCGCGTTCTTCCAACTCTTCCTTGTGCATAATTTTAGTCAGCATACGCATACTAATAGCACCTAAATCATATAAAGGCTGGCTGATAGTCGACAAATTTGGACGTGTATAGCGAGATATCTGTGAATCATCGCTAGTAATAATTTCAAAATCCTCTGGAATTTTTACTCCACGATCAGCTAGTCCGTTTAAAAGACCAGCTGCCAGCTCATCACCTGTAACAAAAGCAGCCGTTGCTTTAGAAGCAATTACTCGTTCAGCTAAATTATAGCCATCATCATAGCTATACTTAGACTCAAAAACAAGACCTTCGCTGTATGACAGCTTTTTACTCTTAAGAGCCGTTTTATAACCGGATAAGCGTACTTTTCCATTGATATCATCAACTAAAGGTCCGCATACAAAAGCAATTTTTTTATTGCGCTTAGCAAGGAATGTGATAGCATCAATTGTAGCCTGTTTATAATCTATATTAACACTTGGCAATTGGTGCTCCACATCAATAGTTCCAGCCAAGACAACTGGCGTGCGTGAGCGTGAAAATTCTGAACGAATCTTTTCAGTAAGGTGGTAACCCATAAAGATAATACCATCTACTTGCTTAGAAAAGAGAGTATTTACAACTGAAACTTCCTTATCATCATCCTCGTCACTATTTGCTAGGACGATATTGTATTTATACATCTCAGCAATATCATCAATTCCCTTGGCGAGTGTTGAGAAATAACTATTTGTAATACTTGGAATCACAACTCCAACTGTCGTAGTCTTCTTGCTAGCCAAACCACGAGCTACTGCATTTGGACGATAATCAAGACGATCAATTACTTCCAAAACTTTTTTCCGAGTGTTTTCTTTTACATTCTTGTTTCCATTAACTACACGACTAACTGTCGCCATAGAAACCCCTGCTTCACGGGCGACATCATAAATGGTTACTGTATCGTCTGTGTTCATATTGCTTCCTTTCTTAAAGTTGAAAATAACGTTTTCATATTCCTACCAAGAACATTTTATCACTTCTTGGAAACACTTTCAAGCATTTTGATGAGTTTATTTGAAAACTCTTGCTTTTTTAGCCATTTTTTGCCAAAATAGAGGCATAGAAAGAAGGTTTCATTATGACAAAATTGAATCAAATTCGTAATTTTCTTGAAAATGAGAAAAAAGACGCTGCAATCATTTCAGATCCAGTCACAATTCATTACTTAACCGGATTTTATAGTGACCCTCATGAACGTCAAATGTTTCTCTTTGTCTTCACAGATCAAGAACCTCTACTTTTTGTTCCCGCTTTAGAAGTAGAGCGTGCTTCTAGCACCGTTTCTTTTCCTGTAGTAGGTTATGTAGATTCTGAAAACCCTTGGCAAAAGATTAAGGCCACCTTACCAGTTGAAGCAGTTAAGGCTGTGGCTGTTGAATTTGACAACTTAATTTTAACTAAATACCACGGTTTGAAAACTGTTTTTGAGCAGGCTGACTTTACAAACCTTACACCATTTATTCAACGGATGCGACTCATTAAGTCTGCTGATGAAATCCAAAAAATGCTTGTAGCAGGCCAATATGCCGATAAGGCTGTTAACATTGGTTTTGACAATATTTCTTTGAATAAAACTGAAACTGATATCATTGCTCAAATTGACTTTGCCATCAAGCAAGAAGGATATGAAATGAGCTTTGAAACCATGGTCCTAACTGGAAATAATGCGGCCAACCCTCATGGTATCCCAGGAGCAAACAAAATTGAAAACAATGCCCTCCTACTCTTTGACTTAGGCTGTATGGTTAATGGCTATGCTAGTGATATGACGCGGACTGTTGCTGTTGGCCAACCTGACCAGTTCAAAAAAGATATCTACCATCTAACTCTAGAAGCCCAGCAAGCTGCACTTGACTTTATCAAACCAGGTGTAACAGCCCATGAAGTAGACCGAGCTGCTCGACAAGTTATCGAAAAAGCTGGTTATGGTGAGTATTTCAACCACCGTCTTGGTCATGGTATCGGTATGGATGTTCATGAATTTCCGTCTATCATGGAAGGTAACGAGATGGTTATTGAAGAAGGTATGTGCTTCTCTGTTGAACCAGGTATTTATATTCCTGGCAAGGTCGGTGTCCGCATCGAAGATTGTGGGTATGTCACTAAAAACGGATTTGAACTCTTCACTGAGACTAGAAAGGACTTGCTCTACTTTGATTAGAATAGCCAAAAGCACCCATTGCGGTGCTTTTTTTTCTAATTTGAAATCTACTTAGTCAACTGTTACTTCTCCAGTTCTATAGTTAATACGAATCCCGGTTTGAATATTCGGTATGAAAGTATTAAACTCGAGACTCCCATCGCTTGATTTGGTTTCCATACGAAAGATTACTCCTTTCTTTGCTTCTAATCGTTATTGGACTGAAATTTTTTACACTTTCTTAGATCATCTTGCTCTTAATTACAAGTCTGAACTCTATTGTTTGGGCTTTTTTTCTAAAAAATAAGAATCCTAAAAAACAGTCGACAACCATTTGGTGAAATTATTATATGTATAAATGATTAACTTTTCAAATCAGGTCTTCTCTTGCCCTTCTTTTTTTAAAATGATATAATTCCATTAAATTATCAGAATATTCTAAGATATTTTTGTTTTAAGGAGATATCTATGCCCTTCAAGAAAGTCAGAAGGAGAGGCTACCTTAGCTATCTTATTCTCTTACTATTTCTCATCATATTTTTGCTTTTTTCATTGTTTTTATCAGTTTCTTTAGGGGCTGTTAAAATCAATTTGTTAGATACCTACCGGATTGTATTTAGTAAGTTAGGCTGGGTCTCAGATACCGGAGATCTATCCAAATCAAGTATCGCTATCGTTTGGAATATTCGAGTCCCAAGAGTACTCCTTGCCATTATAGCAGGATCTGGACTTTCTATCTGCGGGTGTGTGATGCAGTCCACTGTCAACAACCCCATTGCCGAACCTTACATTCTGGGGATTTCTTCAGGAGCTACTTTTGGAGCTACGCTCAGTATTATTTTAGGTCTTAAAGCGTTCACTGGAGTTGCTGCTTTTACGGGAGCACTTTTAGCAACTGCTGCTGTTTTACTAATTGCCACCATGCAAGGAAAGTCGACAACATCCAGTCTGATTCTTTCCGGTACAGTAGTTAACGCCCTCTTTATCGCCTTTGCTAATTTTATCATTTCTCTTGGCGCCAATGCTGATAGCGCCTTGACTATCAAATTTTGGACTATGGGTTCTCTAGCAGGGGCATCTTGGTCGAATCTAACTTTTCCTGCTTTCATTGTTAGTCTTTCCCTTTTGTTCTTTTGGTCTCAATATCGAATTTTTAACGCCATGACGATGGGGGAAGAAATTGCTTTAACATTGGGTGTGCCCTTACGCTTTTATTGGTATATTTACATAACTATTGTAGCTATTATCACTGCTATGCTAGTAGCGTCTTGTGGAATTATTGGTTTTGTAGGATTGATCACTCCTCATTTAGCCAGAGCCCTAATAGGAAGCAATTATAAAGAAATCTTACCCATAGCCAGCCTTCTTGGAGCCCTCTTTGTTCTTTGGGCCGATGTTTTTTCCCGGATTTTAATAAAAAACTCTGAACTTCCGATTGGTATTTTTACCGCTTTAGTAGGAGCTCCCTTTTTTATCTATATGGTTGCTAAAAGTCGAAAGGAGGTGCTTAATTGAGATGGATCTAATTTGCGAAGATATTCACTATTCAATTGGCCAGAAAAAAATTTTAAATGGCATTTCTCTAAAAGTCGAAGGGAGAAAATTCCACACTATTCTTGGACCCAACGGCTGCGGTAAAACAACCCTATTGAAGACTATATATCGTCAAATTAAACCAGACACTGGTAAGATTTTTTTAAACGGAAGTCCATTAAAAAATTTGAGTTTAAAAGCAACCGCTAAAGGTATGGCAGTTCTCAGTCAATTTAACCAGTTGCAATTTGACACCACTGTTGAGGAAATCGTGTTACTGGGGCGAATCCCCCACCTATCTTTTTTACAGAGGGAACAAGAAGACGATTATGACCTGGTTCACCAATCTTTACTTAAAGTAGACATGGCTGACAAAGCCAAACGCTCCTACTCCTCCCTATCTGGAGGAGAAAAGCAAAGAGTCTTGTTGGCTAGAGCTCTAGCCCAGCAACCAAGTCTGCTCCTGTTAGATGAACCAACTAATCATCTGGATATTAGATATCAGCTGGATATTCTAAGTATTGTTAAAGACTTAGATATCAACGTATTGGCTGTTCTACACGATATTCAATTAGCTTGTCGCTACTCAGATTATTTGTATCTTATGAAAGGAGGTGAAATCCTATACCAAGGCATCCCTGAAGAAGTAATCTGTCAAGAATCACTGCAAGTCATTTTTGGTGTTCAAAGCAAGATCGCTTGGACCAGCGATCAACAAGCAATGATTCAGTATCTCTAAGAAACTATTTTCAGAGATGAATAGTTGAAGAAAAAATTGTTTCCAATGTGACTTTCTTATAATTAATGGAAACTTTTGGGTAGCCACTTTTTGAAAACCTTAGCCTAATCTAGCTATATTCACAACACATGAAAGGAAATGTATATGAAAAAAACACTCAGTATCTTACTCGTTGCAACTGCTGCACTGACAATGGCAGCCTGCAATTCCTCATCTAAGGAAAGTACGAAAGAAAGCTCAATTTCGCAATCTTCCTCAAAAACACAAAGCGCGAAAAAGAACACAGCAGAGACAAAATATCCAGTGACAATCAAAACCTACGATGCCGAAGGAAAAGAGATTGATCAGGTCTTTGAAAAGGCACCGGAAAAGGTCATCACCAATAACCTTTCAACGACCGAAATCTTGATTGAACTAGGCTTGAAAGACAAGATTGCTGGTATGCTCAATCCAGACAATGATGTCACAGATAAATACAAGGCTGATATTGCCACCATTCCGCAGGTCGGCGACAAGAAAACCGTATCACAGGAAACTGTGCTATCCTATGAGCCAGACGCTCTTCTTGGTCGAAACATGATGTTTTCTGAGAAGTCTCTGGGGACAATCAGTGCCTGGAATGAAAACAAAATCCCCGTCTATACACAGAAGGCTTCCCTATCTAATATCAAGCAAGACCTAGGCAATATCGTTGAAGATGTTAAAAATATAGGAACCATCTTTAATGTCCAAGACAAGGCCAATCAGTATGCTGACCAGCTGCAGGCAAGAATTGATAGTGTCAAGAAAGCTAATAAGGCTAGCCAAGGCGAAAAGAAAAAAGCGCTCATCATGTGTGCCTACAACGATGAGACTTTCGGTGCCTATAAATCTGCCCTGCAGGAGAGCCTGCTTAACCAGCTCGGCTATACCAATGTAGCGACTGGAACCTCTGACCTAACCTTGGAAAATCTGGTCTCTATGGATCCAGAAGTCATCATCTACGTAACCAGCGACCGCAACAAGTCCATGGATGAGCAAGCAGTTGATCTAATGAAAGCCAATCCAGTTCTGGAAGATGTCCCAGCGGTCAAGAATCAGAAAATCATGACCATCTCCTATGATGAATTCATGGATTATGGTCCTGCTGTAATCGACTCTCTTGAGAAAATCAATGACTTTGTCAATAAATAAGACCTTTGTCTGGGAGGGTATCACTGTCAATATTACTCTGCCCCAAGATTATGACGGATCACGACCTTATCCAGCAATCTTGCTAAATGATGGCCAGATAAACTACCTGAGCAAGCTTTCTCCATCGGTAATCTTGATTGGACTGATATCAAACAACAGGCTGGACGATTTTACACCCTGGAAAGCCAATGCTCTAAAGCCTGGCAATCCTGATTTTGGTGGCAAAGCAGATAGTTACCATCAAAAGCTCTTCAGCGGTATATTAAAAGAAATCAGACAGCACTACCTACTGGATGATAAGAGAATTGCCTATGGTGGCTACTCTCTCGGTGGACTAGCGGCTGTTTATAGTCTCTATAGTGTCTGCGAAGTTCCCTGTGTCTTTTCTATCTGCGGTTCCTTTTGGTATCCAGATTTTACCGACTATTGCCAGACACAGGACTTGAAAAACAAGGACTGTCTGGTTTATTTGCAGAATGGAAAGACAGAAGGTGCTCATCATTCTAATCGCTTGGCTAAAGCACCGTTCTATGCCAAACTGGTCCACAGTGTCATTCAAAATCAGATAACTGACACTTACTCTGTCTTTGATTCTTATGGACATCATGATGCTCTTCAATCAAGATATGATTCCTTTATAAAATGGTTAGTTCAAAACTGGAATATAGAAACAACTAGTTAACTATCTTTCTTGAAAACTTTAATCTAATCAAGGAACTATATTGAGAAACACTTTTAATTCATATCAAAGTAGATAGCTTATACATTTCTTCCTCTCTTCTAATTTTAGAAAGATGATAAAAAGCACCAGATTTACTTCCCCCTAAGATTTAGATAGAAATAATCTAAAGACTAGGGTAGGGTAAAATTGGTGCTTTTTCTGTCTTAAAGTATAACTACTCTACTGTTACTTCTCCAGTTCTATAGTTGATACGAATCCCGGTTTGAATATTCGGAACGAAGACATTAAACTCGAGGCTCCCGTCGCTGGACTTTGCTTCCAAATGAGAGCCTACTGCTATCAAGTCATCAGGATTAGCATAAATCAAGGTTACCCGATAACGAACTCGCTTCTTTTTATCCAAAGCCTTCCGAATCAAGCTTTCATAAAAATTTTGCCCAGTAGATGAAGGACTGTTTGCCTGATTTGCCCAAGCTGTTTGGACAGCGATATTCTCTGGGTTACTTGTAGAAGCATCGAAGTTCTTTAAGCCTCCGACTAAAGAATAAGCTAATAAATGCCCTCGGTCAACAGCATGATTAAAATCTCCACTAAGATTTCTCACTTGATGCCAGCCGGCAGGAACCCAACTTGTCGTCCCGTTTCCTGTTTCTTCTCGATTTTTGTATTGTCTAGTCTGTTTAGAAAGCAGTGCATTCCCAATTATTGGTACTAACTGTCCCTGAACTGACTTCGTTTGATTTTGTGCATAAGGCTGACTGGCAATATCAGCATTCAGGTCTGTCTTGTTGCCATTAATAATAAAAGCACCTGCCTGATTCCATTCTATGCTACCTTTTAATTGCTTACGAACAGAATCAGTCAATACACTCTGAGATAGTGCTTGCTCGGGAGTTGAGATATCCCTTCTTCCTGTTCTTTGAACCTGTGGATTAGACTTTATCTTATCCTGATTCTGATGGTTTGAGAAATAATTAGCACCAGCTATCAGAACAAGCGCCAGAATCAGTCCTACTATGCTTTGAAAGAGTTTCTCTTCTTGTTTCTTCTTCATTTTTTCCTCATAAAAATAGGAGCGGACAAACTGCCCTATACTCCTTATTTACCTGTGAATTTATTAATAATGCTCTGCCATTTATCAGGTGATAAGATGGACCAAGGATTATCGCCACCACCAATCACACCATAACCAATAACTAAACCAATAGCAAAGACAAGGAGTCCCAATAAAATCACTAAGAGAACAATCCCAACTTGTTTCGCTACATATTTCAACTCATCATTCATCGTCATCTTCCTTCACACGCTTGATGTTGGCTCCTAGAGCAGCCAATTTCTCATGGAAAAGATAGTAACCACGATCTAAATGCTCTAATTTGCTAACCTTGGTTTCCCCACTAGCGATAAGGCCAGTCAAAATTAAGGCCGCACTAGCCCTTAAGTCAGTAGACATGACCTCTGCTCCTTGAAGCTTCTGCCCTCCAACAATTCTTGCTGTATCCCGCATAATTTCAGAGTGCAAGCCCATACGACGCATCTCTTCTAAATGTTGGAAGCGATTTTCAAAGACTGTCTCAATCATAGTTGATTCGCCACGAACTACCGTCATCAAGGCAGTAAACTGAGCCTGCATATCCGTTGGAAAACCTGGGTGAGGCAGGGTTTTAACACTAACGGCTTTTAAGCGAGATAGATCTGATTGAATCCGGATTCCCTCTTCTTCTTCAGTTACTGATACACCCATTTCCTGTAGCTTAGCTAGCAAAGGACGATTGTGTTCCCAAATCGCATCCTGAATCAGAACATCACCACCTGTCATAGCAGCAGCAACCATAAATGTTCCCGCTTCAATTCGATCCTGAACAACGCTATGTTTGGTTCCCGTTAATTCTTTGACTCCAAGAATAGTTAAAGTCTCAGTTCCTGCACCACGGATCTTTGCCCCCATTTTATTGAGCAAGACAGCTAGATCAACAATCTCTGGTTCCCTAGCAGCATTTTCAATAACAGTTGTTCCTTCAGCCAGTGTAGCAGCCATCATAATATTCTGAGTCGCGCCTACACTCGGGAAATCCATATAAATATGTGCTCCGTGCAACTTATCTGCTTTTGCTTCAATATAACCGGCTGTCTGAGTAATCTCAGCCCCCATTGCTTCAAGGCCTTTCAGATGTAAATCAATTGGACGACTCCCAATCGTACAGCCACCAGGCATTGATACTTTAGCATGTCCATTACGCGCCAAGATAGGCCCTAGGACAACAATAGATGCCCTCATCTTGCTGACATACTTATAGGGCGCTTCTTCTGTAATATCTTGACTAGCATCGACCACAATCTCATGCTCATCCTGATTGAAGTCTACAGTAGTATTTAAACCGCGAACAACATTGTTCATGGTAAAGACGTCTGATAGAACAGGTACATTTGTTAAAATCGTTTTTCCTTTACTTGCCAAGACGGTTGCAGCCAAAAGAGGCAAGACCGCATTCTTTGCACCCTCGATTTGTACTGTTCCAACTAAGCGATTATTTCCACCTTGAATAATAATTTTATCCATATATACTCCCTTACTCATTCATTGTTTCTAGTTTCTCTCTTATTTTACGTTTCCATTCAAAATATCAAAACTCACTTGATAAATACTTAGGAAAAAGAGACTAACCAGATAACCAAGCGCAATACTCAAGAATAGAATGAGTAAGCGAATTTTTAAAGCATTATCAGCATTTACTTTCAAGAGCCTCTCCCAGTTAACAAGGCTAGATAATAACTGATGAGACAAAAAAATAAATAGTAGATGACTGCTAAGCGTAAAAACTATTTGAATCATAGACCTATTATACCAAAAATACTAAATAATGGGAAATGATCTTTACTTATTCCCTCTCGCCTCGTTCTTGAAGCAAGTTCTGACAGAAAAAAGCTTGTTGCCTTACAGCAACAAGCTTATGTCTAATCATTATTTTACAAAATCAAGCAATGCCAAGAAGCTTTCAGCTTCAAGTGACGCACCACCAACAAGGGCACCGTCAACGTCTGGGCAAGCCATGTATGAAGCAACGTTCTCAGGTTTAACTGAACCACCGTATTGAACACGAACTTTGTCCGCAACTTCTTGACCGAAGTCTGCAGCTACAACGTCACGAACAACTTTACACATTTTTTGTGCGTCATCTTGTGAAGCTGATTTACCAGTACCGATAGCCCAGATTGGCTCGTAAGCGATAACTGATGCAGCAACTTGTTCAGCTGTCAATCCAGCCAATGCAGCAGATACTTGAGCACCTACGAATTCAGCAGCTTTACCAGCTTCGTAAGTTTCAAGTGACTCACCGCAACAAATGATTGGAAGCATACCGTTTGCAAAGATTGCTTTTGCTTTTTTGTTAATATCTTCGTCAGTTTCATGGAAGTAGTCACGACGTTCTGAGTGACCGATAACAACGTAGTCTGTACCGATTTCTTTCAAAACTTGTGGGCTAGTTTCACCAGTGAAAGCACCTGAATTTTCAAAGTAGCAGTTTTGAGCAGCAACTTTAAGGTTTGAACCTTTAGCAGCAGCAAGAACAGCTGTCAAATCAACTGCAGGAGCTGCGATACCTGCTTCAACAAGGTCTGATGAAGGAAGTTTTGATGCAACGGCTTCAACGAATGCTTTTGCTTCTTCTGGATTTTTGTTCATTTTCCAGTTACCAGCGATAAATGGTTTACGTGACATTTCACATACCTCTTTTTTCATTTTATTTTCATGTTCCATTGTATCACAGTTGGCTCAATAAATAAAGGCGCTTGCTAAGTTTTTATCAAATTGAAACGGCTAAAATACTGCTCTCTATTTTATAAAAGACCTTGCTATATGTCCATTATGAAGCTAAATACATTGGTGTTAGGAATATTAGTAAACAAATCCTTCTTTCAAAAGAATATAAAAAAACCCGCATAAGCGGGTTTAGTGTCTGACTTAAATTGTTAATCTGGTAACTTAATTGAATTAAGCTTCGATTTCTGTAACCATACCTGAACCAACAGTACGTCCACCTTCACGGATAGAGAAAGTAGTACCTTGTTCAACGGCGATTGGGTGGATCAATTCAACTTCGATAGTTACGTTATCACCAGGCATTACCATTTCAGTACCTGCTGGAAGTTCGATTGAACCTGTAACGTCAGTTGTACGGAAGTAGAACTGTGGACGGTAGTTGTTGAAGAATGGAGTGTGACGTCCACCTTCTTCTTTAGTAAGGATATAAACTTCACCTTTGAATTTAGTGTGTGGGTTGATTGAACCTGGTTTAGCAATAACTTGTCCACGTTCGATTTCATCACGTTGGATACCACGGAGAAGCACACCTACGTTGTCCCCTGCAAGACCTTCGTCAAGCTGTTTACGGAACATTTCAACACCAGTAACAACTGCTTTTTGGATTTCTTCTTTGATACCAACGATTTCGATTTCGTCGTTAACTTTAACGATACCACGGTCGATACGTCCTGAAGCAACTGTACCACGTCCAGTGATTGAGAATACGTCTTCGACTGGAAGAAGCAATGGTTTGTCAGTGTCGCGTTCTGGTTCTGGAATGTATTCATCAACAGTGTTCATCAATTCCATGATGATATCTTCGTATTTAGAGTCACCTTCAAGAGCTTTAAGAGCTGAACCTTGGATAACTGGAAGATCGTCACCTGGGAAGTCGTATTCTGACAAGAGATCACGGATTTCCATTTCAACCAATTCAAGCAATTCTTCATCGTCAACCAAGTCAACTTTGTTCATGAACACGATCAAGTGTTTAACACCAACTTGGCGAGAAAGAAGGATGTGCTCACGAGTTTGTGGCATAGGACCATCAGTTGAAGCTACTACAAGGATAGCTCCGTCCATTTGAGCGGCACCAGTGATCATGTTTTTAACGTAGTCCGCGTGTCCTGGAGCGTCGATGTGAGCGTAGTGACGTTTTTCAGTTTCGTACTCAACGTGCGCAGTGTTGATAGTGATACCGCGTTCGCGTTCTTCTGGAGCAGCATCGATAGACGCATAGTCTTTTGGTTGGTTAACTGCTGAAGGCAAGCGACGTGCCAATACAGTTGTGATAGCTGCTGTCAAAGTAGTTTTACCGTGGTCAACGTGTCCGATAGTACCAATGTTAACGTGTGGTTTACTACGATCGTATTTTTCTTTTGCCATTTGAGTAAAAGCCTCCAATAAAATATATTTTATAGATAGACAGTAGGCAATACAGTCTAACTTTCCTTACTATTTTATCAAATTCTAGTGAAATTGCAAGCCTTTTACACATTTTTTGTGAATTAACCTTTTCTAATAGAAAGCTCAACTTATATCAGACAAGTTAACTGCTAGCGTATATTCTAAAACTCATCATCTGCTTCTCTTCTTACTTCCTTGAAAGATCTAAGAAAACTACAAAAATGATTTAATCGATTAAAAAAAATCGGAAATATTTCCGATTTTTCTTCGTATTAACCTGAGTTTCGCAAACCAGTCGCAATACCATTAATAGTGATGTGAATCAGCTTCTCTTGATCAGGCGTGAGCTGACCATTGCGTTGACGTTTAATCAGCTCTAGTTGAATATAGTTCAAAACATTAAAGTAAGGCATACGATAGTCCAAGCTGTCTCTTAGATAAGTATTTTCAGCCAAGAGTTCATCGTGTCCTTCAATCTCAAGAATAACATTCTTAGTTAGTTGCCACTCATCCAAGATAATATTGAAAATATCCCGAACATTCTGATCTTCGCATAACTGAGCATATTCAAAAGCAATGTTCATATTGGACTTAGAAAGGACCATGTCTACATTTGATAATAGAGATTTGAAGAATGGCCATCTCTTGTACATAAGTTGTAGAAAGGCAAGGTTATTTTCTGGATCTTGATCGATAAATTCCTTGAAACTTGAGCCAACACCGTACCAACCAGGGAACATCACTCGACTTTGAGACCAGGAGAAGACCCATGGGATCGCTCGAAGACCACCGATTTCAGTAATCGTTTTACGAGCTGCAGGACGAGAGCCAATATTGAAGCTAGAAATCGCTTTGATTGGACTAGATTCAAAGAAATAATCATAAAAGCGCTCGTCTCCAAAGACTAAATCACGATAAATCTGATAGCTTCGCTCGACAACCTGATCCATGATCCGCTCATATTTATTGGATGTATGGGCATCACTTTTCTTATGTGTTACCATTCGATTGATTGCTGCAGAAACGAGCATTTCCAAGTTATAGTAGGCTGCATCTTTATTACCATATTTGTTTCCAATAACTTCCCCTTGTTCAGTAAGGCGGATACGGTCGTTGATACTTCGTAGGGGTTGAGAGGTGATCGCTTCATAGGTTGGTCCGCCACCGCGTCCCACCGTACCTCCCCGACCATGGAAGAAGGTAATTTTAACACCAAATTTATCACCGATAGCAGTCAGCTGTTGCTGAGCCTTATAGAGAGTCCAGCAAGAAGATAGGTAACCACCATCTTTATTACTGTCTGAGTAACCCAACATGATTTCTTGGTAATTATTCTTAGAGGCAATCCACTTCTGAACAATAGGTAAAGATAGGTACTTCTCCATTGTATCGCATGAATTGTCCAAATCTTCAATGGTTTCAAAAAGAGGAACAATCTGTACTCGAGTCCCATTTTCATCAATCAGTCCTACTTCTTTCAGCATAATAGCCAACTCCAGCAGGTCTGATACACTGGTCGAGTGAGAAATGATGTTCTGCTTGATGACTTCTTCCCCAAGTGCATCTTTCAGCTGTCGAGCAGTCTTGAAAATTTCTAATTCTTTTTGCAAAAGTTCGGACTTAGGCTCATGAGTAGCTGATAAAATGCGAGGATCCTCAAGCAATTGCTTAAGTAGTACCTGACATTTTTCTTCTTCAGATAAGCTGCTGTAATCTTTTACAATGTTTGCTGATGCCAAGAGTTCAGCCACACAAGCCTCATGAACACTGGAATCTTGTCGCATATCAATGCTGGCTAAGAAGAAGCCAAAAACATCTACTGCTTGTAAAAGTTCAGTCAGGTCTCCTGTCACTAAAGCCTCACCATGATGTTCGATAAGAGAATCATAAATGACCTGTAAGTCTTCTTTGAATTCTTTTGCAGTTTTGTAAGAAGGTGTTTCCTCCTTCTTCAACTCAGTTAAGGTTTCACTGATACGAGACTGAATATAGTTTGGAATAATTTCCCGTCCCTTATTACTCACAGAAGGAGTTGTCTTGGCAGATAATGTTTTCTCAGCTTGATCAGTCAAGCGCTGACCTTCATTAGAAAAGTTTCCTTCTTTCAGGTACAGCAAGGTCTGAATCAGCTTGGACTGAATATAGTGGAAGGCACGGCGGTAAGGCTCATTTTCACGATAAACAGATTTATCAGTTGACAAAGCAGCCATTTCTGCTACTGCCTGACTAGTTTCTGAGAGATTTGTTGACAGAGAAAAAGTACGATAAAGTGTATAAACCTTGTCAATGTAATAGTTGAGAATGACTTCACTCTGGAGAGTGGCTGATAATTTCAAAGTTTCTGCCGTTACAAAAGGATTCCCATCCCGGTCACCACCAATCCACATTCCCATGGTAATAGGTTTAGGATTATCCAACTTGATACCCCGCTCTTCTGCCAAGCGTTTGTATTCGACCATAAAATTGGTAATGGCTTGTAGGAAAGAGCTGTTGTAGTATTCCATAACATTGGTAATTTCATTGGTTACTTTTAGCTTCTTATCCCGAATCATATCTGTCTGCATCATGAGCTCGATATAACGACGAAGGTTGCCTAGCCACTTCTTCTCATTAACCAGACCAGCCTTAACATCTCGATGCTGACGCAAAAGGGTGTGAATATGATTTGTCAGATCCAGCATTGTCTTTCTTTGAACTTGAGTTGGGTGAGCTGTCAGTACCGGAACAACATTTAAATTCTCTAGAATTTCTTTTGCATTCTCCCGCGTTGAAATCAAGTCAATAGTTGTTGACAGCTTTCCAAGATAATCTTGGTCGATATTGTTCTGATGGTTGATTTCATAAGCTAGATCAACGTCTTCAGAAATATTAATCAAGAGTGGCAGAATAGAAAAATAACGAGAAATATAGACCATTTCTTCTGTTGTTAGTTCTTCTACGATTTCCTTTAGTTCCTGGTATTTGGAGTGAACAGCTAAGTCCTGCATCATTTCAATCTTTTCGAATGTCTCAGGACTAAGAATTTTACGCGTAACATCAGTAAGTAAGTCCGTCAAAATGGAAACTTCTTCTCGAATAACATCTTTATTACTAAAGCTTTCTAACTTATTAAATGACATGGTCTGAACCTTTCTATTTAAGGACAAAGACTAGCTAACAACCAGCCGGTCTCACAAAGTTTCTTCTAAAACACGATTGATATTGTTTCGTTTTTCGTTGGCATCAATATTGAGTACAAAGGCAATTCCAACTGACAGAACTAAGAGACTATTCCCACCTTGTGATAGGAATGGAAAAGTCACCCCTGTTGAAGGAATCAATCCTGAGATCCCTCCAATGTTTATAAAGGTTTGGGTCAGCATCATGCCTCCAATTCCCAAAGCCACCATTGAATTAAAAGGGTCTCTAGCTCGAATACCTACCAGAATGATTCGCAAGATTAGGAAAAACAGTAGGGCTAAAATTAAGCTAGCACCAATAAAGCCCAATTCCTCGATAACAATTGAAAAAACAAAATCTGTCTGCGCTTCGGGTAAATAGCCTCGTTTTTCAATTGAATTTCCAAGTCCTAATCCAAACCAGCCTCCGTTTACAATCGCATAATATGAATTCGCAAGTTGATGCCCTGCTCCTGACACATCTGTAAAGGGATTAAAGAAGGCACTAAACCTCTTGGCAACATATCCAAACAAAGGAACCTTGGAGACTTTTTCTACACCAAGCAGCCAAATACTGGATAGGATCAAGGTCGAAGTTCCTACCAGTATTCCTAGCATGGCTGAGAACCATCGATGTCCAATACCACTTACAGAAACCATTATTAGGACAGTCAAAGCTAAAATAGTAGCATTCCCCAAGTCCGGCATGATAACAACGATACCTATCAAAATTCCTGTGATAGTACGCCAATCACTTAACGTTCTGGGTAACCACCGGTTAAAAGTTAAAGCTTGATAATCATATATTTCAATCTCTTCCTGCTTTCTTGAAAACCTCAGTGCTAAGAACCAGACCAGCAGAATTTTCAGATACTCGGCAGGCTGAATACTAACCCCGCCAATAAAAAGCCAACCATGTGCTCCGTTTACTGCACGAGTTATAAAACGCGATAAGAGTAACAGGATCACTTCCACTAAAATGAAACCGAACAAAACCTCTTGTTTCTTAAAAATATCGATCTTTACCTTATATATAAAAACAATTGCTATTAAACTCAGAATCCAAAATATGCCTTGGCTTATAACTGATTTAAAAGAATTAGCACCTGACTGAACCAAGGTCGCACTGGTTGTTGAATAGACAATAATCAAGCCTAAAACTGATAAAATCAAATAGGGAATTAAGATAGAGTAGTTTAATAGGTGTCGTTTGTCAATCTTCATACTTCACCTAAATTTTCTAAAATTTCATTGTACATTATATCATTTTTCAAAACGAAAAAAAAGCCATATCCTTTTCGCAATGTAGCAAAATCTTATGATAAAATGTAAGAAAACAACTGATTGGAGGTCTAAAACTATGAATGTTTACCAATTTTCTGTCGAAAAACAAGATGGCAGCCAGCTTTCACTGGACAGTTTTAATGGGAAAGTCTTACTCATTGTAAATACAGCAACTGGCTGCGGATTTACTCCACAGTATAAAGGACTGCAGGAATTATATCTTCGCTATCATGGTGAAGGATTTGAAATATTAGATTTTCCCTGCAATCAGTTTAAAAATCAAGCTCCAGGAAGTGCAGAAGAAATCAACAATTTCTGTAACCTAAACTATCAGACCAGCTTTCCCCGTTTTCAAAAGATTAACGTAAATGGAAAAAAGCTGACCCACTATATACATGGCTTAAAGAGGCAAAGGGGGGATTTCTATCTAAAGATATTAAGTGGAACTTCACCAAATTTCTTTTAGATAAAGAAGGCCATGTGATGAAACGCTACTCTCCTCAAACATCTCCTCAAAATATTGAAAAAGATATTCAAGAACTTTTAAAATGAATAAATTTCTAATAAGCTAAAACTTGAACAGTAGGTGTTCAGAAGTTCTATTATAAATGATTTTTTTTGCTTTTTTATTTATTTTAGGTTAAAATAAAAAAAGTATGAGAAAGAAGATAAAACCAATTGTTGTACTCGCTTTCTTTGTCTGCTTTATTCTAACAATATTGGTTAGTAGGCAACTATCGAATGCGAAAGGTCAACGAGAACAAACAAAAACTGTCCAATCATCTTCTTCAAGCTCTTCGGAAAAAATAGATCTTACTAAACCAATCATCGATTTGTCTGGTTGGCAGCTTCCGAGCGAGATTGATTATGATCAATTGGCTAAAAATGTTTCAGGAGTCATTGTGCGTATCCAGAGCGGTTCCTATACTAAAAAAGAGAATGCTGCTACTTATGCTAACGGGCTGGATAAAGCATACAAAACCCATATCAAGGAATTTCAAAAACGCAACATCCCTGTAGCAGTCTATGCTTATGTATCTGCTTCTTCGACTAAAGAAATGGAAAACGAGGCAGAAAGTTTTTACAAGGCCGCATCAAAATACAAGCCGACCTACTACTGGCTAGATGTTGAAGAAAAAACCATGTCTGATATGAATGGAGGTGTCGAAGCCTTCCGTGCTAAATTAGAGTCTTTAGGCGTGAAAAATATTGGGATTTATGTAGGCACTTACTTCATGGAAGAACACAGCATAAATACTGAGAAATTCACAGCTCTTTGGATTCCAACTTATGGAACCGATAATGGTTATTATAATGCTGCTCCTAAGACTGACATTGATTATGATTTGCACCAATATACTTCCCAAGGAACTTTAAATGGTTTCTCTCATCCTTTAGACTTAAACCAGATTTCTACTTTAAAGAACCGAGAGGAAACTCATGCCAAATTATTTGGGAAACAATAATTAAAATCAAGTATTTTACTTGATTTTTTCTTTTCACTTTAAGCAAGTTCTGCTCATTTTAGGACTTTACTTAAATTTTCACTAACTAAAAGTAAAATATGTTATAATAAACTACATTGAACATGTTAAGGAGAATTTGATGTTTTCTTGGATTACAAGAATGATTAAAGGATTGATTATCGCACTTGGTTTTATCTTGCCTGGTGTTTCTGGCGGAGTTTTAGCCGCCATTTTGGGAATATATGAGCGTATGATATCTTTTCTAGCTCATATCAAAGATAACTTTAAGGAGAATGTCCTCTTTTTCCTTCCGGTTGGTATAGGTATGATTCTTGGAATTGCTCTCTTTTCTCTTCCAGTTGAATATTTACTAGCCCACTATAAGATTATCGTTCTTTGGGGATTTGCAGGCGCTATTATCGGGACGATTCCTAGTCTAGTCAAGGAGTCTGTTCGCGAGTCAGACCGTGATCGAATTGATATAGCTATTTTCTGGCTGACTTTTGTCCTGTCTGGTTTTTTCCTCTATTTTCTCAATAGTATGGTTGGGACTCTTCCAGCAAATTTCTTGACCTTTATGCTAGCGGGAGCCTTGATTGCTCTAGGGATTTTAGTTCCTGGACTTAGTCCTTCTAATCTACTTTTGATTTTAGGTTTATACACTCCAATGCTGACTGGTTTCAAGTCCTTAGATCTTTTTGGAACATTTTTACCAATTGCTATCGGAGGTGCTTTAGCTCTCATAGCTTTTTCAAAAACAATGGACTATGCACTCAAAAATTTTCATTCGCGAGTCTATCATTTCATTATTGGTATTGTGCTTTCTAGCACCTTGCTTATTGTCATTCCAAATGCTGGTAATAGTGAAAGCATTACTTATGCAGGAACGTCTATTATCACCTTTGTCATAACAGCCTTCTTCTTTGGTTTAGGTATTTGGCTAGGAATTTGGATGAGTCAGTTAGAAGAGAAGTATAAATAATGGCAAAAAAAACAAAATTAAAAAAAACACTGGTCGAACAGATCTTGACCAAGGCTAATATTCCCCACCAAGGATTGCAAATTAATGCCCTCGAAAATGAAACTGGAGACATCGACGACCGATCTCAGATCTATAAAACCTTAGCATTGTCAGGGGATAAAACCGGACCTGTTATTGGTATTCTCCCCATTACTGAGCATTTATCTGAGAAAAAATTAGCCAAAATTTCTGGAAATAAAAAGGTTGCTATGATTCCTCAAAAGGATCTCGAAAAAACAACTGGCTATGTTCATGGTGCCAACAATCCAGTTGGTATCCGCCAAAAGCACTCCTTCCCTATCTTCATCGACCAGGTTTCTCTAGAACGAGAAGCTATTATCGTATCCGCTGGAGAAGTTGGACGTAGCGTTCTAATCAAGGCCCAGGACTTGGCGGATTTTGTCAAAGCAGAATTTGCTGACATAAAAGAAGATTAGAGCAGGCACTTCATTTGAAAGAGAAAACTATGAAACTATACTTTATCCGTCATGGAAAGACTGAGTGGAATTTGGAAGGTCGCTTTCAGGGTGCTGGAGGTGATTCACCGCTCTTACCTACTGCTATTGAAGAATTACATATTCTAGGGAAGCACCTTGCTAAGACTCGCTTTGATAAGATATTCTCTAGTGATTTATCCAGAGCCGTCAGGACAGCTCAAATCATTAATTCAGAAAATCATTTTCCGCAAGAAATTATATTAAAAGAAGAATTACGAGAATGGAATTTAGGTAAATTAGAGGGAGCCAAATGGGAAACTATTGCTGCCATATATCCCCACCAAATGCATGCCTTTCGGCACAATCTTGCTCAGTTTGACCATAGTTTATTTGATGCAGAATCAGTTTACCAAACGACCCATCGAGTTATCCATTTTATCAAGTCTCTAAAAGATTTAGAGGCAGAGAATCTCTTATTTGTTGGACATGGAGCTAATCTTACGGCTTCAATTCGAACTCTTCTTGGCTATGAAGTTGGTAGCATACGAAAAAATGGTGGTCTCAGTAATGGAAGTGTCACTATCCTCGAAACAACTGATTTTGAGAAGTTTTCTCTACTAGACTGGAACAATACTGACCATCTTGAAAATCTTGATACTGTGAATCTTTAAATTCGCAGTTTTTTCTTTCTTAAAAGCTAAATATAGGTGAATTTCCATAGATTTTGTGATAAAATAAATTGGAATACTTTTGGAGGAAAACATGACTACTGAACATTTTGAAGAATTAAATGACCAGCAAATTATTCGCCGTGAAAAAATGGCTGCGCTGGCTGAGCAAGGAATTGATCCTTTCGGGAAACGTTTTGAGCGCACTGCAAACTCTGGACAATTAAAAGAAAAATACGCAGATAAAAGTAAAGAAGAGTTGCACGACTTAGCTGATACAGCTACTATTGCTGGACGTCTCATGACTAAACGTGGTAAAGGAAAAGTTGGATTTGCTCACATCCAAGACCGTGAGGGCCAAATTCAAATTTACGTCCGCAAAGATGAAGTCGGTGAAGAAAACTATGAAATCTTTAAAAAAGCTGACTTAGGAGACTTCCTTGGAGTTGAAGGTGAAGTGATGCGTACTGATATGGGAGAATTATCTATCAAAGCTACCCATATTACCCACCTTTCTAAAGCACTTCGTCCCCTTCCTGAAAAATTCCATGGACTGACAGATGTGGAGACTATTTATCGCAAACGCTATTTGGATTTGATTTCTAACCGTGAGAGCTTCAATCGATTTGTTACTCGCTCAAAAATCATTTCTGAAATTCGCCGTTACCTTGATGGGCAAGGCTTCCTTGAAGTCGAAACTCCTGTTCTCCACAATGAAGCAGGTGGTGCTGCTGCCCGTCCTTTCATTACTCATCACAATGCCCAAAATATTGATATGGTGCTTCGAATTGCGACTGAACTGCACCTTAAGCGCCTTATTGTAGGTGGTATGGAACGAGTCTATGAAATCGGCCGCATCTTCCGTAACGAAGGAATGGATGCCACTCATAATCCAGAGTTTACATCTATTGAAGTTTACCAAGCTTATGCAGATTTCCAAGATATTATGGACTTGACCGAAGGCATTATTCAACACGCTGCTATCTCTGTATGCGGAGATGGACCTATCAACTATCAGGGAACTGAAATCAAGATTAATGAACCATTTAAACGCGTTCATATGGTAGATGCCATCAAGGAAATTACTGGCGTGGATTTCTGGCAAGATATGAGCTTTGAAGAAGCTACTGCCTTGGCTAAGGAAAAGAAAGTTCCCCTTGAAAAACACTTCACAGAAGTCGGCCATATTATTAATGCTTTCTTTGAAGAATTTGTGGAAGAAACCTTAACTCAACCAACCTTTGTTTATGGTCATCCTGTTGCAGTATCTCCTCTAGCCAAGAAAAATCCAGAAGATCCACGCTTCACTGACCGTTTCGAACTCTTCATCATGACCAAAGAATATGCCAACGCCTTCACCGAATTGAACGATCCAATTGATCAACTTTCTCGTTTTGAAGCCCAAGCTAAAGCTAAAGAGCTTGGTGATGATGAAGCAACTGGCATTGACTACGACTATGTCGAAGCTTTAGAATATGGTATGCCACCAACTGGAGGTCTGGGTATTGGGATCGACCGTCTGGTTATGTTATTAACAGATGTGACTACCATTCGCGATGTCCTTCTCTTCCCGACAATGAAATAATTTTCACATTCAGACACTGCTAGACTTCAGCAGTGTTTTTTATAAACAAAAAAAGAGTTTAGGTTCCTAAACTCTTTTCCTAATTTCATTATTCGTACCTCAGTGCTTCAATTGGATCCAACTTGGAAGCTTTATTCGCAGGTAGAATTCCAAAAACAACACCAACCATTGCTGAGAAGACAAGACTTCCTACTGCAGCTGTAGTAGACACAATCGGAGGTCCACCAAAGACATCTTCTGGTACGACCGCAGCAATTAACGCGTTAATACCATAAGCCAGTCCTAAGCCCAACATTCCTCCAATTAGGGTAAGAACCATGGATTCAATCAAGAATTGGGTTAAGATGTTTCCTCTTGTAGCTCCTAAAGCTTTTCTCAGACCGATTTCACGAGTCCGCTCGGTAACTGACACCAGCATGATATTCATAACCCCGATACCACCGACAAAGAGTGAGATTCCTGCTATCGCACCAATAACTCCTGTCATGGTACCTGTAATCTGCTTGTACTGTTCCAGCATGCTCTCCATATTCAAGATTTGATATTCACCCTGGCGAGCTCCTGAAATCTGGGTCAATTTTTTAGCTGCTTCTATCCCAACTTCGTTGACACGGCTGACTTCTGGCACATAGACATAAACAGTCGATATTTCTTCTGAATGAAACTCAGATGCTACTTGGGTATTCGCCATTAGAGCACTTCCTGAACTCATACTCATACTTTGACCAGCATTGGGATCTTTAAAGACTCCAATAACCCGATAGTTGCTATCTCCAACTGATACGATTTTGTTTAAGGCTTCTGCGCTACTTCCAAAAAGTGAGGTTGCAACTGTTTCATCAATCATCATCACATTAGAAAAGCGCTGGTAATCCACAGGAAGGAGGGTACGACCTGCCAAGATCTCGTATTTTCTAATTTGAAAGAAAGATTGGCTAACTCCAGTAATAAATACTCCATCCGCTTTCTTATTTTGATAAGAGAATGTTGCAGATGGACCTCCATTGGTTGTATAGTAACCTTTCACTCCATCAATTTTTAAGAGCTCTTTAGCCCAAGCATCTTGAATAACTGGTGGAGCTTCGTTTTCTTCGTTATCAACTTCTTGGCTGCCTCCCTCATTTCCTGCAGGACCTTCCATAAGATTCATCCCCATAACATAATTACTCTTTGTTGGTGAATAATTCAGAGCGACATATTGTTGATCCTTCGTGAAACTTTTGGTAACTCCCTGTTGCATCCCATTTCCTAAGGCCATGATAACTACAACAGAAGCGACCCCAATGATAATTCCAATCATTGTTAGAAAGGAGCGCATTTTGTGGCCCATAATAGATCCAATAGCAAATCTCCAGTTTTGCATCTATGCTTCTCCTTTCTGCGCTGAATCAGAGTAAATTACGCCATCTCGAATGACAATTTGTCGTTTAGCATAGGCTGCAATTTCTGGTTCATGGGTAACCATAATGATGGTTTTGCCTTCTTTATTTAATTCAGTCAGCAATTCCATAATCTGTTCACCTGTTTTTGTATCCAAGGCCCCTGTTGGCTCATCTGCCAAAATAATAGAGGGACGATTTACTAGGGCACGAGCGATCGCAACACGCTGCTTTTGCCCACCTGATAATTCTGATGGTAAGTGATGCATCCGAGTTCCTAACTCAACTTTTTCCAAGTATTGTTCTGCCAAAGCCTTACGTTTAGACTGAGAAACTCCTGCATAAATTAAGGGTAATTCAACATTTTGAAGAGCATTTAACTTGGACAAGAGGAAAAACTGCTGAAAGACAAATCCAATTGCCTGATTACGAACTTTGGCTGATTTCTTTTCACCCAAACGAGCCACTTCCTTCCCATCTAAATGATAGGTTCCACTAGAAGGACGATCCAACATACCAATAATATTCATCAAAGTTGATTTACCAGATCCAGATGGCCCCATAATGGCTAAAAACTCACCTTCCTCAACTTGAAGATTAATGTTTTTTAAAACCTGCAGTTCTTGATCTCCATTGCGATAGCTCTTATTGATGCCACTTAAATCAATTAATTTCTTCATAGGATTTTACCTCCTGCCCATCTTTTAAATCAGCAGTTGGATTTATAATCACTTTATCATCTTTTGCTAAGCCAGATGTTACTTCTTGATTTTCAGCATCAGCATTGCCAAGTGTGACTTCAACTTTTTTAGCTATACCCTTATCATCTAGTTTCCAAATGTAATTTTTCCCATCTTCATCAGTAACAACACTACTTACCGGAATAAGAATAGCCTTGCTATTATTCTTCACTTCGATATTTACAGAGAATCCTTGTTTTAAATCACCTATTTCGCTAGTGAAATCAATGGTAAAGGGATATTTAGCACCTGATCCTCCACCTGATCCTCCAGCAGCTGACGCACTTGAGCTTGCTTGCTGAGCATCTTTTGGATAGTTAGAGATATAGCTAATTTTACCAGTCCAAGTCTTATCGGGATAAACTTTTGAAGTAATGCTGACTTCTTGATCAACTGACAGATTAGCTAAATTGTACTCTGACAACTCACCCTTAACTTGGAGATTACCATTATTAACAATATGGACCAATGTTTGATTAGATCCTGTTGTTGATTTTGAAACATCACGATTAACTTCAACTACTGTTCCTTCAACAGTACTTAATACAGTTGTAGCATCAAGTAAAAGTTTGGAACTATTGACTTTATCCGCAGCATCAGCTCGGTTGTCTTGCAAATCTTTTAATTGAGAATCCAAGGATTGTTGTGTATTAACTGCTGGTGCAGTGCTTTCGCCAGATTCTTCTCCTTCTGCTGTTGGGCTTGGGGTAGGAGCTGTCCCATTATTTTGAAGTTCGTAAATTTGACGGTCAATTTTATTGAGAGCTCGAACAGCGGAATCATAGTTAGATTGTGCCTCAGTGTTTCGATATTGGACCAAAGCTTGTCCGACTGTAACTTGATCACCCACATTAACAAGGACGCCTTCTAGATCCCCCTTTGTCGAATCATAATAAATATACTGCTCATTATTAGCAGATACTTGTCCTGACAAAAGTACAGAAGATGCTACTGATCCTTCTTTGGCCTTTTGAACCAGAGGTTTCGAATCTAAAGCCTCTTGATTGCCATTTTTCTGATTCAAAAATAGCATAGCAAGAACAACTACTACAATGGCAAGAGGAACAGCAATCAGAGCAGTCAACTGCCACTTTTTCAATTTTTTCATTGGAATCTCCTTTAAAAATGAAATCTAATTAATTTTTTTCATTATAACATACATTATAACCTGAAACTATTGTTTTGAACTTAGCAATTTTCAAATGACATTTTATCTTTCTCAAATGTCAATTTTTCTCGTAGCAGATTTTTGCATTCATTTCTTAAAAAGGGTACAATTACCTCATATTGAAAGAAGGAGAATAAACATTATGAAAGAATTTGATATGATTGCTATCGGAGGTGGTAGCGGAGGTATCGCTACCATGAATCGAGCTGGTGAACATGGGGCCAAGGTCGCTGTCATTGAGGAAAAGAAGTTAGGTGGCACCTGTGTCAATGTTGGCTGTGTCCCTAAAAAGATCATGTGGTATGGTGCTCAAATTGCTGAGGCCATCCAATACTACGGTCCTGACTATGGTTTTACTTCAGACAAACAAGCGTTTGACTTTGCCACTTTGCGTAAAAATCGCGAAGCCTATATTGATCGTGCTCGATCTTCTTACGATGGAAGTTTTAAGCGCAATGGAGTTGAATTGATTGAAGGACGCGGTCGCTTTGTTGATGCTAACACTGTCGAGGTTAACGGTGAGCTAATCCGTGCTAAACACATTGTCATTGCAACAGGTGCTCATGCTGCTATCCCTTCTATTCCTGGCTCTGAATTAGGTGAAACATCTGATGATGTCTTCGCTTGGGAAGAATTACCCGAATCTGTGGCCATCGTTGGAGCTGGCTATATCGCAGTTGAATTGGCAGGAGTCCTCCACACTCTGGGAGTCAAAACAGACCTCTTTGTCCGACGTGATCGTCCCTTGCGGAACTTTGATTCATATATCGTAGATGGTTTACTTGAAGAAATGGATAAGACAGGTCTTGCCCTACACACTCACAAAGTACCTACAAAACTTGAGAAACTAGATGACAATCAACTGCGACTTCACTTTGAAGATGGCAGTAGCCACATAGCACAGCATGTCATCTGGGCCATCGGCCGAAAACCTAATGTTCAAGACCTCAATCTAGAAGCTGCTGGTGTCACTCTCAACGAACGAGGTTTCATCGCTGTAGATGAATACCAAAACACTGTAGTTTCAGGTATCTATGCCCTAGGTGACGTAACAGGCGAGAAAGAACTAACTCCTGTTGCCATCAAGGCTGGTCGTACATTAGCCGAGCGGCTTTTCAACGCTAAAACAGACGCAAAGATGGACTATTCAACTATTCCTACTGTCGTCTTCTCCCACCCCGCTATTGGAACTGTTGGGCTAACCGAGGAAGAAGCCAAAAAAACTTATGGAGCTGATAATATTCACCTCTATACATCTAGCTTTGCTTCCATGTATTCGGCAGTAACTCAGCATCGCCAACAGGCTAAGTTCAAGCTCATCACAGCTGGTGAGAATGAAAAGGTTGTTGGTCTGCATGGTATCGGATATGGGGTAGACGAGATGATTCAAGGCTTCGCTGTCGCTATCAAAATGGGGGCAACCAAGGCTGATTTTGATGCCACAGTGGCTATTCACCCAACGGGATCAGAAGAGTTCGTTACTATGAGATAAGAAGAGAAAAGGTTTGTTTTACAAGCCTTTTTTGACTTGTGTCCTTATTTTATTATAAAGTATATAAGTATTCCATAGTCTAATCTTTCATTTTTCTTTTGAATCTTACATTTTTGTAAGATTCTATATGGATTCTTCAAAAATTTTTACCTTCCCATGCATCATTTTTAGTTTCTAAAAGAGAGATTTGACACGTATTAACTTGTTAATCCTACAATCTTTATTTTACAGTCTCTTTATCAAGATTTCATCAAGAAAATCTCAAAAATTTCTAAAGTTTTGTAAAAAAGGGAGCCTGAAGTAAAACTTCAGGCTCTTTTTTCTTATGGTAAAATGGCTAAAGTTCGTACTGGCGAACCACTAGCTTGATGCCAGTTAGGGAAACTGATAGAAATTAGAGCTCCCTTAGCAGGTAATTGGTCCAAGTTAGACAATACCTCTACTTGGTAAATATCCTCAGCCAAAAGATAATATTCATTAACCAAGCCATGCTCAGCCGTAGGAAGACCTGCATCAGTATCAAACGTTTCGTGACCTACCGCAGTCACACTGCGCTCATGAATCAGAAATTCCAAAGCATCTCTTCCCCAGCCAGGTGTATGCTGGATTCCTTGATCATCTAAATTTCTCATGGCGTCTTGACTAGGCCAACGCTTGGACCAGTCAGACCTAAAAGCCACGAAACTTCCTTCTGGAATCTTCCCATGCTCAGCTTCAAAGTCCAAAATATCTTGTTTGGTCAAAATGAAGTCAGGATTCTCCTCTACTTCTTTTGATTTATCAATGACAAACAAAGGAAGAAGGAGATCTTTTAAGTCTATTTCTTCCAACCAACGGCCACCTTCTACAAAATGAATAGGAGCATCAATATGAGTACCATACTGACCAACTACAGAAAACTGCTGTACATGGAAACCATCTTTTAGAGTAAAAATATCTTTCTTCTCCAAAGCTGGCAAAGCCGGAAAATGCGGACTATCTTCCTTGATTTGATGAGAAAGATTAACCCATTTTTTATTTTTTAATTCTTGGTATATTTCAAGCAAATCTGCCATATGTTTTTCCTCCGATTCTATTCTCCCCAGACTTCTTTTACAATATCTGAAATCAAAGCAATTTTTTCCCATTGACTCTCTTCTGTCAGGATGTTTCCTTCTTCCGTAGAAGCGAAGCCACATTGGGTTGAAAGGTAAAGATTTTCTAGCGGTACATACTGACTAGCTTCCTTAATCCGAGCAATAACTTCTTCTTTGTTTTCTAAATCACCACTTTTTGAAGTCAAAAGTCCCAAGACTACTTTTTTTCCTGGTGTTACTTTAGTCAAGGGTTCGAAACCACCGGCTCGCTCAGTATCAAATTCAAGGAAATAAGCATTCACCTTTTCTTTTTCAAATAATTCATCTGCAATCGGACCGTAGCCACCCGAAGAAGCCCAGGTAGAATGGTAATTACCACGGCAGACATGGGTATTAACAGTCAAACCAGAAGGAACATTTTGATAAAGATCATTGTTGAAGTTTAAGAAGAGCTCTGCTAATTCAGCACGAACTTGGTCTTTGCTCTTTCCTTGAAGAGCACCCCAGGCTGTCAAAAAATTATCATCTACCAAGACACCCCAAGTACAATCATCCACTTGTAGCGTTCTGAGGCCAGCGTCATATAAATCTTGAACAACTTGTAAATAAGCTTGTTTTATATCTTCCCTTAATTGGTTGAAGTCAGGATAAACTTGATTGAGCTTCTCCACATGCTCAGCATCTCGTATTAATTCAAAATAAAATTGGGCAGGGGCCGGAATGGTATACTTTGCTTCAACTCCATCTTGATCAGCCACTAAATCTCTTAGAAACTTATAATGTTCTACAAAAGGATGGTGAAAGCCGGTAATCTTACCAGCAATGAGGGCCGAATCCGCCTTGGTGGTCTCCCCATGAAAATGATAGCCTTCAGTGGCTTGGATATGCTCAATTCCTTGAAACCCCCAGAAGAAGTCCAAATGCCAATAAGCCCGACGAAATTCTCCGTCTGTTACATTCTTCAATCCAGCTTTAATTTCTTTAGAAACTAAAGCTCGAATAGCTTGGTCTTCCACTGCAGTCAACTCTTCTTGGCCAATAGTCCCCTCAGCAAAGGCTTCCCTTGCTTCTACCAATTCCTTAGGACGAAGGAAAGAGCCAACGTGATCAACTCGAAATGGTCCATGATTAACTGTCATCTCAACTCTCCTTTTCTACTATAAAAAATGTTATAAAAATCAAATGGAAATTTGGTTATGGTTCATTATATCAACACGACCACCTTATCTCAAGTTTTTAAAGGGTTTTGAGCTAATCTTATTTTATTGATTATTATATAGTTTATAACTATATCCGTTCTTCCAATTCCTACTTTTCTTTTAGATATTAATTTGCTATGATATGAAAAACACGTATATATGAGGAGGATTTGATGAGTAAAACAAATAAAATTCTTGCAACATTCGGTATTGTCTTCTTTAACGTCTTTGGTTTAATAGCATTTATTTTCTTATATTTCAGGAGTAAAGGGAAAAAATAATACGAAATAGTCAGAGCCGATAAAAAATACTTGACTTTTGGCACTATAGACTTTAAAATAGTTACCATAAATTACAAAAGAGGTTTACTGTTATGAATCGAAATAAAGTTTTCTTACTTGTGCTCCCAGCCATTGGGGCTGCTATTTTAGCTGTCCTGTCCCAATTTACTATTTCCATTGGCCCCATTCCCATCACGCTGCAGACTTTTGTTATCGGTTTGATTGCGACGATTTTCAAACCTCGCGAAGCGGTTTTGTCTGTCTTTATTTATCTACTACTAGGAGCTATTGGCCTACCGGTCTTTGCTGGAGGAAGCGGAGGTTTTCAGTCTCTATTTGGCCCAAGCGCTGGCTATCTCTGGTTCTTTTTACCCTTTGCCCTTGTGACATCCAGTCTAACCCATAAGGACAGTCCTTTCTATATGATTTTTATTGCTAATGTATTGGGTGCCGCTCTCGTCTTTGTCGGTGGTATCTTAGGACTACAGTTCTTTGGAGGGCTTGATTTCTCTAAGTCGGTCGAGGTTGGCCTAACTCCTTTCATCCTGCCTGGATTGATAAAAATTGTTGCCATCACCATTATCAGCATCCCTATTTTTAAGAGTCTGAAATTTCATCCCTACTTTTCAGAGAAATAGAAAAAACTGATAGACTTTTCTATCAGTTTTTAAATGCATCAAGAAGAACCTGAAATTCCTCATTAGAAAGAGTGATTCCCTTGCCCATTTTACTGTGATCCGGACTCCAAGTTCGAATATCATATTTAGCTGGCGCTCCATTGAAGCTAACTCGGTTAAGCTCTTTGGTCCAACCTTTATCGTTTTCTGATAAGACTAGAAGTTTTTCTTCAATCTCAAATGTAAATTCTGACATAGTACCTCCTTGGTGAATTCAAAAGTAGATGAGCTAAAACAGCCTCTGCTGTTTAACAGTTATCCATCTTTCATTTAATTCATTCGTAAAAATTTAGAATTTTACGAGAAAATGTTATATAATGATATTGTATCAAGTTATGGAGATTTTAGCCATGAAAAAATTTCTAAGAATGCTGACTGAGAAAGCTAATGAGTTTATAAACGATAAAAAAACCGAACAGAACAGCGAGAATAATACTGCTATCTTATCCGCGATTGAGCTAGCCTTAAAGAAAAAATCCGGAATTCATGTTATTTTTCAAAATAAAAGCTTTACTGGCGATATTGTTAAGTATGACCAAGAACGCCAGCAGTTGATTGTTAAGAATTTCAATAAGAGCATGTCAACTATTATTCGGATTCCAGATATTCAACGTGTGCGTCTGGTTCCTCAGACAGTTCGAGTAGCACAGAAAGCTAATCCAAAGAAAAAATAAATCCCAGTTTTTACAAACTGGGATTTATTTTATATCTAGGCGCGGACAGTAACGCTGGTGCCATCTTCCTTATACAGATTGATAAGGCCTTCTTTTCTGCTACGCACCATATCACCTGGGCAAACAGGTGTCGGCATAGAAATTGTTAAGAGTTCCATAGGATTTGGCGCTCGATCAATTTTATTGCCCTGCGCATCATGCAAATCTGTAATGACTGTCTCAAAATGACGGAAGCCAGGACCGTAGAATTCAACCTGATCTCCTTCATGAATAACATTTCTCTGACGAATAGTCGCGATCTGTTTTTCAGCATCATAGTCTACAACTTCAGCCACAAACTTGTATTCAGGAATTTTTCGACGAGCTCCGAACAGCTGTTCGTTTTCTGTCGGAGTACTGTAGTAGAATCCTGTTGCTAATTCGCGTTGAGCAACTTTCCACATTTCATCAATCAAGTCCTGTTTAATCGCTTCAAATTTCTCAGGACTTTCCAAATAGGCATCGACAGCTGCCTTGTAACAGTTCGATACTGTGGATACATAGTGTATAGACTTCATTCGACCTTCGATTTTCAGACTGTCCACACCATTTTCAATCATATCAGGTATGTGATCAATCATGGACATATCTACCGCAGACATAGAAAATTCTTCTGGGATTTCACCCTTCAAGCTCTTTCTTTCTTGGCCAAAAGGCATATCGTAAAGGTCGTATTTCCAACGACAAGACTGCGAGCAACCACCACGGTTAGCATCACGCATACTCATGTGGTTAGAAAGTGTACAGCGTCCTGAGTAGGAAATACACATTGCTCCGTGGACGAAGGCTTCAATCTCAACATCCGTTCTTTTACGGATCTCAGCCAATTCTTCCATAGATACTTCGCGTGCTAAAACAACACGCGTCAAGCCTAGTTCTTTCCAAAATTCCAAAGTCTCATAGTTAGTCGCACTAGCTTGGGTAGACAAATGGATTTCTAATCCAGGCGCTTCTGATGCCGCAATAGCAATCAAAGCAGGGTCTGATACAATTACTGCAGCAATCCCAATATCACGGAGTTTACGGAAGAATTCTCCAGCACCAATTTCATTACCTTCGTGCATCACCATATTAGCCGCAACATAAACCTTTGCGCCATATTTTGCTGCAAACTGAACTCCTTCTTCCATTTGTTCATAAGTAAAGTTCCCAGCTCGGCTACGAAGTCCGTAAGCCTGACCACCAATAAATACTGCATCTGCTCCATAACGAACAGCTACTTTTAACTTCTCTAAAGTACCAGCAGGTGCCAAGACCTCTGGTCGTTTCAATGTTTTTGTCATCATTTCTCCTATTTGCAAGATAAGATCGATAATCCCTAATTTTTAATCCTTTCTATTTTATAGCAAAAAACTTGGAAAATCAAGATGTGGCAAATGTTTTCACAATTCTAATATTTCCTGAATTCAAAAAATTGTGATTTTACATCTTTTCAATAGAAAAAAAGCAAGAAAATTTCTTGCTTTCTTAGATAGCTATAATTATTTGACCATATCTGGATCATATTCATAAAAACCGGTATCCAAGAAACGATTTTTAGGATGAAAACGGTGAACAGCTTCATCCAAAAGAAAGGCCTGATCATGGGTGAATTTACCAGCCAAAATTAAATCTCGAGCTTGAATGAACAACTTAGCGATTTCTACAAAATTATGACCTGGAGTATAGATTCCTTCTAATTTCCAATGAGTAAATCCATGATCCGCTAACTCTGTCAATTTTGTCATCAAATCTAAGTCGTTATTTGCAAATATATGAGTTCCGTGATTGTCTTCAAAAATGGAATAATGACTGCTTGGGTCACCTGGCTCAGCCAAGAACAAATCACGCTCCCTCGTCTTCTCATCATCAATATGGGTGAAATTGTAATAATTTTGAAGCAGAGGGCGCTTGGAGTGATGAATGACACTAGCCCCATAGACCAAGACCTCTGCAGGAATCTCTAAAATATCCTGCATGGCAAAAAGTTCAGCTGAGGGAACTTCTCTAGCTAAAACTGCTTCTGATGCGCCAGCTTTTTGTCCCCAAAAATTAATCTGTCGACTGCTGGTAACCATGGTCGAAGCATCATAAATTGTCTTAAAGGGATACTGATCGCGGTTAACAACGTAAAACACACCCGCATCCCCAACAGTAATATAATCCGTCTGGATTTCTGCTAGAAAATCAAGAAATGGCTTGATCTTGTCCATCATTTCCTGGTGCATGAGAGCATTGACTGCTATGACTATTTCTTTTCCCGCCTCATGAACTAAATTAGCAATCTCTCGTAATTCGTCATAAGAAAAAGTGTGGGGAAGACGAAGGCCATAGTTTTTCTCGCCAACATAAATCCGATCAACTCCTGCTTCCAGCAGTTCCTTCACTTGCTCAATACTTTCAGCTGTCGCTGTAATAATTATCTTTTCCATAAAGTTAATTATAACACACTTTTAGAAATGAACCAGTTTTCTTTTCAAATTCTTTCTTTTACTTCTATTTTTTCTTAAATTTTCGATACTTTATTTTTATATTGAAAACTATTTTTATTCTTTCTGTAACAAAAATGTAATAATTACCCCAATAAATCATGATACAATGATATAGTACTAGTAGGAGAGAGAAAAATGACACTTAGAGATTATAAAAATTATCAAGAGGATTATATCTATCAGGAAGTTCCTGAAGAACAATTACCTTTATACCAAGAATATATTCCAGAATCAGATATTGAACCTAAAATAAAAGAGTTGCTTTTCTTCTTTAATATTGCTGCGTTTTGTATTTTAATAGCAATTTTTAGTTTTCTGTTTCTGTCTTTCAAACTGAATACTTTCTTTGCTCTGGCATTAGCTATGACTTTAAGCTTTGCAACAGTGCAAACCTATCGTTTTATTTCAAAAAAGAAATTTTAATCAAACAAGAGACCTACTTCTGACTTGAAGCAGGTCTTTTTTCTTACCATGCATAATTCGGCTCTTGGCAAGTCAACATAGCTGTCAAAAGCTCTTGAGGGGTCACTTTCTTTAACCCTCCATAAACCAGATCTTGAACAGTATAAGATGGATCAATATAATAAACTCCAATAATATCAGAAGCATCTGAGTTTAATTCATATCCAATTCCGATAACATTGTGCTCCCCACTACGTCCAGGATACATCTTTGAATTATCAAACGTATAATATAGAGGATAGCCAGCATCAATATTCTTCTTGAGTCGCTCTTTAAAGAGGCGCATATCAATTGAATTAGATGAGCTAGATCTCACAGTTTCCAAGCGATAGCCCGCCTGTCCATCAGTTGGTTCTGGATAACCAAATAAATGCTGATTAAGTACCTGAATAGCATTGGCATTATGGGTCCCAAAATGAGCATCTGTACCCATTTCCTCAGCTAATTGTTCTTGCGATATATCTATCCCTCGACTGGCTAACATCATGCTGACAGTCGTTGGAGCACAAGTATTCCATGCTCTTTGCACCTGCATGGGTACTTCCAGCCTATGTCTCAACTGAAGTGCGCCTTCTTCTGTTTCCTGAACTTGTGGCATCTCCTGCGATCCTGAAGCACTACTCGAAGACGAACCATTGTCTGAAGAAGTTTCTTTTGAACTGTAAAAAGTAGATGAATTACTTGACGACTTCTTACTAGAAACAGAGCTAGAAGAATCTAATGGTTTTGCTACTTTTCCTTGGTTACCACAGGCAGTAAAAAACAATATAGCCAAAATAAGGCTTAAAAGTTTGATGCATTTCATCAGACCACCTCCCCAGTTTTATCATATTCTTTTAGAGACCTGGAGTCAAGTTGTTCTACAAAATAAAAAAGCTGGATTAACCAGCTCTTTTAGTCTTCTTTTAGGTCTATAACAATTTCTTCAGAATGATCTTTTTCATCTGTCAAAGCATGTGCTTTTTCTTTGATAGAAGATACCAAATCATTTTTAGTCAGATGCTCTTCTTGAATCTTTTCTTTGAGAGCTTGGAATTTATCTTGTGAGTAGTCTAACATCTCTTTTGTAGTTTCCTTTACAGATGTCAAAATAGACTCTTTTGTAATCTCACCATTATTGACCTTGTCTCTTACTTGTGTAACAGTATCTACTGTTTGATTTTTCAAGTCAGTTGTACAATGGCAAACTTGCTCTTTTACTTCTTCTGGATTCTCTTGCACTTCTTTGATAAAATTGCTGACTCTAGCTCTTACTTCTTTGCCTTTTTCACTGCTTAAGAAGATAGCTGCTGCAGCCCCAGATGCTGCTCCTAATACAATCGATGAAAATTTACCCATAACGGACCTTCTTTCTTGTAATTATCTATTGAAAAATTTTGATAATAGACGCCAAGCTGTTAAACCTGCACCCGCCTTGACTGAATTTTTACCAGCCGTTGCTGCTTTTTTACTCAGATTACGAGCTGAATCATTTAAATCTGAAACAGATAGTGACAGATCTGCAACAGCTGTAAAGAGGGGTTCTATGGTCTCCATTTTACCGTTAATATCATCAGTCAAAACATTGACTTTAGCTAGTAATTCATTGGTTTGATATAGTGTGACATTAACATCCGCTGTAAGAACTTTAATCGTCTTCTCTGTCTCATCCACAACATTGCTAATTTTTCTAACCAAGAAGATGGAGTAAACAATCAAAGCAATCAAAGCGACTGCGACTAAACTATATGAAATTTCAAGCATTTTTCTTCTCCATTTCTAAAGATGTGTAATAATACGGTGTATCTTTTTTTCTATGTTGATAAACAACCAAGGCGACACCAAGAATAATTAAGAGAGCAGACAACCACTGAGAAACCCGGAGTCCCATAAAGTAGAGACTGTCTGTCCGCATTCCTTCAATAATCATCCGACCACAACCATACCAGATAAGGTAGAAAGCTGTAATGTCTCCTTGCTTGAGAAAATTGGGTTTTCTGCGTAAAAAGAGAATAAGAATGAAGCCTAGCAAGTTCCAAGAAGATTCATAAAGGAAAGTAGGTTGCCGATAAGCTCCATCAATATACATTTGATTTCTAATAAACCCTGGCAAGTAGTCTAAACTCTTGACCACAGCACCGTAAGCTTCCTGGTTGATAAAATTTCCCCAGCGTCCAATACTCTGAGCAATCATAACACCTGGAGCCGCGATATCTAGGAAATCTAAAGTATTAATAAATTTTCTCCTAGTAAAGAAATAAAGAACTAGAGCACCAGTAATCAGCCCTCCATAGATAGCTAAACCACCATGCCAAGTAATGAAAATCTCAATAAATGGCTGTTTTGAATAATAAGACCATTCAAAGGCCACATAGTATAGTCGTGCACCCACGATAGCAAGCGGAAAAGCAATCAAGATGAAATCAATAATGTCATCAGGTTTAATCTTTTTACGAGGGGCTTCTTTTCTAGCCAAGTAAACAGCTAATATTAAGCCTGAAAGTATGCAGATTGCATACCAGCGAATAGCAAATGGTCCGATTTGAAAGGCAATTGGATTAATCATTCTTCACCTCATTCTGGCTGATCAGATTGGTCAAACGCTCTTCAAAAAGTTTTGTAGCATCAAAGCCCATTTCTTTTGCTCTATAATTCATGGCCGCAGCTTCAATAACAACGGAGATGTTACGACCAGTTTTAACTGGAATGCGGACCCTTGGAATTCGAACACCAGCAATTTCTAATTCATCTGAACCATTACCTAGGCGGTCAAAGGTCTTATTGACGTCGTAATTTTCCAAATATACTGCAATTTGAACCTGCGATGAATCTTTAACTGCACTAGCACCATAGAGACTCATCACATCAATAATTCCAACACCTCGAATTTCAAGCAAATGACGCAAAATTTCAGCCGGTTCACCCCAGAGAGTCATCTCATCCTTAGCAAAGATATCAACACGGTCGTCTGCAACCAAACGGTGACCTCTTTTGACTAACTCAAGTCCCGTCTCACTTTTACCGATACCACTGTCACCCTGAATGAGAACTCCCATGCCATAGATATCCATTAAGACACCGTGAATGCTTGTCCTTTCAGCCAAACGAGAATCTAGATAGCTGGATATTTCTCCTGATAAACGGCTGGTTGATGTATGGCTACGTAAAATAACAATCTGCTTTTCTTCAGCAGCCTGCATCATTTCATCTGGAATTTCCAAATTTCTAGCAATGATCACAACTGGTGTCGTCGGTTGAAACATTTTCAGAAGGACTTGATGGCGGTTATGACTCGTCATCTTCATCAAATAAGACCATTCTTTCATCCCAATCAGCTGAATGCGCTCTGGTGTATAGTAGTCAAAATATCCCGTCATTTCAAGCCCAGGCCGTGAAATATCGGATGTCGTAATTTCTTTTTCCAGTAGTTCTTCGCTACCGTAAATCAATTGTAATCTTACTTTTTGCAAGAGGTCCTTGACCTTAACAGACATAAGTTTCCCCCTTTGGAATCTTTCTTTTTCTATTATAGCAAAAAATTACTTTTATAGAGAGTTTCAGCGTCCTTTTTGGGAAAAGAAAAGATGACAGGGGAGGTTTCTACACTTTATCTGTCACCTTGTTTTTCTATTAGTTTTTTTAATAATATTTTTTGATGTCGAAAGAGAAGCTCCTCTTTCATGAAAACGGGCAATTCATCTATTCCTACCCAGACATGTCCATCAGTCTCACCATCTTGATAAGTTATATTCCCCTTATCACCTACTATAATTGCTTCATAGTAATCAAATAGACACCGATCTTCAGAGGATATTGTCTGCTCAATGAGTTTTATCTGGCTGGGGACTAAACCTGTTTCTTCTTTCAACTCGCGAAGTACTGCGCTAAGGCTATCCTCGCCAGCTAGTACACTTCCTCCAGCTCCAAATTCAAAGTAGTTGGGGTAGAGTTCCTTTTGGCTGCTTCTTTTCATAAAAAGAATGTCCCCATCCTCATGTCGTACTAAGACATTCACACAGAGATGATATAGGCCAGACGGTATCCGCTCTCCTCTTACCAAGTACTGGCCAATTTTTTCTCGCTTGTCATTATAAGCATCCCATATTTCCATAGTTCTCCTTTTTGACCAGTAAGCCATTACCAAAAAAGTCCTTTATCGTCATCAATTGGTTCTGCATCCTTACGCTTTCTTGGTCCAGTCCCGTACATTTCGGCCTCTATGTCTTCCTTGGTTGGAAGAAGTACTGCTAAAGAAATATAAATAACAACTCCAAATCCAAAAGACGAAATGGTAAAAAGGATGTATAAAAAACGAATCAAACTAAGATCAAATTTAAACTTATCTGCCAAACCAGCTAAAACACCGGCTAACAATCGATTTCTTCTTGTTTTATAAAGGACCGTTTTCATGTTCTATTTCCTCTTTCTGTAGATAGTCTCATTTTATCATTTCTTTTGGAAAATCCATCAGGCTCAAGGCTGATTCTAATTATTATTTGAGCAAAAAGACTAAGAATTTTCTTAGTCTTTATTTTCTATATTTACTTTAGTGGGTGCAATCATTCTCACAGCAATTCCATCTGGGTCTGTGACTTCTAACACTTGGGAGCTAATCCATCGGGCTGGCGCCTCCAAGTCCAGAGCATTTTCATAAATAGCTACTAGGTCTTCTTTTCCTTGAACTTGGGCTTCAAAATAGGCTAGTCCGAGTTGCTTCGGTTGGCGATGATTCAAGTGAGAACCTCCCCATTCATTGACGGCTAAATGATGATGGTAGTTTCCTGATGCCAGCCAGCTTGCAGAAGGTACAGAAAACTTGTCCTCCAAGCCTAGAAGCTTTTGGTAAAAATGACTGGCAGCTCTGCTATTTTTCACAGATAGGTGGACATGACCCATACGAGTGCCTGCAGCAATACTAAACGGTTGGACTTCCTGGCCTAGTTCATAGATTTCTTGAGCCGCTAGCGCTTCCGTCACTCCGATAATGCGACCGTCTTCCCGAATATCCCAATCAGCCTGAGGCTTGTCCCGATAAAGCTCAATGCCATTGCCTTCTGGATCCTCCAGATAAATGGCTTCACTATAACCGTGGTCCGCTCCTCCGACCATAGGGACTTTATTTTCTGATAAATGCTTCAGGATATCTGCCAAGGCTTGACGGCTTGGAAGCAAAAGTGCCAGATGATAAAGACCGTAAGCCGACTTAACGGGCTGCCGGTCACTGGTTGCTAAGAGTTTCACCAGCGCTTGTCCGTCCCTACCCAAGGCCACCTGTCCGTCCTGCTCTTCCAAAAGTTCCAGCCCTAAAACACGCTGATAAAAATCCTTTTGTCTTGCTAGGTCAGCCACATAAAGCGCCACCTCTCCTAGATAAATCTTGCTTTCATATTCAAAAGTCATGTTCTTTCTCCTCTCTTAAATTTAAAATTTCAGCAGTCCGCCTGCTCTATTTTTTTTATTTCTCCAAAACAGAGATAGGTTCCTTGATATGGATTTCCATAACCTCCATTTGCTTCGAAGTCTTATTTTTATATTGTAATTATTTATATTACATCTATTAGTATAGCAGGTTTTAATGTAATGTCAATAATTACATCTCAGGATATTAGTCACCCCCCAAAAAAAATCTGCTCACTAGGAAGCAGATTGTTCTTTAATTTCTTTTTCGGTTGCTGCGACAACTTCGTCAAGACTGGTCTGAGCCAATTCAGCTTCCATGGCTGCCTGAATAGCTGCCAAGCGGTCGTCTAAGACATTGTGAATGTTCTTGCCGATAGGACAGTCTGGATTGGGCTTGTCATGAAAGCTAAAGAGCTGGCCACTCTTTCCTAGACACTCAACAGCACAATAAACATCTAAAAGGCTAATATCTTTCAAATCTTTGGCAATCTCTGCTCCTCCAGTCCCACGAGCAACGGTAATCATCCCGGCATTCTTGAGCTGGGACAAGGTCTTGCGAATAATAACTGGATTGACACCGACACTGCCAGCAAGAATATCACTTGTCAGTTTTCGTTTTTTTCCCTCCAAAGCCAAAACAATCAACATGTGAGTGGCAATGGTGAAACGACTAGAAATCTGCATCTCTTCTTCTCCCTTATCATTTTTCTTTATTTTTATTATAGCTCAAAACAGGTGTAACTTCAAGAGTTACGACTGGACTTTAAGAAAGCTGCAATCTCATCTGCATAGCCTTCCCGCTCACTGATTTCTCTCAGCAGGTCGTGATTGTGAGTATGGTGGATACCATTGACCAGACTCTCCTCATAAATCTCATAATAAGGCAAGTGGAGCTCCCGAGCCAATCTCAGCTCCTGCTCTACATCGTAGGCCACGCGCCGAAGGTCGACATCAGCCAGACCCGTATCATCAATCTCTAAAATGGCATACTGGGCTCGTAAGTCCTGACGCAAAGCCGAATCTAGAAAGAATGGCTGACCAATAGAGCCGGGATTGATAATCAGCTGGCCCTTAGTCCCGTAGCGGAGAAACTGTTGGTGAATATGACCATAAACAGCGATAGCGCAGTCGTTTCCTTCAAAAAGGCGGTCGAAATCACTCTGCTCGCCAATATGAATCAACTCCCGTCCCCAATTCTTATCTGGCAGATGGTGACTGACCGCAATCTTCAATCCCTCTACTTCTGTCAAGATTTGCAGAGGAAGTTCCTGCATACGGTTGATCTCTTCTGTATGGATCTCTTCTAGGACAAAATGGCAGAGCCGGGTCAGATAGAGATGGCTGGGGCGACTCAAATCCAGCTTTTGGTGCAGGGCGTGCCAGAGACTGTCTTCCCAATTCCCTCTGACATGGAGGCTGATGGGCAGCTGATCCATCCTATCTAAGATATTTCTGCGACCGGTTCCTGGCAGGAGCAAATCCCCCAAAAACCAATAGTCTGTCACTTGCTGGCTTTCCGCATCTGCCAGTACTGCTTCCAAGGCTGTGCTATTTCCATGTACATCGGATAATAAGGCAATTTTTCGTGTCATCGTGTGTCTTTCTCTTTCTTTACAAGGAATATTATATCAAAGTTCAAAAAAACTTCCACCCATCAAGTGAGTGAAAGTTTTTGTACTGCCCCCAAAAAGTTAGTTTTCTTCTGTCAAACTTTTGGTATGATATTCAAATCTGGAAGATTTTTTATTTGACAAAAAACCTTCATTTTGTTAATATAATTAACAAAATGAAGGAAGTTTATGGATAAAAAAGAATTTATTACATTTAATAATCGTTTCAATAGATTTATTTTAACGTTTGAACAGTTAAAAAAAAATCAACATAAAATTAGTATTGACAAATCCATTACGTTGAATGAGGTACATTTGATTGTTGTGATTGGGAAAAATCAGCCTTTAAATCTAGTGAAATTATCTGAATTGTTAAAAGTTTCGAGAAGTGCAATAACTCAAAGTGTTAGGAGATTAATTCAAAAAAATTTAGTTGTTTTTGATTTTGCTCCGAATAATGGGAAAAATAAATATTTGAGATTATCTGAAAAAGGCATCGAAGTTTTTAAAATCCATAAGGAGCAACAAGCATATATTGAAGAATCAGTCTTTTCAGTTTTAAACAACTATAGCGAGGAGGAGCTTCAAACAGTTGTGAAATTGATGGATGATATTGAAAATATATGGGGAGGATTACCGTGGTGAAAGTCACGGTAAATTTTAAATTTTGTTGTTAAGTATATTAACAAAAGGAGAAGATATGAGTGTAAACATTGAACTGATTTCACAAACTGACTTAGCAGATGAATCTTTTTATATTACTATCAATGGTTTAGAACCAAGGACAAGGTATTGTGTAGAAATGTACCTGTCTGATTATTACTGTATAAATGCTCCCTTACTTTTAGATCATGATGTCATGTGGAAATCAACTGCAATTTTTTTATCTGATCAGGGCGGTATGATTGACACCTCTCAAACAGCATCTATTTCGGGATCTTATAAAGGAGTTTCAGAGATGGGCTTGTTCTTTAATGCGAAACCGTTGAAGAATAGGAAAAGGAGATTACCCAGTTCTCTTGATAGAATTCCATTGCGAGATTGTTTTGGTATTGAAATTAAAATCAAGCTGGGGAAAGATGTGGTCGCGGAGAAAAGTTTTGTAAGGCGTTATATGAATCTGGGAATAAGGTATCAAGATATTTATGATAAGCATTTTCAAGGTCGATTATTTTATGATGAAAAGTTAAGAAAGGCGCCGGCCGTAATTATTGTTAGTGGTAGTGAGGGAAGAATTGAAAAAGCTCAGAATATTGCCCAACTTTTATCTTCTAGAGGCTATATTTGTCTTGCGATAGCTTATTTTGGTTTAGAGGGATTACCCCAAAATTTAGAAAGAATTCCGATAGAATGTTTGGAGGAGGCGAAAGATTTTCTATGTCATCATCCTCAAGTTGATAATACAAAAATAGGAATATATGGTCGCTCTAAAGGAGCAGAACTCGTTCTGGCTGCACAAAGTATTTTGGATGATGTTCAATGTTTAGTACTCAATTCACCTTCAAACGTAATATTTGAGGGAATAAAGGGAAAACTTAACTCTCATTCATCTTCTTGGACATATTTACAAAAAGAACTTCCATATCAAAGATTTCAACTAGGAAATTTTCTGTTAAACAGGCTTTTTGGAAAACATATTCCTAAATATAATAGAGCTAGGATTGATATAAGTAAAATTTCATCTCCTTTATTATTACTAGGAAGCGATGTTGATGAAATATGGGAGGCATCATCAGCAATAGATGATATTGTCTCGCATTATAATGGACAATCAATCTTGTTTAGAAAATACCATGAAACAGGGCATATGTTGACGGTTGCTTATCAACCGAACCATCGTTATCGAAAAGATTGGCGTTTATTGATGAAAGAAAGTGTAGACTCTTGGTTAGCTACGATAAATTTTTTTAATACACATCTAAAAAATATGTAGACAGAGCTAAACCATGCTATAATAGTCCCAACTAAGATAACAATACAGTTCCGGTTAGTAGTCCAGACGTAGGCTGTCATATCAGAAACCTTCCTCCTTGGTTGTCCGTTCTTAGGGATTTTTAAAAAAGAGGTTCTATTATGAAAACTATTTCAATCGATTTGGCAGCTTATTTTGAAGATGGATTTTTGCGTGATCTTTTCAAACTAGAATATCAGAAAAATTACCAAGTTTGCCATGTGACCTTAGGTCGAGAACCAAGGGATGAAGAAACATTAGATTTTTTAAGGTTTTATTTCCCCAATTAGTTTTCACATCAGAGTTATTAAGAAAGCGACATTAAAAAATTAAGAATCCGAATCGCTTACAATGAGCAGTTAGAAAGCAAATGGACCAGAAATTGTCTTCTATGTCGCAAGAACTCTTGCAGTTGCAGAATGAGGAACGAAAAACACTCAAAACATCAGTCTTATCTATAAAAGCAAACACTAAAACAAGAGAAATTTGAATGTAAACAGCGCAAAGAACATTAAGTTTGTACTACCCCAAAAAGTTAGACAATTAATTTATCCAAAGGATTTAGTTCTGTATTGAACAGGACTGAGTCCTTTTAGTTTGACCTTAATTTCGTTTATTATAGTAGTAATTTGATAGTTTACAGTAGCTTTTTCAAAGGTTCTCTAAGACTCTAAAATTCTTCTCGTATCCATAAAAATCTCAGACTTTCTAAAGCAGTTTGAAGCTCTGCCCTTATTTTCGAAGTTCATAGATTTGAACGTTTTCCTCATAAGTTAATTTTATTTAAAAACACCTCAAAAGTTAGATTTTTCTGTCTAACTTTTGGGGTGCAGTTCACAAGTGAGTGAAAGTCTTAAAGTTTTTTTATCAATCAACAGACTTGAGCGCTTCCAGCATATCCACCCGTCTGAGGCGGCAGTTGACAAAGAAGCCAAGCAAGGTCAGGATAAGAGTCACTGCTGTTAGAGGAAACAGATAGACTGAGGAACTTACTTGAGGGTTTAAGCTGATAATGCTAGGCGCAACCTTCTCAATCAAAAAACGATGCAGGAAGAAACCACCTAGAAGCCCAACTGTCATCCCAATCACTGACAGAATAATGGTCTCTCGATAGATATAGAGGGTCACTTCCTTATTATGGAAGCCCAGAACCTTGATAGTGGACAGCTCGCGAATCCGCTCAGCTACATTGATATTGGTCAGATTGTAGAGAATGACAACTGCTAGAAGAACAGAGATCACCACCAAAATAAGCATCGTATTATTAAGAGAATCAGCTAGAACGTTGAACTGCTTCACCATGCTAGCGTTTTGTGAGACACTCTTGACAGACTTGAGGCTCATAAATTCATTGGCCTTGTCCACAATATTCTTACTAGAAGGGTTCCTGAGTCGCACTAGATAAGCGTTTTTCTCGGGCTTTTTTCCGTAAATCTTCTGGTAGTCAGTCGCTTTCATAAAGACAAAATGGCCAAAATGATTCTCATTGACTGCTGCGAGCTTGACAGACTTTCCACCCAGCTCTATACGGCCACCGGGGCTAACTCCAGCTATACGGGCCAGTTTATCCGAAACCACTGCACCGTCCTTCAGGGACAGCTTCTGTCGGGTGTCAGGACTTTCTAAAGAGATGAAAGGTTCAAAATTTTCCTTGTCAGTAACCATTAAAGTGATTGACTCTGTCTCTTTTTTTCCTTTGTATTTCTCTGTCAAGGTTTCACTATAGATCTCCTGATAATCAGCAATCGAGCCATCTGCCAGCATCTTTTTCAGCTTGTCTTGCTCTGCTTGATTCTCCCCAGGATTGACAGCAACAATCAAGTCGTATCGCAGAATCTCCTCAAATTGACGTTTTGGAATACCACCAATAGAAGATTGGAGTCCTAAGCCGGCAAATAGCAGGGCAACAGAACCCGCCACACCAAAGATGGTCATGAACATCCGTTGCTTATAGCGAAAGATATTGCGAGCTGTGACTTTCTGAGTAAAGCTAAGGCGCCGCCAGATAAAGGACAGTCTTTCCAAAAAGATCTTGGATCCCTTGACTGGTGGCTTGGGCAAAAGCAAGCGAGCTGCTTCTTCTGTCAGCTCTCGTCTTGCCACCAAATAGGCAGGGAGAACGCTGGAAAGAAGGGAAAGCCCAAGGGCCAGTAAACTATAGGAAATATAAAAATATGCATGAGGGGCAGAGAGCACCATCCCTCTGGTAATAATAGAAGAAATCACTCCCGACAAGAAATAATGTCCCAGCAGAATCCCTATGAGGGTACCTAGACTGCCTGCTACCAAACCGTAAAGAGCAAACTTGCGAATGATATCGCGGCTATGATAGCCGAGAGCCTTAAAAACACCTGCATTCGTTCGCTCCTCGTCGACAAAGCGAGTCATGGTGGTAAAGGTCACCATAGCTGCCACCAGATAGAGCACCACTGGGAAGATATTGCCAATCGACGCAATACTATTCATGGAGTTTGTATACATATGATAGCCATTACCACCTGGCAGAGACTTGCGGTCATAGCTATGATAGGTTGGCTCTTTCAAACGATTCAAGTCTGCCTTAGCGTCAGCTAGCTTGTCCTTGCTAGCTGATAAGTCTTTCTCTGCCTGAGCTAGGTCTGCTTTTTTCTGATTGAGCTGGGACTCAGCTTCCTGAATCTGCTGCTGACTCTGGCTGAGCTGTGCAGGAGGGAGAATAGAAGCGGCTTGGGCTGCTACTAGCTGGCTTTTTTTCTGGTCTAGCTGACTCTGAGCTTGCTCTAATTGTTTTTTACCTTGGGTCAGCTCACTCTCAGCCTGAGCAATCTTATCTTGGCCCTTCTGGATGGTGCTTTTGGCATCTACCTCTAATCGCTTAAAGCGAGCCGCTCCGTTATCTTCCAGACTCTTGTCCAAAGCAGTCTGGTGCTTCTCCAAACGCTCCTGATAGCTTGCAGAGAAAGGATCCAGCTTTTCTAAATCATGATAGCGCAGACGGGCAATGGTGTAAACATCTGTTTTAAATGCCTTGGGGCTGACTACAGCATAGGCTGATAAAGCCCCGCTGCCACTAGTCGCATTGCCCAGATTTCTATCAGACCAGAGATCAGCCGAGTTGACAAATCCCACGACCTTATAGGTCTTGTTTTTCAGAACTGACCGACCGCCTGCTTTTTCGGTCAGATCAATCTCCTGACCAAGTTTATATTTTTTTGACCAAAAGCTAGCCAGGGCAATTTCTTGCTCTTTCTTGGGAAGACGGCCAGAAGTCACTTGAAAGTTTGAGATATCCTTGGTATTTGAGAATACTCGGAGAGCCTCCTCGTCGACGGTGACATCTGTCAGATAGCCAAACTCGACATTAGCTCCCCTGATAGCTTCCAGCTCTTTCTGATCCGCCTTATCCAAACCATAGTCCGCCATAACAGCCAAGTCCATGGTTCGCTGTTCTTTCAAGTAATCTGTTGCTGTTCTGCGCATATTGGGAGGAGCGACCTTGAGCCCCACGAGAGCTAGAGAACCCAGCATCATGAGGATTAAAATAGATAGGAAACGTCCTTTAGAGCTAGTGAAGGAGCGCAGAATATCTTTCCAATAAATCTTTCTCTTCATATCAATACTCCAATGTACTTATATCCTGAGGCGCTTCATTGACTGTAACACTCTTGACTCTCGCATCGTGCATGCGGATGACCCGGTCAGCAATGGGAGCCAAGGCAGCATTGTGGGTCACGATAATCACCGTCGCTCCTTGATTGCGGGACATGTCCTGTAAGATTTGCAGCACTTGCTTGCCGGTGTTGTAGTCCAGAGCCCCTGTCGGCTCATCGCAGAGCAAAATCTTGGGATTTTTGGCCACAGCCCGAGCAATGGACACTCGCTGCTGCTCCCCGCCTGATAACTGCGCCGGAAAATTATTGAGGCGATTTTCCATACCAACCGAAGTGAGAACGGCCACTGGATCTTGAGCATCCTTGACGATTTCAGAAGCCAATTCGACATTTTCCTTGGCCGTCAGGTTGGGCACCAAATTGTAAAATTGAAAGACGAAACCCACATCATTGCGACGATAATCTGTCAGCTGGTGGGAATTGTAGTCAGCAATATTCTGACCGTCTATCAAGATATCTCCCTCATCATTGGTATCCATACCGCCGAGAATATTGAGCACTGTAGACTTACCAGCACCAGAAGCCCCCAGTATAATAACCAGTTCCCCCTTTTCAATCTCAAAAGAAATATCGTTATTGGCTACAATTTTTGTATCACCTACCTGATAACGTTTAAAGCTATGTTTCATTTCAATGTAAGCCATATCGTTTTTCTCCTTTTCAAAGCTCGTTTCTTTTAAATCAACAAGGTGTTGATTCTAAATCACAGATATTATATAATGAGCTTAGATAAAAAGCAATAATCAAAAATCAACAAACTGTTGATTTAAGAAAAAGGAAGAAAAATGGCCCAGAAACGAAAAACCAGCACCAAGGAAGACATCAAAGAAGCCTTGATTCAGTTACTTTCAGAAGAAAAATTTGAGAATATCTCCATCAGCAAGCTCTGCAAGCGGGCTGGTATTAACCGAGGTACCTTTTATCTCCACTATGAGGACAAGTACCAGATGATTGATAGTCTAAAAAGTGACATTATTTCCCAGCTTTATAGTTTTTTTGAGGAGGAAAGAGAATCTCCCAAAAAGTTAATGACAGCAAATTTTCATATACTTCGTGCCAATGAACGGCTTATCAATGCCCTGACTAGGAGCCACTATATAAACTTTCGTGAGGCCATCCGGGAGTTTCTGACCAGTATCATTCTGAGCGACAAGCAAGAAGTTTCTACCAAGCTTTTTTTAGAGGGAAACTTTCAGATTCCCCAGAAATATGCACTGGAAATTTTCTTATCCAGCGTTGAAGGGGTTGTTTCTCTCTGGATAGCTGGCGGAGCTCAGGAAGAGCCCGAAGAAATCACTGATATGATTTTGACTACTTATAACTATGAATATTGGAGATAAGAAGGAGCAGAAATGCTTTATCAATCTCTTTGTGACATAAGCTTCTACTTACACGGAATACCGGTAGTCTGGGAAGAGAGAATTATATGCTGAACCTAACTGATATGTCGCCAACAGACCTCACTTTTCAAACTAAAAACAAGCCACTTAAAGGCTTGTTTTTAGTTTATTCAACTTAAGTTATGCTCTTTTATGACCAGCCGGTAAACCTCTACAAAGGTGGCTGCAAGAAAAGCAAATAAAGCTCCAACAACTAGATTGATCCGATGTTCTGTTTCGTAAAATGGAGAGTTCCAAATAAAATGGTTAACAACTGTTGAAACGACGCACCAGAGACCGAAGCGGCGATATTTCTTATAAACTTTAGAAAAGAGAAGGTAGACCCCAACAGTCACGACTGCCGTATAGAGCGTATGAGAAGCAAAGCCACCAGCAATTCTACCAATCGCTTCTAAAGCACCGCTATTTTCTCCACCAAAAGTCTGTCTGGATACATAACCAATATCTTCTATGACTTGGAAACCAAAACCAGAGCTCAGTCCAGCAATTAAGACAGATTGGAGATCTTTTTTACCCAAAATATAAAGGGCTGCAAAGGCAGTCAAGGCCTTGAAAAATTCCTCAGCAAAAGGAGCCGTCAATGCATTGGTCCAGTCATTAAAAACTGCAGGATCTTTAATGAAATTTGAATTAATAATGTCAATCAGGCTATTACCTGCAAAGCTAAGCCAGCCTGCAATAAATGCACCTCCAAAAAGGGCAGTTCCGAGAACAATGGTCTCTACAGATAACTTTTTGGCAAGCTTTTTAATTAAGAAATAGATAGGTAGGAAGAAGGCCGCTAAAACAGCTAGATTAAGGATGAGGTCACGTCCAGCCTCTAAGGTGATGTCCTTATCTGCCATGTCTCCCAATTCAAACTGCAAGCCAATACCTGCTAATACCAAATAAATATAGAGAGCAATTCTTCTTGTTTTATTCATGACTGTCTGCTCCTTTTTTATTTTTGCGTTTTACGAGATAGATCACTATTCCAACAACAGTCAGAACAAAGATTCCTCCAGCCAAAGCAATATCGTAATCAAAATCTTCCAGACGAATGGTTTCTTCGGTATTAGAATCTTCTGATTCCTCAATTTCTTTTAGGGCTTTAATACCATATTCACTTACTACCTTGTCTTCAGCTTTTTTCTGAATTTCCTTGAGGTGCTTAAAGACTGATTCCGCCCGTTCCATAGTAAGTTTTGTTGCTTTTAGACTGGCTTCTTCTGGTTGATTAGCAAGGCTAATTTGTTCTTTATCATAAGCAGCCTGCTCTTCCATCCATTGGGTTTCTAGACGTTCAATCTCACTACGGATAGAGCCATCTTCAAATAAATCAGGATATTTAGCTACTAGATCATTGATACGGCTAACTGTCCAATACCAAGAATTTTCATTATAGGCTGTGCTCATTTCTTGATAAGCCTGATAAGTATTGTTGATATTTGCATAGTAAGGTAGGTATGGTGCATTTCGCGGACTTCCCATAGAAAGCCAGAAAATGCCTCCTCCTGTTTTAGCAGGTAAATTATCTTTTAGCTGGAAGATATGTGCTTCCATGACATTAGGATTGGAGATCGGATACTTATAAACAGGATCAGCCTTTTTCTTATCTGGAATTCCTTTACCATCAAGCTCCATCTGATCCAGCGGTTTAAAGTCTGTTCCTTCTAGGCGGTTTCGTTGCAAATTCATAGCATCACGAAGACTAAGTTTGTCATTAGTTGAGTGCATGAGTTCAAAATATTCATCATCATATTTCACATCTGCATTTGGATTCAAAGCCTTGATACCAGACCAAACCCTAGAACGATTCGCTTCAGCCAAAGGCGGATTATACGATTGAGCTATATGAAATGCCCCATTAACTTCTTTGTAAGTTCCAGCATCACGAGCTGTTTTCTCAAGATCTGCTGAAGCAATAGTATTTTCTGTATCATTTACATTTATATTGCCAAGGAAGAAGGTGTTAGGAAAGACAGCGTATTTGTCATCCGGAAACTTGATTGCTGCGTATTGGTGCCCAGAAAGAATCTCCATATACCAAACACCAGTCTTGTCTGCAATCGTTATGATATTTCCTTCTGCCGCACCCTTTTCTCTAACAATTTTTGCTAGGAGCTCTACTCCTTCCCTAGCTGTTTTGACATGAGGAAGAACTACAGAAGTTATAGCTGATTCGGCAATACCATCCTTAACGTAAGGATCTTTTTTCTGAATATCATCGTTGGCACTTGCTGAGACGGTCGCTGAGATAGAAACTCCTTCTTCGTTGAAGCCAGCCTCATCAAAGACACCTTGTTCTGGAGTCACATCTGGAACTGCCGTATACTTGTAACTAACAGCTGGTAAATCAAAGCTAAAGCCATTGGTTTCATCTACAAATTTATCACCAGCTTTATTATTCTTTCTCTCCCTCACAACAAAGTTTTTATTATGATTAGGCTCCAAGTCCTCTGTTCGGCCATAGAGAGTCGAACCATCGGTCGTCAAATTCTTCCCAATGATAAAACCTGTACAAGCTTGGACGACTTGGAAAGGAAAGAGTATAAGAAGCATCATGGCTGTAACAAGCCATCGGAAAAGATTCTTTTTCATCAGTTTCTCCTTTATATATTAATTGGTAAACCGAATACCACATGTTTAGTATACTATTCTCTTTCTACTCTTGCAAGCGTTTTCAAAATAGATTTCTACAGAAAAATGAATAAATTCACCTAAGATAAATTCTGATTACTTTGTAAATTTAATTTTTCACTTGAGGTTCTTGTATAAATTTACAAACATTTCCATCATGCTGTATAAAAATTTTTTTGCAAAACTTAAAAAAATTGGAAATACTAGCAAAACTAATACTTCCATTATTGTTTATTTCTTTTTAGCCAGCATCGTCGCAAATTGAAGCTGGATTCGATTGCCATTTTCATCAACCTTATGAAGTCTGCCTAGATCTTCATTATATTTGATGAATTCCCAATCCTTGTAGTAATCACGTAGCTCTCCTTCCTTGAAGGTAAAAGAGAAAGGCATATGACATGGATGACTTTCTGTATCCATGGCACAGACGATAAGATTATAGCCACCTGGGTTTGTTTGCTCTTGCATGTTGCGGATAATCTCAGGAACACGTTCACGATTCAAGAACATAAAGACTACAGTGGATACAATAAAATCGTACTTTTGAGTCAGGTTTGCAGAGTTAATATCATAAGTTCCGGCTAACATATTCAGATCTTCTGCTTCGATAATAGATGCAAGATTGTCCAATGATAAGGGATTAACATCTACCGCAGTTACATCAAATCCCAACTGCTCCAAAAAGAGAGCATTTCTTCCTTGGCCACAGCCTAAGTCCAAAACTTTTCCAGGTTTTACAGTATCTGTAGCTTCCAGTACCTCAGAATGGACAGGCGTCAGACCATATTTCTTTGCATAGTAATCCTTAGGTAAACAGTAGAACTCTAAGTACCATTCAAGGTCATCTGTCAAGGCTTCGACACGATGCCAAGCCTGGGGCTGAGCATAGGGATTGTCTTCCCCAGCTTTAAAAATGTGCTCAGCCAACTCTTCCCCATCCTCAGTCATTTCAATAAATTTTAATTCTCCAGTAAGAACTGTGATTTTCCCCCAAGTGCCTACCTTGGTATTATGCTTGCGTTGCACAGCTTCTGGCATAGTTTCTGCAGTCCAAATAGGCATACGTCTATACATAACTAAATCTTGCATCATATAATTCCTTCCAAGCAATCTGATTTCTTTTTAATCATACCGAAAAATCGTCCTCTTGACAAGCTTACCTGCACAGCAAAATTAAGAAAATACCAAACCTTTGAGCAGTTAAAGCCAGAAATAGAAAAAGAACCGAGTATCGGAACTCGGCTCTTTAGTCAGAATAGATAAGAAAAACTTAATCTTCTTTCTTATTGCTAAATTGTTTGAAGGCAATAAAGCCACCTACAACAACGACTAAGGCTATGACTATCCACAAACCGTACTGGTTAGAATCGCTCTTCTTAGTTTCAGAGTTTTCTTTCTTGGTATCACTTTCCTTAGCTTTGTCTTTTTCCTTACCTTTTTTGGCATCTGCCAAGAGATTTGCCTTGTTATATCCGGTATAAACAAGGTCGGCATCTTGACCTTTTTCCTTCTTGATCTTTTCTTCCATCTCAGCTTCGACTGCTTTTATTTCCTTAAAGATCTTTTCTGAGCGTTCCAAGGCTTCCTTAGTCACTTCTGGTCCAGCGGCTTTGGCTTGTTCATCTGTGTAGTTTGCATATTTGGCGTCGCGTTCGGTTTGTTCTTTATCCCATTCAGCTTCTTTAGCTTTCCATTTTTCTTGGATGCTGTTACCAAAGATTTCTGGATATTTCATAACCATTTGGTCAATATGCCAAACAGTCCAATACCAAGATTTTCCGTCATATTTAGTAGAACGGTTCTTGAAAGCTTCGTAAGTATCTTCTACATTACCATAGAATGGTACATATGGTGTGTTGCGACTTTGTGCCAGACCCAGCCACATAACACCGCCAAAGGCATTTGGTAGGTTTGGTTTGATTTGATAAACGTGGGCGTCGATTACATTTTCGTTACCTAAAGCATACTTATAAACATTGGTATCTATTTTCTTACCAACTTCAACCAAATCATCCGCCTTATATTCTGGCAAGTGTTCAAAACGATTTCTTTGTTCCGCGATCACATCATGAACCGTGTATTTCTTATTTGGATCAGTTGGTTCGCGCAAGAGATCAAAAGCTTCATCGTCATAATTTACTTTTGCTTGTGGGTCCATCCACTTGATACCTGCATAAGTCCGAGAACGATTACGTTCCATATATTTATCAGGTCCGTATGATTTAGCAATCATAAAGTTGCCATCTTTGTCGGTCTTATAGTTGTCTGCTTTTTTAGCTACTTCTTCCACATCTTTAGAAGCAATGACATTTTCCTTATCGTTCAAGTCAACGTGACCAAGATAGTAAGTGTTCGCAAAGACAGCATACTTATTCGTTGGGAATTTGATGGCTACATATTGGTGACCAGACAGGATTTCCATGTACCATAGCTCATTTTTATCTGCTGCAACAATGATATTTCCTTCTGCTGACCCTTTTTCATCCAGAACTTTCGCGACTGTCTCAATAACTTCACGTGCTGTTTTCGCACGAGGCAAAGCAAGGTCAACTAATGATGCTTCTGGAAGACCATCTTTTACAAGTGGATCTTCTTTTAACACTTTATCGTTTGGTGTTGCTGAAACGGTCGCTGTCATAGCTACACCAAGTTCATTAAAACCATGCGCAGCGAAGTTTCCGTTACTTCAGTTGTCACGATCAGAGTCGTAGACAGCTGTGTATTTCATTTCATTCGCCAAATGCGGATAGGTAAAGCCATTTGACTCATCTTCTATCTTATCGCCATCTTTATAGGTCTTAGCTGGCACAACTACATAGTTTTGATTGTGCCGACCACCATCAGGGGCGTAGGGATAGTCCTCTGTCCGACCAAATAGAGTAGAGCCATCTGCTGTTAGGTCTTTACCGACAATAAAAGCAGAACAAGCCTGTGCAACTTGAACAGGCAAAAGAGCAACTAACATTGCAAGGAACATTAGTCTGAGCAGTATTTTCTCCATAGTCTATCTCCTTTTGACTATCTGCAGGGCTGGAATCAAGTCCCAGTCTAAGTAGTATAAACCATAATACCAAAACATTCCATCCTCAGTATACTATATAAAGGTGTTTTTGCAAGCGTTTACAATATTTATTACAAAAGTGTTTGTTTATTCTATATTATTTTGATTTAATGGTTCTTTTGTGTACTTTTAGTCTATCTATGGCAATGGACGGAAAGAGAAGAGATAAAAAAGACCGGTCGCCCAGTCTTTCATCTTGTATTAAAGTTCTTCATCTGTCTTGCTATATCTCGGTTTTGCTCGCGACGTTTGATGGACTCGCGCTTGTCGTAGTCGTGCTTCCCTTTGGCTAGCCCTAGGAGGAGCTTTGCATAGCCGTCCTTGAGATAGACCTTGAGCGGCACCAGCGTCATTCCAGTTCCCTTGGTCTCCTGCTCCAGCTTTTGGATCTGCTTCTTATGCAGCAGCAGCTTTCTGCGACGCTCAGGCTCCTGATTCCAGATATTGCCCTCTTCATAAGGCGCAATATGGACATTGCTGAGCCAGGCCTCACCGTTCTTGATCTGGGCAAAGCCGTCTTTGAGATTGATGCGGGCAGCACGGACACTCTTGATTTCCGTCCCGGTCAGTACCATGCCAGCCTCGATGGTATCCACGATGGTGTAGTCGTGTCTGGCCTTCTTATTTTGCGCGACGACCTTTCCTTCTCCCTTTGCCATGCTTGGCTCCTTTCTTTACTATTTCCTTGTAAAATGCCTTCTGGCTCTTGCCTTTCTTGGACTTCTTATCTTTCTTATCCCTATTGCCTTTTTCTTTGGAAGAATGGCTGCGCTTGTCATCCTCACGGCGTCTCTTTCTGCCTGACTTTCCTCTGCCACTCTTACTTGTCTTTTCTACCAGATCAAATTCACTAGGCAGGTATTCAAAGTCAATCTCGCCTGTAGCCTTATCCGCCCGGACCAACTTGATACGAATCTGCTGACCAACCTTGAAGACCACGCCAGATTTTTCTCCTTGCAGGGTCATCGTCCGCTCATTGTAGCTGTAAAACTCTGGCAGGTTAGTAACATGAATCAAGCCTTCGACCGTATTGGGCAGTTCGACGAAGAGTCCAAACTTGACCACGCTTGAAACCACGCCGTCAAATTCTTCTCCAACAAATTCTTCCATATACTCAGCCTTCTTCATAGCTTCGACTTCACGCTCTGCCTCGATAGCCCGACGCTCTCGGCTGGAAGACTGATTGGCAATCTCTGGAATCACTTGCTCAAAATGCGCTGCTATTTCTTTAGACTTGCCATAATCCCGTACCATCCGGTGAACCAGAAGGTCCGGATAGCGGCGAATCGGACTGGTGAAATGCGTATAAAACTCCGCTGCCAGACCATAGTGGCCGTGATTGTGCTCAGAGTAGCGAGCCTGCTGCATGGAGCGCAAAAGCATCATGGATAGGACATCCTCATAAGGCTGGTCTTTGACCGCCTTCATAATCTCCTGAAGAGCCTGCTGACTCATAGAGCTAGCTGTCCCGTATATCCGAATCCCAAAGCTAGAGGCGTAGTCGATAAACTTCTGCACCTTCTCCGCCTTTGGCTCCTCATGGATCCGATAGATAAAGGGCAGATTTAGCTTAGCAAAATGCTCAGCCACCGTCTCATTTGCCACCAGCATAAAGGACTCAATCATGCGCTCAGCAATTCCCCGCTGACGCAGGACAATATCCACCGGCCGGCCTTCTTTATTGACCATGATTTTGGCTTCATTGGTGTCAAAATTAAGCGCTCCGCGTTTAAAACGCATGTTTTCCAGAATCTCATGCAGCTGGACCATGCTGTCAATACTAGGCACAATAGCCTTGAACTGCCCAGCTTTTTCCTCATCTCCTGCGATGATGTCGTTGACATCACTATAGGTCACGCGGAAGGTCGTCTTGATGACAGTTTGAGTGATGGTATGTTTGACCACGCGCCCCTTGGCATCTATCTCCATGATAGCTGACTGGGTCAGCCGGTCCACATTGGGATTGAGAGAGCAGATACCGTTAGACAGGCGCTCCGGCAGCATAGGCACCACTCGGTCGGTCACATAGACTGAGGTTGCACGATTGAGGGCTTCCTTGTCCAGCTCAGAGCCTTCTTTGACATAGTAGGACACATCTGCGATATGGACGCCCAGCTCAAAGTTGCCATTTTTCAGGCGCTTGATATGAACCGCATCGTCCAAATCCTTGGCATCCGCCCCATCGATGGTGAAGGTAATCTCATCTCGCAGGTCCAAACGTCCTTCCAAATCACTCTCTGTCGGTGCATCTGGAACTCGATCGGCTTCTTCCAAGACCTTTTCTGGAAATTCGGAGACAATGTCCATCGACTCCAGCACTTCCAGTACATCAATACCTGGGTCGTTGACATGACCGACCACATCAACCAGACTAGCCACGAAGAAATCGTGTTTCTTGGTTGGATATTTTTCAATAGCAACCTTGAGCACTTCTGTGCCATCCAAAACCATGGCTGGTTTTTTGACATAAATAGGCTGGCTGATTTTCTGATTTTTCGAGCGGATATAGCCCGCATACTTGGGCTTTTCCTCATCCAGAACCAGCTGGCCAACCGCTGAGGTCAAGCTGTGCTCCAGAATATCGATAATCTTAGCCTCAGCTGATGTTCCCTTGATCCGGTCTGCCACCTTGGTAATGACTACTTCCACCGTATCGCCATCAATGGCATGATTGACATCATTACGGCCGACAAAGAGATCATCCTCTTCCTCATTCAAGGTGACAAAGCCAAAGCCATTCTTGTGGGCATGAAAAACACCCTTGAGCGTCAGATGCTCCTGTTTTTTCTTCTCATACAGCTCAATCCGCCCCTTGTCATCAAAGCGAATCTGATGCTTTCTTTCCATCTGGGAGATGGTCTTAACCAAGCTACTAAAGTCCTTGGAAGACTCTTTCCCAAGAGCAGCTGCTAGCTCATCCACGCTAGCCTGCTGTCTCGTTTCTAAATATTGAATTATTTCTGATTTCATACTTTTTCTCTTCTTTGCTCCATTAAACTTTTTTATAGCCTATTTTTAACTTTAAAAAAAGGCTAAGACAAAGTCAGAGCCCATTTTATCTACTAGATAAGATTGTCAACGCTAAGGCAACCGCTAACCAGAAAAAGACGAGAACACCGGTCAAATTCTGCATAACAGCCTCAAAACCTCGCGCTTTTGGTCGTTCAAATAAATCACCAGCGCTGGCGTCAAAAACGTTGCTAGATTGGTTTTTTGTTGGCTGCATAAAAATTGCAATGACAATAATGACTGACAAAATTAATAGAATCATTAATAATAGATTATACATAAATACAAACTCCTTAAAATCTTATCTATTTTATCATAAAATTCATTTAGATTCAAGATGTAAAGTCACTTTTCTTTCTTTAGGGCAATATTTTAATACTTCAATCTTTTCTGGATGGTTTTTACTATTCTTGCTTGTCAGATAATTTTGACTGCCACAGGAAGAACATTTGAGATTTACTTTAACCCGCACTGATTTCTCTCACTCCTAAATATTTTCTAAAACAAATTAACAAAACGAAAAAGTTTAGTAAGACTAAACCTGCCGTCACATAGAAGACCCAGTGGTAACTGAGACTGACCGCAATAGCTGACCCCATTATTGGTCCTACGACTCCACCAATATAAAAAAAGGTTTGATTATAGCTAAAAATCCTAGAAATCCCTTCTTTAGGTGTCAACTTATTAAGCAGAGAGCTGACTCCAGGTAAAAGTGCACCTGTTCCCATGCCAAATAAGAAACGCAAAAAACCCAATTCCCAAGGTGTCTTCGACCAAGCACAGAATAGATAAATAACAAAACTGTACAAAAGTGCCAAAAGCAGGAGACGGTGGTTACCAATCTTATCCCCTAATTTCCCAAGATGACTAGATGACAGAATACTTGAAATCCCCATGGCTGATACGATAAGCCCCGAAACAAACATCAAATTATCAACCTGGCCCATTGACCGAATATAAAGGGTTAAAATGGGAGAAATAGACTGAGCCGCCATTTGAATAACCATGCTGGTCACAAACAAAGCAAATAAAATTGATTTATGAGGTAGCTCAGCTAAAAGTTCCTTGGTTGCCAGCTGTCTATCTTTAGCCACTGGCTCAAAGTCTTCTTTCACGTAAAAAATTGTCAAAAGAGTGACAATGAAAAGAAATAAGCCAACAAGCAAAAAAGCATTTCTAATTCCGATGCTTTGTGCTACAAAACCTCCTAACAGTGGCCCCATCAAGGTTCCTGCGACCACACCAGTCGATAAAGTTCCTAAAGCATAGCCAGAATACCTTTTGGGAGCCTGACTAGCAATTAAGGCTGTACTATTTGGGACATAGCCAGAAAAGACACCGTTTAAAAGCCGTAAGACAATCAGCCAAAAAACACTTGGTACAAATGCCATTCCCCCCATAGTAAAGGTCATAGCCAGTGCAGCCCGAATCATCATGGGTTTACGACCATATTTGTCTGCTAAACTTCCCCAAACCGGCGAGAGAAAAGCTGCTGTCATAGCCGAGCTTGATACAGCGATCCCTGCATACAGATCAACCATATGCCCACGAACTCCTAATTCCTCCACAAAAAGGGACATAAAAGGAACGACCAAAGATAGACTAGCTCCAACAAAAAAATTTCCCAACCAGGCAATCCAAAGATTGTGTTTCCAATTTACTTGATTTGTAATAAAATCATCTTCTTTCTAGTTTTTGCAAAGTATCGCGAAGTTGCTCTTGAGTAAGCTCTAGCGGGCCATTATTATCAATAAGTACGTCTGCTCTATTTCGTTTTTCTTGAAGAGATAGCTGAGCAGCTATGCGTTTTTCAGCCTCTTCCTGACTGAGAACATTTCGAGCCATAAAGCGACTGAGCTGAGTTTCCTCCGTCACATCCACCAGCCAGATTTGGTCAAACCAGGACTCATAACCCAGCTCAAACAAGAGGGGAAGATCCATGAAAAAGAAATCTTCCGTTTCTGCTAACAAGTCTCTTCTGCGAGCTAGTTCTTCTCGGATAATTTCGTTCTGAAGCTGACTGGACTGGGCCAAGAGTTGAGGATTCCCAAAAATCATAGCTCCCAGCTTGGGCCGGTCCAAGCGACCATCTTCCTGTAAGATAGCTGGACCAAAAGCGGATAAAAGAGCTTGATAAAGTCGTCCGCCAGGCTCTTGCAGCTCATGCACTACCTGATCCGCATCAATGACTTGGTAGCCCTGCCGCCTCAAAAACTCTGTCACTGTTGACTTACCAGAGGCAATGCCGCCAGTGATACCAATAATTCTTGCCATGGTAGCTACCTCGCTTTCTGACAGTGAGGACAGAGATGAGTACCGCGTCCGCTCAGCTTAATTTTTTCAATCGGGCTGCCACATCTAGCACAGGGTTGTCCAGTCTTCCCATAGACCTGCAAAAAATCCTGCATGGTGCCATCTTCACCCAAAGCATTGCGGTAGGTCCGAATGGTCGATCCCCTCTTTTCAATTCCAAGCTGCAAAACTTCTATAATCTGCTCACGCAGCCGCTTGACTTCAGCAGGCTTCAGACTAGCTGCTGGCCTGGACGGATGAATCCGCGCCCGCCAAAGGGCCTCGTCTACATAGATATTGCCCAGACCAACGACCAAGGTCTGCTCCAGCAAATAAGGTTTGATGGGCTTCTTAGAACGACTCAAAGCTGCTGCAAAAGGCGGCAAAAGAAAGTCAGCCTCTGTCGGCTCAGGACCAAGCTTTCTGGCAGCAAAATAAGCCTCCAGCTGATCCTTTCTCAACAGCTCCATGGTCCCAAACTTACGGACATCCTCATAAACAAGCGTCCCACCATCTGTCATCTCGAAAAAGACATGGGCATGCTTGCGCTCAGGCACCGCATCAGGATAAAAAAGATACTTGCCTTCCATTCGTAGATGGGAAATCAGCACTCCACCCGTCAGGTAAAAAAGCAAATACTTGCCCCGACGGCCAATCTTTTCAATGGCCTGGCCTGGCAAGTCGTGGATAAAGCTGTCCACTCCCGTGCCAATCATCTTGGCATAACGGACCTGCACCTGCTCAATTGTCTTGTCAACAACCAAACGCTCCAATCCTCGCCGAACCGTTTCTACTTCAGGTAATTCAGGCATAAAGCTCCTTTCTATCTTCTATTTATTAGTCAGAAATATACTCTAAAATATCAGCAGGCTGACAATCCAGCGTTTCACAGATAGCCAGCAAAATTCTGAATAACCTTATCATGCCCCACCATGGAGGCAATATAAGAAGTCTATGATATATCAGAATCTCTTCAATTTCTCTGGAAATGTAGCACCTTGAAAGAAATAGCCTAGTAGCTGAATATGCGTATCCACATCGCTAAAAAGCCAAGCATGACCCTTGTCAGGATAATAGGCGCATTCAGACCTAGCATTTTTATCTGCCAACCTGTGGTGCCAGTCAAGAATGGTTTCGGCTTCTTTCCCACCTGAGACAAAGAAGGCAGGATTATCAAACTGTAAGTCAAGCCTCAACAGATTCGCCTGTGACATAGCAAGGCGAAACGAGCGCCGTTCAGCTCTTTGGAAATCTGCAACAAAGCGCTGAACGTCTTGGACAGGTGCTCCGTCCTCTTGCATCATCTTTGTCAGGAAATTGGCTACAAATTTAGTATTTTTCAAGAAAGACATCAGATATACGATGGCAATGATCTTGCGATAGCCCTTAATTGGCTGAGGGCTTGCCCCATCCACAATGACTCTATCTATAAGGCTAGAATGTTTTTCCAACAACTTAAGTATGAGTGAACCGCCTAATGAAAGCCCAACCAAGTGCGGCTTGCCATGTGCTTTGCTTTTAATGACAGCCACAATCATTTCCACGACATCATCAAAGTTTGTCCACTCAATATTATGACTGGCTCCGTGACCAGGTAAATCCACAAGAATGCAATGAAAATCTTGCTCAAGCGCAGCAACATGGTGCCACCACATCCGACTGCTCGAGCCTGAAGCATGCAAAAAGATAATACTTTTTGGATTTTGCTGCCCTCTTTCGTCAATGAATAATGACGGCATCTCCATCACCTCACTTACTGGCTTAGAAAACCTCAATACTCCTTCTTATTATAGCCAAAGTCCGCCAAGTCCAGCTTCTTATCCCTCCAGTTTTTCTTGACCTTGACCCAGGTTTCTAGGAAGACCTTGTCCCCCAGCATGAGCTCAATATCGCGCCGAGCCATGGATCCGATTTTCTTCAGCATGGAACCGCCTTTACCGATGATAATGCCTTTTTGGCTGTCACGCTCCACCATGATAGTTGCTCGGATATGAACCTTGTCCGTCTCATCATCTCGCTTCATGCTGTCAATAACTACTGCGACTGAGTGCGGAATTTCCTCCCGCGTCAGCATCAAAACCTTCTCTCGAATCATCTCTGACACCAGAAAACGCTCCGGATGATCGGTAATCTGGTCTGCTGGAAAATACTGGAAGCCTTCCTCAAGATTCTCACTTAGAATGTCGACTAGATGAGAGACATTGTTGCCCTGCAAAGCTGAAATCGGCACGATTTCTTTGAAGTCCATCTGCTGACGAAAATCATCAATTTGCGCTAAGAGTTGATCTGGATGGACTTTATCAATTTTATTTACCACCAAAATAACTGGCACCTTAGCTGCTTTCAGACGTTCGATAATCATGTCATCGCCCTTGCCACGTGGCTCATCAGCCGGCACCATGAAGAGGACGGTATCCACCTCACGCAAGGTGCTATAAGCTGCTTCTACCATGAAGTCCCCTAGAGCCGTCTTAGGTTTATGAATTCCTGGCGTATCGATAAAGACAATTTGCTCCTTATCCGTCGTGTAAATTCCCATAATTTTATTTCGAGTGGTTTGAGCCTTATCACTCATGATGGCAATTTTTTGCCCCATTACATGATTCAAAAAGGTTGATTTTCCAACATTAGGGCGTCCCAAAATAGCTACAAAACCTGATTTAAATGTCATTATTTCACCTCTATTATTTTCATTAAAACAGCAGAAAATCGGCAGTCTCCCCCGATTTTCAAATCTTTAAAAAATCCAGTCCCAAATTTTAGGAACAAAAATGATCAAACCTGTGATTACTGCAAAACCAGAAATCACTAAAACAGCCCCAGCCGCCATATCTTTAGCATTCTTAGCCAACATAGAAAAGTGATAGTCACTGGCCAAGTCTACTACATTTTCAATGGCTGAATTAACAATCTCAAATGAGACAACCAAAAAAATACTCAATAGCAAAAACAGCCATTCTATGGCAGAAACTCGAAAAATCAAACCCGCAATCACTACAAGAACAGCAGAAAAAGCATGCTTCTGCATATTTCGTTCTTCTTTAATAGCAGTAAAAATCCCTGTTAAGGCAAATTCCAGACTCGAGACGACATCTCGGTTTTTCCATTTGCGTTTATTATTCCCTTGTGAGTCCATAGGCCGTCAAAATCTCTTCCTGTAAACCAAACATTTCTGCTTCTTCTTCCGGTGTATAGTGATCATAGCCGTTGATATGCAGAAAACCATGCACTGCCAAAAAGCCCATTTCCCGTTCAAAGCTGTGGCCATATTCTTCTGCCTGCTCACGCGCCTTATCCACCGAAATGAATAACTCGCCGATATAGGCATCAAAATCATCTAACATCTCAGCCAGTTCAGGATGATTCAGTAAATCTTCCTCATCAATAGCGATGTCTAGCTCAGGCTTGTATTCTAGGCTGATAACATCTGTTGGTCGGTCCGTATCTCGATATTCCAAGTTAAGCTCATAACTACGCTCATTAGTTACAAAAGTTACAGCCATTTCTTTCTTTTCCTTGCCCGTTTTTTGGGCAGCAAATTCCAAAATATCTTGGGTCTGTTTGATGATTTCTTCTGAAACCTGACCCGTTTCATCAACTATTTCTATATACATATCACACCTACTTTACTTGTATCACCTTTATTATATCATAATCGAGGCTAGATAATAGCTAGGAATTTTCTTTTTTCAAAATAGCAGAGCAGATTCGTCAAACTCTCATTGCAAAAACAAAAGAAGCTATTTTTATTTTTCCCCTACCAAAAACTTTTCCTTTTACTAGCTGCTTTCGTTGACAAAAAGAAAAGGCTGGGAAGACCCAACCTTGTTCTACAAGATGCTAATTGCCGGGATCGAACCGGCGACCTCATCCTTACCATGGATGCGCTCTGCCAACTGAGCTAAATCAGCGTACCTATCTACTATACCATGCAGATAGGTGCTTGTCAATACTTGCCGACTCATTTATCCGCAAAATATTGCTCTTTGGTCAGGCCATAGTAGACTCGCGTCACTAGACGGCCTTTTTCATGTTTGTCCAAACTTGCATAAGGTTCCTCATGAGAAAAAATCATTCCAGATTTTTGCATCACACGGCCAGAAGCTGGATTAGCCTTATCGTGTAAAGCTAAAAGTTTATTCATCCCAATTTCTTCAAAAGCTAATTTTATGACTGCACAATTAGCCTCTGTCGTGTAGCCTTGGTTCCAGTACCTTTTATTAATAACATAGCCAATAGCTGCTGTCTTTAAATCTAGGTTTATTTTATGGAGATCGATGGTTCCAATAAACTGACCACTAGATTTTACTTCTATTCCCCAACGTCCCAAAGGGTTAGCCAGGTAAAATAGAGCAATATTATTACGAGTCTCTTCTAAGCTTTTGTTTGTCTCAAAAGTATAGCGAGTATTCTCCTCATCTGATGCATATTCAAACATTGCTGGTGCATCATCTAAAGTTACAGGACGCAAAACTAGTCTATCTGTCTCCAGTCTAGTGTGTCTAGATAGTTTAACATAAATATTTTCCATTATCGTCCTCCTTTTTGTTTTTAAGCATATCATAAGTAATCAATCAAAGCAAGACGTCATTTTCTCCTTGCAATTTGTGCCTCTTTTATATAAAATGATTACATTAAATTAGAATAATGAGAATAAGATGATTTAAGGTATATTCTTAAATCAAAGTCTTTGTTCACATGTATTTAGATAAGGAGAAATACAATGTTAATCGGTATTCCAAAAGAAATCAAAAATAATGAAAATCGTGTAGCGTTGACACCTGCTGGTGTTCACAGTTTAGTTGGTAAAGGCCATGAAGTTCTGATTGAGACGAATGCAGGACTTGGTTCTGGCTTTTCGGATGCAGACTACGAGAAACAAGGTGCAAAAATCGTTCCTACTGCTGCAGAAGCTTGGGCGGCTGAACTTGTAGTCAAAGTTAAAGAGCCTTTAGAAGCTGAATACGACTTCCTTCGTGATGACCTCTTGCTCTTTACCTATCTGCACATGGCTGCCGCTCCTGAGTTAGCTGATGCTATGACGAGTGCCAAGACGACTGGTTTGGCCTATGAAACCGTACGCGATCAAGATGGACAATTGCCACTCTTGGTACCAATGAGTGAGGTCGCTGGACGGATGGCTGTCCAAATCGGAGCCCACTTCTTGACTAAACAAGAAGGAGGATCTGGTGTCTTATTAGGTGGTGTACCAGGTGTTCCTAAAGGGAAAGTAACCATCATCGGTGGTGGTGTCGTAGGAACTCATGCCGCTCGTATCGCTCTTGGACTAGGTGCTCAGGTAACTATTCTTGATATCAGCGCTAAGCGTTTGTCTATCTTAGAAGATGTCTTTGGCCATCAAATCCAGACCCTCATGTCTAATCCTTTCAATATCGAAGCTAGTGTTCGAGAAGCAGATGTCGTGATTGGCGCAGTACTCATTCCTGGTGCGAAGGCTCCAAAATTAGTGACAGACGATATGGTTAAGCAAATGCGTCCAGGCTCTGTCATTGTAGACGTAGCTGTTGACCAAGGCGGTGTCATTGAAACAGCTGACCGCGTAACGACTCACACTGAGCCTGTCTATGAAAAACACGGTGTCCTCCACTATGCAGTTGCAAATATCCCTGGCGCTGTAGCCCGCACATCTACTATCGCTTTAACCAATGTTACCCTTCCTTACGTCGAAGCCTTGGCAGAAAAAGGATTCAGAAAAGCTATTGCAGATGATGAGGGATTACGTCAAGGTGTCACAACCTACCAAGGTCACATTACTAGTCAGCCTGTTGCAGAAGGCCTAAATAAGGACTACACTTCGATTGATGAACTCGTTTAGTTAATCTACTTAGTTCATATAAACACCTTAAATAGAAGCCAAATTTTTCAAAATACAAAATCAGAACCACTCGCTTAACGAGTGGTTCTTTTGTTATTCACCTTACAAAAATAGACAGACTAAAAGTCACATAAAAAGAGAGAACGAACTCGTTCTCTCTCATGATATGATAAAGAATCAATATTTAGATTCCTTATTCAGCTGAAAATTCTAAGCTTTACCTTTCTTACAAACTACGTAACCAACTAGACCTGCGAAAGCAAAACCAATCATTGAAAGAAGAACGGTAGAAGTTTCACCTGTATTTGGCAAAAGATTCTTATTTTTAGTAGATGATTCACCAATACTTGGTAAAACATTCTTGTTTTTAACAGAAGATTCACCAGTGCCTGGTAAAACATTCTTATTTTTAGTCGTAGCTTCTTCTGATTTAGTATTATTTCCGGAACCTTTATGTGGTGTTAAAGCTGGGGTGAATTCCCATGTTCCTACAAACTTAACATCTGAACCGTTGACAGTCTCTGAAGTCTTATCGTATGATTTGAAACTCCAAGTACCTTCTGATGTCTTAACCTCTGTTTTACTTAGTTGCGTTGGAGTCGCTTGACTGCCATCTTTCAGATCTGTTTGGTCTGCTGGAAGCAGATCTTTTACTTCTTGTGGAAGTTCTTTACCTGGAGTTCCGCTGACAAACTCGTGAGTGGCTTTATAAGTTGGGGATGGGATGAATTCCCAGGTGCCTACAAACTTAACATCCGCTCCATTGATAGTTTCTGAAGTCTTGTCATAGGACTTGAAGCTCCAAGTACCTTCTGATGTCTTAACCTCTGTTTTACTTGGTTGATTTGGAGTCACTTGACTGCCATCTTTCAGATCTGTTTGGTCTGCTGGAAGCAGATCTTTTACTTCTTGTGGAAGTTCTTTACCTGGGGTTCCACTAACAAACTCGTGAACTGCTTTATGAGTCACAGTTGGAGCTGGGCTCGCTGTAAATTCCCATGTCCCTACAAACTTAACATCTGAACCGTTGACAGTCTCTGAAGTCTTGTCATAGGACTTGAAGCTCCATGTGCCTTCTGATGTCTTAACCTCTGTTTTACTTGGTTGCATTGGAGTCACTTGACTGCCATCTTTCAGATCTGTTTGGTCTCCTGGAAGCAAGGCTTTTACTTCTTGTGGAAGTTCTTTTCCTGGAGTTCCGCTGACAAACTCGTGAACTGCTTTATGAGTCACAGTTGGAGCTGGGTTCGCTGTAAATTCCCATGTCCCTACAAACTTAACATCTGAACCATCAATAGTCTCCGAAGTCTTGTCATATGACTTGAAGCTCCAAGTACCTTCTGATGTCTTAACCTCTGTTTTACTTGGTTGCGTTGGCGTTGCTTGACTACCATCTTTCAAGTCTGTTTGGTCTCCTGGAAGCAGATCTTTTACTTCTTGTGGAAGTTCTTTACCTGGAGTTCCACTGACAAACTCATGAGTAGCTTTATAAGTTGGGGATGGGGTGAATTCCCAGGTGCCTACGAAGTGTGCGTCCGCTCCATTGATGGTTTCAGACGGCTTGTCGTAGGACTTGAAGCTCCAAGTGCCTTCAGTTGTCTTAACCTCTGTTTTACTTGGTTGCGTTGGCGTTGCTTGACTACCGTCTTTCAAGTCTGTTTGATCTACTGGAAGCAAGGCTTTTACTTCTTGTGGAAGCTCTTTGCCTGGAGTTCCGCTGACGAACTCGTGAGTTGCCTTGTAGGTTGGAGCAGGGCTTGCTGTAAATTCCCATGTCCCTACAAACTTAAGATCTGAACCATTAATGGTCTCTGAAGTCCTGTCGTATGACTTGAAGCTCCAAGTACCTTCTGCTGTCTTAACCTCTGTTTTACTTGGTTGCGTTGGAGTCACTTGACTTCCGTCTTTCAGATCTGTTTGATCTACTGGAAGCAGGGCCTTCACTTCTTGTGGAAGTTCTTTACCTGGGGTTCCACTAACAAACTCGTGAGTAGCTTTGTAGGTTGGCGCCGGGGTGAATTCCCATGTTCCTACAAACTTAACATCCGCTCTATTGATAGTTTCAGATGGCTTGTCATATGACTTGAAGCTCCAGGTGCCTTCTGTTGTCTTAACCTCTGTTTTACTTGGTTGCGTTGGAGTCGCTTGAATACCATCTTTCAGATCTGTTTGGTCTACTGGAAGCAGGTCTTTCACTTCTTGTGGAAGCTCTTTGCCTGGAGTTCCACTCACAAACTCGTGAGTTGCCTTGTAGGTTGGCGCCGGGGTGAATTCCCAGGTGCCTACAAACTTAACATCCGCTCCATTGATAGTTTCAGATGGCTTGTCATATGACTTGAAGCTCCAGGTGCCTTCTGACGTCTTAACTTCCGTTTTACTTGGTTGAGTCGGGGTTACTTGGCTTCCATTAGATAAATTCTTTTCTGTTGCTGGAAGCAAGTCTTTCACTTCTTGTGGTAGTTCTTTACCTGGAGTTCCACTCACAAACTCATGATGCTTTTCATAAAGAAGAGCAGTACTTACCTGATTAGAAGGAGCTGATAAATTATCAACATGCAATGTTACAGTGTTGTCGATTTTTTCAGAACCTTTTTCTTCTACCTTTTTGTTTGTAGCAGTTTTATAGGTAATAATGATATCAGTCGAAGAGTTCCCTTTTAGGTATTCAGGTGTCATTTTAACAGTAACTGTTTGACCTGTCTTTTCAATCGTATAATCACGACCTTCTTGCAGAGTTACTCCACCTGATTCAACTTTAAGTTCTTTATAATCCAAACGCTCATCAAATTTTTGAACCATTTCAATAGATGAAGGGGCTGCTAAAATGTCCTTACCTGGAACCGGAACTTTAAAAGTAGCTTTATATGTTACATCTTGTCCTTCCTTAGCTGGAATCTCAGCTGGATCTACCTCAAGAACTGGTCGCGGATCAATCTTTTCAATATAAAGCCCAAATACCGCCGAGCAGGTTTCGGTTGATGAATAACCGAAATTCATACTGTTACTATTTGAACGAAGCGCTAAACCTGAAACATTGTTTTCATTGTAACTACCACCTGTTATTTGAGTGGCAATCCATGAAGTACGGTCACTTGCTTCTTCCTGTACCAAAACATTGGCATTGTTCATTAATCGAAGATTTACATCATTCTGATAGTTTTTAACGTAGAATGTTTCCTTCAAATTATTTGCATCAATCGCATCAATATCAGTTGGTTTCATGACTAATTTTAAGTCAGTCTCTGTTCCATCTGCATAGCGAATTTCTGCAGTTACATCAGCATCAATCCAAAATGCCTTATTCATGATGTAATCATGATTCGCATCCACATAAGGGACATTCCCAATTTCAAATGCATTGCTTTCCCATAATTCAGAAATTGAGAAAAATTCAACAGTAGATTTTTGAGCGCTATTCATCTCAGATTCTGCTTGAGCAGTGTTTAGATAGTGCAGGGTTACTTTATTGAAATTTAGATAAGCATCTACTTGCTTACCATTAACGGTTCCAATATTTGTGAATTTTAGAGAAAGAGGATTTTCAAAAACTTGATCCTGTTTTTTACTTTTATCTACTTTGAGAGTAAAGTTCTCCATCTCACCTGGATAGGCACCACCACTTAGATATTCATAATGGGGATTTGATAAATGAAATTGATCAACAGATTGTGATTTGGATAAAACACTGACATTGTTGATATTCAAATTAAACTTACGAATATCTAGGGTAGAGATATCCGTTCCATTTTTAATCTCTTCTAACGCAGCATAAGACTGGATTGGAAGAAGAAAAATAGAAAAAAATAAAACCATTAGGCCGATAAACGCCTTCGTTTTTCTACCAAAATTGGTGGCAAATCGCATCTTCATCCGACTTCTCCTTTTCATAATTTATCTCCATATTAAAAATGATCCGTATCCAATCATTTTTAATAGACATATTCACCATATTCTATCACAAAAATATTGTAAATGAAAGTAGTATCAAGAAAATAATTACTATTTTTTGTTTTTCTATTCCTTCTCTCTACGATACATATATTAACGATATTATCATCTTATAAAGACAAAAATTTCGCCTTTTATACCAGATTTTTTACTGTCCAATTTTCAATTTTGTTGCACACCTTATTGCGCCAGATTTTTTCAATACGTCTAACGCACAATTATATTTGGTAGTTTTTGGTCCTAATATTACGAATCAAATCAGACTAAAAATCGCAGAATAAAAAGCAGAAATCAATCTGCTCTTTTTCTTTATTCAGTTTCCTTCTCTACTACTTCAGAGGTGTCAGATTGGGTAGGATTTGCCGGTTCATAAGCTCGAATAATCTGCGCCACCACAGGATGTCGAACCACGTCTTTAGCCGAGAAATGCACAAAGTCAATCTGAGAAATATTTTTTAATTTTTCCTGGGCATCAATGAGTCCTGATTTAACATTGTGAGGTAGGTCAACCTGGCTAATATCTCCATTCACAATCATCTTGGACTGGAAGCCCAGCCGAGTTAGAAACATTTTCATCTGCATGATGGTCGTGTTTTGCGCTTCATCTAGAATCACAAAGGCATCATCTAGCGTCCGGCCCCGCATATAGGCCAGGGGAGCAATCTCAATGATTTCTCGCTCCATGAGGCGTGTCGTCTGGTCCTTACCCAAAATTTGATACAAGGCATCATAGACCGGCCGCAGATAAGGATCTACCTTTTCCTTAAGGTCACCAGGCAGAAAGCCCAGACTTTCACCTGCCTCCACTGCTGGACGTGTCAATATGATTCGTTTGACCTGTCCACGTTTGAGAGCTGTCACAGCCAAAGTCACCGCCAGAAAGGTCTTCCCTGTTCCGGCTGGCCCGATCCCAAAGACAATATCATGATTTTTAACGCTATCCACATATATCTTCTGGCCAAGTGTCTTGACCCGAATCGGCTTACCGTAACTATCCTTGATGATTTCTTCTTCATAAAGGGCAACAAACTTATCAATCTCATCATTTTTGGCCATAGTAATTGCTGTTACCACATCAGGCGTTCCAATTGTCATGCCACGATTGACCAAGACCAAGAGAGCTTGAATCACCTGGCGAGCCTCCTCACAGGAAGCCTCCGTACCTAAAATCTGCACAATCTCGGTCCGGGCATGGATGGTGACTTTCAATTCCTGCTCCATCAGACGCAGATGTCGTTCATTAGATCCAAAAAGGTGGAATGAGTCATCTGGATGGCTCAATTTAATTTCTACTGAATGTTCCTGCAAACAAAGAACCTCTCTCATTTGTATTTTTTATGGATTACCTCTATTATATCAAAGCAAGCCCAAAAAGACTATTTGGAACCTTTCTCTAATGCGCTTGATATTCCTCCCAAATAGCATCAAAGTCGCCTAGATTAAAAGGAAAATTAGCATGCTCTTCCAAGAAACGACTGACCTCGTCAAAATCGTCTGTGTGCTTGGGAAAAGCTGTATCTTGAAAAGCTAAATCTGCTAAAATCGCCTTTGGTTCATTGCTTTTTGGATTGCGCTCAGTCATGAGCCAACTATAAAATGATTTTCTCACATAAATCCTTTCTGTCACAATTCTGTAGAATTGCACATGCTTTAAATATACTGTCTATTATATCAAATAAATCAAAAACAGAAAGCCTAAGCCTCCTGTTTTATAATCATTATTTTCCAAGGTAGTATTCTTTTACCACGTTCAATTTTTCGTCGAATTCAAATACCAATGGTGGGAAGTTAGGAATTTCCACACCCATGATTTCGTCATCTGACAATTGTTTGATGTGTTTTACAAGGGCACGGATAGAGTTACCGTGAGCTCCTACGAATACGTTTTTACCGTCTTTAAGTGCTGGAGCGATTTTGTCTTCCCAGAATGGAAGGGCACGTTCCAAAGTCACTTTCAAGTTTTCAGCATCTGGGATAACTGAGTCGTCAAGTGAAGCGTAACGACGGTCAGTGTGTGCTGAGTATTCGTCATCACGAGGCATTGCAGGTGGCAACACATCGTATGAACGACGCCAGATGTGAACTTGCTCATCACCAAATTGTTCAGCAGCTTCAGCCTTGTTTTTACCAGTCAAACCACCGTAGTGACGTTCATTCAAGCGCCATGATTTTTCAACTGGAACCCACAATTGGTCAGCAGCTTCAAGAGCCAAGTTTGTTGTTTTGATCGCACGTTTCAATACTGAAGTGTAAGCTTGGTCAAATTCGATACCAGCTTCTTTGATCAATTTACCAGCGTCAATCGCTTGTTGTGTCCCTTTATCAGACAAATCAACATCAGCCCAACCAGTGAAAAGGTTAGCTTTGTTCCATTCAGACTCACCGTGGCGAGCAAAAACTAATTTTACCATTAGAAATTCTCCTTTAATTTTTGAAAACTGTCATACAGCTACCATTATATTTTACAAAATTTTTCCTTAAAAAGCTAGTCTCAGTAAGATATTTGTGATATTTTTAACCAGAATATTGGAGCTAGCAAAAAGGGAAAGCAGTCCCAACTTCCCCTCTATTATTAACTAGCTTCCTGCTGTCGGGCCACACAATCTGGACAGATACCATAGACCACCATTTGACTCTTAGTGATCTGATATCCCGTCTGGTCTGCAGCTTCTTGCTGAACATCTGGTAAATCCAAATCCATATCAGCAATCCGACCACATTTTTCGCATATAACATTAAGGTGCTGATGCCCCATAAAATCGTAATAAGTCGTAGTGTCATTCCGAACCTTAAGCTCGGAAACAAATCCCTCATCAATGAGAACCTTGAGATTATTGTAAACTGTTGCCAGGCTCATATTTGGAAATGCAGGCAGTAGAGCCTGATAAATCATGTCAGCACTGGGATGATCATGGCTTTGGATAATAAAATCAATCACAGCCTTTCGAGTCTCTGTAATACGGACTCCTTTTTCTCTCAAATGGTTTAGTACATCTTGATAGTACTCTTTATTCTGGTCCATATGGTGCTTATGTTCTTTCATATTCTTCTTCCCTATTCTTACTAGCTACCTACATTATATCATGTATTAGCTATCTTGACTATTAAGAATGATTGTAATTAAGAAAATTTAAAATAACCGCCCTTCAAACTCGTGATTAAACCAGTAAGAACATCAAAGTATTAGTCTAAAGCTAAGATCCGAATTCCAGTTACCTCTGATATGAACTACACCATATATGTAAGGAAAACAATTACTTTGTCCCCTTCTTGCCCCTTTGACACAAGAAAAGCCTATTGCACAACGCCGAAACGTTGATACAATAGGCTTTGAAAATCAAGATTATTTAACAGCGTCTTTAAGTGCTTTACCTGCTTTGAAAGCTGGAACTTTAGAAGCTGCGATTTTGATTTCTTTACCAGTTTGTGGGTTGCGACCTTTACGAGCTGCACGTTCACGAACTTCAAAGTTACCAAAACCGATCAATTGAACTTTTTCACCTTTTGAAAGGTATTCAGTTACAGCTGCAAATACTGCATCAACAGCTGCTGCTGAGTCTTTTTTAGTCAATTCTGTAGCTGCTGCTACTTTTGCAATCAAATCTTGTTTGTTAGCCATTTAACAAATCCTCCAAAAATTTTATGGGGTAATGAATACCCTAACATGTACTATCATAACTTAAAAACGTTTTTAGGTCAAGCCTAAAACAACGTTTTTACAATTTTTCTAGGCTGATTTCCTTTGATTTTTCTTATTTAATACTTAGCGGTATCGAATTAAAATTGCCCAAGCATTTTCGCCAGTATGTGTTTGAATAATCGACCCAGTTTCGAGTACAGAAATTGATTTTTCAACAAACTTTTGCAATCTTTCTTTCATTTCTGTAGCATAAGCAGGAGTTCCTGCATAGGAAATACCAATTTCTTCTATATCTACATTCGTCAACTTATCCTCCAGCTCATTCAACCATTTTTTAAAGGTTTTATCCCCTCGGCCTTTTACAATTGTTTGGAGCTGGTGATTTTTCATTTGCATCACTACTCGGATATTAAGCAATGAGCTGATTAAGCCAGTCACCCGACCGATTCGCCCACCCTTAACCAAGTTTTCAAGAGTCGAAACACCAATATAAAGTTCGGATTTTTCTTTTACTTCTTCTATTCTTTGTAAAATCTCATCCAATTCAGCACCATCTTTAGCTAGTTTAGCAGCCTCTACCACCTGAAATTTAAGAGCCTGATCGGTAAAAGAGCTATCAATGATGGTCACATCTGCATTAGCTAGAGTAGCGCCCTGCCTTGCTGCTTCAATAGTACCAGACAAAGCATGTGACATATGAATAGCTACGATATGATCAGCTGTTTCTGCCAGTGTTTCAAACACCTCAGCAAAGACTCCCACCGGAGGCTGACTAGTTTTCGGTAAATTCTTACTTTCCTTCATCAGGCGTAAAAACTCACCCTCTTTTAAATCTGAATCTGAATAAACTACACCGTCAACCATGACAGAGAGCGGAACAATTGTGATATCTAAATCTTTTACAACTTCTGGTTCAATCGTGACGGAAGAATCGGTTACAATTTTTATTTTTGCCATTTTTTCCCTACTTATTGCATTTATTGTTTTTATTATATCAAAATAATTTCAATTTTGGAATGGCTAACCTTCTAAAGAACATTGGTCATTTCTTATAAAGTAATGCTCTTTAATCCCCGAATCGTCAAGGAGCAGTCCGTGCAAGACTCCACCATAGACAGCACCGCCATCCATACCAATTTTCCCATCTGATGTCTGCCAAAGCTGACTGATCCCCGGTTTTTCATGGAAAAGATAAAAAGTTGGTGTATGGCCAAACACTATCGTCTTCCCTGTACGATTGTCTCCTTCATGGAAAGGAGCTCGAATCCAGACTTTTTGATAGTCGGAAGTATCGTGCCAATCATCCAAGTCTAATTCAATCCCAGCATGAACAAAAATATATTTATCTGTCTCCATCACAAAAGGCATTTTACGGATAAATTCAACTAAATCTGGTGCCTTTTCTAAAACAGCTTGCGCATCCAATACTGCGTCAACAGGAGCATCCAAAGGCCGTCCCAAAATAGAATTAATAGTTGTATCCCCACCATTTCGGCGGTAATGGTCATAAGACTTAGCTGGATTATCCAACCAAGTCAGAAACATAAACTCATGATTTCCTGATAAGCAAATCGATCCTTGCTGATTTACCAAGTCTCTAACTTTCTCTAAAACAGCTCGGCTATTTTCCCCACGATCAATCAAATCACCTAAAAAGACCAGCTGAGAATGACCATCCCACTTTTGCAATAAGTCATTTAGCATGTCATACTTGCCATGAACATCCCCAATAACAAAGTAATCAGTCATCTTTCTCCCCCTCTTGATCAAAAGTACTTCTGCAAGCCTATTTCTTTAATAATTCACGCGCCTGGCTCAAAGCGGCTTCTGTTACATTTTCACCAGCTAACATCTTAGCAATTTCTTCCACTCGCTCATCGAAGTCCAAGAGACGAACAGTTGAAACAGTAGAATTTTCATCAGAAATTTTTTCAATAAAGAATTGGTTGTCTGCAATGGCAATGACTTGTGGCAGATGAGAGATTGCTAAAACCTGACCATTACTGCCAATCTTATGGATTTTTTGTGCAATAGCTTGGGCTACACGACCCGAAACTCCTGTATCAACTTCGTCAAAGACTATACTAGTCTTTCCTTCTTTCCGAGAGAAAGCTGATTTAATTGCAAGCATTAGACGAGATAATTCCCCACCTGATGCAACCTTAACTAAAGGCTTAAAGTTTTCTCCAGGATTAGTTGAAATATAAAACTCAACTTGCTCATTTCCTTCACGGTTAAACTTGCTCTTGTTAAATTGAACTTGAAAATTCGCTTTTTCCATATAGAGATCTTGCAGTTCCTGCTTAATTTCCGACTCAAGTTGTTTAGCTAAAGTATGCCTTGCTTGGCTAAGCTGTCCAGCCAAATTCACCAACCGCTTTTCTAACTCTTTAAGTTCTGCCTCTAAATCTTCAGAAGATGAATGACTACCTGTCAGTAGCTGGTACTCTTTCGAAATTTGCGAAAAATATTCTAGAACATCATCTACTTGGCCACCATATTTTCGAGTGATACTGTTAATTAAATCTAAACGACTTTCAACCTGCATCAGGCGGTTGCCATCAAAATCCAGTCCATCTAAAATGTCTTCCAACCGTTTAGTCACATCTTCCAGAACGTAATAGGTCTCAGAAAGACTAGAAGATAATTCCTTGTATGTTGGGTCATATTCTTCAATAGACTCCATATCGTTCATAGCTGAACGCACATTAGCCAAACTAGAAAAATCCTCATTATCCAACATAGCGTATGCATTGGTCAAGGTATCAGCAATCAGCTTGTGATTGAGTAAGCGATCACGTTCTTGGTGGAGAGCTTTGTCTTCACCAGTTTTCAAGGAAGCACTATCAATTTCAGCCATCTGAAATTCTAGCATTTCAATGCGAGCCTTATGCTCCTCTTGATTTTTATGCAAGGTCAGAACCTGTTTGCGAAGCTGACGATAGTGATCAAAGGTTTCTTGATAGAAAGCTTTCAAGGCAACGAAATCCTCATCTCCAAACTCGTCCAGCATGGCTATATGAAGCTGAGGGCGCATTAATTCTTCCTGATCGTGTTGACCATGAATATCTACTAAATGTTGACCAATAGCCTTCAAAACTGATAGATTAACTAACTGTCCATTAACCCGGCTGACGCTACGGCCATTTTGCAGAATTTCTCGGCGGATAATAAGCTCATCAGTCAATTCCAAGCCCTGCTCTTCAAAAATTGCTTCTATAGCTGAGCTATTCTCCAATGAAAACAATCCTTCAATTTCTGCCTTAGTAGCTCCATGACGAATAACATCTGTAGTAGCACGGCTACCCAGCATCATATTCATAGCATCGATAATGATAGACTTTCCTGCCCCAGTTTCTCCGGTCAGGACTGTCATCCCTTGGTCAAAATGAAGAGAGATTTCTTCAATAATAGCAAAGTTTTTTATAGAAATTTCTAATAACATGGCTTTCCTACCAATTCTCGATAACGTCTAAAATTCTTGAAATGTCTTCTTTATCTTTAAGAATCATCAAAATACTATCATCATCTGTGATAATGCTAAATATTTTTTCTGAGAATGCTTCAGTGATTTGTCTTTTAATGACAGCCGTACTTCCAGGAACCAAGTTCAGATTAATCATATTTCCTAAGGTGCTAGCTTCTAGAATTGTATTCTCAGCTAACTTTAAACTACTGCTCACCGACTTGGGAATCTCATAAATATAGGTGTTGTTCTTCAGTGGCGTTTTTACAATCCCCAATTCCTTGATATCTCTAGAAACTGTCGCCTGAGTTGCTTTTATCCCTGACTGTCTTAAATAAGTAACAATCTCCTCCTGGGTACCAATCTCAAAATCATTGACAAATCGTCTAATTTTTTCTAATCTTTCCTTTTTATTCATCCTTAAATTCCTTATGCGCTGCCTCAACCACTGGACCGACTAAGTCTGCTACTAGATTTTGGGGTTGAGATTCTTTTTCTAAATAAGCCAAAAATTCAACATTGCCGTGTCCCCCTTGGATGGGAGAGTAATCCAAGCCTTTGACAGAAAAACCAAGTTCTACCATAAAAGAAGTGACCTTTTCTAAGACCGCTACATGGACTTTTTTATCTTTGATGATACCGTTCTTGCCAATCTGTTCACGACCGGCTTCAAACTGTGGTTTTATCAAGGCAACAACCTGCCCTTCTTCAGCCAAAATTTTTTTTAAGGCAGGTAAAATCAAACTCAGAGAAATAAAGCTGACATCAATGCTAGCAAACTGCGGTATTTGTTCAAAGTCAGCTACAGATGCATAGCGAAAATTAAACTGTTCCATGCTGATGACGCGCTGATCCTGCCTAAGTTTCCATGCTAATTGGTTAGTACCGACATCAACAGCGTAGACGAGACTTGCACCGTTTTGCAGCATAACATCCGTAAAGCCACCTGTCGAGGCACCAATATCCAGCGTTACTTTTTCTTTCACTGAAATCCCAAAAGCTTGCAAGGCCTTTTCTAATTTTAGCCCACCACGGCTGACAAACTTCAATTTTTCACCTTTAAGTTTTAGTTCAGTTGTATCATCAATCTTTTCACCCGGCTTATCGAAGCGCTGACCGTTGATAACTGACACAACTAAGCCAGCCATAACCCCCCGTTTTGCCTGCTCTCTAGTTTCAAAAAGTCCTTGTTTAAAAGCTAGAACGTCTACTCTTTCCTTAGTCATATAATCTCAAACTTTCTATGATTTTCGTGAGACTTTCTCCTGAGAAGGGGCGATTCTGAGCGATCTCCTTCAGTAAATTTTGAGCCTGATCTAAGACTTGATCCAAAGTCTCTTTTGCCTTTTCTAACCCTAAAAGAGCCGGATAAGTAGACTTAGCTGCAACCAAGTCTTTTTGAGGTGTTTTACCCAATTCTTCAAAGCTTGCTGTCACATCTAAAATATCATCTCGAACCTGAAAGGCTAAACCTATCAACTCACCAATCTTGCGAAGTTTGGCTTGGACTCCTTCTTCAACCTGCACCAGCAACCCTGCTGCTACAAAAGGAAAGGCTAAGAGCTTGCCCGTTTTGTGAGCGTGAATAGCCTGAAGTTCTTTCAAATCAAGCTGACAGCCTTCTCCTTCCATATCGAGGGCTTGCCCCCCAACCATACCGAAGGTACCAGCTGCTTGCGATAGTTCCATAATCAAATTCACCTTAACCTGGCTTGGTAACTCTGCTACAGCTATCAAGCCGTAAGGATCTAAAAAGAGAGAATCTCCTGCTAATATAGCCATGGCTTCGCCAAATTTTTTATGATTGGTCAAACGTCCACGCCGATAATCATCATCATCCATTGCCGGTAAATCATCATGAATGAGACTACCTGTATGAATCATTTCCAAAGCGGAAGCTACTTGAAAATGTGCAGACTGAAGAGGCAAACCAAATGCCTCAACTAGCTCTAATAATAGCAAAGGCCGAATCCGCTTGCCACCTGCTTGAACAGAGTAGAGAATGGATTCTACCAAAGAATCTGACACTGCTTTCTTACTATAATAGTCAATGATCGTCTGGTCTATCTGTCTTATTTTTTCTTCCTGGTTCATTCCATTTCCGTTTCTGTACCATCTTCTTGCATGACCTTAACCAAGGTCTTTTCTGCCTTGTCTAGACTAGCCTGGAGTTCTTTTGAAAGCTTCATTCCCTTTTGAAATTCCGCAATCGCCTCTTCCAGAGCTACATCGCCATTTTCCAACTTTTGGACAATAACTTCCAAGTCTGCTAAATTTTCTTCAAATTTCTTTTCTTTGGACATGTTTCACCTCTACTTCCAGCTGCCCATCCCGCATAAGCAAGGTCAGCTCATCTTTTTCTTCAATGCCTATTGTTGATTCAATAACCTTTTGATTCTTTTGGACAATAGCATAGCCACGCGCCACGATTCGACTGGTATCCAGCATAAGCAAGGCCTCAGACAATCTCCTAACTTGAGCTACCTTGTTATCATAAATGACCGCCATGTTGCTGCGCAGCAAACGCTCCAGCTGGACAGTCTGCTCCTGAAGACGCTGAACGCGACTGAGCGGATTCAATGCTTCCAAACGATGCTGCAATATTTTGACCCGCTGTTGCTCTTCACTATAATATTCGCGAATTTTTTGCTTGAGTCGCAAGTTGAGCTGGTCTAATTTCTGCAGATGACCATCGTAAAGCCGCTCTGGCTGTCGGAAGATAACCGACTGGGTCAGTTTATTCAGACGCTCTCGATAATAGCTCAGGCGATTGGAAATTGCCCGTGACATGCGGTTTTTCTGTTGCTGCAGGTGTCCCAGCAGGTCTAGCTTGGTGACCGGAGTGGCTAGTTCAGCCGCAGCCGTCGGAGTCGCAGCCCTGCGATCTGCTACAAAGTCCGCCAAAGTCGTATCTGTCTCATGGCCAACACTAGAAATAACAGGAATCCTAGACTCAAAAATAGCTCGAACCGTTTCCTCTTCGTTGAAAGCCCAGAGATCTTCGATAGAACCGCCACCTCGACCAATAATCAGTACATCCAAATCCGACCTCTCATTGGCCAATCTGATATGGTCAGCAATCTGCGCTGCAGCACCATCTCCCTGCACTTTTGTCGGATAAAGGACAATCTCCACTCCCGGAAAGCGACGGCTGACCGTCGTGATAATATCCCGAATGACCGCTCCGCTGGGACTGGTTACAACACCGATTTTCTTAGGAAATTGGGGCAAGGTTTGTTTGAATTTTTCTTGAAAAAGACCTTCTTCTCCCAGTTTTTTCTTAAGTTGTTCAAACTGGATAGCCAAAACTCCGATACCATCCGGTTCTGCCTTTTCAAGGATGATAGAATAGGAACCGCTCGGCTCATAGAGCTGCACCCGGCCAATGACATTGATTTTCATGCCTTCTTCCAGCTCAAAGCCCAGCTTCTGGTAGACACCAGACCAAATCGTGACCTGAATGACGGCCTTCTCATCCTTCAATGAAAAATACTGGTGATTGGGACGCCGGCGGAAATTGGACACTTGGCCAGTCAGATAGACCCGCTCCAAATAAGGATCCCGCTCAAACTTCATCTTCAGATACTTAGTCAAAGTCGAAACCGACAAATACTCTGGCATGTCCTTTTCCTTTCTTTTCTAGTTTTTCCGTAACTTTTATTATAACAAAAAACTGCATAAAAAACCGATTACAAAGTCTAAAAATTCCCTGAAAAGCAAGAAAAAAACTGGGCTTCCGCAAAAGAAACCCAGCTGACTTAAAACTCAAGAAAAAGTCTACTGACTCATCTCCTTCATCCACTTTGGAATGTCCCTGCTGATTGCCGTTGGCAGGACGACATAAGCTTCCTGACTCAGTTCGTCAGCGATAAATGAATGAAGAAGGGTTGCAGCCACCACTCGCTCAAAGAGGCTGCTTGACTTAAACTGACCTGCAAAAGCGGCAATCATACCAGCCAGCGTATCCCCCATTCCGCCAGTTGCCTGATAAGGTCCGCCTACTGTCAACTCAAAGACCTGCTCTTGTCCACTTTGATAGATGGTCGTTCCATGCTTTTTCTGCACGACAATACTGCCCAGAGGCAGCTGATTAACCGCCGCCTGATTGGCTGCTGCCGTCTGATCTGACAAGCTCAAACCCGATAAGCCTTCCCACTCCTTCTGGTGGGGAGTAAAAACTGTTTGGGCTTTTGGAAATGGCAAAGCTGTTTTGCTAAAGAGTGAAATGGCACCACCATCCATGATGAGTATCTGCTGCTCGGTCACAGTACGAACAACCTTTTTTAAGGCATCTAGTCCTAGTTGATTCTCCGCCAAACCAGGACCAATCAAGACTAGATCTGATTTAGCCAGCTGCTCTGTCAATCGGTCTTGCTCCTCTAAGTCAAAGGCCATGGCCTCCGGTAAATGACTGTGCAGAGGGGCAATATTTTCTCTATCTGTAGCAACGGTCACCAGACCTGCTCCACTATTGACAGCCGCTAAAGCTGCCATGATAATGGCCCCCCCATAAGGATAGATCCCCCCAATCAGTAAGAGACGGCCATAGTCCCCCTTATGACTATCCAAGGGACGTTTCCTAATAACTTTTTTTAAAATATTTTCAGCATTTTTTGACATGATATTCTCCTAGACCAACTTCATCCTGTACTGGTCTCAAGATGACCAAACCTATCTTCATTATACACCAAAAGGCACCTAAACAGGTGCCTCGTATCGCAAGAAAGTTATTTTCTTCGGAAATCTGCAAATTTTTGTAAGATTCTTGCTGCGACTGCCTTGGGTAAATTTTCCTGAAAAGCAACCTGCTCATCAGCATAATCGCTCAAGCCTGGGAAATCCCCAACCTGCACAGCATAGAGAGAATTCTTAAAGAGCTGGATATCATTTTGATCATTACCAAACGCCACATAATCCGAACCGCATAATTCCTTTACAGTTGAGGCTTTATTGGTTTCAGCTGGATTTATATAAAAACATTTCTCATGTTCATGATAATCTAGACTTAGATTGGGCAAGTTTGTAAAACGAGCCTGTAAATCCTCTAAGAGCTGCTCATGATTCCCCATGTAAATAACAACCTTAATAGGATGCTTGAGCTCAGTCAGTTCCAGCCGTCTTGCCCGCTTGAGAGGATCTACACTGGAAATAAAAGGGATTTTTTCTAAAATCTGGCCACTGTAGTCAAAAGTATTATCAACGAAAAAAGGCAAATTATAGGTCAAACAAGTATCTAAAATGGCTTGATAACTTGACTGATGCAGCTGACGCTCAAAAATCAGCTGTCCATCTTGATAAGCTACCCCACCGTTCAGCCCAATCACTATCTGCTGACTCAATTCCGGACCTAATAATCCTAGACAATCTCGATAGGAACGCGCCGAAGCAAACAGAACTTCATGCCCAAACTGAGGAGCCATCAGCAAAACTCGCTTAATCTCCTCATCAATCGTCGTATAATCAAAAGACAGGGTCCCATCCAAGTCAAAAACAAATTTCATGATTCAAAACTCCGTTTAAAGGCTTGGTAGGTCTGCTCCATCAGCATAGTAATAGTCATGGGTCCAACACCTCCAGGTACTGGTGTAATCAGACTAGCAATTTCAGCCACTTCATCAAACTTAACATCGCCAATCAGCTTGCCATTTTCATCTCGATTCATACCGACATCAATGACAACAGCCCCTTCCTTGACAAAGTCCTTGGTTACAAAATGTCCACGACCGATAGCCACTACCAAGATATCCGCTCGCTTAGCAAGCTTGGCTAGATTGTGGGTCCGAGAATGTGTCAGGGTCACTGTTGCATTCTTAGCCAAAAGGAGCTGAGCCATAGGCTTACCGACAATATTGCTTCGCCCGATAACAACCGCTCGCTTACCTTCCAGTTCAACACCATATTCATGAAACATTTCCATAATTCCTGCTGGAGTAGCCGGAATCATAACCGGATGGCCACTCCATAGCTTGCCCATATTAAGCGGATGAAAGCCATCTACGTCCTTATCTGGATCAATGGCCAGCAGAACTGCTTCATCGTCAATATGATCTGGCAAGGGCAACTGAACTAAAATCCCATGCCAGTCAGGATTTTGATTATAAGTTTCAATCAAGCTCAAGAGCTCTTCTTGGCTGGTCTCTTCTGGCAGACGTTCTACCTTACTCCGAAAGCCAGCAGCCAAGGCTGAGCGTTCTTTATTACGTACATAAATTTGACTCGCAGGATTATTCCCTACTAGAACCACTACCAAACCAGGTGTCTGTCCCGTTTTCTCTTTCAACTTAGCAGTCTTTTGAGCTAACTTTCCTTGTAACTTTTCAGCCAATGCCTTCCCATCAATTAACTCAGCCATTTCTCTCCCCCCTCTTCATATAACTGTGCCTTCTATTATATCAAAAAACGCCTTGATTCCCCTATACATTTTCCTTATACCAGATTATAGTCTAATCTTTTGACTAAAAGAAAAAGCACCTCAGTGTGTGCTTCTTAGTATAACAATTCATAGATTTCCATTGCAATTAAGTCAATACTATCAAATGTAAAAGTTTCACGCGCGGCTACATCACGAAGCGTGAATACAGAGCCATTTTCCTCATCATAACTGTAAGCGACTTCAGCAACAACAACACCATCACGTTCAAAGTTGCGTTTTAGACTACCACCATCGCTTGCCATACTTTCTAATCGATTAATAATTCTTACTAAATGTGATTCCATTTTTAGTTCTCCTATTTGCTTTATCGTTTCTATTTTACCATAAATAGAAAGTGAACACCTAATAAAAGTTTAACTTTTTGTGATTTTTTAACGAAATTTGTTGGACAAAACCAATTATTTAACAAAACAGACAGTCATTTTAACGCTTTATTCTTGCAATGCTAGAGAATACTGATATAATGAGATTATAAAGTTTGACTATTTTTGACCAAATAATTTTTCTTTATAATTTGCCAAGAAAGAGGTAAAAATATGCTTTGTAAAAACTGTAAAATCAATGAATCTACCATTCATTTATACACTAATGTAAATGGTAAAAAACAACAAGTCGACCTCTGCCAAAATTGCTATCAGATTATGAAAACTGATCCAAATAACTCTCTTTTGAGTGGACTGACGAACATGAATAATCATAATATGGATCCTTTTGATGATTTCTTTAATCATCTGGGGAATTTCCAAGGGCCGAAGGATTCTACACCTCCAACTCAGTCAGGTGGTAGTTACGGAGGGGGCAACTATGGTCCTGGTTCTAACAACCAACGTCCTCAGTCATCCTCCAATAAACCAAAAGGTCTTTTGGAAGAGTTTGGTATTAACGTTACAGAAATTGCTCAACGTGGTGATATTGATCCAGTGATTGGACGAGATGATGAAATTCGTCGTGTTATAGAAATTCTCAATCGCCGAACTAAGAATAATCCAGTCCTTATTGGCGAACCTGGTGTCGGGAAGACTGCTGTTGTAGAGGGCTTGGCTCAAAAAATAGTCGACGGTGATGTGCCTCAAAAATTGCAAGGAAAAGAGGTCATTCGACTTGATGTTGTCAGCCTTGTTCAAGGAACTGGTATTCGTGGACAGTTTGAAGAACGAATGCAAAAACTCATGGATGAGATTCGCAATCGCAATGATATCATTCTCTTTATTGATGAAATCCATGAAATTGTTGGAGCTGGTTCTGCGGGGGATGGGAACATGGATGCTGGAAATATTCTCAAACCTGCTCTTGCTCGAGGTGAACTTCAACTGGTCGGAGCTACTACTCTCAATGAATATCGTATCATTGAAAAAGATGCAGCTTTAGAAAGACGGATGCAACCAGTCAAAGTAGATGAACCAACTGTAGAAGAAACGATCACAATTCTAAAGGGAATTCAAAAGAAATACGAAGATTACCACCATGTTCGCTACACAGATGAAGCTATTGAAGCTGCTGCCATCCTATCCAATCGTTATATTCAGGACCGTTTCCTTCCCGATAAAGCTATTGATCTTTTGGATGAATCAGGATCTAAGATGAACCTAACCCTCAATTTTGTTGATCCAAAAGAAATTGACAGACGCTTGATAGAGGCTGAAAATCTGAAAACACAGGCCACTCGCGATGAAGATTACGAAAAAGCAGCCTACTTCCGCGACCAAATTGCCAAATATAAGGAAATGCAAAATGCTAAAATAGATGAACAAGATACTCCTATCATCAGTGAGAAGGAGATCGAGGCTATTGTCGAGCAAAAAACAAATATTCCAGTTGGCAATTTGAAGGAAAAAGAACAGTCTCAACTTATTCATTTAGCCAGTGATTTGAAGTCTCATGTCATTGGACAGGATGATGCTGTTGATAAGATCGCAAAAGCCATCCGTCGCAATCGTGTGGGATTAGGCAGTCCAAACCGTCCAATCGGAAGTTTTCTTTTTGTTGGACCTACAGGTGTCGGAAAAACTGAACTTTCCAAACAATTGGCCATCGAACTTTTTGGCTCTGCCGATAGCATGATTCGTTTTGATATGAGTGAATACATGGAAAAACATAGCGTTGCCAAACTTGTGGGAGCACCTCCAGGCTACGTTGGCTATGAAGAAGCAGGGCAGTTGACTGAACGTGTTCGTCGTAATCCATACTCACTCATTCTCTTAGATGAGGTGGAAAAAGCTCATCCAGATGTCATGCATATGTTCTTACAAGTCCTAGATGATGGACGTTTGACTGATGGTCAAGGCAGGACAGTCAGCTTCAAAGATACCATTATTATCATGACTTCCAATGCAGGAACTGGCAAAGTAGAAGCTAGCGTTGGCTTTGGTGCTGCTCGAGAAGGTCGGACAAATTCTGTCTTAGGTGAGTTAGGTAACTTCTTTAGTCCAGAATTCATGAATCGATTTGATGGCATCATTGAATTCAAGGCATTAAGCAAGGATAATCTCTTACAGATTGTGGATCTAATGCTGGAAGATGTTAATAATCGACTCGCTAGCAACGATATTCATCTAGATGTAACAACTAAAGTCAAGGAAAAACTAGTTGATCTTGGCTACGATCCTAAGATGGGGGCACGACCACTTCGCCGAACTATTCAAGATCATATTGAAGATGCTATTACGGACTATTACCTAGAACATCCGACAGATAAGGATTTAAAAGCAATCATGACTAGCAATGGCAAGATTATAATCAAGGGCAAACAGAAAGCTGAGCTTGATCAAACAAGTGACATCAGCACTAGCTCGGATTGATGATAGAGAATTAAAAAACTCCAGTCTAATATTTTAGGCTGGAGTTTTCTTTTATTCTACCTGGTAGCGAAGGATCGTTTTCAACTTATCTGGAGAAGTTCTGTTAAGATTATTTAAGTATATTTCTCTATGAAAAGGAAATCTTCTGTTCAGGGAATTTTCTTTACAAAATTCATCCATTTTTGCAAAAGAAAGGGGTTCACTATCAAAAGAACCAAGGTGAAGCATGGTCAAGCACTTGCCTTCTTTGACAGTCTCAAAACGTATCTTTTCATAATGAGGATTTGGCTTTTTTACCTTAACTTTTTCAAGCGCTTCTTTTACCATTTCTTTGCTGATAAAACTTGGCTGGGCAATCATAATAGTATAAATCAACTCTTCTTTGACCAGTTCTCCTTGCTCTTTTTGCTGCCAAATCCCCTCAAGAGGGTAAACCGTAAAGTCTTGAATTTCTTGATTGGCATGAGATTTTTTATAATCCATTTTTATGGCATAAGCCAAAGCATAGAGAGCTGAAACTTCTTCTGCAAAACCAGGAAGATTGGGATTCCCGGTCCCATCAAGCATGATAAAGGACTGTTCAGGAACCTCAACCACTTTCGGACTCGCCTTCACACCGTATAAGCTTTTCTCTGCTTTTCTCCATTCGTATTTCATATGTTTACTCCTTTCTTCTTTCTATCTATAGTATAGCAAGAAAAACCTGACAGGATCTGTCAGGTTTTGTATTTTTGTGAAATAGTTTTAACAATTTGGGCAAGCTCTTGCCGAACTTCAAGTGGCTCTAACACCTCAACACTATCCAAAAAGGATAAAAGATAAGAGTACAAACTACTGTGTTTTGGAAATTCCGTTTCTACTAGTAAATTGCCATCGGGATCCTGGCTAATTTGACCAGAAAATTCTTCATAGACACGAAAAGCCTGACTTTTGTCGAATTTTAATGTAAGACTAACAAGTTCTTCCTTCACCTTCTCTTTATTGATGGCCAGTTGGACTGCTTTTCTTTCAAATGTTTCCGACAATATCTGACATTGACTGACTCTGCTTAGTTTGAAAAGGCGAAAATCTTGCTTCTTCCTACAAAATCCATATAGATACCAAGCTTGACTTTTAAAGACCAATTGCAGAGGCTCAACCATTCGAGTTTCTTCTTTCTCCTGCCCCCTATAGAGGAAACTGATCAAGCATTTTTGGAAAATCGCTTGTTTAATTATGTCAAAAAGATCTGCTTGATATTTTTGATTTCGCCAATCTGTAAAATCAACACGAATCCAATTTTCTGTGTTCGCTTGAAAAAGACTTTTTAACTTCTCTAGAGCTTGGCTTTCACCTTTTAAAGCCTCCAATCCCTGAAGTGATAAGAGTACATCCTCTCTTTCTGCTTCTGATAACAGGCTTTTATCTAAAACGAAAGAGTTCATTAGAAAAATTCCTCCACCTTTTCCCGGGTTGCAATATATTGGGACACCTGCTCCACTTAGACGGTCTATATCTCGATAAATTGTACGTACTGATACTTCCATTTTCTGAGCAAGTTCTGGGGCAGTGACTCTCTCTTTTTCTAATAAACAATATAAAATTCTAAATAAACGATGAGTTGTCATAATTTCACTTCCTTACCTTAAACCTATTGTAACACATCTCAAGTAAGAGATTAAAATAAAATATTCCGGCTACTTTCTTTTTAACTTTCCTATGCAGTAAACCTTGACAGACAGCGCTTTCTGCTTTATGATATTAGTAAAAGAAGGGAAGGATTCAATATGACAATAGCGACATTTGGACAAAAAAAAGAAGGCGTTGAATACAGTCATCGATATGGCGTTTACGCAGTCATTCCTAACCAAGAAAATGATAAAATCATCCTTGTTCAGGCTCCTAATGGGGCTTGGTTTCTTCCAGGAGGAGAAATTGAAGCAGGTGAAGATTACCTATCTGCCTTAGAGCGGGAATTAATAGAAGAATTGGGATTTACCGCTAAAGTTGGAAAATATTATGGTCAAGCGGATGAATATTTTTACTCAAGACATCGAGACCGATACTTCTACAATCCAGCTTACATTTACGAAATCACTTCATTTGAGCAGTCTCAAAAACCACTAGAAGACTTCAATCAACTTGCTTGGTTTCCAATCGATGAAGCAATTGAAAAACTAAAAAGAGGCAGCCATAAATGGGGCGTAGAGATGTGGAAAATGGAGCATCAAGTAAAATAATTTTGCCAATTTTTTCATGTCTAACTTCGTAGGATATTTCACAATTTATCTCATAAGTGTTATAATTAATAGTAGATCATCATACAGGAGGAGATCTTATGAAGCTTATCAATACAACTAATAGCCATGCGGTTCTCATTCAAAGTCAGCTTGAAAGTACTGATGCTACTTTAGTTGAGACTTACTCAGCTGGCAATACCGATGTTGTCTTTACCCAAGCACCCAAGCATTATGAAATACTGATTGCAAATACACACCGTGCAGTGCGTGAACAAGAAATTGAAAAAATTCGTGACTTCTTCCTCAAAAGAAAAATAGATACAAAAGCGATTGATACTGCCGGTATTCAAACAATCTATGCTGACAAACTCATTGAAATTTCAATTCCATTAAAATAAGCTTCTAAGCTTATTTTTTTATTCTTTTATAACAACTTAATCTGCCTTATAAACCATGGTAAGGTGAGGTGTTGACTCAAATAGAAAGGGCTGACCAACTGCCTCAAAGCCGTATTTCTCATAGAGTTCAACAACTTGTTCTTGTGCCTCAATTTTAATTTCCTTTCCTGGCCATTTTTCGGCACAGAAACTCAGAATTTCTCTGATAAGCTGTCCTCCTAAGCCTTTTCCTCGACTAGATTTGGCTGTAACAACTCGACCAAAGACTAGATGTTCACCCTCCACAAAGACACGAGCATAAGCGTCAATTTCTCCGCCTTCATTAGTATGAAAAACGTGTACTGCTTCTAGATCCTTCGCATCTAATTCATGGTAGATTCGCTCCTGCTCCACCACAAAGGTATCGATGCGCAGTTTTAGGATTTGATAAAATTCTATCGGATTCAGCTCTGTTAATTTTTTCCTAAACCACATACTTGTTTCCTCTATCTTTTTAATGTATAATAATTGCAAATGCAACTACAAAGGAGTTCCTATGGATTACCGTCAACTTTTCAGACAAATGGGTTTCATTTCAAGACAGGCCATGATGAAAATGAATCAGGAAGCTAGTAACTACGGGCTTGAGAATAATCTGTTTCTACTTCTGATTCGCATCGTCGAGAATGAAGGGATGACACAATCTCAACTAGCAGAAATTGTCCAGATTGATAAAACAACCCTTAGCAGATCTTTACAAAAGTTGGAAGATCGAGGGCTTATTATCAAAAAGACCAAAGCTCAAAATAAGAAATTCAAAGAGCTCTATCCTAGTAGTCAGGCTCTCAAATTCTATGACCAACTGATTGGCTTTGAAAATAGCTACGTCAGTCAGGCACTGCAGCAACTGACCTCTTCTGAACTCTTTCAGCTCCAAAACATTTTATCTAAAATAAGCACTCCTAGATTATAATCTAGTATAGCACACTATAGTTGCAAATGCAACCATTTGTTTTATTCCATTATCCAACAATATAAAATAGGATTAGTTTATATAAAAACGGCTTGCCATTTAAAGGCAAAGCCGTTTTTATTCTTTTAAAGAAATTACTTATTTTGTTTCAAATCCTTCTGCAACTGCATCCGCAAAGTTTTCTTCTACGATGCTTGCACAGTGATCACAGATGACTGCATGGTAGCTACGTTCTGCAGTAGTTGGATCGATGCGACGGCAACGGTCACATACTTCACCTGCAGCGCGTTCAACTGTAAAGGCAACATCCTCAAAGCTTACTGCTCCTTCTGGAGCTGGTCCTTCTGCGATGGTCAATTCAGACACGATCAAGAGTTGAGCTACATTGCTGTCCACTGCTCCAAGAAGAGTTTTCACCACTTCATTTGGGTAAACTGTCAAGTGTGCTTCGAGTGATTTACCGATTACTTTGGCATTACGTGCCTCTTCCAAGGCTTTTTGAGCCTGTCCACGGAAGTCCATGAAGGCTGCCCATGTATCCAAGATTTCTTCTTGATTAGCAAAAGTTTCCGCTTCTGGCAATTCTGACAATTGAACAAAGTCTTCTGCTTCAAACTCAAGATATGACCAGATTTCTTCCGCTGTGTGAGGCAGGATTGGTGTCAAGAGTTTGGTGATTTTCACAAGAATATCATAGAAAACAGTCTGCATTTGACGGCGTTCGAGTGATTTGGCACCTTCAATGTAAACAACGTCTTTAGCGAAGTCAAGGTAGAAGGCTGACAAGTCAACGTTGATAAAGTTCACCAAAGCCTTGTAGATTGTCAAGAATTCAAAATTAGCGTAAGCATCACGAATTGTTCTCACAAGCTGGTTAAAGCGAATGGTCATATACTTATCAACGGAACGAAGGTCATCGTAAGCGACTGTATCCTCAGCCGGATTAAAGTCAGATGTATTAGCAATCAAGAAACGGAGAGTGTTACGGATCTTACGGTAAGTTTCAGAGACTTGGCTCAAGATATCCATTGAGATACGCACGTCGTTGCTTGAGTCAACACTTGTTACCCAGAGACGCAAGATTTCCGCACCAAATTGTTTTTCAACATCACTTGGAGCAATAGTATTTCCAAGGGATTTAGACATCTTCTCACCTTTACCATCAAGAGCAAAACCTTGTGACAAGATTTGTTTGTAAGGAGCAACGCCATGGTTGGCAACTGATGTGATAAGTGATGAGTTGAACCAACCACGGTATTGGTCAGAGCCTTCTAGGTAAAGATCTGCTGGGTATTTGAGTTCTGGACGGTTAACTACTACTCCATTCCATGATGAACCTGAGTCAAACCAAACGTCCATGATATCTGTTTCTTTCTTGAACTCGCCATTTGGTGAACCTGGATGGGTGAATCCTTCTGGCAAGAGATCCTTAGCATCACGCTCCCACCAAATGATAGATCCATGTTCCTCAAAGAGTTGAGCCACGTGCTCAATCGTTTCAGCTGTCATGATTGGCGTTCCGTCTTCAGCATAGAAGATAGGAAGGGGAACTCCCCAAGCACGTTGACGAGAGATAACCCAGTCGCCACGGTCGCGAATCATGTTGTAAAGACGAACTTTACCCCATTCTGAGTGGAATTTCACTTTTTCAATTTCGTCCAAGATTTCTTGACGGAATTTAGATACAGAGGCAAACCATTGTGGCACTGCACGCCAAATGATTGGTTTCTTGGTACGCCAGTCAAATGGGTATGAGTGAGAAATTTCTTCTTGAGCAAGGAGTAAATCGCCAAGTTTTTCGATAACAGTTGGAACAACCTTGTCATAGAACTGACCTGCAAAGTCAGGACCAGCATTTTCCATCATGATACCGCGTTCGTTAACTGTTACAGCAACTTCAAGACCATTGGCAACACCGACATTGTAGTCGTCCTCACCAAAACCAGGGGCTGTATGGACAATACCAGTACCAGAGTCAGTCGTAACGTGGTCACCAAGGATTACCAACTCATCTACAGCTGTATCCCATGGGTGGACTGTCACAATGTGGCTCAATTCTTGACCACGATAGGTCGCCAAGACTTGCACATCAGCCCAACCAAATTTCTCAGACAAACTATTCAACAATTCTGCAGCAACTACAAACTTACGAGATTCACCAGCTGGTTGTACCAATACGTAATCAATATCCGCTCCAACTGTCAAACCACGAGAGGCCGTAATGGTAAATGGCGTAGTTGTCCACACAACGATGTAAGTATCTGTATCTAGGACACCTTTTCCGTCTTTGACGCGGTTAGCATAGTAAAGGGAAGTTGAAAGCAAGTCATGGTACTCAATTTCCGCTTCAGCAAGGGCTGACTCAGAAGACCATGACCAGTAAACTGGCTTGGCACCACGGTAGATATAGCCTTTTTTAGCCATCTCACCAAAGACACGGATCTGAGCTGCTTCATAGTCTGGAGTCAAAGTCACATAGGGATTTTCCCAGTCACCAGAAACACCCAAACGTTTAAAGTCTTCTCGTTGTTTATCAACTTGAGAAAGAGCATACTCACGGCAAAGTTTCAAGTACTCAACCAAGTCCATTTCTTTGCGTTTAACACCTTGTTTTGCCAAGACTTGCTCGATTGGCAAACCATGAGTATCCCAACCTGGGATATAAGGGGCGTAAAATCCTGACATAGACTTAGAACGAACAATAATATCTTTAGAAATCTTGTTCATAGCGTGTCCAACGTGGATATTTCCGTTTGCATACGGAGGTCCATCATGCAAGGTGAAATGCGGTTTTCCTTGGTTCAATTCTTGACGACGTTGGTAAAGTTTTGCTTCTTCCCATTCTTTTTGCCAAACTGGTTCTTTAGTTGGAAGACCAGCACGCATAGGAAAGTCTGTTTTCCCTAGATTGAGGGTTTCTTTAAGTTTCATTGTTACTCCTTTAATTTAAATTGACAAAATAAAAACCACGATTCGCAAAAAGGACGAAAATCGTGGTACCACCTTTGTTCAGATAGAAAATAGCCACTACTATTACTATCCCTCTTTTTCCGTAACGTGGAAGAAACGTCGCATTTTACTAATTTCAAATACGATATTGTAAAATGATAAATCAACTAATAGGGATTGCAAGTCTTACACCGTCACTTGCTCGCTAGGAATATATTGGTTAATTTGTGTTTTTACAGTTCTTTCTTATAGGATATCAACAGGTTCAGAAGTTTTTTCTTCTGTTGCTTCTGGAACAGCCTCCATAACTCTCGTCTCAGACAAGTCACCATCTGACTCAGCAATTCGTTGCTGTAAGTCAGCCATTTCTTCAGGTGAGAATTGACGAGTTACTTCAGATTCGTCATCTACATAAGGCGTCATTGTTTGACCAAGTGCCTCTTGAATAACTTCTTTGAAGGCATCATCACTTGTTTGGAGATAAGTTGCTGTAGGACGAAGAATTTCTTCCCATTCAGATGAATCAACAATGCTCAATTGACTTTCAATTGTTGACTTAAGGCGTTGATGGAAGACACGAGCCTTATTTTTCAGCTCTTCTGTTTCTATTGCAACTTTTTTAGCGTTATCAGTTGCTTGGCGTAAAATTTCGTTTGCCTTGAACTTAGCATGGTCTAAAAGATGTTGCGCTTCTTGATCAGCCTGGCGCATGATATTATCAGATCTTTCTTGAGAAGCCTGTTTAAGCTTTTCAGCAGTGTCTTGTGCTATTAAAACAGACTGACTAAGAGAATCTTTCATCTCATCAAAATAAGTTAAGCGCTCTTCTAAGTTCTTAATGCGTGCATCTTTATTATGATTTTCACGAACCAAGTCCTCATAATCGCGAACTACAATATCAAGAAATTCGTCTACTTCCTCAACATTGTAACCTCTAAATTTCGTACTAAAGGATTTATCTTTAATTTCTAATGATGTAAGAGCCATATTTTTTCCTCATTTACTAGATTGTATTTGAATCGTTAATTTATGCTTCCCATTCTTAGAGAAGCCATTTTCTTTTACTATTTTAAATCTTCCAAATCTACGGACACTAATCAAATCATTTAACCCAACTAAATAACTGGGATTATCAATAATAGAATAGTTTACTTTCACGTGTTTCCCGAAAATCAACTGGGAGGCATCACTCCGAGATAGTTTAAAGCTACTAGCAATCAATTTATCCAATCTCATACTCGAAGCAAGAATCTCTTTAGAAACCTGAGCCTCTTGCACTCGTAAAAGCCTCTCAAAGCCAACTTCTTTTAGTTTAACAGGAGTTTTAGCAATTTTAGAGATATGATCTATAAAAAATTGAGTAAACCTTTTATCTACTAGAACCTGAGCCCTATCCTTTTCCACCAGAATATCACCAAAAGTTCGACGATCCAATCCTAATCGGTTCATCAAAGTCCCAAAGATTTGAGAATGAGTTAGTTGCTGAAATTTACTAGGATAGACTATTTCAAGCAAGGTCAAATCAAAATCTTCTTTATCTAATTGGTAATAGGAAGGTGCAATTATTACCCTGACCCATTCACTAGGAAAATAGTCACTACTGACAAAAGTTTGTAATTGATATTTGTTCGCAAGACTTTCAAGAATTTTAGCCTGATGAGGATTAATAAAATGAGTAACCTCTAAACTGTATGTATCCTCAACCCGCTGAATCAATTCCAAACTTTTATCTAGGAAAGCATGATCTTCCGTAGAATAGTGTTGAAAGATTTCTTTATGTTCCCTTGTCATGCAAGTACCGAGAGCAAAATCTGAACAAGCCACTGACTACCGAAATGGATACAGAGTACAGCAACATAAACTGTCCAATCCAAACCAGCAAACTGAAGTGGTAGACGACGGAAAGGTTTCAAGATAGATTCTGAAATTCTTAGAACGAGTTGTCCTAGAGACGTCTGATAAGCACCAGGGAACCATGACATAAGAGCATATGCAACAAGAATCAGCGAAAGAATTCTCGCTGATAATAAGATAAAGTTTATAATAAATAACATCTTATCTGCGCTTCATGTCAAAATCAAATTCACTATGCACGCCATCAGGCAATTTAATATCCTCGATATTCACGACGACATTTACTGGAGTCAAGAGGTACATAGTGCCAGAAACTCTTCTGAGATTCCCCATCAGGACTTGCTTAGCGCCATCCAAGTAATCAATACAGCGACGCGCTTGCACTTCTGTCATATATTGGAAATCAATCAAAACACTTTCATTTGCGAGAAGCAAATCTACAATTGCAGGTGCATCTTCATATTTTTTAGGATAACGAACATCAATCGTTACTTTTTCTGAAGTCGCAACTGAATGGTTTTGAGCCAACTCTTGTTGACGAGCATGCAAACGTGTAATATTCTCATTAGATGACGGTGTATTAGTCACATGTTGAGACGAGCTAGACACTAAACGAGGCTGTTTAATATCTCTAACCGGTTCCTGCTGAGCAGGACGTGAATTAGATGGCTTTACTGCTTGTTGCTGAACTCTAGATTCTGCAACCTGTACGTCATCTCCGTCTTCTGTAAAATATTCTATAAATTTATCGAATCTATCTTTTAATGACATGGTTCTTCCCTATTTAAAAAATGATGTCCCTATTCTCACAAATGTTGACCCGTTAGCAATTGCAGTTGCAAAATCTCGACTCATTCCCATGCTGATCTCAGAAAAGGGCATATTAGTTATTTGTTTATCTTGTAATTTTTTCTGAAGTTCGTGGGTCGCTTGGAATATCTTTTCTAAATCTTCTTCTCCAGCATCTATGGGAGCCATAGTCATAATCCCCACTATTTCAAGATGTTCAAGTTTTTCTAAAGCAGGTAAAACAGCTTCTATCTCATCAACTGCAAATCCATGCTTGCTTTCTTCGCCTGATACATTGACCTGCAAAAAGCATTTGATAGTATGTTCTGCTCGCTTTTCAATTTCCTCGGCTAGTTTTAGGGAATCCAAAGCATGGAAATAATCAACAAAATTAATAACTTCCTTAACTTTTCTACGCTGAAGCGTCCCTATTAAATGCCAAGTCAACTCTTCGTCCTTTAAATACTGGTATTTTTCTAGGAATTTATCTACTCGGTTTTCACCGATATGGTTTACTCCTGTTTTTACCAGCTCTTTAGCAGTAGAGCTGTCAACATATTTGGTGACAGCTACAATACTTACTGAATTTTCAGGACGATTTGCCTTTTTAGTAGCTTCAGCTACTGCTGCAAAAACTTGATCCTTATTTTTTTGTAAATCCATTTTTAGCGATTTCTAAAAAACGGAGGTGTTTCTAATTCATCATCATCAGATGAACTATCTGTATATCTTTCTACAGCTGGCTTAGAACCACCTTGAGTTTCACGGACAATATTGTCACGGCGCAAATCCCACTCACCGAAAGCTGAGGTTTGTTTTTTCTCTGGCTGTTGGCGAGTAGTTTTTGGAATTTCAACTGTTTCAGTCAAATCGAAATTTCTATCATAAGAATGATGACTACGAGTTTCGCGAACAGGCTCGTCGTGTGAACGTTTTGGCGAACGAATACCGCTAACTTTTTCAACACGATCCTGACGAACACCTGTGGCAACAACAGTCACGCGAATTTCATCACGCATACTTTCATCAATTGAAGTACCCAACCAGATATTTACTCCGTGTCCAGCAGCTTGATTTACAATCTCAGAAGCTTCTTCAGCCTCAATCAATGTCATATCTAAACCACCAGTTACGTTGACAATCACATCTTCAGCACCATCAATAGTTGTTTCAAGAAGTGGTGAGTAAATTGCTTTACGAGCTGCTTCAATCACACGCTCCTCACCACTACCAATACCGATACCCATCAAGGCATTACCCTTATCAGCCATGACAGTCTTAACATCTGCGAAGTCAAGATTAATCAAACCAGGGCTAGTAATTAAGTCAGTGATCCCTTGGACACCTTGGCGAAGAACATTATCAGCTTCACTCAAAGCTTCAAGAAGAGGTGTTTTCTTATCGACAATCTCAAGTAAGTTATTATTTGAAATAATCAACAGAGTATCGACATGCTCGCGAAGCTCATTGATTCCTTCAATTGCAAAATTACCGCGTTTGCTTCCTTCAAAGCCAAATGGGCGAGTTACAACTGCAACAGTCAAAGCTCCCAAACCTTTTGCAATGCGAGCAATAACCGGAGCGGCTCCAGTACCGGAACCTCCGCCCATACCAGCCGTAATGAAGACCATATCTGCTCCTGAAAGAGCTTCTGTCAATACTTCTTCACTCTCTTCAGCAGCTTTACGACCTACTTCAGGCTGTCCTCCAGCACCAAGTCCACGTGTTAATTTTGGACCAAGCTGGATAACTGTTTCAGCTTTTGTACTACTCAACGCTTGAACATCCGTATTGGCAGCGATAAACTCAACGCCAGCAACACCTTCGTCAATCATGCGGTTAATAGCGTTACCACCGCCACCGCCGACACCAATTACTTTTATGATTGCGCCTTGAGCCGCAGCTGTGTCAAATGAAAATGTCATATTTAAACCCTTTCCTTTAATCAAACAGATTGCCTAACCAGTTACGGGCACGATCTGTTAATTTTTCTGTCTTTGTTTCTTGTTCTTGGCTTTGCGCCACTTCAATCGCAGGTTCAACTCTAGTTTCAGCTTCTACCTGAGGTAGTGGATCTCTATTTGTTGTAATACGAGAAGGACTGATAGACTGCGTTTGAAGCGGACGTGCAAAATTGCTTGGTTGCTGACGCAGCATCTCATTACCTTGAACGGCTGCCTGAGCCAAAGCATCAACATCCGTCAAGTTTCCAGCATATTCAGACAAGCTAATCACATGAGCAAAGGCTGGATTTCGAATTCCAATTTGATTTGGAACATAAAGTTTAACTGGAACTCCAAAAATTTCTTGAGCCAATTCCACAACACCTGGTAAGATAGCGCCACCACCGATGATCACGATTCCACCTGGCAAATCTAACAAGTGTCTTCTTTCTAGATCCTGCTTAATTTGCTCAAAGACATGTTTCAAACGTGCTGAAATAATCTCAGCTAAGTAACTTTCTGTTACTTCAACTGGATTAACTTCACCAATGACTTCAACTTGGAATGTTTCTTGACTAGCTTCTGGCACATAAGCTTCACCATAGTTGAACTTCAAACTTTCAGCTAGTTTTTGAGAAGTCTTAAGAACTTTAGAAATATCTTTTGTGACATAATCGCCACCTTCTTGGTAGATATTGGTGTATTGAAGTTCTTGATTTTTAACAGAAGCTACTGTTGTTTGGCCTCCACCCATATCGATGACTGTAGCGCCAAATTCACGTTCACCTTCGTTTAAAACTGATTTTGTCATTGCAAGTGGTGAAATAATAATGTTTTCAATTTGAACCCCTGCACGTTCCACAGTTTTACGTAAGTTATGAAGAATAGTACGCGGACCAGTATAGAGCAAACCACGCATTTCTAAACGAATCCCCATCATACCGCGAGGATCGCGAATTCCTTGGAAACCATCAACGATGAATTCCTCTGGAATAAATGTGATTACTTCCCGATCAGGGGTCATACTCTTCGTCAAAGCTGACCGAACAACATTTTCTACATCAATATCTGTGATTTCTTTGGCATCATTTGTAACAGGAATCATTCCTTGTGAAGGCTCAATTTGTAGTAAGTTCGCAGGCAAGCCTACATTAACTACTTTGATTGAAATCCCCGCTTTTTCTTCTGCTTGAGCAATTGCTGTTTTAATAGCAGCAGCTGCTGCCTCTATATCTACAATAATTCCGTCTTTTACACCAGCACTTTTGGCATTACTAACACCAATTACATTAATTTCGTCATTGATGTGCTCAGCCACTAATACTTTAATGGAGCTAGTTCCTATATCTAATCCTGTAAAGAAGCCGTCTCTAGCCATTACATCATTCCTCTCTATCATCCGAGTTTCCTACTTTATCGACAACTCTAAAAAATACAGTTATCCATTGCCTATTATAACACAAAATTAGCAAAAGTGGAGAGTTTTTCTTCGTTTTCTTTAGTTATTTGTTTCATCAGTAACATCTGACGGTGCTGCCTCTGTTTCACTTTGCTCAGTTTCTTCTGAACTTTCGTTTTTCTCTTGTTCTTCTTTTTGCGCAAGACTAGCAGAATAGCTAAAGATTCCTGCTTCCATATCCACAATACTAGGTTCTGTCAACAATGGATGCACACGACTGTAGTATGGCAATTTCTTATGAATATCTGAAAGAGGGACAATAATCTTATGCTCATCTCTCATTGTTAAAGTTAATAAATCTTTTGTAGCCTTACTTGGAGTCAAGTCAACAGTTTGAATTTCATTCTTGATACTATCCGGTACATCTGATAATTCTTGCATAAGTTTCTTAACCTTAGCTTTATCAGATAGATTAAGACGCATGTAATTTTCAGGCAAAGCTTCTTTCTTTACTGGCTGATTAATCACGGTTCCATTGCTGATGACTGGATAGATATTTCCAGTAGAAGCTTCATAGGCTAGAATCTTATATTCTGTAACTTGGATTTTGAATGTAATTGGGAACTGATATGAAATTTCAGCCTTTTCGATCCAAGAATTCGCTTTTTTCAAGTTGTTAGCATACTGATTACGATTTAAAAACGTTGTTAAAGTGTAATCTCGACTATCAATTTGGGTAGCTTTGATAATTTCATCTTGAGTTACACGCTCATTTCCTGTAACTACTAAATTTTTAAGGCTACCTAAAGGAGTGATAAAGTAGAGTGACAGAAGAATCAAGAGAGAGCTGATGACCAGAACTGGTAGAGCCCTGTATAGATGAATTCTTTCGATTCTAGGTTTATCTGGCTTAGCTTCTTTTTCTATTCCTATATCAGCTTGACCAATAAAATTTTCAGTTCGATCTACTGAATCATCACTTGATTCTTCGGTGTTTTCTTTATCAGACTCTTCATCGTCTTCTGAGGGTTCTTCTACCTCTTCTGACTCTTCAGACTCAGTCACCTCATCGTCATCTGAATCTTGATCTTGAACTTCTTTTTCTTCTTCACTACTATCTGTTTCGTTTGTTTCAGTAGACTCTGAAGTTTCAAAAGTCTCATCGTTACGCTCTTCTTCATCAGTTTCAGAGGCTTTTTCTTGAGATTTTTTTTCTAAGTACTCCTGATGACGCTTTTGCCATGCAGATAAATATTTCTGGAGTTCTTTTTGGTCACCTTTATCTTTTGTCGTCATTTTTTCCCTTTGTTAATATCATTCTTCAATACAGCATAAAAATCTTCTACTGACTTGATTTCATGAGAATTTTTCATCGCTTGATAATATGATTCTTTATCCCTTAGAACCTGCTCCACAGAAGCTTCCAGCCCTTCTAAAGTTAGCTGCTTTTCTTCCAGCTTCACAGCATAGCCTTTTTTCACAAAATAATCCGCATTTTCAATCTGATCGCCGCGGCTGGCTTCGCGTCCTAAAGGAACGATGATATGCAACTTAGCCATAGCCAAAAGCTCAAAGATAGTATTAGATCCGCCACGTGTCACTACTACATCTGCCAGGTCCATCAAAGGCTGGTAGAGGTCCGTCACATAGGCTCTTCGAAAGAGGCGATTCGACAGAACATCCAAACTTGCATCACCAGTCAGATTGATAACGTTGTAGCGCTCAGTCAGCGTAGCTTGATTCTGGCTGACAAAATCATTAAAGACCTTGGCGCCAGCAGAACCACCGACAAAAAGCAGGGTGGGCAGTTCTTTATCAAAATATTGACGGATTTCTTCTAGTTCCTGCGGTAGGTCTGACTTTGTGCCACCAACCTTAGTCACAGCTCCGACATGTTCAATCTTAGTCAGACTGGAAGGTTGCTCAAAGGTCGCATACATCTTGGTCGCACACTTATAGGCGATTTTATTAGCCAAGCCAATGGATAGATCCGACTCATGAACATAGACGGGCACCCCAGACAGCCGAGCTGCAATCACAGGCGGAACGGATACAAAGCCTCCCTTAGAAAAGAGGGCCTGCGGCCGAACCTTGAGCATAATGCCCAGCGACTGGAAAATGCCCCAAATGACCTTAAAGCCATCCAGCAGATTCTGCCACGAAAAGTAGCGACGAAGCTTACCCGTAGCTACCGAATGGAAGGTCACGTCCAATCCAGACTTTTGGATTTCCTGATACTCAATCCCATTCTTATCGCCAATATAATGGACCTGCCAGCCTTCTTTGATAAATTTCGGAATCAGGAGAAGGTTGAGGGTTACATGCCCAACCGTTCCTCCGCCTGTAAATATAATCTTTTTCATTTTAACCTTTTAATTCTTCAAATGCAGCGAGAAATTCATCGCCTCGAACTTCAAAATTACTATACATATCCCAGCTGGCGTTGGCAGGACTGAGCAAGACAATATCTCCTGGCTCTGCTAGAGCAAAAGCCTTATGAGCTGCATCCCGGACATCAGTCGCATCCAGATAAGAAACCTCGGCCTGATCAGCTGCCCTCTTTACACGCGGAGCTGATTGCCCTAAGATGACCATTTTCTTGAGCCCTTTGAGGTCAGGAACTAATTCGTCAAATTCATTGCCACGGTCCAAGCCACCTGCAATCAGAATCACCTTGCTATTATCAAAGCCAGATAGAGCTTTCTGGGTTGCCAAGATATTGGTAGACTTACTGTCGTTGTAAAAGGCAACCTCATTTACCTGCCCCACATACTGGAGACGATGCTTAACGCCTCCAAAAGCTGACAAGACTTCTTTGATCGTCTGATTATCAATACCACGAAGTTTAGCTACTGCAATAGTAGCCAGAGCATTTTCGACATTGTGACTGCCAGGAACACCGATTTCAGCCACCTTTATAATCGCTTCTCCACGGAAGGTCAAGACATCACCATCAAGATAGGCACCATCCTCCTTTTCAGTTGTTGAAAAAGGAACAACAGTAGCCTGAGTTTGGCTAGCCATTCCCTTGGCCCAATCTTGATTGAAATTCAAAACAAGATAATCATCAGCTGTCATGTTTTTCTGGATATTCCACTTGGCAGCTGCATATTCCTCAAAAGAGCCATGGTAGTCCAGATGAGTCGGCATGAGATTGGTGATCACAGCTATCTGTGGATGAAAAGCCTCAATCCCCATCAACTGGAAGGAAGACAGTTCCATGACCAGTGTATCTTTGCCACTAGCTGATTGGGCTACTTGACTGGCAGGAAAACCGATATTACCAGACAAAAGACCATTTTGACCACCAGCCGTCAAGACTTGCGCAATCATGGTTGTGGTCGTCGTTTTGCCATTTGATCCCGTAATACCAATAATTGGAGCTTCAGAAATCAGATAAGCCAACTCAACTTCAGTGATAACAGGAATCTCCTTCTCCAGAGCCCGAATAACCATAGCATTATTATAAGGAATACCTGGATTTTTAACCATCAATTCAAAGTTTTCATCCAGCAACTCCAGAGGATGGCCTCCTGTCACCACTTTAATGCCTTCTTCTAGCAAGGATTGAGCAGCAGGATTTTCCTCGAAAGGTTTACCGTCGTTAACTGTCACGATGGCTCCTAATTTATCTAAAAGGCGAGCAGCAGATTCACCTGACTTAGCCAAACCTAAAACCAAGACTTTCTTGTTAGCAAAACTTGCTATATTCTTCATAAAAAACCTCTTTAATTGTACTTCATTCTATTTTACCCTTTTTTAAAGAAATAAAAAAGTCATAGATGCGCTTTATTTACGTCTGTTGTTAACTTGTGAAAAAAATGTGATATTTTTTCTGATTTGCAATGATTTGTAATAGAATTCTAAAAGTTATCAGAGTTTAACTCTTATCCTCCTTTCATTTCACAATCTATAAAAAAAGGCCCAGAACTAAATCAAATTTTAGTTCTTAAGCCAATTTTTAATCTTTGCTTTTATCGTCTAAAAAATCAAACAAACCAGGTTTCTTATCTAATCGAGCAATGTCACGTAAGGCAAAATAAGCCAAAATAAGCATAGCAGCCCCGACAAATAACTCTCCTGGCATTTGAAAAATCCTAAACGCTGCTAATACCAAGAGAATGATAAACAAAACCAAGACCAATACAACTGATAAGACATTAAAGGTGCCTTTAATGCTCTGAGGAGCAGCAAAAAGGTAATATAAGAGTATCAAAATTCCAATTATTAAATAAACCATCTTGCTACTCCTTTCCCTTTTACTTATTCAGCTGCAGCTGATTTTTTCTTTTTGTTGGCTTTCTCGCGCTCTGCCTTGTTTAGAATTTGCTTACGTAAACGGATAGACTCTGGTGTTACTTCCATGTATTCATCATCATTCAAGAATTCCAAAGATTCTTCTAGCGTCAAGATACGAGGTGTCTTGATAACAGCTGTTTGGTCCTTGGTAGCTGAACGAACGTTAGTCATCTGTTTAGCTTTGGTGATATTCACAGTCAAGTCGTTTTCACGAGAGTTTTCACCGATGATCATTCCTTCATAAACCTCAGTACCTGGGTTGACAAAGATAGTACCACGTTCTTCAATAGACATGATAGAGTATGTTGTAGCCTTACCAGCATCAATGGAAACAAGGGCACCACGATGACGACCACCGATTTCACCAGGAATCACTGGCAGGTATTGATCAAAGGTATGGTTCATAATTCCATAACCGCGAGTCATAGATAAGAACTCAGTAGAGTAACCAATCAAACCACGTGCAGGAACCAAGAAGACCAAACGAGTCTGTCCATTACCAGTAGCCACCATATCTAGCATTTCACCCTTGCGTTCTGAAAGGCTTTGGATAACAGAACCTTGGTATTCTTCTGGTGTGTCGATTTGGACGCGCTCAAATGGTTCGTACTTAACGCCATCAATCTCTTTTACGATAACTTCTGGACGAGATACTTGTAGCTCATAACCCTCACGGCGCATTGTTTCGATCAGGATTGACAAGTGCAATTCTCCACGTCCTGAAACAGTCCATTTATCTGGTGAGTCCGTTGGGTCAACACGAAGCGAAACGTCTGTTTGCAATTCTGCTTGCAAGCGTTCTTCCACCTTACGAGAAGTCACCCATTTTCCTTCACGACCTGCAAAAGGTGAGTTGTTTACCAAGAAGGTCATTTGAAGCGTTGGCTCATCGATGTGTAGGATTGGAAGAGGTTCAATGGCATCTGTCGGTGTAATGGTTTCACCAACAAAGATATCTTCCATACCTGAAACGGCAATCAAGTCACCTGCTTTAGCTTCTTGGATTTCACGACGTTCCAAACCAAAGAAACCGAAAAGTTTTGTAACACGGAAGTTTTTGGTTGTGCCGTCTAGTTTAGAAAGGGTAACTTGGTCACCGACTTTCACACTACCACGAAAGACACGTCCGATACCGATACGACCTACGAAGTCATTGTAGTCCAAAAGAGACACTTGGAACTGCAAAGGCTCATCTGAATTGTCCACTGGAGCTGGGATATGGTCGATGATGGTATCAAAGATTGGTGCCATTGTTTTTTCTTGATCAGCTGGATCGTCTGACAAGGAAGAAGTTCCGTTGATCGCTGATGCATAAACAACTGGGAAATCAAGCTGGTCATCATCTGCACCAAGCTCGATGAAGAGTTCCAATACTTCGTCTACTACTTCTGCTGGACGAGCTGATGGTTTGTCGATTTTATTTACAACCACGATTGGAACAAGGTCTTGTTCCAAGGCTTTTTTCAATACGAAACGAGTTTGTGGCATGGTTCCTTCGTAGGCATCTACCACCAAGACAACACCGTCAACCATTTTCATGATACGCTCAACTTCTCCACCGAAGTCCGCGTGTCCAGGTGTGTCCATGATATTGATACGAGTTCCGTTGTAGGCAACGGCTGTATTCTTAGCAAGGATGGTAATTCCACGCTCTTTTTCGATATCGTTTGAGTCCATCGCACGCTCTGCCAACTCTGTACGTGCATCAAGAGTTTCAGATTGTTTCAATAATTCGTCAACGAGGGTTGTTTTACCGTGGTCAACGTGGGCGATAATCGCAATGTTACGGATATCTTCTCTTAATTTTGTCATGATTTCCTCTAATATTTAAATTTTTATTTCTAACTGAACAATTATACCACAGTCTCACTCAAAAATCACAGTTCAGCTAAGTGTAAATGTTTTCATTGAAAAATCAGCTCCTCTCGCACTCGTTTGCATTTCTTACATTGAAATTTTATAATTAATCATAAGATCATTGAAAGGAAGAATTATGCGATTAGACCGTTTGCTAGCTCAAGCATCAATTAGCCGAAAATCCATGAAACAGGCCTTGCTCCGAAGAGCTATTCTGGTAGATCAAACCCCTGCTAGAAATCTTAGCCAGAATGTAGATACTGGGCTACAAGACATCCTCTTCTACAAACAGAAGATTTCTGCTCCTGCTCATCGTTATTTTATGATGAATAAACCGCGAGGCTATATAACAGCCAATTCCGATGCCAGCAAAGCAACAGTAATTGATCTTATTCAAAAGGAAGACTTTAGTGAGGAACTATACTCTATTGGTCGCTTAGACAGAGATACGACTGGACTCCTCTTAATTACTGATAACGGTCCTCTTGGCTTTCAACTACTTCATCCTCAATATCATGTTGATAAAACTTATTTCGTTCAAGTCAATGGACTTCTGGACAATCAAGCTATTGAAGCCTTCCAACAAGGCGTTCGCTTCTTAGATGGCAAGGTTTGTAAGCCGGCTCAACTCATAATCCATTCTGCTACCCCTGTTTTAAGCACAGCTTCTGTAACTATCTCAGAGGGAAAATTTCACCAAGTAAAGAAAATGTTCCTAGCAATAGGAGTGAAAGTTACCTATCTCAAAAGAACTCATTTGGGAGATTTTCAACTCGATCCCAATTTGGATGAGGGTGACTATCGTTCTTTAAATCAAGATGAGCTGAAGCTTATCAAGAACTATCTAGAACTAAGTCGATAGATTATATATTTTTTCTATCTTTAATACTTGGCCATGCTTCTTGACTAAACGATCAAATCATAACCACCCGTCTATGTACCTTACGGAGCAAGATAGGCAAAAAATCACATAATAAAAGGCACAGATAAAATCTGTGCCTTTTATATATAATATGTTTAAAGCTAAATTAACTTGTTTTAACTTTTCCCTTCCAGCTATCCAGGCCATAAGACAGGATATAGATGTCAGAAAAACCATTTTTCTTTAAAAGAAGGGCTGCATTCATTACTCGTTGACCGCGAGCATTTTCATAGAGCAAGACTGGCTTATCTTTACGAAGTGCTCCCAAATTTCCTTTTAACTGTGTTGAGGGAATGTTTCGAGCCCCCAAGATATGTTTCCGATGAAAGTCAACAGGTTCCCGTAAATCCACAAGCTGACCTTGACGGATTAGGCTCGCAAATTCAGCATTTTCAACAACTTTTGCTGCTCTACGCAATCTAAAATAGTTAAAGCCCATCCAAGCCAGTATACCAGCCATAATCGCCATCAAAATCCAGGTCATTTCTTCCATTCTCCATTCTTCTCAATATATTTCAACTCTAACTGATGTTCACGGCGCAAGACTGCATCAGCCTCTAAATATTCTAGTTTGTCCATCAAGCCCGCATCGTAAATTCGCTCTAACTCAATCTTCATCAGTTCTATATCATACAATCGCTTGCCCATATAGATTACGATGCCAAAACTTTTAAGAAATTGCTGAACATCATAAAGTGTTTTCATGTGCCTTATTGTACCAGAATTTGCACATATTTTCAAGATGGAAAAATAAATAGAAAAAGCAGCTGTATCAGCTGCTTTTTCAAAGAGGGGTGATAAAAAATACGTATCATTCTAAAATTAAATTTCTCTATATGAAACTCTAATCATATTTTAGAATTTAACTTCTTCTTTAATTTTTTTACAATCCTGGTGCTTGACCAATTTCAGCTGTTAACATCCAGATTGTCTTTTCTAAATCTGCTTTAGCTCCAACAAAGATATCATTGGTTACATCGTCACCTTCTTCGTCAGTCACATCCAGTGCTTCTTGGTATACATTTGTCAAATAGCGGAAGATTTCAATTACACGCGCTAAACTTTCTTCTACGTTTTTGCTAAATTCACCAGCTTTTTCTTCGATCTTACTATGTTGGATAAATTCTGTCAAAGTAGAGTATGGTTTACCACCCAAAGTAATCAAACGTTCGCTAACTTCATCCAAAGTTGCATCCAAAGTTTCCATGTATTCATCCATTTTTGGATGCCAAACCATGAAACCAGCACCACGCATATACCAGTGAACTTGGTGAAGAGCAATATGAGCAGTATAAAGATCTGCCACCACTTGGTTTAATACAGCCTTAGTTTTTGGCAAAGAGTTTTGGTTTACAAAAGTTGCTACATCAGTTGCAGCGGCATTTTTTACTTGAGTCATATTCTTACCTCGCTTATTTTATTTATAATCATTCTAATCTTTTTAGATTATGGTTTAATTATAATGCTTCTAAATAATAAAGTCAAGACAAAAGATTCAAAAAAAGACTTTATTAGAAAAGTTGCAAAATTTCAGAATTTTTCTGTTTAAAATTACGAATAAATAAGTATGATTCACCTATACTTTTTTCTTGTTGGTACCGTCTTTGCCTCATTCCTAGGCTTGGTCATCGACCGCTTCCCAGAGCAGTCTATCATCGCTCCAGCTAGCCATTGCAATGCCTGCGGGAAAAGATTGGCACCGCGTGATTTGATTCCTATTGTTTCCCAAGTCATGAACCGGCTTCGCTGCCGCTTCTGCGGAGACAAGATTCCCTTACGCTATTTATTTTTTGAATGTCTCTTGGGCGGTCTTTTTCTGGCAACTTCTCTGAGCATTCTTTCCATTAGTCAATTATTGGTAGTCACCATGGGCTTAACCTTAGCTATCTACGATCAAAGAGATCAACAGTATCCCTTGATGGTCTGGTTAATTTTTCAGCTCTTGCTGATGGTGACAGCAGGCATCAATCTTCTCATGCTCTTCTTTTTAGCCCTAGGACTTCTAGCCTTCTTTTATAATCTTCGTATTGGTGCTGGTGACTTTCTTTTCCTTGCTTCCTGCTCAGCCATTTTCAGCCTAACAGAAATTCTCATTCTTATTCAAATTGCTAGCTTCTCTGGCCTCGCATGTTTCTGCTTTAAAAAGAAAAAAGACAGGCTGGCATTTGTACCCTGTCTTTTGTTTGGTGTGGTGGTTCTTATTTCTTATAAGCTGCTGCTTCTTGGATAAAGTCTGCTATACTGTCATCCTTTTCATGAAGAGCTTTGACAATCTTAGATCCAACAATAACTCCATCTGAGACTTGATTGAAGCGGTCAACATCCTCTAAAGTCGAAACGCCAAAGCCCGTCAGTACTGGAATCTCTGCAATATCACGAAGCTTGCTCAAGTGCTGGTCCAAATCATCGCGGTAGCTTCCGCTCTTACCCGTCACACCGTTGATAGCTACAGCGTAGATAAAACCTTCAGCTTCCTTGATCAGCTCCTGCTGACGTTCTAGTCCAGTCGTCAGACTCACCAAAGGAACTAGAGCGATATCTGAATCTTCCAGCAAAGGCAAGATGAAATTTCTATGTTCGTAGGGCAGATCCGGAATAATCAATCCTTTAACCGGTGTTGTAGCTAAGTCCTTGACGAAATCTTTGAGACCGTACTGGAAAATAGGATTGAAGTAGGTCATGATGATGAGAGGCAGCTGAGTGTCCAACTTCTGCAAGCTTGCGACTAAAGACTTGGCGGAAGTATGGTGACCCAGACTTCTCAGACCGGCTTCTTCAATAACCGGCCCATCTGCAACAGGGTCTGAAAATGGCAGGCCTATTTCAATGGCTGACACACCCAAGTTTTCCAAAAATGCGATAGTTTCTGGCAAACCTGCTAAACCTTTCTCGTGATCACCAGCCATGATATAAGGAAGAAAAATTCCCTTGCCTGCTTTTTTGATGGCTTCTAAATGCTGAGTGAGTGTTTTAGTCATGGGCACCTCCTTTTTGAGACGCTTCATTTTCCAAGCGTTCCTTTACCTGAACGACATCCTTGTCACCACGGCCGGATAGGCAGATAATCATTGATTTATCCGGTCCCAACTCCTTAGCCAGCTTAACTGCGTAAGCAATAGCGTGGCTAGACTCTAGAGCAGGAATAATCCCTTCAATACGAGACAGGAGCTGGAAGGCTTCCAAGGCTTCTTCGTCCGTGACTGGGACATAAGTGGCACGCTTTATAGCATTAAAATGAGAATGTTCAGGACCGATGCCCGGATAGTCCAGCCCGGCAGAGATAGAAAAAGCTTCCAGAATCTGGCCTTGCTCATCCTGCAAGACATCCATCAAGGCACCATGTAAAACACCTGGCCGGCCCTTGGTTAAGGTCGCAGCATGTTCATCTGTATCGATGCCTCGCCCAGCTGCTTCTGTTCCATACATGGCAACTGTGCTATCGTCAACAAAGGGATAAAAGAGCCCAATAGCGTTTGAACCACCGCCAACGCAGGCCACTAAAGCATCTGGCAAGGCACCTGCATTTTGCTCAGCAAACTGGCGCTTGACCTCACGCCCAATCACACTCTGATAATCTCGGACAATCTCTGGGAAAGGATGGGGACCTAAGGCTGAGCCCATAATATAGTGAGTATCATCAACCTGAGCCACCCAAGCTCTCAAGGCAGCATTAACTGCATCCTTGAGGACTCGAGAGCCATCGGTCACTGACTCTACCTTAGCTCCTAAAAGTTCCATTCGAAAGACATTGAGAGCTTGGCGCTTAACATCTTCTTCGCCCATATAGATAGTACAGTCCATGTTGAAAAGGGCTGCAGCTGTGGCAGTAGCTACTCCATGCTGACCCGCACCAGTCTCTGCAATGATTTTCTTCTTGCCCATTCTCTTAGCTAGCAGGACCTGACCCAGGGCATTATTGATTTTATGGGCCCCAGTATGGTTGAGGTCTTCCCGCTTCAGATAAATCTTAGCACCGCCAGCATAGGCTGTCAGATTTTTAGCGAAATAGAGAGGATTCTCCCGCCCTACATATTGCTTTAGCAACTCGTCCAGCTCAGCCTGAAAGGCTGGGTCTTTTTTACTCTCACGGTAGGCTTTGTCTAGCTCTAAAACTGCTGTCATCAGCGTTTCTGGAACAAAACGTCCACCAAACTCACCATAAAATCCTTCTTGATTGGGTTGATTATATGCCATGTTTCACTCTTTCTATAAATTCTTTTATCTTTTCTAAGTCCTTCTGGCCGTCAGTCTCGACCCCGCTAGAGACATCAACTGCGTAAGGGGCAAAGTGCTGAATAGCTTCTCGGACATTTTCTACATTCAAACCACCGGCGATAAAGAAGGGCTGGTGGATTTGACCTTTATCAAAAACTTGCCAGTCAAAGGTCTGACCACTACCAGCAAGTGGGGCATCAAAGAGCAGGTAGTCCACTTGTTGGCTGACTCCTTTTAACGCTCCCTTGACTTGGTAAGCTCGAATAACTGGCCGGCCGACCTCAGTCAGAAGCTCTTCATTAAAATCGCCATGAATCTGCACCAAATCCAGATTTGCCACTGAAATAGCTTCCTGCAGCTCTGCCAAACTCGGAGAGACGAAAACTCCTACCTTTCGGACAGTAGATGGCACCAAGGCAGCTAGCTTCTGAGCTTGCTCCAAACTGACCCTCCGACGGCTCTCAGCAAAGACAAATCCAATGTAATCCGCACCAGCCTGGCATGCCGTTTCCACAGCGCTGGCCGTTGATAAGCCGCAAATCTTAACCTTTGTCAATTTTCAGCTCCTTGATTTTTTCTGCTACATCCTCAGCCTGCATCAGGGCTGTTCCGACTAACACCGCATGGAAATAAGGAGCTACTAGCTCAGCATCTTCCTTGCTAAATATAGCGGACTCTGATACGTAAACCCTGTCATCTTTGAAATGAGCAGACAGTTGGAGACTGGTATTGATATCTGTCTCAAAAGTAACTAGATTGCGGTTATTAACACCGATTATCTGTGCTCCTATTCTATGGGCAATTTCCAGCTCCGCCAGATTATGGGTTTCGACCAAAACTTCCAAGCCTAAACCCGTCGCAAAATCATAGAGTTCTTGCAGCCGCTTTTCAGACAAGGCAGCCACAATCAGAAGAATAACTGTCGCTCCGGCATTACGAGCGCGAACAATCTGTTTTTCATCAATGATAAAGTCCTTATTGAGGGTCGGAATAGTAACTTGACTGGAAATCTCTCTCAGGTAATCCAGATGTCCTTTGAAGAAAATCTCATCTGTCAGGACCGAAATCATAGCTGCACCGCATCGTTCATAAGTGCGAGCCTGCTCCACAATATCCACAGCAAGATTAATATCTCCCAAACTTGGACTGGCTTTTTTGACCTCAGCAATCAGCTGCAGCTCTTGGGACTGGCTTTTGAGATACTTATAGAGGGAATAGGTCGAGCGCAGGGGTTGCAGTTCTTCATAGGACATGGCTGCCACTTCCTGCTCTTTTTGCTTTAGAATGGTTGGGAGAAATTCTTTGCTCATTTCTGATACTCCTGTAGTTGCTTGAGTTTTTCATAGGCTGCGCCACTAGCGATCACTTGGCGGGCCAAAGCTATTCCTTCTTCTATGCTGTCTGATTTCCCATTAGCATAGAAGCCCAATCCCGCATTCAGCACTGCCGTTTCTAGATAGGGACTGGCTTGATTTTTCAGAACAGATAGCAGAATTTCTGCATTTCTCTTGGCATTACCCCCACGAATCGCTTCAAGAGGTATCTCTTTCATGCCAATATCTGACGGCAGAAAGCTGTGCAGGCTGATTTGCCCATTTTCCAGCAGAGCATACTGGGTACGGCCATGAAGACCCGCCTCATCTAGACCATCCGGCCCCGACACAACTACTGCACGCTTACGGCCCATATTTTTCAAAACCTCTGCCGTACTCTCTAGCATATCCGGCCGGCTGGTCCCCAAAAGCTGAGTTTCTAGACTCATGGGATGGATGAGCGGACCAGTTAGGTTCATAATGGTGGGAATACCAAGACTAAGACGAGCTGGCATAATGTATTTCATAGCTGGATGCATATTCTTTGCAAAGAGAAAGACGATACCTGTCTGCTCAAAAACCTTGCCCAAGCTAGCAGCATCCAAGTCTAGATTGATACCCAGAGCTTCTAACACATCAGCTGAGCCCGACTTAGAAGAAATGGAGCGATTGCCGTGCTTAGCCATCTTAATCCCGCCACCTGCCAGTACAAAAGCTGCCGTAGTTGAAATATTGAAGCTGAAAGACTTGTCCCCACCTGTACCGCAATTGTCCATGGCAGTGCGAATAGTGGTCGGAATCTGCTTAGCATGGCCTCGCATTACCTGAGCCAAAGCAGTTCGTTCCTCAATCGTCTCCCCCTTCATCTTAAGCCCCAGCAAGAAAGCTGCAATTTGGGACTCTGTCACCTGTCCAGTGACAATACGCTCGATCACATCTGTCATCTCAGCGCTACTTAAATCCTTAAAATCAGCTAGTTTTGCAATAATCTCTTTCATACATCCTCCTTTACTTTACTAAGTCAATGAAATTCTTGATAGACGACAAGCCGTCCGGCGTGCCAATACTTTCAGGATGATACTGAAAACCATAGATAGGCAGGCTCTTGTGCTGGATAGCCATGATCGAGTTGTCATCAGCCGCCCGAGCCGTCACTTCAAAGTCCTCTGGCATCTCTTCAATCAAAATCGAATGATAGCGCATGACCGGTTGCCCATCTTCTATCCCTTGATAGATAGGAGATTTGCCCTCAAAGCGCAGAATACTTTGCTTGCCGTGCATGACTTTAGGAGCCAATCCTAGCTTTCCGCCAAATACTTCTGCAATAGCTTGGTGCCCCAAGCAAATCCCCAAAATCGGCTTTTTACCAGTAAAATCACGGATAACTTCCTCCATCCGTCCTGCATCTGCTGGCCAGCCTGGACCCGGAGAAAGAACCAAAGCATCTGCTTCTTCTGCCACTTGATAAAGTCCTGCATCATCATTTCGCAAGACCTTAACTTCTGCGAAATTGCCGATATACTGGGCTAAATTGTAAGTAAAAGAATCATAATTATCAATCAATAAAATCATTGCATCTCTCCTATCTTGGTCATTGATTTGGCCTTATTGATGGTTTCTTGGTATTCATTAGTAGGAATCGAGTCATAAACAATACCCGCTCCAGCTTGAACGTAAGCTCTGCCATTTTTCAAAATCATGGTCCGAATAGCGATGGCAAAATCCATATCACCTGTCGCAGACAGATAGCCGATAGCCCCCGCATAAACGCCACGTTTTTCCTGCTCCAGCTCATAAATTCGCTTCATAGCTCGAATCTTAGGCGCGCCCGAAACAGTGCCGGCCGGCAAGGTTGACTTGAGGGCATCCATGGCTGTCAGTTGGGGCAGAAGCTGACCACGAACTACACTAGTCAGGTGCATGACATAGCGGAAATACTCCACTTCCATGTACTTAGTGACTTCCACGCTGTTATTCTGGGCAATTTTACCGATATCATTACGTCCCAAATCAACTAACATACGGTGCTCAGCCACTTCCTTCTCGTCAGCCAGCAACTCCTCTGCCAAGGCTTTATCTTCTCTTTCATCCTTCCCTCGCGGTCTGGTTCCAGCAATAGGATTGGTCGTAACCTGCCCCTGCTTGACAGACACCAGACTTTCTGGGCTGGCTCCTATAATCTGATAATCTCCGAAATCATAAAAGTAGAGATAGTTGGAAGGATTGGTCACACGCAGATTGCGATAGTAATCCAGTGGCCTACCAGAATACTCTGCTGAAAAACGCTGACTGAGCACACATTGGAACATATCTCCCTGCCGAATCAAGCTGCGCGCTTCTTCCACCATTTTTTCAAAAGCTGCCTGCTCGATATGGCTCTGGAAATTCAAACTGGACAGTTCCAGTGGTGAAAATTCATCTGTCGCTGGCTGCGCCAGCTCAGTCATGATATGCTCCAGACTAGCAGTCAATTCTGCTTCACTTCTATTACTGTAGAGGGCCTCCTCAACGATATAGACCTTGTCTTTTTTATGGTCAAAAACCATGTAACTCTCATAGACGAAAAAGTGCATATCTGGCGTTCCAATCACATCAGCTGGAATTTGACCAATCTCCTCATAGAGGGAAATCATATCATAGCCGACAAAGCCAATAGCTCCACCACCAAAAGGCAGGTCTGAATGATGATCTTTTTTTACTGCCAACTCATGCAGATAGTCCAATGGATCTGCCTCAATTACTTGTCCATTCTTTGTTAACTGGCCATTTTCATAGCGAACTTCAAAGACTGGGTTATAAGCTAGGATAGAAAAGCGAGCTGTCTCGCTATCTCTCGGAATACTTTCCAAAATCACCTTGTGGTCGCCCTGAATCCGCATGTAAGCAAGGATTGGGGTCAAAATATCAGCACTCAATATCTTCTTTTTCATATTCAGTCTCACTTTCTATTTAGATCATGATTGCTATTAATTTTTAGCTCTAAAGCTGTGAAAGCCTCAATCATCGTTTGCCAAATAGCCAGAGCAACATCTGGTGATAGACCGAGCTTTTCTGCCTCTTGCTGTCTATTTAAAAGGACTTGTTTCACTCGATCAGGAGCAGTGACAGCTGCTTGACTGTTGATAGGTTTTAGCTGACCAATCTTTTCAACAATTTGCTGACGTTGCGCTAATAGAACTAATAATTGATGATCTAACTGATCAATTTGATTTCTCAGATTCTGGATACTTGTCATAATTATCACCTGCATTAAAATTGAATGAAGATAACAAAAAACCTCACACAGAAAATCTGTGTGAGGGCGTATCATCGCGGTGCCACCTCAGTTATGGAGTTTTCAAGCTCCACATCTCATTTACCTATTTGCAGTCATTTAGATCCCTTTTAGCACAAGGCAGCATACTGGCTTATGGCAAAGTAAGCTAACAAAGTGATAAAAGTTCAACTAAAGGACTAAATGTTGACTCCAGCAGCCCATTTCATAACTTCTCCTGCCTGTTTACAGCAACCACAGACTCTCTGAAAGGAGGGATGTTACTACTCTTCTGCTGGGTGTTTTATTTTCGTTTTTCTAGATAGTCGGCAATGGCTGCCACATCCTTGTCTCCACGACCAGATACATTGATAATGATGATTTGGTCAGATGACAATTTTGGAGCTCGCTTGATGGCTTCAGCAATGGCGTGAGAGCTTTCGATCGCTGGCAAAATTCCTTCCTTTTGTGTCAAGAGGAGCAAGGCATCCACAGCTTCATCATCTGTCGCTGCTACATATTCTACTCGACCAGAATCTTTAAAGAAAGCATGTTCAGGACCAACTCCAGGATAGTCCAAGCCTGCTGAAATCGAGTAAACCGGCGCCACCTGACCATCTTCAGCAAAGACAGCGTAAGTCTTCATACCATCCACTACTCCTACACTTCCCTTGGTCATGGTCGCTGCGTGCTGGTCTGTATCAAGACCACGCCCGGCGGCTTCAACCCCCACTAACTTAACTTCTTCATCCGCCACATACTGAGAGAAAGCACCGATAGCATTGGACCCACCACCTACACAGGCAATGACATAGTCTGGCAAGCGGCCTTCCTTGTCCAAAATCTGACGGCGAGATTCTTCACTGATCACCTTTTGGAACTCATGGACAATCGTCGGATAAGGGTGTGGACCGACAGCAGATCCCAAAACATAGAAGGCTTCCAAATCACTCATCCAAGCTCCAAAAGCTGCATCAACTGCATCCTTGAGGGTTTTGGTTCCTGTTTCCACTGCGTGAACAGTCGCTCCCATCATTTCCATGCGGAAGACATTGAGGCGCTGGCGCTCTACATCCTCTGCACCCATGTAGACATCGCACTTCATACCAAATTTAGCTGCGGCTGCCGCAGTTGCCACACCATGTTGGCCAGCTCCTGTTTCAGCGATGACTCGGGTCTTGCCCATACGCTTAGCTAGAAGAATCTGCCCCAAAACATTGTTGAGCTTGTGAGAGCCCAGATGATTGAGATCTTCCCGCTTCAGATAAATCTTAGCCCCGCCCAGATGCTGGGTCAGACTTTCCGCAAAATAGAGCGGAGTCTCCCGGCCCGAATAATCCGCCAAATAATGTCGGTATTCATTTAAAAATTCTGGATCATTCTTATACTTCTCAAAAGTCACTTCCAATTCATCCAGCAAGGTTTGGATAGGCTCCGGTACAAAAGAGCCTCCGAATTGTCCAAAATATCCTTTAGTTTCTACCATCTTGATTGCCTCATTTCTTTATTTTCAAGCAAAACAAAAGCCCACACACAGAAAAAACTCTGTGTGAGGGCGTAAAATCGCGGTGCCACCTCAATTATGGAGCAAAGTATAGACTGCCTCCATATCTCTGTCTTGTCTAACAACAAGCTGCACTGTAAGGTGTGCTCACCGAATTTTTATTGCTTCAAATTCATTTTTTGCATCAGCCCACTTCATAATCTTCCACTGCCTGTTTCCACCAACCACAGGCTCCCTGAAAGCAGAAAAAATTATTACTTTTCTGATGATTTATTTTATTATAGGCCTTTCCCTTTTTCTTGTCAAGAAAAAATTTAATTTTTCAACCTAAATCCGAACCTTTCTCTTGTTAATCTCTTTTGAAAGCGTCATCTTGACGATTTTTCCAGATTTTCTGACCAAGCTGAAATGCCCGCCAAGCCAGATAACCACCCAAAGTATTGGTCCAGAGATCATCAATCTCAAAGACTCTATTGGCGTTGATGAGAAGGTCCAGCAGAATCTGGGTCACTTCGATAGACAGACTCATCCCAAAGCTCAACCATACAACCTTTTTTGTCTTCCGCAACTTCGGAAAGAGCCAAAGCAATTGAAAGATTAAGGGCGACAGTAAGAAGATATTGGCTAGATTTTGGATAAAGACCTTGGCCAGCTGGATCCAAGAAGTAATCTCTCCAATATTGACAAAGGAATTAAAAGGGATTAACAAAACCACTATTCGGCCAAAATACTGGATTCCCGGCGTCTCCATTCCCGGCTCTGGAACCTGAGGAATAAAACACAGAATGCAAAGCATCAAGAAATAGAGCCAGCTTCCCCCTGCTAGCAATCTCCGCCCCTTGGCTGTCGGCTCACCGTCTGAAGTCAGATAGTTCTTAAGGCTGAACATTTTCTACCAATGCTTTCTCGCGATCACGCTTCATAGTATTGGAACGCAGCTGACCGCAGGCTGCATCAATATCCGTTCCATGTTCCTGACGGACCACACAGTTGACTCCATTTTTCTTGAGGGTATCGTAGAAGGCCATCACGCGCTCTTTGGGACTGCGGCTGTATTGGTCGTGCTCGCTAACGGGGTTATAGGGAATGAGATTGACATAAGACAGCTTCTTAATGTTCTTGAGCAGCTCAGCCAGTTCCTTGGCTTGCTCTACACCGTCATTGACTTCATTGAGCATGATGTACTCAAAGGTCACCCGGCGGTTGGTCGTCTCAATATAGTATTCGATAGCTGCAAAAAGCTTTTCAATAGGGAAGGACCGGTTAATCCGCATGATGCTGGTCCGCAGATCATTATTCGGAGCATGGAGCGATACAGCTAGATTGACCTGCACACCTTCATTGGCAAAATCGCGAATCTTATGCGCCAACCCTGAAGTTGAAACCGTGATATGGCGGGCACCGATAGCCAAACCTTTGTCATCATTTACCGTCCGGACAAACTTGAGCACATTGTCATAGTTATCAAATGGCTCGCCGATTCCCATAACCACGATATGGCTAACCCGCTCATCCTGACCACGCTCATCAAAATACTTCTGAACCAGCATAATCTGAGCGACAATCTCACCGTTATTGAGGTCGCGTTGCTTTTTAATCAAGCCGGAAGCACAGAAGGTGCAGCCGATATTACAACCTACTTGGGTGGTCACACAGACAGAAAGCCCATAGTGCTGGCGCATGAGTACTGTCTCAATCAGCATACCATCTGGCAGCTCAAAGAGGTATTTGACCGTACCGTCAGCAGACTCTTGGACGATGCGCTGTTTAAGCGGATTGACGACAAACTGATCATTTAGCTTGGCAATCAAGTCCTTGGACAGATTGGTCATCTCTTCAAAAGACTGGACCCGCTTGCGATAGAGCCACTCCCAAATCTGGGCAGCACGGAATTTCTTTTCTCCCTGAGCTTCCGCCCATTCAATCATTTCCTGACGTGTTAAACTATAAATAGATGGTTTCATGTTTCTCCTTTATTTTTGACGGATGACAAAGTGACGATTGGCTTCTTTTGCGACTTTTTCTTTTGGTTTATTTTGACGATTATCGCGACTCTGGTCATTCCGACGTCTTGAGCGTCTAGAACGTGAGCGTTTTGAAGCTGAGCCAGAATTCTGTTCTTGCTCCCGTTTACTGCGAGATTTTTTATCAAAGGAAGCTCGCTTAGGCTGAAGATTTTCTAATACAAAGTAGGCACAGCCATAATTACAGTACTCCAGCAAATAATCTTCCAAACGACTGATTTTAAAGTCGCTTTCCTTAGCTTTTTCATCCTGATAAAAGCCTCGCAACCGTAGCTGATCATTGCCCCAATCACCGACAATAAAATCAAACTTGGTCAAAATTTCTGAAAAGCGTTGGTTAAAAGCTGTCACATCAAAGGCTTCTCGGTAGTTCTCTACCAAATTAAACTCAATCTCCTCCGTTAAGACCTGTGAACCAATCTGTTTGAACTCAGGACCAGGAAATTTATTGTAATTATAAAGCTCTGGAGCAATTTCTTTGCGCATATATTTTCTCACTTCTATCTAGATAACTCCTCTATTATACTACAAAAACAGGCAGATTTTAAGCTTTTACCCTTAAAAAGTCATTTCTGAGAAAAGTCAGATAATTTCTCTAATTTGACAAACAAGACTTCCATCAAAAAAACTGAGGCTACTTGACCTCAGCTTTATTATTTATTGTTCTTAAGATAATCAATGGCATCCTGTAAGGTTTTAACAGGAACAATTTTCATATCTGTTTTAATCTTTTTAGCAGCCTCAACTGCAGTTTCATAGTTTGTCTTTGCTTTTGGATCGATTTTTTTCATTTCTTTTGTTACAGGATTATTGGGAGCAAAGAAGATGCTGGCACCACTTTTAGCAGCTGAGACGACTTTCTTATCAATCCCTCCAATATCACCAACTTCTCCATCACGATTGATAGTTCCTGTACCTGCAATCACACGTCCATCTCGTAAGGTTGGATCTGCAAGTTGTGTATAGATTGACAAGCTAAACATGAGACCCGCACTAGGTCCTCCAATGCCTTCTGTAGTAAATTCAATTGGAATGTTACTAGTAACTTCTGTTCTATCAATTAAGCTAATACCAATTCCGTTTTTACCATTTTCTAGCTTAATAATCTTTCCAGTCGCTGATTTTTCTTGACCATCTTCCTGGTAAGTGACCTTAACCTTATCTCCTAATTTCTGCGAATTAACATATTTCACCAATTCTTCTGAACTGTCAAAAGTCTTGTCATTAACTCCCGTTACCGTGTCCGCAATATTCAAAATTCCCTTAAAAGTCGAATCTTTTGCGACTTGCAAAACATAGACGCCCAGATATTTCATGCTAATATCTTTTCCAGCCGTTTTCAAGCCTTGATACTTGGCCATGTTTTGGGATGTTTCCATATAAAACTGATTGATTCGAATAAATTCTTGGTCCGATGATCCACCAGTCATTTCTTCAGCAGAGTAGATATCTGTGAAATCAGTCAACCACGCATAAACCAGATGAGCAAAGGTTGCTCGTTGAACTCCAACTGTTACAAACTCGTAAGATCCAGCTTCCTTATCTTCCTTATTATCAACCAGCAAGACCTTTCGAATATCCTCTGCACCGCCAGGAACTTCAATATAGTATGGTAAAGGAACAGTCAAAGATGCAGCAAGCAAAATCAAGCTTGAAAAAATAATAATGGGCCATTTATAAACACTAATTTTTTTCATAAGTTCTTCTTTCTAATTCTTTGATTACACTTTGGGGCACATAGGCCGCGATATCCTGCTGAAAAGCAATCAGTTCACGAATACGTGATGAACTGATATGCCGATAGGCTGGTTTGCTGAGCAAGAAAATCGTTTCCAGCTCTCCTGCCAACTCGCGATTAAAAAAGGTCATATCAGCTTCATAATCTAGATCTTGGCTATTACGAAGCCCACGCACAAAAGCCTTTGCTCCCAGTCTTCTAGCCACTATTACCGCCAGCTCATTCTGAGAGGTGATGACCTCAACATTATCCAAATGCTGCAGTGCTTCTTTGACTATCCGTTCTCTGGCTTCAATGATGAAAAAACCAGACTTTTCCCGATTATAGAAAATTCCTACATAGAGTTTATCAAAGAGCCTACTAGCCCGCTCAATCAGGTCCACATGCCCCTTAGTTATAGGATCAAAAGACCCTGTGAATAATCCTATCTTATCTGACATACACCGTCACCTTTGAAATTCCATATATCTTCTGCTTCCAAATGCCTAGGCCAGCAATTTCCTCAGGTAATTCAACTTCCTTGTCTGTCTCACAGACTACTAGGACATCCTGACTCAAGAGCTGACGCTCCTCTAGCTTCTCAAGGTCTGCCACAATCTGCTCCTTAGCGTAAGGCGGATCCAAGAGAACTAAGTCAAAAGTTCCCGTCAATATTTCCAAGGCTCGGCCAGACTCCATCTTGAGCAAGTCAAAACGTGTGGACTCCTTAGTCATCTGAATATTTTCTGAAATAATAACCTGAGCTCTGCGATCCTTTTCAACTAAGACAGCTTCCTCCATACCTCGCGAAATAGCCTCAATGGCCAAACTCCCGCTTCCAGCATAGAGATCCAGCACCCGACCGCCGTCAAAATAGGGACCAATCATATTAAAAATTGCCCCCTTGACCTTATCAGTCGTAGGCCTGGTCTTCTTGCCGTCCAAAGTCTTGAGGGGCCTACCCCCGTATTTACCTGCAACAACTCTCATAAAGAGTATTATAACATAACTAGCCTCTAGCAGGCCAATCTTTTAAAAATTAAGCAGATAAAAAACAGAAGCACCCCAACATTAGAGACTTCTGTTTTCTTTTAGTTTCAGTAAAAAATCAATTAATTCAGGCTGACAATCTGCCTTATTCAAGATTAGTCCCATTGACCGGCCAACCATGATGTAAAAACTCTCCGGCTTATCCAGAATCGCCACAATATCCTGATAGTTATATCGGGAGGTATGATTGCGATTAAGGACTTGAAAGTCTGTCTCATAGATGCTAAACTCCTGCTCCAAATCATGCCAGAGAGGATTATCCTTATAGAGCTTGAGGAATTGTTGGTTAAAAGAACGATAAAGTAAAAAAGGCATGATCGGCATGAAAATGAAAATACCAATAGCTGGCAAAGGCTCCCTAAAAAATAGACAGACCAATCCTACTGCTAACAAAGCCACTTCACCAATGATCAGAGGAAAGAGCCCTGTCTTTCGATACCAAAAGTTGGCCCAAGCGAAACGGCGGTAAGCTTCTTCTGTCATGGTCGTTTTTGCTGTCATAGGAAACATCTCTCTACCTACAAATCAATCTTTTTTTCTAGTTTACCACAAACTTTGCGGAGATAGCAATCTTAATACTGACAAATCCTATCTTAGATTTACTCCTAATTTTCCATGATAAAGAACTTGCTTTTCTCGATTTCATCTGTTATACTAAACGTAACTTTTAAAACGTTACACAGGAGGTGTGATATGTTTTCGCATGAAAAATTAAAAAAACGCCGGCTGGAACTTAATCTGACTCAGTCTTCCATTTACCAAGAGCTTGGGATTTCCAGAAAGACTTACTCTGCTTGGGAAAATGGTCTAGCAGAACCCCACGCCAAAAATCTCAGGAGGTTGGCCACCTGTCTCAAGGTCCAAGAGAACTACTTTGTGGATGAGACCAGCGCGCTCTACACCTACCCTTTACTAACTCTACCACATAAAAAAGAAGTAGACCAGTTCGCTAGTCGGCTCCTAGAGAGACAGCGTAAAGTTAGCTCCCTTACATCTTATAAGGTTCTATCTGTTGAGCTGGCTGCGGGTCGCGGTCACAGCTACTATGACAATGAAACAGACTACGAAACTGTCTACTTTGATCAAGATATCCAGCACGACTTTGCATCCTGGGTCTCTGGGGATTCGATGGAGCCTATGTATCCCAATGGCTCTGTTGCCCTTATGAAACAGACGGGATTTGACTACGATGGGGCGGTCTATGCTCTTATGTGGAATGGCAAGACCTATATCAAAAAAGTCTACCGCGAAGCTGAAGGCCTACGCTTAGAGTCTATCAATCCTGACTACGAGGATCTCTTTGCTCCCTATGAAGACCAGCCTACTATTGTTGGTATCGTAGTCGGACATTTCCTGCCGATTGAGGTGTAAGTGATGGTCCTATTTGATTATTCACGCGAGCCCCGTTCAGACATCGCTTTTGTGGATATGAAAAGTTTTTATGCCTCTTGCGAATGCATTGCTCTTGGCCTTGACCCTTTAAAAACCTCGCTCTGTGTCATGAGCCGAATTGAAAATTCCGCTGGACTGATACTAGCTGCCACCCCTCTTTTTAAAAAGAATTTCGGTAGCCAGAATGTCAGCCGAAGCTATAATCTTCCTTTTGATGTCCACACCCGTAAGTTCAACTATGCTGCTGCCCGCAAGCAGGGACTGCCTATTACAGCAGATTATGTGCGCTTTATCGAAGACGCTGCCCAAAAAACACTACTGGTCCCACCTCGGATGAACTACTACATCCAGAAAAATATGGAAATCCAAAAGATTTTCCAGGATTTTGCAGCTCCCGATGACATTTTCCCCTACTCAATTGATGAGGGCTTCCTAGATTTGACAAGCTCTATCAACTACTTCATTCCAGATCAGACGCTGGACCGCAGGACCAAACTGGACCTGCTGGCTGCCCGCATTCAACAGGCTATCTGGAAGAAGACTGGGATTTATGCCTCTATCGGCCTGAGCAACGCCAATCCTCTTCTCGCCAAGCTAGCCTTGGATATAGAAGCTAAACATACAAAAAAGATGCGGGTCAACTGGTCCTACGTGGATGTACCCAGCAAGGTCTGGACTATTCCGACCATGACTGATTTTTGGGGCATCGGCCACCGAACAGCCACCCGTCTTAAGAAACTAGGCATCCATTCTATTTATGATTTAGCTCACTTTAACCCCGACATTCTCAAAAAAGAAATGGGAGTCATGGGCCTGCAGCTTTGGTTTCATGCTCACGGCATTGATGAAAGCAATGTTCACAAGCCTTATCAGGTCAAGTCGCATGGACTAGGGAATTCGCAAATTCTCCCCCGTGATTATAGACAGCAGGCAGATATTGAGCTGGTTTTTCGAGAAATGGCTGAACAGGTCGCGATTCGGCTCAGACGCTCTGGTAAGAAATGCCAGCGTGTCTCCATCTATGCCCGCTATTCCAAGCAGGAACTCTTGCCTTCCATTCATACACAGAAAAAAATTGAGCCTACCAATAACAGCGATCGACTGACCCAAAACGTCGTTCAGCTTTTTCGTTCCAAATATCAGGGTGGGGCTATCCGACAGATTGGCGTTTTTTACAGTGACTTTGTCGATCAAGGATATAGTCTGATTTCTCTCTTTGATAATCCCTTGCAAATTCAAAAAGAAGAAGATCTCCAGCTGACAATCGACCACATCAGAGATCGCTTCGGTTTCGCCTCTTTGCTTAAGGGATCGGCCTTGCTGGACTCCTCCCGTGCTATCGCTCGAAGCAAGCTAACAGGTGGCCATTCAGCTGGAGGGTTGGAGGGCTTATCATGACCGACCGCTCTTATCTCCCCTATCAGTCTGCTCGTGACTTTCAGGATCGGGGTATGGCTAAGTGGGCTGGCTTTTTTCTCTCTGAACATAGCACTGCTCTGGCCAAAAAAGAACTAGATATCAGTCGTCTGCCCCAGCTTGACAGACAGGAGAAATTCCACCTGCTTAACCAAGCCCACACTCAGCAAGTTCCTATCCGAATCACCTTTCTCAATCAGGGCAAGCTGACTGATGTTGTTGCTACAGTCTCTCATCTGGACAGCAAACAGGTTCTCCTGCAGGAAGGTGACCATTACAAAGTCCTTGCTATTCACCAGATTCTTTCGATACAAGCCCTAGGAGGCGCAGATGACTACTCAGAATGTACATGAGGAACTTCAATTTGACTATTTTTCCCAGAACTACTATCAATTTCAAGAGGATTTTTATCAATTCTCCAATCTTCCCCAGCCTCTGATGGTCATGGAAGATGACATCCTACTCCACATGGCCAGTCGCCAGGTCACTTATTTCAAACTCTCTAAAACCAAAAGTTTAGATCAGAAAGACCATTACTTCCACTTTACCGTCAGTCGACCAGACCAAGCAAAGCGACTCTGCATTTACCACTATCAAGGCCAAACAGAAGATATAAAGCAATAAGCTCCCAAGCGAAGTCTGGGAGCTTATGATATGGGGCTAATCAGCATGATATAAATAATCTTGCCTTACTAAAATTAAGTATTAATCTTTTCCTGTAAAGTTATATACTTCCGAACGTTTCGCTACATGAATATTCAGAATCACGAAATCTTCATCATCAACCTTAGCAATAATCCGATAAGATCCCACACGAAAGCGCACATAACCCGAAAGGTTGCCTGACAAATATTTCCCTGGCGCCCTAGGAAAGTCGACATTTACCAGATGTTTATCAATCCACTTAGCGATGACCTTCTGTGTCCCTCTATCCAATTTATCCATAGCTTTGAAAAAAGTTGAAGCATAACGAATTTGATATTTAGCCATAGCGCTTCATCATCTCATCATGAGAATAAGTCTCTTGGCCATTATCAAGCCACTCCTGCATCGCCAGATCAGCTTCTTGGATATCATAAAGATCCTCTAACTTTTCTGCCAAAACCTGAGCAATAAACTCCGACTTAGAGATATTGTGGGAACTCGTCCATAAAGTCAGCTTTTCATTTAACTCATCTGATAAACGGACTGAAGTTGGTACAGCCATGAAATTACTCCTTTTAAAATTGGTTTTCTTATGTAGTTATATTTTACTACACACTGGAATAAAAAACAAGTTGGATAGATCTATCTTATAATTCGTAAATAACTAGAAAAACCAAGTATAACTAAACATCCTTTGAAGATATTTTAGATGTGTGAAATTTTTGGGTGAAACAAGAATAGGAGAGAAATGTATCTGTGCTCCGAAGTTTAATTGGCCAACTTTTTAGGGTCTGTAATACCTTAATTTACATTTTTTATAATACGCTTCCGTTCCTCATCAATAATATCAATTGCTTCATCTATCTCATTTTGAGAAAATTCTATTTTTAAATCGCCATTATCAATAGCATTATACATAATTTCTTCTTTCTTCTTTAATTTTGAATAAATTTTCTCGTCTATATATCCCGCATCACCACTATCAGCTGGTTCGGATTTTGTTTGCAAGTAATAATATCTAGTATATTGATTATCTTCTAGACCTAGTCTATGAATTCTATACCGATACTGTAAGATAAAAGTTAAATTGAAATTATACTCAAAGTACAGAGCATCATGTACTTCCCTGTGAAGAGATACTGATTTCCCTAGGATTTGAGGATTTAATATCATACGATAACCAGCCATATTTCTATGCTTATAAATCTATAAATATTAAACGACTAGTACAAGTCTTCTAAACTTCTATATTCTATGATTTCACTTTTGACAATATTTTTTTCAAATTCAAAATGCTTCAAAGGATTATCGATTAATACTAACTTTGGAATGTCATCTAGATTGGTGACCAAGGATAATACAAAATCTGATTGAAACTCTTTTGCTTTCTCAAATTCTCTGGCTGTCAAACGAACACGTCCCTTAGATTTTCGAATCCCTTTAACCTCAGCAAGGTAAGAATGTTCTTGAACATCTACTTGGAAATCATATCCATCACCATAAAGACGGGCATCGGTCAATTGTCCACCTTGAAATTTTTCTTCTTTATCATAATGGAGTATAAAATAATTCTCTGCTTCCATTCCAGTTTCTTGTAGTCGTTTGAATTTAGTTCGGACTATTGGCTTTTCAATGATGGTTATACCTGTTTTCTTTCCTTCGCTTGCAAGCAGCATTTTAACTATTTCTGCATAACTGTGAACATCTTCGTTCCCAAACATCATGTCAATTAGATCTTTTCTAAAACGGTATACCTCAGCTTTTTGCCACCAACCTTTTCGATTGTTCTCAAAATATGGGTCGAATAAATCCATTCTATTTTTGACTACACCAGTTGTTTCTGCGATACCTAAAGAAACTATATAGCGATAAAACTCAGATTTACTAGCACATTGAAATTCTTTTATAAAAAGTTTGTCAAACTTGGCAAGACCGTAGCCAAGTAAATTTAACAATTCATAATGAGGGTGTTTAGACATCACTTTCTCCATCAATAGATATTGATTTCATTATACCAAAAAAACACGGCATTCAGCCGTGTTTCTGTGTTTATTTCACGAGTTTCTTCATCTCATCAATACGTGCTACGGTCGCGTCGTATTTGGCTTGGTAGTCAGCTTGTTTGTCGCGTTCTTTTTGGACGACTTCTGGTTTGGCGTTGGCTACGAAGCGTTCGTTAGAGAGCTTCTTACCGACCATATCCAGTTCTTTTTGCCATTTAGCCAGTTCCTTGTCGAGACGAGCCAGTTCTTCTTCGACATTGAGGAGGTCTGCCAGTGGCAGGTAGATTTCTGCTCCTGTGATGACGCTTGACATTGCGAGTTCAGGTGCAGGGATAGTTGATGCGATTTCCAAGTGTTCTGGATTTGTAAAGCGTTTGATGTAGTTGACATTGCTGTTAAAGAAGGCTTCCAAGTCGCTATCGCTTGTCTTAACAAGGATGGTGATAGGCTTGCTTGGTGCAACGTTTACTTCCGCACGCGCATTCCGAACAGCACGGATCAAGTCTTTAAGACTTTCCACACCAGTGTGGGCAGCAAGGTCTTCAAAGGCTGGGTTGACAGTTGGGTATTCCGCTGTAACGATAGAGCCTTCTGAGATTTGTCCAAAGATTTCCTCTGTCACGAATGGCATGATTGGGTGAAGGAGACGAAGGATCTTGTCCAAGGTATAAAGGAGAACAGAACGTGTGATGACTTTCTCTTCTTCGTTATCGCTATAAAGGACTTCCTTGGTCAACTCAACATACCAGTCCGCAAACTCGTCCCAGATGAAGTTGTAGAGGATGTGTCCCGCCACACCGAACTCAAACTTGTCAAAGTTTTCAGTGACTTTGCCAATCGTTTCATTGAGGTTGTGCAGAATCCAGCGGTCTGTGACATTTCCAGCTTCTTTGTTTGCAACTTTTTCGACATTGGCAGTTGCTTGCTCAAGGGTCAAGCCTTCATTGTTCATGAGGATGTAGCGAGAGATGTTCCAGATCTTGTTAATGAAGTTCCATGAAGCATCCATTTTCTCGTAAGAGAAGCGCACGTCTTGCCCTGGTGCAGAACCGTTTGAAAGGAACCAACGAAGGCTATCTGTTCCGTACTTATCAATAACATCCATTGGATCAATCCCGTTACCGAGAGATTTAGACATCTTGCGTCCTTGCTCATCACGAATGAGACCATGAATCAAGGCATTTTTGAATGGCGACTTGCCAGTAAATTCCAAACCTTGGAAAATCATCCGAGACACCCAGAACGGAATAATATCATAACCAGTCACCAAAGTTGATGTTGGATAATAACGTTTAAAGTCTTCTGAGTCGACATCAGGCCAGCCCATAGTTGAGAATGGCCAAAGGGCAGAACTAAACCAAGTATCCAAGACGTCTTCGTCCTGAGTCCAACCATCACCTTCAGGAGCTTCTTCACCGACATACATTTCACCCTCAGCATTGTACCAAGCAGGGATTTGGTGGCCCCACCAGAGCTGACGTGAGATTACCCAGTCATGGACATTTTCCATCCATTGGAGGAAGGTATCGTTGAAACGAGGTGGGTAGAATTCTACCTTGTCCTCTGTGTCTTGGTTGGCAATGGCATTCTTAGCCAATTGGTCCATCTTGACGAACCATTGCGTAGACAAGCGAGGTTCAACCACCACACCTGTACGCTCTGAGTGACCAACTGAGTGGGTCATCTTCTCAATCTTAACAAGGGCACCAATTTCTTCTAACTTCTTGATAACAGCCTTACGAGCTTCAAAGCGGTCCATGCCATTGAATTCACCAGCCAATTCATTCATGGTACCATCATCGTTCATAACGTTGACTTGTGGCAAGTTATGACGTTGACCAACCAAGAAGTCATTAGGGTCGTGGGCAGGAGTGATTTTAACCACACCGGTACCAAATTCAGGATCTGCGTGTTCGTCCCCAACTATTGGAATTGGCTTGTTCAAGATTGGCAAGATAACATTTTGACCAATCAAGTCTTTATAACGGTCATCATTTGGGTTAACCGCTACGGCAGTATCCCCAAACATGGTTTCAGGACGAGTTGTTGCTACTTCAAGGGCACGTGAACCATCTTCCAACATGTAGTTCATGTGGTAGAAGGCACCTTCCACATCCTTGTGAATAACCTCGATATCAGAAAGGGCTGTACGAGCTTTCGGATCCCAGTTGATGATAAATTCACCACGGTAGATCCAGCCCTTCTTGTAAAGCTCTACAAAGACCTTACGAACCGCTTTTGATAACCCTTCGTCAAGGGTGAAACGCTCACGAGAATAGTCTACAGAGAGCCCCATCTTACCCCATTGTTGCTTGATAGTAGTGGCATACTCGTCTTTCCATTCCCAAACCTTATCGAGGAATTTTTCACGACCTAAGTCGTAACGGCTAATGCCCTCACCACGTAAGCGCTCCTCGACCTTAGCCTGAGTCGCAATCCCTGCGTGGTCCATACCTGGAAGCCAAAGCGTATCAAAACCTTGCATGCGTTTTTGACGGATGATGATATCTTGCAGAGTCGTATCCCAAGCGTGACCAAGGTGGAGTTTACCAGTCACGTTTGGTGGTGGAATGACGATTGAATAAGGCTTAGCTTTTTGATCGCCTGAAGGCTTGAAAACATCGGCATCAAGCCATTTTTGGTAACGACCAGCCTCAACCTCGGCTGGATTGTATTTAGGTGAAAGTTCTTTCATTAGTAAAATCTCCTTTTATTTTTTTCAAATTTATAATATCTTTTTGGTGGATCTAAATAGAAATATTTTAACAACCAAATCAGGCCTCCTCCAATAATTAATGATAATATGAAACAAAAGAAAATAATTATGGTTGAGGCAAGAAATTCAGACATCCAATCAGATGACGAATTTATAAGTTTGGCCAACTCTACTTTGATCTTCAGTCCCCATATAATTTCAATTAACTTTGGAATAATACTCAACATTAATAAGGTAAGAAAACCATAGATTTGAATTCGATAGAGGTGTCTATCCATTTTATCAGTTCTTATTGGTTTTTTCTTATATTTATTTATATCAAACTGAGAATTTATTTCCCCTATTAGGTTAGGAATTAATATTGGTAAAAACCAGCTTAGAGCATTAATTAATTCATTTTCAACTTGATTGAATACTGCTAACAATAATATACATATTGTTCCAATTAGCCATGAAGCAATCACTTCTTTTATATCTCTTGCACCATATCCAATCATATTATAAATTTGCCACCAAAAGAATGAATAAAGTACTATATATAAAATGAATGTAAGAATGTCAATTACTAAAACAGTCTCGGAATGCATAGCTTTAGAAAAAAAGTAATAAAGATAGATATAATACCACAAAAACGAAGTAATAAACATCGTAGCATATACATTCCATAGTGTCCTTCCCTTAGGAACATCTACTTTATTAACTTTTTTAAATATCTTAATTGATACTATACTTTTTATAGTAGATAATATAGATGGTAGTATTAAGAGTAATAGAATAGCAATCCAATTATTTATTTGTTTTTTGCTTACAGTTGATTCAACTAGATTTGGATTATATAGAAAATAAATCAACACTCCACAAAAGATCCCATCAAACACATTTATGAAAGCCAAGGCTTCCGTACTCTTAGTAAGAAAATCTCTAAATTTATTAAATCGATTTATATATTTAAATGCATATATCAGTATCAATGCAAACTGAAAAATTATAACAAATTTAAAATCGGTTAAAAAGAATAAAAATAAAGTCGAGATAGAAATAAACCAATAAATCGAAAGGCTAATTTTAGAAATACTTCTTTTAGACAATAATTTAAGATAAAAACCTATCAGTAATAAACAAATAATTATCTCTAAAATATAACGTAAAGTAATCTCGCTAAAAAATAAGCTTAACAAAAATGCGGGAAGTGCTATACCTAAAACAGATACAAGGGATAGTATTGGAAAATAAGCTAGCGCGTTCAAAAGTATTTTCCAAACTTGAACAAAAATACTCATCAACCTACTACCAGTCTTAAAATAATGCAATAATTTCAATCATTCCCCCCAATCTAACACTAGTTTGGTATATCCCACTCACTCCTAAGCAAGCCATATCGCAAATCATCACAGCGATTATCTTGGGCATCTTTGCGGTCTCTTATGCGAGCTTCGAGGGTAAAGCCAAGTTTCTCAGCGACTCGTTGACTTTGAAGATTATAGCCAAAGCAAGACAATTCAATTTTATGTAGATTCAGTTCTTTAAAAGCTAGGTCAATCAAGGCACGCGCTGCTTCTGGGACATAGCCTCGTCCCCAATAGTCTGGGTGCAAGGTATAGCCAATCTCCAGTACATCGTCTTCGTGTCGATGGTTGAAATCAACGGAACCAATGACCTTATCCGTCCCTTTGACAACAATTCCATAGCCTGCTGGGAGATTTTGCTTTTGATTACGCTCAGGAAGGATATGCTCCAGATAATAAATCTCATCTTCCAAGGTCTTGACGGGCGGAAAGCCTGCTGGATAGGAGACTTCTGGCAAACTCGCATAGGCATGGATATCCTCAGCATCAGCCACTGTACGGACTCGCAAGATAAGTCGCTCCGTTTCGATTCGCTCAGGTAATATTGCTCTTGTCATCCTTCTTCCTCGCTTTCTTGATAAAGCTTCCCATGGGGTCGACTCGGTCATCTAGATAGCGATAAACGCGCTGGTTACCGTCTCCCATAAAGTAGGTCGGAGCAAAACGATCATTTTTAAAATGTCCCTTGTCATCTAGGAAATCAGAATCAGCAAGTCGCTCAAGAATCTTGGCAAAGATATGGCAGATACCATCTTCTTCAATAATCCTATTGACTTGACATTCTAGAACAAGTGGACATGCTTCTAAAATAGGAGCTTGAGTCCGTTCAGAAATCTTATAGTCTAGCCCTAAGTATTCCAATTTCTCCCGATGGCTGATAAAACCCGCCTGCTCCATCTCGAGCATGAGGTTTTCATCAGGGATGTTCACGGTAAATTTCTGATAATACTTAATCTGCTCCGCAGCATTTTCCTCAGCACCAACTCCGATAACTAGCCAATCACCCAGGCTATAAGAGGAACTGCAAGTTGTGATATTATACCCAAAGGTCTGATCCTGGTAACCAAGAATAAAAATGGGAAAGCCATAATAGAGCTTACTTGTTTTAAAGGATTGCTTCATGACAACCTCCTTTGACTAAGATGCAAAATAAAAGCCCCTGCCATATCCATGACAGGGACGAATGTGTTTATCCGCGGTACCACCCAGTTTCGGGCCAGGCCCGCTGCTTTATTTATTTCAATTTTTCATCCATCAGCAACCAGTTTTGACACATTTGTGGACTTCTCAGCATCGCCACTTTCTGTAAAATGCTTGACTCAAAACACCTCTGATGAACCTATTCTATCACCTTTCAAGCGAAAAATCAATAATTTCTCTCACCCAAAAGTCCATCTGGCAGGTCGTGAAATCCCTTGCCCGCCTGATAGTTGGCGAATTTCCCCAAAAGGAACTGGTAGGCATCAAGACGACTCTCATAGCGAATAGCCGCTTCCTTGGCCCGCTCATCCTGGTCCGCCTCGTAGACCGCCTGACTCTCCTTGAGGGCCATCTCGTTAATCATGACCTGGGTCTTAACCCAAGCTTCAAACTCCTGTAAAAATTCTTGTTCGTAACTCATTTTTCTCACTTTCTAACTGCAAATACCTAGTCCAAATCTCGGTAAAAATCACTGTCAATATCACGGAAGGGCTGAATGTCCTGCACATACTCCAGCACCCCCTGAAATTCACCAGATTCATCTCGCACTGCCGCATAGGTCACATGGACAAACTTACCACGCGATTCCGACTTGAACCACATCTCAAACTTGCCCCTCTCTCCCTCGCGCAGAGCCTTGAAAATCCGCCGAACCTTATCCAAAAACTTGGGCGGGTGACAGAGCTCGACATTGCGCCCTATCTGGGACGGCGTCCTCTTGAAAATCATCTCATCCGCCGGCACACTGTCATTATAATACTGAAAAATATCGTCCTTATTGACAAAGGTAATCTCCATGGGCAGATGGTCCAAAATCAGATTGGCCTCCGCCACCGACAGGTAGCCATGACCAAAAGGCTGCTGGGAGTCCCGATTAAAGGTTTGCTCCTTCTTTTCCTTGGGCTTAAAGGAAATAGTGACCTGACCATCCGGCGTATCAATGACCTGCTGAAATCTGCCATCACTAGCCTGTTCTATGCTGGCTGGCGCTTCGCTTCCTTCATCATCAGCAGCCCCAGCTTCCTCCTCCGAGAATGAGTGCCGCGCAGGAATCCATTTTTCCGTTGGTTTGATGATGGCATAGCCATAAGCATCGCTCTCCTCAGCAATCTTGAGCCAGTCATCCTGATGAAAGGACTCAAGGAGAATCATTAGAAGGATAGACTCTTCCTTGAAAATCATAGCTTCAAACTCAGCCGCAAAAGTCTCAAACTTGTCCTTGACTTCTTCAATAGAAGTATCTGGCAGCTGCTCTGCAGCAATCTTAGCCTCTTGGAAAAGGGCTCGAATCTGATCATCTACCCCCCACATGACCTTGGGCGGCGAATCGTGACCGTAGCCCTCCATGATGGGAAACATGAGCTCTTCCTTGCGCTGATAGTGGACATCAAACTGTCCCACCAAACTCAGCTGGCGCTGGAGTCCCTTACGGATTTCTGGAAGAAGCTCCTCATCTTCTGTACTTTCATAGGTAGATAGGAGCCTGCGAACTCGCATGAGGGCAGCCCGCAACGCTAGATTTTCCTGCTTGAAGACTTGAACCGGATGACCTGGATGGTCGGTATCCGCCACCTCTACATTCTGAATGACACCTTTAAAGAGGTTGGCATGGACGTTACAGAGGGACATGACATCTTCGAAGGTCACTCCCGTATCCGAGTTCATCAGCTCATGCTCCATCAGGCTGATTTCGATAGCGGACACACCCGCAAAATGCTCATTGAAGAGCTCCTGAACAGACTCTGCAGAAGCTCCGTTATGTAGGTCCAGCAAGATAGACTTGAGGACTTCAATGCGTTCAGTAGCCATGTCTAAATCCCCACCACTTCATAGCCATTTAATTCTAGGGTTTGCTTGATTTTATTAAGGTCAATGCCGTTCATACCAGCGCCTTTTTTGATAGAAACCACGCGCCCGACTGTATTGCGCATAACGGGATTGGCCAGAGGCGTAAAGCCCAACTCGACCAAAACATCCAAAACCTCAGGCTGCTTCTCAATCACTTCTGCCACTGGGATAGACAAATCAATCGCATTATCCATAACTGCTCCTTCATCGTCATTTTTCTACAATTATACCATAAAAAAGCTATCAGACTCAAAGCAAAAAAAAGCAGGAGTGTCTGCTCCTCTTACGCTTGTTCAAAAGAAATGGAATAGCGAATTAAGATAGACATAATGACAGACTTCTGCCTTCCATTATTGACCCAGGCAACGATAAGAAAAATTGAAGCACATTGTTTCTTCTTTTTCCTATTTTGTGTTAAGCTAAGACTAGTGAATTGAAAGGGTTTTCGTATGTATCTAGCAGACTTAATGGAAAAGAGTGAAGCGGGACAGTTTATTGTCCTATCTTATTTACAGCAACATTCTACATCCAGTTTGAAGGACGTTATGTCTGAAACAGGCTTCTCAAAAGCAACCTTGACCAAGTACATTAGCCTGATAAATGACAAGGCTAGCGACCATCAAGTAGCCTTATCCATCCAGCTTCAGGACGAAACGCTCGGTCTATCCGTCGGACCTGATACCAAAGGTCGTGACATTCGCAGACTTTTCTTGGGCAATGCTGTCAAATACCAGATTTTAGACTACCTGCTCTACCATCAGCAGTTTTTAGCCCATCAATTAGCCCAAGAGCTCATGATCAGTGAAGCAACACTCGGCCGTCATATATCTGGTCTAAATCAGATTTTATCAGAGTTTGAACTATCTATCCAAAATGGCCGCTTGAAAGGACCTGAGCACCAGATCCGCTACTTATATTTCTGCCTCTTTCGCAAGGTCTGGTCCAGCCAAGATTGGGAGAAAGAACTTCAAAAACCAGAAAGAAGGAAGGAAGTTGTCGTCTTAGAAGAACTCTGCGGAGCCCAGCTCTCTCAAGGCCAGCGATTGGACTTGGCCCTTTGGACACATATCACCCAACAGCGCCTAAGAGTCAATGCCTGTCAATTCAAAGACATTGAGCAGAAAATGCAGGGCTATTTTGAAAATATCTTCTACCAGCGCTTGCATCGCAGGACAAATGATTTCTTTGCTGGACAGCACATCACTCTGAGTCAGGAAGACGGGGAAATGATGATTTTCTTTTCATTTCTGCTTTCCCATCGGGTTCTACCCTTGCACACCATGGAGTATATTCTGGGCTTTGGCGGTGAAATTGCCAGTCTGATTACGCAACTGATTCAAGAGATGAAGGGCCAGAACTTGCTAGGGGACTATATTGAGGATCAGGTGACCTACGAACTAAGCCAGCTCTGCGCCAGTGACTTTCTTTTCAAAGGCTATCTATTGCAAGACAAATACAAGCACAACTTGGAATTGCGCCACCCATACTTGTGGAGCGAATACGATTATCGACAAGTAGCAGACACTATTTTTAGCAAACTGCCTATTTTTCAGCAGGGAACATCTCTGGATAAAAAGGTTTTGTGGGAATGGCTCCAGCTGATGGAGTACATTGCTGAAAACGACGGTCAAGTCATCAAGATAGGCATGGACTTGATAGATAGCTTTATCGTTGTTTCCAGTATGACGGCCATTTTAAGACGGTATTTAGAGTACAATCGCTTTATTACGATTGAATCCTACGATCTTACCAGAAATTATGACCTCATCATCACCAACAATCCTATTCATCAGGCCCAGCAAGTTCCCATCTATTATTTAAAAAATGACTTGGATTTGGAAGATTTGGCTCAAATCCGTCACATGATATTTCATTGAGAAACTTGGAGAAATCCAGGTTTCTTTGTGATTTTCGCACAATCTCCTCAATTTTTTTAAAAATTTAAAAAAAGTTGATGAAAAAGAAAGCGTTTTATTTTATATACTAGTTACTGTAGAGGAAACATCCTCAAGATTTTTACTAGGAGGACAGTTCATGTCACAAGAAAAATACATCATGGCCATCGACCAAGGAACAACTAGTTCACGCGCCATCATCTTTAATAAAAAAGGAGAAAAAGTTAGCTCCAGTCAAAAAGAATTTACTCAGATTTTCCCTCAAGCTGGATGGGTTGAGCACAATGCCAATGAAATTTGGAACTCTGTGCAGTCCGTTATCGCCGGTGCCTTCATCGAAAGTGGAGTCAAACCTAACCAAATCGAAGCCATCGGAATCACCAACCAGCGTGAAACAACTGTCGTCTGGGATAAAAATACAGGTCTTCCTATCTACAATGCTATCGTTTGGCAATCTCGCCAGACTGCTCCTCTGGCTGAACAGCTGAAAAGCCAAGGCTATGTGGAAAAATTCCATGAAAAGACTGGTTTGATCATTGATGCTTATTTCTCTGCTACCAAGGTTCGCTGGATTTTGGATCATGTAGAGGGAGCGCAAGAAAGAGCTGAAAAGGGTGAATTGCTCTTTGGTACTATTGATACCTGGCTGGTTTGGAAATTGACTGACGGTGCGGCTCATGTGACCGACTACTCAAATGCAGCCCGTACCATGCTCTATAACATCAAGGAACTCAAATGGGACGACGAGATTTTGGAAATCCTTAACATTCCAAAAGCTATGCTTCCAGAAGTTCGTTCCAACTCTGAAATCTACGGCAAGACTGCTCCATTCCATTTCTACGGTGGAGAAGTTCCAATCTCTGGTATGGCTGGTGACCAACAGGCAGCTCTCTTTGGACAGTTAGCTTTTGAGCCTGGTATGGTCAAAAACACTTACGGAACTGGTTCCTTCATCATCATGAACACCGGTGAAGAGATGCAGCTGTCTGAAAACAACCTCTTGACAACCATCGGCTACGGTATCAACGGCAAGGTTTACTATGCTTTAGAAGGTTCTATCTTCATTGCCGGAAGTGCCATTCAATGGCTGCGCGACGGTCTTCGGATGGTTGAAAATTCACCAGAATCTGAAAAATATGCCCTAGATTCTCACAACAATGACGAAGTCTATGTCGTACCTGCCTTTACAGGTCTGGGCGCTCCCTACTGGGATCAAAATGCACGTGGATCTGTCTTTGGTTTGACCCGCGGAACCAGCAAGGAAGACTTTATCAAGGCTACTCTGCAATCCATCGCTTACCAAGTACGCGACATCATTGATACCATGCAGGTGGATGCCAAGACTGCTATTCAAGTCCTCAAAGTCGACGGCGGTGCTGCTATGAACAACTTCCTCATGCAGTTCCAGGCTGACATTTTGGGAATCGATATTGCCCGTGCTAAAAACTTAGAAACAACTGCTCTCGGTGCAGCCTTCTTGGCAGGTCTGTCAGTAGGCTACTGGAAAGACTTAGACGAACTCCGTACTCTCAATGAAACTGGAGAACTCTTTGAGCCGTCTATGAATGAATCTCGCAAGGAACAGCTCTACAAAGGATGGAAAAAAGCCGTTAAAGCAACTCAAGTCTTTGCAGAAATCGACGACTAATACTGAAAGAATAACGCGACTTAATTAGAAAGTGTGTAAATATGGAATTTTCAAAGAAAACACGTGAATTATCGATTAAAAAATTGCAGGAACGCACCTTGGACCTCCTGATTATTGGTGGGGGGATTACCGGTGCTGGTGTAGCCTTACAAGCAGCTGCAAGTGGCCTGGAGACTGGTCTGATTGAAATGCAGGACTTTGCTGAAGGGACTTCTAGCCGCTCTACCAAATTGGTCCATGGTGGCCTTCGTTACCTCAAACAATTTGACGTAGAAGTGGTCTCAGATACAGTTTCTGAGCGTGCCGTGGTACAGCAAATTGCCCCTCATATTCCAAAACCAGATCCTATGCTACTTCCTGTTTATGAAGAAGAGGGCGCTACTTTCAGTCTCTTCCGCCTCAAAGTGGCTATGGACCTCTATGACCTCTTGGCCGGTGTCAACAACACTCCTGCTGCCAACAAAGTTTTAAGCAAGGAGGAAGTGCTAGAACGGGAACCTGAACTCAAGAAGGAAGGTCTGGTTGGTGGCGGTGTCTATCTTGACTTCCGTAACAACGATGCGCGTCTCGTGATCGAAAACATCAAACGTGCCAATCAAGACGGTGCTCTCATTGCCAACCATGTCAAGGCAGAAGGCTTCCTCTTTGACGATTCTGGAAAGATTACAGGCGTTGTTGCGCGTGACCTCTTGACGGATGAAGTCTTTGAAATCAAGGCTCGCTTGGTCATCAACACAACTGGACCTTGGAGCGACAAGGTACGCAATCTGTCAAATGACGGTGAGAAATATTCTCAAATGCGTCCAACCAAGGGTGTCCACTTGGTAGTTGACTCTAGCAAGATCAAGGTTTCTCAGCCAGTCTACTTTGATACAGGCTTGGGAGACGGCAGGATGGTCTTTGTCCTTCCACGTGAAAATAAAACCTACTTTGGTACGACAGACACTGACTACACTGGCGACCTAGAGCATCCAAAAGTGACTCAGGAAGATGTGGATTACCTCTTGGGCATTGTCAATAATCGCTTCCCAGAAGCAAACATCACAATTGACGACATCGAAAGCAGTTGGGCAGGTCTGCGTCCTCTGATTGCTGGAAACAGTGCTTCTGACTACAACGGCGGAAACAACGGTACCATTAGCGACGAAAGTTTCAATGCACTGATTGCGACTGTTGAAAGCTATCTTGCCAAAGAAAAATCCCGTGAGGATGTCGAAGCGGCTGTTACCAAACTCGAAAGCAGCACTTCTGAAAAACACTTGGACCCATCTGCAGTTTCACGTGGTTCCAGCCTGGAACGTGATAACAATGGTCTCTTGACTCTTGCTGGCGGTAAAATCACAGACTATCGTAAGATGGCGGAAGGTGCTATGGAGCGTGTCGTTGACATCCTCAGAGCAGAATTTGACCGCAGCTTCAAACTCATCAATTCGAAGACCTACCCTGTTTCAGGCGGAGAGCTCAATCCAGCAAATGTGGATTCCGAAATCGAAGCTTTTGCTCAACTTGGTGTCTCACGCGGCTTAGACAGCAAAGAAGCCTTCTATCTTGCAAACCTTTACGGATCAAATGCTCCTAAAGTCTATGCCCTCGCTCACAGCATTGAACAAGCACCAGGTCTTAGCCTAGCGGATACCTTGTCACTGCATTATGCTATGCGTAATGAATTAGCTCTCAGCCCAGTTGACTTCCTGCTTCGCCGGACAAATCACATGCTCTTTATGCGAGATAGTTTAGATGCTATTGTAGAACCTGTTCTGGATGAAATGGGACGATTCTACGACTGGACAGAAGATGAAAAAGCAGCTTATCGAAATGATGTTCAAGCTGCCCTTGCAAATAACGATTTAGAAGAATTAAAAAAATAGAAAATACGAGAAGAGGCGGTAGACCAAGAACTGTCAGCCACCCCTTCTTTTAAATGGAGTAATATAGATGATGAAAGAAATATTTGGCGAATTTTTAGGAACACTGCTCTTGCTCCTTTTGGGAAATGGCGTAGTTGCAGGTGTAGTTCTTCCCAAAACTAAGAGCCACAATTCAGGTTGGATTGTGATTACCATGGGATGGGGGATCGCTGTTGCCATCGCTGCTTTTGTATCTGGCAACCTTGGCCCAGCCCATCTGAATCCGGCCCTAACTATCGGAGTCGCTCTGAAAGGTGATTTGCCATGGGCATCTGTTTTTCCTTACATCCTTGCTCAATTTGCAGGAGCTATGGTCGGACAGTTCCTCGTCTTCCTACAGTTCAAACCTCACTATTTGGCTGAAGAAAATCCAGCTAACGTTTTGGGCACATTCAGCACAGGCCCAGCTATCAAAGATACCTTCTCTAACCTGATTAGCGAAATCCTTGGAACTTTTGTTCTAGTGCTGACTATCTTCGCTCTTGGACTTTATAAGCTACAAGCAGGCATTGGCACTTTTGCAGTCGGAACATTGATTGTCGGGATTGGTCTTTCACTTGGTGGAACAACAGGCTATGCCCTCAACCCAGCTCGTGACTTAGGACCTCGCATCATGCACAGTCTTCTTCCCATTCCAAATAAAGGTGATGGTGATTGGAGCTATGCTTGGATTCCAGTTATCGGACCAATCATCGGTGCCGTCCTTGCAGTCCTAGTCTTCGGTTTATTCTAATATAACTGATTGCCATTGGAGAACACTTAACGAGTGTTCTCTTTTTATGACTAATTAATTAGGTGTGGACTAATCTTCCTATAAAACCATTGCAATTTTGACAAAAGAAAAGACTTAGTCCTGTATTAGAGAAAACTAAGTCCTTTTTAGAATGATTTTGTTAGCTCTTGCGAGCTGCTTACGATTAACTCGAACGAGAGCTATCTCGCTTGGATAATTTCACCACTGCCTCGGTCCGAGCGGTATGCGGAAACATATCAACCGACTGGATATAGTGAACATCGTAGACCTGAGAGAGCTTGACTAAATCCCGAGCCAGAGTTGAGACATTGCAGGAAACGTAGACCATCTTCTCAGGTGCATAGCGGACAATTGTCTCCAGCAGCTTATCGTCCAGACCAGTTCGTGGCGGATCGACAATCAAGGCATCCGCCCGAAAACCCTCAGTATACCAGCGAGGAATAATCTCCTCTGCCGTCCCAGCCTCATAGAGTGTATTATCAAATCCCATTCGTTTCGCATTACGCTTAGCGTCTTCAATGGCCTCAGGGATGATATCCATACCCCGCAGAGACTTGACCCTTTTAGCAAAGGCAAAACCAATGGTCCCCACTCCGCAATAGGCATCAATCAAATGGTCTTCTTTCGTCACATCCAGCGCCTTAACCGCCTCCCCGTAGAGCACCTCTGTCTGCTCAGGATTGAGCTGATAGAAAGCTCGAGGCGATAGGGAGAACTCATAGTCCAGCACTCCTTCTTGGATGGCCTTCTCGCCCCAGATAATCTCTGTCTTATCCCCATAAATCTCACTGGACTTGCTCGTATGATAATTGACTGCTATTGTTTCCAACTCAGGAAATTCAGCCACCAGGTCTCGGACGACTGGAGAAAAGTCTAGCTTGCGCCCTGTCACAAAAATCATCTGCACCTGTCCCGTCTTTCTGGCCCTGCGAATCATAACGGTACGTACTCCAGCAGTCTTCCTCTCATCATAAATAGGCAGCCTGTACTTGCCTAAAAGCCGAGCCACCTTATTTATGATCTGTTGCGTCACCTTGTCCTGAACCAGACAGTTTTTCAGCGAGACCAGATAGTGGGAATTCTGGGCATAAAGCCCCGCCTTGACCTCATCCTTAAATTTCCGAGTCTGAAACTGCAGTTTAGCCCGATAATAGAGTGGCTCCTGCATACCAATAGTCGGACGAATCTCATAGTTCTCATAGCCTGCTGGCGCAAATTTTTTCAAGGCCTGACGCAGCAAATCTTCCTTAAACTCTAACTGCTTGTCATAGTGGAGGTGCATGATTTGACAGCCCCCGCAGCTATCATAAATCTCACAAGGCGCCTCCACCCGAAATTTCGACCGTTTGTTAATTGTCAAGAGCTTGGCCTCGATGAAATTACGCTGAACTCTAGTCACCTGACAGTAGACTTCCTCACCCTTCAAAGCCCCAGGCACAAAGACCAGCGTTTTCTTATAAAATCCAATCCCTTCACCATTAATCCCCATTTTCTTAATTTTCAAAGGGATTCTTTGATTCACTTTCACATTCATGCTTCTATTATACCACGCTGCCTCGCATTAGTTGAGAATATGTTACAATAAAAGTATGAAATCAAAAAAAATATCCCTTCCACTAGACCATTTCCCTGAGCAAATACGAACTTATCTAGAGGGAGCCAATTTTTACGACAGCTCCTCACATTCTGGAGCCAGTGTTTTCTATGCCGATACGGGCTATTATTTGAAAATCGATCAAAAAGGCCAGTTAGCACAAGAGGCCACACTTGCCAAGTGGTTTGAAAAACAAGGGCTCGGTGTGTCTGTCATTCACTACCTAGCAGCAGATAAAGACTACCTGCTGACTAAAGAAGCCAAGGGCAAGGACGCCCTCACCTTTCTCCAACAGCCAGAAGAACTTTGCCAAACGATGGCTGTCACACTCAGAAAACTTCACAGCCTCCAACCCCAGCATTTCCCAATTCAGCATCGCCTCCAACACTATAAAGAGCAAGCAGAGCATAATTATCGGAAAGGCTGCTTTTATCAAAAAGCCTTGCTGCCTCAATTTCACATCTCAAGTCGTGAGGAAGCCTACCAGCTTATCCAAGAGCAGGGACACTTACTGACGGTGGATGCCTTGATTCATGGAGATGCCTGCTTGCCTAATTTCATTCTGAAAGACGCAGCAACCTTCTCCTGCTTTATTGACGTTGGTCTCGCTGGCCTCAGTGATCGCCACATTGACCTTTACTGGGCCATCTGGTCTCTTACTTATAATTTATCTGACCGTCAATATGCAGAGCTCTTTCTTGACTACTATGGCAGGAAGGATGTTGATACAGACAAACTGCGCTTGATAGCTGCCTTTGAAGCATTTAGCTAGAAGAAAGGATTCTACCAAAATCCCCTATGAAAATCACAAAAATCGAAAAGAAAAAAAGACTCTACCTCTTGGAGTTGGACGACAGTGAAAAGCTCTATATTACAGAAGACACCATCGTCCGATTCATGCTGTCTAAAGGAATGGAAATCACAGAGCAAGAGCTAAAAAAAATTCAAGACTATGCCCAATTTTCCTATGGCAAAAACCTAGCCCTCTACCATCTCTCCTTTAAGCAAAGAACTACTAAGGAAGTTAAAGACTACTTAACGCAGCACGACATCCAACCGGAAACCATCAGCCAGGTCTTGGACAATCTAAGAAAAGATAATTGGATTAATGATAGAAAGTATGCTAATTCTTTTATCCAATCCAACCTTCTCACTGGTGACAAAGGCGCTTTTGTTCTCAAACAAAAGCTCACGCAAAAAGGAATTTCTAGCACTATCATAGAAGAAGAATTGAGCCAGTTTGATTTCACTGAATTAACAGACAAGGTTGCCCAAAAGCTGCTCAAAAAATACCAGGGAAAACTGCCCAGCAAGGCCCTACAAGAAAAAATTCTTCAATCCTTGATAAACAAAGGTTTTTCATATAGCCAAGCCAAAACCGCCTATCAGCATTTGGACATCGAAGAAGACCAAGAGAACCAAGAAGAGCTACTCTATAAAGAGTTAGACAAGCAATACCGCAAGTACTCAAAAAAGTACGACGGCTATGACTTAAAACAGCGTCTGACCCAAGCACTAGCTCGCAAAGGCTATGATTTCTCTGACATTGCTAGCGCTCTGAGAGATTATTTCTAAAAATTTTAGGGAAAAACTTAGAATTATTCATGAAAATATGATACAATAATTAGTGATAAACTTTAAAAATTGTAGAAAGTTGGTAAAAAATGAGACTTCCAAAAGAAGGCGACTTTATTACAATTCAAAGTTATAAGCATGATGGTAGCTTGCACCGTACATGGCGCGACACCATGGTACTAAAAACAACAGAAAATGCGATTATTGGGGTAAATGACCATACTCTTGTTACGGAGAGTGACGGACGACGCTGGGTGACTCGTGAACCAGCAATCGTGTATTTTCATAGGAAATATTGGTTTAATATCATTGCAATGATTCGAGAAAATGGCACATCTTATTACTGCAATCTAGCCAGCCCCTACTATCTCGATAGCGAGGCTTTAAAATACATTGACTACGACCTAGATGTAAAAGTCTTTGCTGACGGAGAAAAACGCCTGCTAGATGTAGAAGAATACGAACGCCATAAGAAAAAAATGAATTATTCAAGTGACTTAGATTATATTCTAAAGGAAAATGTAAAAATTCTTGTTGATTGGATCAACCAAGAACGTGGACCATTTTCGCAAGCTTATGTTAACATTTGGTACAAACGCTATATTGAACTAAAGAATCGCTAAAGTTGTCAAAAGAGCTCATGCTCTTTTTGTTTTCCAAAAATGAAAAGCAATTTCTTGCAATCTAAGCAATTTTTCAGTATCATAAAGAAAACAATTTACGAAAGGATCAGTTAATATGGCATTTACCAACACTAAAGGACGATATGCTAGTTTTGGAATAGTTACTAGTTTACCAGATGAAGTCATTGATACATTTTGGTACATTATTGATAACTTCCTAAAAGATACATTTCCACTAGAAAATCTCATCCAATTCGAACTTCTTAATAATAATGGAAAACTAACTTATCGATTTTCTGAAGCTCATCTTGATACACTGATCTCCTTCGATTTCACATATAAATTCAATCCATTCTATCCTCGAACTATCTACATTACAGATAATAATGGAAAAGAAACGATTATGTTAGCAGATGAATACTCAATCATGTAATAAACAAATCTATTATGAAAAAAGTCAATTGAAGTTTCTTCAATTGACTTTTTTTTAAAATAAAAAACTAAACCATAAGTTAGCCCAAATTAAATACAATCGGGAAGACAGGATTCGAACCTGCGACACCTTGGTCCCAAACCAAGTACTCTACCAAGCTGAGCTACTTCCCGTCGTGATCGAATATCTCCTATCACTATATGCACCCTAGAGGAGTCGAACCTCTAACCGCCTGATTCGTAGTCAGGTACTCTATCCAGTTGAGCTAAGGGTGCTCATTATTATATATGCCGAGGACCGGAATCGAACCGGTACGATCGTTTCCAATCGCAGGATTTTAAGTCCTGTGCGTCTGCCAGTTCCG